>JAHQVJ010000044.1 GCA_019634415.1 Myxococcales bacterium
AGTGCTGTGCGCCAGCACTCGCCGCGAGCACCTGCCCATCCGTGAACGCGATCCACTCGCCCTCCGGCAGTGCCCGCAGCACCCGCTCCTCGCGCCCGTGGCGATCCAGCTCCAGGATCGCCGCCCCGCGCGCCGGCTGCAGGATGCGACCGCTCTCCGGATCCACCCACGCATAGGGCAGTAGATCCGGCACCTCGCTCACCACCTCGCAGCTGTCCAGGTCCACGTAGATGATGGTGGCCGTGTTGGCGTCGCGGTTCTGGAAGCGCACCGCCGCCAGGGTGCCGCCCGTGATCCCCCACAGGCGATCCACCTCCACGTTCAGATCCAGCACGTCGCGACCCTTGGCCGGCATCTGCTCCTTGGCTGACGGCGTGAGGTCGTAGATCGAGAGCACGCCCTCGGCATCCAGCGCCAGCAGATCCGGGCGTCGGTTCACGAAGGACAGCATCCGGACCGGCACGTCCGCCGTGGGCTCGGGAGGCGGCAGCGCGTCCTCCCCGGTGCCGGGATCGAGGATCCGGATCTGGCCCTTCGGCGTGACCACCCCCAGCCACGTGCCCGAGCCCGACAGCGCGAAGGTGGAGACCCAGGGCAGCTCCAGCACGTTGTTGGCGGACAGGTCGTACCAGCGCAGGCCACCCCGACTCATCATGCAGCCCACCACGGAGCCCCCCACCTCCATGCGCGGCGTGTCCGCCGTCTCGGGGCCTGCATCGAAGAGGTGACGGCCCGTGCGAGCGTCGAACACCTGCACGCCCTCCTCCCCGCCTGGAAGGGCGGCCACCACGCGCCCGTCGCGGTCGACGCTCACCTCCACGAAGCGGCGTCCACCGTTGAAGGGGTGCATCTGGCTGCCGTTCGTCCACACGGCCAGGCGATCGCCGTGGGCGGCCACGCGGTGCTCTCCGAACCCTGTGCAGCAGACCACCGGCTCCAGCGAGGGCGGTGCCCCCGGGCGGTGTAGCGAGCCGTCCTTGCTGCCCACGAGCACGCCCTGGTGGCCCCAGATGGCGGCGTTCGTGGCAGCGGGGGCCCCGTGCTTCTTCGACCCCTCGGGATCGAGCTGTGGCAAGGAGAAGCGATGCACGGACCGACCCGTGACGGCGGCGATGGCATCGCCTTCTGGCGACATCACCATGCCCAGCATGCCCGAGCTACCGCGGGCCGAGAACGAGTTGAGCACCCGCCCGTCGGGCAGGGCCATCAGGGTGATGCCCGACTGGCCCATCGCCACGACGTGGCGTCCATCGCGGGTGAAGTGGGCCATGCGCACGCCGCCCGGCACCATGTGCAGATCGAGCTGCTCCTGCGTCATCAGATCGAGCAGCTTCGGCTGCCCCAGGGTGTCGATGACGAGCAGCCGCTCCCCGCGCGCGTCGAACTGCAGGGTCTCGCCCGAGTAGCCCTGGTAGTTCGCCAGTCGCTCCCAGCGCTGGATGTCGAAGATCCGGATGATCCCGTCGATGGACAGGCTCGCGAGCACGTTGCCCTGAGGGTGGAAGGCCAGCGCACGCATGGCTCGCGCCTTGCCCCCCGCCCCCTCCTTGGTGTCCTCGAAGGCACAGCTGCCGTCCCAGGTCTTGTAGACGGCCACCGTCCCGTCGTCGTCGCCCACCGCCGCCAGCGCCCCGCCGGGGCAGACGGCCGCAGCACCACGCACGGGGCAGCCCATGTCGAACAGGATTCCGGGGTAGGCCTCGCCAGGCTTCGTGATCGCCACGGTGCCACCTGCATCCGCGGTGATGCGGGCCCCCGAGTCGGGATCCATCGCCGCTGCGGTGAGCGCAGCCGAGTGAGGAGAAGCGCAGTATCGATCGATGAGGGTGAGTTCCACCCGTCCCTCCGTGGAGGCAAACTCTAACAGCCGTCGACGTGGACCCGATCCGGCGCTACCTCCACCCCATGCGGGTGCTCGGCGTCGACATCGGTGGCAGTGGCGTGAGAGCAGGGCTGGTGGACGAGGCGCTGCAGATCGAAGACGTGGTCCGTACGTCGCTCACGGATCGATCCGTGGGCTCGGTGGTGCGGGCCGTGCGAGGCGCGCTGCAGCGGCGGGACGTCGACGCCGTGGGGGTGGGCATGCCCGGCTTCGTCCGCAGCGGGGTGGTGCTGGCCTCGCCCAACTTCCCCACCTGGTGCGAGGTGGATCTCGCGGGGCAGCTCGCGCAGGAGCTGGGGGTGCCCGTGGCGGTGGAGAACGACGCCAACGCGGCCGCCCTGGGGGTCCATGCAGCGCGGCAGGGCCAGGATCTGGTGTTGCTCACCCTGGGCACGGGCGTCGGGGGAGGCGTGATCAGCGAGGGGCGGTTGCTCCGCGGACTGGCGGGGACGGGTGCGGAGCTCGGGCACATCTACGTCGGCGGAGACCGGCGGTGCGGCTGCGGCGGGGTGGGTTGTCTGGAGACCTGGGCCTCCACCACGGGGCTGGTGGCCGCGGCGCACGAGATCGGCCAGGCGGTGGACGATGGCCTGGAGGTGGTGACGGCTGCCCGGACCGGCGCCGTCTGGGCCACGAAGATCCTCGAGGAGGCCGGCCGGCGGCTGGGCATCGGGCTGGTCACCCTCACCAACGTGTTCGCCCCACATCGGGTGGTGCTGGCGGGTGGGTTGTCGCAAGCGAGCGATCTGCTGGCGCCGCCGATGCTCGCGTGGTGGCGGGGCCACGGCATCGCGGCGAACGTGGCGCTGGCGCGGGTGGAGTGGGTGGGGCGCGCCGACGAGCTCGCCATGGTGGGCGCTGCGACCGCGGCACGCCGTCTGCTCACAGAGGCGTCGTGAGTCCCCGCTTGGGGATGCTGTGGCACCTGCACCAGCCCGACTACCGCGATCCGGACTCGGGCCGACCCACCATGCCCTGGGCGCGGCTGCACGCGCTGCGTGGCTACCGTGACCTGTTGATCGAGGCCGTGACCCACGAGCTGGCCATGACCGTGAACGTGGTGCCGTCGCTGTGGGATCAGCTGCTGTACTACGCCGCGGGCGGCGGCGACCGTCACCTGGATCTCACCCGGGCCCCCGCCGCGTCGCTGTCGGCGGTCGAGGCGGCCGAGGCCGTGTCGACGCTGCCTGGCGGGCACCCCGCGATGACCCAGGCGTGGGGCAGCTATGCGCAGCTTCGACGCCGGCTCGCGGATGGCTCCTCCCCCTCCGTGCAGGACCTGCGCGATCTGCAGGTGTGGGCCACCCTGTCGTGGTTCGGATCCACCGCCCATGCCGACTTCCCCCAGCTGGGGGCGCTGTGCACCCAGGGGCGCGGGTTCACGGAGGCCGACAAAGCCGCCATGCTGGCCGTGCACGACGGCATCCTCGCCGATCTCCCCGACCGGCTGGTGGCGCTGGCGCGGGCCACTGCACCTGCGCTGTCCACCTCCCCCTACTTCCACCCGATCCTGCCGCTGCTGGTGGACGTCTCGCATGCGCGGCGCTGTATGCCCGAGCTGCCCGACGAGGTGCGGTTCGCCTGGCCCGAGGACGCGCTGCGTCAGCTGGTGGATGCTCGCGCCCGCGTACGGGAGCTCACCGGCACGGCCCCCGTGGGGCTGTGGCCGTCCGAGGGCTCGGTGTCGCCCGAGGTGGTACAGCTGGCCGGCGAGGCTGGCTTTCGCTGGTTGCTGTCCGACGTGGGCGTGCTGGCCCGCAGCGAGCGCACCGCCGAGGGGCCCGGCCCTCACGATCTCGGTCACGGCATGGTGGGCTTCTTCCGCGACACCGAGCTGTCCGATCGCATCGGCTTTCGCTATGCCACCGCCGATCCGGACGAGGCGGTGGCCGACCTGCTGCAGGGCGTGGCCGCGAGGGACGAACCGCTGGTGGTGGTGGCGCTGGACGGCGAGAACCCCTGGGAGACCTTCGCCGATGCAGGGCGCGCCTTCCGGCATCGGCTCTACGACGCGCTCCGCACGGGTCCCGTCCGCCCCATCACCTTCGACGAGGCCGCCGCGCAGCCCCCGGTGGGGCGGATCACGCACCTGCACACTGGCTCGTGGATCGGCGCGGACTTCCGCATCTGGATCGGTCACCCTGCGGATCGGCAGGCCTACCACGCCATGGCGGCGACGCGTGAGGCTCTGGCCGAGGCGCCTGCCGAGGTGCAAGAAGCCGCCATGCCCCACATGTTGGCCGCCGAGGGGTCGGACTGGAACTGGTGGTACGGCGACGACTTCCACACGGAGCACGAAGGCGCCTTCGATGCGCTGTTCCGAGCGCACCTGCGCGCGGTGTGGCGGGCCCTGGGGCGTCGTCCTCCCCAGGCCCTGGCGCACCCCATCGGAGGGGCGGGCGCTCCGGTACGGGTCGAGCCGTCGGGCTTCCTGCCCGTCGACTGGCGCAATGCCGGGGCCTGGTTGCCCTGGGTACGCGCCGGCCGGCTGCGCGCCTGGGGGGGCTCCATGGCCACGGGCTCGGCCGTGCTGGAGCTGCGGTATGGCTGGGAGCGAGGGGCGGAAGGCGTGGGTGCGCTGTGGGTACGGGTGGACACCCGCGGGGGAGGCTGGGCCGTGGCCCAGCCCCGGACCGGCGTGGAGCTGCGGCCGGTGCCGGGGGGCGTGGTGGCGCGGATCGAGGGGCCGGGCCCCGTGAGGTTGCGGCTCGCTTCTCCCACGGGAACCCAGTGGCCAGCCGAGCCGGTGACGCTGGAGGCGCCGATCGATGCGGCGCTTCGGTGGTGGGACGTGTAGGGTGCGGCAGCACCCCCGGATCCCATGCTGATCGATGCCAACGACCTAAGCGACGGTGCCTCGTTGTCCTACGACGTGTGCGTGGTGGGGGCAGGAGCTGCCGGAATCACGCTGGCTCGTGCACTTCGCGGGAGCGGCCTGACCGTGGGCGTGCTGGAGTCCGGGGGCTTCGAGCTGGAGCGCCGCACCCAGGATCTGTACCAGGGCGTGATGAGCGGGCTGGGCACCTGGGAGCTGGATGGTCTGCGGTTCCGGCTGTTCGGGGGGAGCACGTCGGCATGGGCGGGATGGTGCAAGCCCCTCGATCCCCACGACTTCGACGAGCGGGCCCACATCCCGAACAGCGGCTGGCCCATCTCCTTCGCCGATCTCGAGCCCTACTACGCCCAGGCCAATGCGCTGGTGGAGATCGGCGATGCGGTGTGGGACGGAGCAGCGCTGGCCAGTGCCCTGTCCCTGCCGCGGGTGCTGTCGGGCAGTGAGCGCGTCAAGACGGCGATGTTCCAGTTCAGCCCACCCACCCAGTTCGGCGAGGTGTACCGCGACGATCTCCTGAAGGCCGAGGACGTCGAGGTGGTGCTGCACGCCAACGTGGTGGACGTGGTGCTGGAGTCGGGACTGGATGCCGTGGACCACCTCGCAGCGGCGACCCTGAGCGGCATCGGGCTCACCGTCGAGGCCAGCGCCTTCGTGCTCGCCACGGGTGGCATCGAGACGCCGCGCCTCTTGCTCGCCTCCGACGGCCAGCGCTCCGAGGGCGTGGCCAACAGCAGCGGTGCGGTGGGGCGCTACTTCATGGAGCATCCCCACTACCGCGACTCGGCGCTGTGGGTGATGAACGGGCGCCCCCAGACCGATCTGTACGACACCCGGCGGGTCACCGTCTCGGTGGGCGACCTGTCCCTCGACGACACGCCGGTGCGCGGCATGCTGGAGCTGCAGCCCGACACGCTGGCCGAGGAGGGGATCGTCTCGTTCACCGCCCGCCTGGTGAACGCCGGCGACGCGGACGTGGAGCCGCTGACCACGGAGATGGTGACGGCCATGCTGCAGGCCGAGGCCGATCGCCAGTGGCCCATGCGCCTCACGCTGCACACCGAGCAGATCCCACACCCCGACTCTCGGATCACGCTGCTGCCCGATCAGCGAGACGCACTGGGGGTTCCCCGGGTGGATCTGGACTGGCGGCTCCAGCCCGAGGATCTGCGCGGTGTCGAGCGCGGTCTGCAGATCCTGGCCGCGGAGATCGGGGCTGCCGGGGAGGGCCGGCTGTGGATCCCAGCTTCGGAGCAGGGCATCGACTGGATCGCCGTGCCCGGTGGCCATCACATGGGCACCGCCCGCATGAGCGCCGATCCGGCCACGGGGGTGGTGGACGCCGACTGCCGGTGTCACGACGTGGGCAACCTCTACCTTGCGGGCAGCTCCGTGTTCACCACCGGCGGAAACGCGAACCCCACCCTCACCATCGTGGCCCTGGCGCTGCGGCTGGCGGACCATCTGCGGGAGACGCTGTGAGCGTTGCGATGCGGCGGCGAACCTTCTTGGCTGGAGCGGTGGCCTCGGTGGCAGGGGCCGCCTGCGGCGATCCGGAGTCCCTGGAGCGCCGGGTGCGTCGGGTGCGTCGCGTGGTGCGGGCCTACTTCGACGGCGTCGGGCGGAGCGAGCTCGAGGAGATCGCGGGTGTGGTGGCCCAGGCGCTGGGCGACGATCCGCGCTGGATCGAGGGGCCGCTGGCCATCATCGAGGCAGCAGGCGGCAAGGCGGAAGCGATCGAGGCACTCGGGCAGGCGATCCGTGCGGAGTTCCGTCGAACGGAGCTCGTGGCGGTGCACGGGTGGATGCTGGCGCCGACGGAGGCTGGCCTGGTGGCGCTGCTGGCCTGACGCTGCTGTATAGTCGGCCGTTCCATCGGGGGGCGGACATGTGGAGTGTTCTTGCAGCGATGCTCGCAACGCCTGCGCTTGCGCAGGATCGAGGTGCGCGAGGTGACGATGCCAGCTTTGAGGGGGCGCAGGAGGACTACAAGCCTGCGCCGAAGAATCGGCTGTACTACAGCAACGCGAGTTTTGCTCGAGTCAATCCACTCGGCTTGATCGACATCGCCCGCGTGGGCTGGCGGGCTCGGCTGTCCACCAAGGACAGCGTGCTGTTCCAAGACACCTACGCCTTCATCGGGCCGTCCACCCTCATCACGCCCTCCTATGCCCGGCTCGGGGTCTACGGCGAGGCCCAGCTGCTCGCCATCTTCCGTGTCTTCGGAGAGGTGGACTACGTCGGCTACTACGGCACCTTCGACCAGGTGCTGTCGTTCTCCGACCCCCTGGCACGCTACAGCGATCTGACGATCGCGGATCTGGGGGACCAGGGCCTGCACTCCTCACGGTCGGGCTGGGTGCTGACGGCAGGGTTCACGCTCCGAGCGGCCTTGGGACCCATCGCCATCCGGACCACCCCGCAGTTCAGCCGCTACGACCTCGGGCTACCCGACGGAGACGTGGCCTTCTACGATCAGGTCTGGGACAGGCTCGCGCCCGACGGCGCCTTCATGGCCCTGGTGGACTCCGACATGCTCCTGCTCGCCGGTAAGGCGCGGATCGGGGTGCGCCACACGTTCTCCGACAACCTCGACGGATCCGAGGGCGACGGTGGCATGGCCCATCATCGCGTGGGGCCGCTGCTCGCGTGGCAGTTCAAGGATGCACCTCCCGGAGCCTCCGCCAACCAATGGACCCTGTTCCTGCTGTCGCAGTGGTGGCTGCAGCATCCCTACCGCACGGGGAACGAGCAGAACCAGGCGATGCCTCTCATCGCGCTGGGGCTTGCCTTCAACGGGGATCTCGCCATCTCGAAGGACGTGCCGTAGTCGCCGTCCACAGCTAGACAGCTGGCATGTCCCAGCTCGAGCTGACGCCCAACTTCGAGCCCGACGAGCTCCTCGCCTTCGTACAGTCCACCTATGGGCTGTCGGGGGCCCTAGAGGCGCTGCCGTCGGAGCGCGACCAGAACTTCCGACTCACCGTCGACGACGGCCGGCGCTTCGTGCTGAAGGTGGCCCACGGCGGGGAAGCTCCAGGCGTGATCGAGGCCCAGCACCAGGCGTTGGCTCAGATTGCCGAGTCGACGCGGGTGGTGCCGTCGGTGCTGACCACGGTCGACGGTCGGCCCACGGCCATGCTGACCTCGACCGAGGGCTTGCCGCACCTCGTACGGATCGTGTCTTGGGTGGAGGGCACTCCGCTGGCGAGTGCCCCCCATGCGGGTCTCGCCCTGGTCAACGATCTGGGTCGCTCGCTGGCGCAGCTCGACGCCGGGCTGGCGGGCTTCGATCATCCTGCGCTGCGGCGCGGCCTCGATTGGGACCTGACCGTCGGGCTGGAGGTGGTGGATCGCTATGCGCCCGCCATCGCAGACGACGAGCACCGCAGCCAGGTGCAGGGCATGGCGCGTCGCGTGAGGCGGCAGACGTGGCCTGGGCTTCAGCGCGCGCGGCGTCAGGTGATCCACGGCGACGCCAACGATCACAACGTGATCGTACACCCCACCGAGCCCCGAGTGGTGGGCCTCATCGACTTCGGCGACATGGTGCACAGCTGGCTGGTGGGGGACGTGGCGATCGCTGCGGCCTATGCGGTGCTCGACGCAAGCGAGCCACTGGACGTCTTGGCTGCCTTGGTGGCCGGCTACCACGAGGAGATGCCGCTGCGGGCCGACGAGCTCGATGCCGTGTATGGCTTGATGTGTCTCCGCCTGTGTGTGAGCGCCGTGATGGCCGCCCAGCAAGCCCAGCAGCGTCCCGACGATCCGTATCTGCAGGTGAGCCAGGCACCGCTGCGCCGCACGCTGCCGAAGCTGCTCGAGCGGCCGGATGGCCTGGGCCGGCAGGCCGTTCGAGACGCAGCCGCGATCCCGTGGTCCGCTCCCGTGCTCGCAGAGACGTCCCGCGTGGCCCAGCGGCGCGAAGCCCACGTGGGTTCGAGCCTGTCGCTGGGCTACGAGCGGCCGGTGCACCTGCGCCGCGGCTTCCTTCAGTACCTGTTCGATGCCGACGGCACGCGCCTGCTCGACGCCTACAACAATGTGCCCCACGTGGGCCACTGCCACCCGGCGGTGGTGGATGCGGCGGTGGCTCAGCAGCGGCGCCTCGCCACGAACACCCGGTACCTTTGCGATGCGTTGCCCGCCTACGCCGAGGCGCTCGCGGCCACCTTCCCCGAGCCCTTGAGCGTCTGCTTCTTCCTGAACTCCGCCACCGAGGCCAACGAGCTGGCACTCCGCCTGGCCCGCGCCGCCACCGGCCAGCGCGACACCATCGTGCTCGAGGCGGGCTACCACGGGCACACCACGTCGCTGGTGGACTGCAGCCACTACAAGCACGCGGGGCCAGGGGGCCAGGGGGCCCCGGACTGGGTCGGTGTGGCCTTGCTGCCGGACCTGTACCGCGGACCGTTTCGCGCCGACGATCCCGCAGCCGCCGATCACTACGCCGCCTCCGTCTCCGACCACGTCGCGCGGATCGATGCTGCGGGCCGCGGGGTCTGCGCCTTCCTGGCGGAGACCTGCCCGAGCGTGGGGGGGCAGCACGAGCTGCCCGCCACCTACCTGTCGCAGGTCTACGCCGCCGTGCGGGCCGCAGGGGGCGTGTGCATCGCCGACGAGGTGCAGACCGGCTTCGGCCGCCTGGGCGACGTCTTCTACGCCTTCGAGCACCACGGCGTGGTCCCCGACATCGTGGTCCTCGGCAAGCCCATCGGCAACGGCCACCCGCTGGCCGCTGTGGTCACCCGCCCCGAGATCGCGAGGGCCTTCGACAACGGCATGGAGTTCTTCAGCACCTTCGGGGGCAACACCGTGTCGTGTGAGGTGGGGCTCGCGGTGCTCGAGGTGCTGCGCACAGAGGGGCTACAGGCCCACGCCCAGGCGGTGGGAGCGCAGCTGCTGGGCGGCTTGGCCGAGCTGGCCGAGCGCTACCCGGCCATCGGAGACGTGCGTGGTCGCGGGCTGTTCCTGGGGGTCGAGCTCGTCGCTGACCGAGAGGCTCGCACCCCCGACGCGGCCCGAGCGGCGGCGGTGAGCAACGCGCTGCGGCGGGCGCAGATCCTGATCGGCACCGACGGACCGGATCACAACGTGCTGAAGATCCGGCCCCCCATGCCCTTCGACAAGACGGACGCGGCGCTGCTCCTCACCGCCCTCGACGAAGCGATGGCAGCTACTCGATCGTGACGGGGTAGGCCCGGGTGGAGCCGTTGAACCCGAAGCCCCCTTGCCCTGGACAGCTGGCCTTCAGGCTGAAGTCCGCCACGTCGGCGCCGTCGCGGAAGGCATAGACGTCGCGGGTGTTGGCGCAGGTGGCCAGCACTCCTCCCTCGATGGGCATCGCGCCCCCCTGGTTCGGACAGGCCCGGTCCACGGACCAGGAGTCGTCCTCCGACAGGGTGCCGGTGGACTCGTCGATGGACATCCGCAAGGCACGGGGGTCGCTCTGGCTGCGATTGTCGAACACCCACAGCTGTCCGTCGTGCAGCGAGGCGTTGTGTTGGCGCTGGAACAGCGTGCCCTGTGCCGGAACGTAGTCGGGATCTGGCAGATCGTTGGCGCCACCAGGATCGCCGGCGGCGTGCCACAGCAGGTCCAGGAAGGTCGGCGAGTCGGGATCTCCGTCCACCACCACCACGCCGTCGAAGGCGAACACCGACACCACCACCTCGCCCTCCTCCGACACGGACAGGCCGTTGACGTGGGCAACGCCCAGGTTGTCGACGGAGTCGAAGTCGTCGCTCAGCAGGTAGGTGCCCCGGTGGGTGGTGCCCTCCCAGACCTCGAAGCCGCCGATGCCGCTCGCCTCGCCGAGCAGGTAGGTGTAGGGACCCCAGCGCCCCACGTCGTGGGTCAGGCGCAGCGAGAAGTGGGTGTCGGCCTCCAAGGTGAGCGCCTCGTTCCCGAGCAGATCGGTCTCCACGAGGGCCGAGGGCCCCGTGCCCATCACCGAGCCGCGAACGGCCAGCACGCTGCGATCGGCCTGCGACCACATCATGCCGTCGGAGATCCCGTCGTAGACGTCGGTGGGAGCCCCCCACACGATGTCGCCGTCGCCATCCACCATGATGAACCAGCCGCAGGAGACGTAGACCATCACGGCGTCGGTGCCGAACAGCTCCCCCGAGGTGGTGATCTGCACCGTCTGCAGTACCTGTGGCAGCTCGCCCGTGGTGACCGTGCCGCTGGCGCCAGCGACCTCCCAGCCGTAGTCGGTGTCGGCCTTCAGCCCCCAGCCCGTCAGCTCGTGCGCCAGGCCCGGGCGGCTGCTGTGGAAGGTTCGGACGGGAGCTCCCTCGGCCGTCAGCGTCAGCGTGGCGTCGCCCTCGGAGGTCAGCTCCACGTCGCACAGAACCACCAGCGGGTTGCTGCCGCTGCGGCGGCACGAGGCCGTGCCCTCGGGGAGCGGTGGGGTCTGCCCCGTCTCCTCGGTGGGCGCGGGCGGCGTGGGCGTGTCGATGGCGGGATCGTCTCCGGCGACGGGCTGTCCGGGCACGCAGGCGGCAAGGGCTAGGAGGAGCGTGCAGCGCATCGTGGATCCTTGGCTTCGCGTGGAATGCAGGTGTATCTATGCCTTGCATGGGGCCTGCATGATCGTCTTGGGGATGAACGTCGCGATGGCTTCGACGTCGCAGGTGCGCATCCACACCCCAGGCGCCACCGACCTGGCCCAGGATCTGGCTCGGCAGGGCTTCGACGTGGTGGAGGGCTCGGAGCAGGGCGACACCGTGGACCTGGTGGTCGGTGCGTCGGAGCGCGAACAGCTGGACCGGATGGGTCTGGATCTGCGAGACGTGCGGCAGGGTCGCCCCCTCGTGCAGCGCCCGCTCGGCTACCCCTCGGGCGACGCCATCGAGCGACGGCTGCGCGGTGTGGCAGAGGCGCATCCGCACGTCGTCCGCCTGGTGGACCTCACCCAGGCCTACGGCCCCTCGGCCACCGAGGAGGGCCGGCCGCTGTGGGCCGTGGTGATCTCGGATCGCGTGGAGCAGGACGAAGGAGAGCCAGCGGTGCAGCTGCTCGGGGGGCTGCACGCGCGGGAGGTCGTCACACCCCTGGTGGTGCTGCACGCCGTCGACCAGCTGGTGCAGGGCTACGGGCGGGATCCCGAGATCACGCGGCTGGTGGACGACCACGAGCTGTGGGCCGCGCCCGTCTTCAACCCCGATGGCTACGCGTACGTGTTCGAGCACGACGATCTGTGGCGGAAGAACCGACGGGTCTTCGACGAGGGCGTGGGGGTGGATCTGAACCGCAACTACGACTTCGAGTGGCGCGGTGGCTGTCCTGGAAGCGGACGGGTGACCGCCAGCACATACCGTGGGCCGCAGGCCGAGTCCGAGCGGGAGACGCAGGTGCAGGTGGCATGGTCCGCCGATCGTCGCTTCGCCAAGGTGCTGGAGTTCCACTCCTTCGGCGAGAAGGTGCTGTGGGGCTACAGCTGCTCACCGCATCCCTTCGACACCTTCCTGCAGGAGGAGGCCAGCCGCCTGGCGGTGGCCTTTGGCTGGGAGCAGGACGCCACGCGCCCTCCGAGCGCGGAGGGGGAGCACTACGAGTGGCAGCTCGCGGCGGGGGCGCACGCGATGCTGGTGGAGACGGCCTCGCAGTTCCAGCCACCGGCCCACGAGGCGCAGGAGGTGGCGGAGTCCCTTTGGCCGGGGATCCTTGCCTTCTTGCTCCGTCCCATCTCGGTGCACGGCACGGTGACCGACGCGATCACCGGTGGCCCCGTGGTCGCCCGTGCCGAGCTTCCGAAGGCACTGTTCCTGAGGGGGGAAGCCCAGCACACCACGGGTCCGTGGGGGCGCTTCCACCACACACTGCCGCCCGGGGAGCACCGGCTGCGCTTCTCTGCACCAGGCTACGTCGAGATCGAGCACGAGGTGGAGGTGTCGCTGGGATCGCAGACCGTGCTCGACGTCGTGCTGCATCCCGACACCCGTGGTCTGAGCTGCGCTGTGTCGCCCCTGGGCACCGCCATCCCCACGGGTGCGATCGGGGGCATGCTCGGGCTGCTGGTGGGGAGGCGTCGTCGGCGCGGATAGGGGGGGCGAACCATGGGCTACCGATTCGACACGACCGTGCGGTTCTCGCAGGTGGACGGGGCCTCGATCCTGTACTTCAGCCGCGCACACGAGATCTGCCACGAGGCCTTCGAGGCGTTCCTGGCGCACCTGGGTCAGCCCCTGCACGACCGCATTTCGACGGGGGAGTGGATGCTGCCCATCGTGCATGCGGAGGTCGACTTCGCCTCGCCCATGCGGCTCGGGGATCGGCTGACGGTGGAGGTGGCCGTGCAGCGCTACGGGACCACCTCCGTCACGGTCCGCTTTCGGCTCTTCGGGGAGGACGGGGCGCTTCGTGCCGTCGCCCGCCACGTACACGTTGCAGTGCGCACGGGCACCATGCAGCCGATTCCGCTGCCACGACCCGTGCGCGAGTGGGGGGTCGCCGATGACGGGTAGCTTCTGCCTGGTGCTTCACGGGCACCTTCCCTGGGTGCTGCATCACGGGCGCTGGCCCCATGGCGAGGACTGGCTGTTCGAGGCAGCGGCCGAGACGTGGCTACCACTGCTCGAGGTGCTCGACGCTTGCCGCGAGGAGGGGCTGCGGCCCGCCTGGACGCTGGGGCTCACCCCGGTGCTCCTCGAGCAGCTGGCGTCGGACCGGTTCCGGCAGGGTCTGGTGGACTGGCTGCAGATGCAGCGGCGGCGCGGCAAGGACGACGAGGCGCGCTTCCACGGTGAGGGGCAGCTGCACCTGGCGTACCTGGCGTCTCGCTGGCAGGAGCGGTTCGCTCGGCTGCTGGCGCGCTTCGAGGCAGCCGGCAGGGACCTGGCTACGGCCTTCGTGCAGGCCGAAGACGACGGGCTCGTGGAGCTCATGACCTCCAATGCCACCCACGGCTACCACCCCCTGCTCTTGAGCGACGCCTGTGCGCGCGCCCAGATGCGAGCGGGCCTGGCCACCTCCGAGCGGCACCTGGGCCGGCGGCCGCGGGGGATGTGGCTGCCGGAGTGCGCCTATCGGCCCCCGGGGGACTTCTGGCCGCCCGCGCTGCACGGACTGCCCCGATCGGTGCAGGGCGTGGGCTCCATCGTGGCGGCAGAGGGCATTCGCTACCTGGTGCTCGACGCGGCGCTGCTCGCGGGGAGTCGGCCCATGGCTGCGCTGGCGGACGGCCGGGCCCATGCGGTGGGCGACGACCAGACCAGCTGGGATGCGCGTCGAGGGTGGGGGAGCGCGCTGGAGCCCCATCGGGTGGTGGAGGACGGGCGGTTGCTCGACCTGACGGTGCTGGGGCGCAACCCCGGCGTCAGCGAGCAGGTCTGGAGCGGAGCCGTGGGCTACCCCGGCGACCCCCGCTACCTGGAGTTCCACAAACGCCACGGCGTGCGCGGCCTGCAGTATTGGCGCGTGACGGGGGAGGGCGTGGATCTGGGCGACAAGCAGCCCTACCACCCCGACGACGTGGCGGAGCCGCTGTACCAGCATGCGGCGCACTTCGTGCAGACGGTGGCCGACCAGCTGCAGCACCACGCGGCGCAGACGGGTCGAGCCGGGGTGGTGTGTGCGCCCTTCGATGCCGAGCTGTTCGGGCACTGGTGGCACGAGGGGCCGACCTTCCTGCTGGAGGTCGCCCGTCGCGTGCATCACGACGATCGTGTGGAGGCGTGCACGCTGGGACAGGCCCTCGAGCACACTCCGGCCGACAAGGGCGTGGGGCTGCCCGAGGGCTCGTGGGGCGCGGGAGGCGACCATCGGGTCTGGGTCAACGACTCCCTCCGCTTCTACTGGGAGGTGGCCTACCGAGCCGAGGAACGCTTCTTGGATCTGTGGCACCGTGCGGACTGGCAAGGCGACGCCGACGTGCGGGAGCTGCTGACGGAGGCAGGACGCCAGCTCCTGCTGCTCCAGGCATCGGACTGGCCCTTCGTCATCTCCACCGGTGGCGCCACCGACTACGGGATCCGGCGGATCTTCCACCACGCCGCACTGTTCGACGACCTGTGCAATGGCGTGGAGGACGCCGTCGGCGGATCGGACGGTCCGCGGGATCCGGTGGTGGCCGATGCGCTTCGCACGAGCCGCAGTCGCGATCCGGTGTTCGCCGATCTCGATCTGTCGTGGTGGGCGTGAGCCGGGCCGTTCGCCAGGATCCGCTCACGGGCGAGCACGTGATCCTCGCCTCTGTCCGGGCCACGCCGCGCGGCAGGACGGAGCGGCCGGAGCGTTCCTCCACGGACTGTCCGTTCTGTCCTGGCAACGAGGCGGCCACGGCGGCGACCATCCAGCAGGTGGATCGGGACGGCCGCTGGGGCGCCCGCGCCTTCGCGAATCGATCGCCGGGGCTCGTGGTGGAGGAGCCCCACGAGCGCCACGTGCACGGCATGTTCCACGCCCTGTCGGGCTTCGGCGCCCACGAGGTGCTGGTGGAGTCGCCGGAGCACGACGCGCTGCACCGGCAGCCCGTGCACCGCATGGCAGCGGCGCTGGAGCTCGCTCGAGCGCGGGTGTCGGATCTGCAGCGCGACGAGCGCCTGCAGGCCCTGTGCTGGTTTCGCAACCACGGGTCGCTGGCCGGAGCCAGCCAGCCGCATCCCCACGCCCAAGTGATGGGGCTGCCCTTCGTGCCCGAGCGTTGGCAGCGGTACGTTCGGCACAGCCAGGCGCACTGGCAGCACACGCGCCACACGCTGCTCTCTGCGGTGCGACACGACGAGATCGAGGACGGCAGCCGCGTGGTGGGCGGGCACGGCCCGGTGGTGGCGCTGTGCCCCTTTGCGTCGTCGCAGCCCTTCGAGGTGTGGCTGCTGGCGGAGGAGCCCGGACCCACGCTGGCGTCCTGGACGGACGCCGAGCTCGACGGTGTGGCACACCTGACCACGCGCTGCCTGCGGGCCATCGAGGCCGCCGTGGGGGGCCCCGTGGACTACACCGCCACCGTGCTCGGCGCGCCATCCGTCGGCGACGTGGAGGGGGTGGGGTGGCACCTTCGCATCGTGCCGCGTCTGGTGCGCTACGGGGGGCTGTTCGTGGGCATGCACGCGCCGATGCACGGGGTGTTCCCGGAGCACGCCGCGACGGCGCTGCGCGCCGCCCTCGCTGCCGCCGAGTGAGGGCGTTCCTCCGCAACACGGGCGAATGCTGCTAGAACGCTGCTCGTCGTGTTCTGTCCGTACCATCCAGAGGTGTCCGCCGAGCTCGAGGTCCCCGGCGATCGACGAGACGTGGCGTGGATCGGCTGGCTGCATGCCTGCTGCCACCTGCCGGTGTGGCGCTGCGGGCAGGGGGTGCTGCACCCCATCGAGGCCCGATTCTGCACGGCCCACGGATGTCGACGGCCAGCGCGCGACCAGGTGGTCCACGAGGCGCTGCCGTCCCAGGGGGCGCCTGCCGCCGTGGCGCAGGCCCTAGCGCATCCGCCGTCGTCGGACGGCCGCTCCACACCGGCCGTGGCGGGCAACGTGTTGGCCTACCTCACCGATGCCGGAGCGGTGGTGGCGGTGGACTTCGGCCGCCGCAGCGACGCCCAGGAGCCCCTCGTGCTGATGTCCGGAGTGCGCGCTGCGTCGCTGCAGGTGCGGCGTGGCCTGGTGGTGGGGGCCATCCTCACCCACACGGGGTTCCGGTACGTCGGCTACGACATCCGGCAGCTCCGCGACACGCTGCGACGCGGGCTGTCGGCTCCCGAGCCCTTGGCCGTGGACGAGCGATGGGTGCACCTGCGCACGCTGCCGGAGGGGCGGGCCCGGGTCAGCCACGGGCGGGGCGCTCTGAGGCTGGTGGTGGAGCACGATCCGGTCCAGGGAAAGGCCGCTCGCATCTATCGTGGGCTGGTGGGCGAAGATCCTGGGCCCTTCCTGGTGCGTCGCTCTGCAGGGACCCGGGATGCCCAGCGCTTCGTCGCTCATCGCCCGTTGCGATTGCTCCAGGTCCCCGTGCCCGTTCCCGGTGGGACCTTCCTGCTGGGGCGCGTGAGGTGGTGTGGCGCGGTGTCGCGGGGGGCCGTCCTCCTGCCCACCCTAGGCGAGTCGGCCCGTGGCTGAGCCGGTGTCGGGCGTGCTCGCGGTGGGACACGCGGGAGAGGAGTCCAGCTCCCGCGTGCTGGTACCCCAGCCGTGGCCCCACCGCGTGCCCCTCGTGTGGACCGGGTCTCCCGGAGACGAGCTGCCCCTCCTGACGGCTGCGCGATGGTCCCATGCGCTGGTGGTGGGGCACGTCGATGATCCGTTGTTGGTGCGGGTCCTCCGGCGGATCAGCGCTCAGGGGACCAGCGTGTCGGTGTTGCTGGGAGGTGAGCCCCAGCAGGTTCATCCCGGTCATGCACACGCCACCCACGCCGTGGTGGCAGACCTGGTGCGACGAGACGCGGTGCAGGGCGTGTGGACGCATCCCCGCCCGGGCGAGGTGCTGGAGCTGGTCCTCGAGATCGCGTCTGCGCACCCCGCCCATCGCGTGCCCTCGGCGGATCGGGTCGATCTGGGGCCGCTCCTGTCGCTGCGGCAGACCTGGTGCAAGCCTGCGGCACCTGTCCACTTTCGCGAGATCGTGGGCGTTCGGCTCGGGCGGGCCGAGATGCTGCCCTGGGTGGCTGCCTGGGTGTGCGTCCACGACGTAGTCGGTGCCCTCGTGGCCATGCACTCGGCTCCGCCGTCGTCGGATCCGGGTCCGCCCACGCCTCTTCCCGCCCATCGCACCGTGGCGGCCGTGGGGGAGCGGCTGCGTCGCGCGCTGGGTGCCCTGGTGTTGCAGGGCGGCGACCCCCTGGTGGACCAGATCGCCGAGCTGATTCAGCCCATCCTCGACGAGGTGCAGGCCATGCGGACCACGTGCTCCCAGGTGGAGCGGTCTCGCATGGCGCGCCTGGGCTTGTTCGACGCCGTGGGGATCACCGGCACCGTGCGACGGCTGCGGCGTCTTCAGGCGGCAGTGGCCGCCGAGACCGGCGCGAGAAGTGCCGGGATCCTCGCGCACCTGGTGGCGGGCACATCCGAGTCGGATGGCTCCGCGGGCTCGGTGCCCTTCACCGCCTGGCGTCAGGCGTTCGCAGGCCTCGCGAGCGACGGGCGTGCGCTGGCTGCGGCACGAGATCCGGTGGTGCTCACGGCGCTCACCGAGCAGGTGGCGGTGTTTCGTCGGGACTTCCCGGCGGCGGTGCAGCGCCACCTGGAGGTGGTGTGGGGGCGTGCCCACGACCCCGACGCCGCGCCCGATCCTGCGCTGGTGGCGTCGCTGGTGTCGCGCGCCGATGCCGTCGAGGTCGCGCTGCGCAGCACGCTGGATCGCTGGGCGGAGCACGCGAGGCGGCTGGCCGACGACGTGCTGGGGGAGGACCGGCTGGTGCAGTGGGTGGCCGGTGACGCCCAGACGCTGGTGGCCTTGCTGAGGCAGGGAATCGCCGCCGATGCCGTTCACGGCGCTCGCGATCGCGCGCTGTCCGCCCTCAAGGAGATCCGAGGCCCGGAGGACGTCGACGAAGCCGTCGCCGAGCTGCGGCAGGTCGCCGACGAGCTGGCCCGCGCGTTCGTCCACGATGATCTGCTGGAGGGCCTCGTGCGTGGGTGCGACGCCACCGGCCTGCGAGATGCGCTGGTGGGCGGAGGAGATGCCGTGGTGCTCCGGGTGGCGCAGCCGCTGTCGCAGCCCCTGGTGGCGTGGCTTCGGGCTGGGGGCATCGAGGTTCGCGTGGCGTCGACCCAGTTCACGGCGGCCGAGCAGCTCTCGGATGCGCTTGCCTGGGTGCAGCGGCAAGCCGCGCATGCACCCTCGAGGGCAGGCCATCGGAATCGATCCGCAGCCACCGAGCATCAGCTGGCCGATCTGGCCCTGCCCGATGCCGCCGGGCAGTCGGCCGACGACCTCGCCGCCGTGGTGCTGGCCGCGGAGTGCCTGCTGGCGGGGCTGGTGTTGGGGCTCGTGCAGGCTCGTTCAGCCTCGTCCGAGGCATCCCACACGCCCGAGCACGGGGTCTGGGAGCTGCAGGGTCTCGAGGTGGGGTGGCGAGGAGCTGTCTTGCTCCCCCACGATGGGATCCACCTGCTCGCCACCGAGCCCTCCGTGCGCTCCCGCCTCGAGCAGCGCGTGTCCACGGCGATCGACGGGCTCTGCAGACACCCTGAGGGTCCGAGGATGGCGGAGCGCCTCGTGGAGCTGGCGGCCCTCGGTCCAGGTCCGCGCCTGGCAGCCGAGATCGGCCTCGATGCGCCTGTCTACGTGCAGCTCCAGCGCCCGCTGCAGGATCGGCTCAAGACCCTCGCGGACCGGGCTGTGGCGTCGCTGGTGGACTGTACCCACTCGTCTCGACTGCGTCGGATCAGTCGCGCACCGACCCGCTGGCGCTCCGACTCCCTGGCCGACCTGTGCGAGGCGTCGTGAGCGGGCCACGGTGGGCGCGCACCCTGTCGGATCGCTTCGATCCGCAGCAGGGGTGTGCGCTGACGGTGGCGCGGATGTGGCCGCCGCGTCTGATGGTGCACGAGGTGCAGGCGCGCACCTCCGACGCCGCTCGCGTATCCGTCTCGGCCTCGGTGTGGATCACCCATCGACTCGACCGTGCCCTCGAGGTCACGCTGTCTGCGGCGACCGCGGAGCCGGTGGACGCCGAGGGGAAGCCCGTGGAGGGCCTCACCGTGGGCAGGGCCACGGCCGTGGTGGAGGGAGCCGAGACCAGCGAGCCCTCCGGAGGACGGCTGTCGTTGCCCTTGTCGTGGACGGACGTGGTCGCTGCGCGGCTCCGAGCGCAGCCCTGGGTACGTGCCGGTGTGGACGTGGCGCTGTTCGACGGTGAGATCCGGCGGGCGTATCGCACGTTTCTGTACCTGACGGCCGGGCCGCCCGCGTTCCCGCAGCGAGGGGTCCGTCGCGGCGAGTGGTCGGACACGAACCAAGGGTGGCTCTTCTTGCCGGAGGGCTCGGAGCCGGCCTGCTGGCTGCAGCCGTCGGCCGAGGCCAGGGATCTCGTGCTCACTGTGCCCACGGAGCCCGACGACACGAGCGCGGTGACGCTGGACGGATGCATGGGCTCTGCCGGCCTGCCCTCGGCGCGGGTGGTGGCGTTGACTACGGAGGGTGAGGTCGCCCACTGGGATGCGTCGGACGGGCGTCGGGTCACGGCGCCGCCCGACGTCGAGGTGGAGCGGCGTACTGCTCCGGTGCTGCGTCTCGCTGAAGACGTGTCGGTGGTGCTCCGCCCTGCCGCCGAGGGCAGCCAGGAGGCCGCGCCGCAGTGGGTCGATCTGCCGCTTCGCCTCGAGGCGGCAGAGGAGTCGCTCTGGGAGGGGGTGGCGTTGGAGGTGCTGCACGCCGAGCTTCGAGGACCTGAGTCGGACGTGCTCGGGACGTTCGAGGGGACCTCCGCTCGGGTGGCCGATTCCGTGGTGCGGCTGCCGCTGCAGATGCGGTCCGTGGCGGATGGGCAGACTCGAGGATCCGCTCGGCTCCACGTCGTCGCACGACCTGTGGTCTGGGGAGCACAGCTGTCGTCGGAGCGATCCCTGGAGGTGTCGGACGAGGTGTCCTGGACGACGGGACCGTTGCCTCCCGACGACTCGGCCCTATGGCTCGTGATCGACGTCGGGGGCCGGTTCTGTCGTGCTGCGGTGGCGTGGCACGGTGAAGAGGGCCCGCACGTCGAGGTGGTGCCCCTCGGAGTGGGGGGCAGCATGTCCGCCGCGCTGCGGTGGTCCGAGCTGTCCTACGCGTCATCGGACGACGACGTCGAGGTGGAGCGGGTGCTCGAGGGCCTTCGGCTGGGCGACGGAGCGCACCCGGAGTGTCCAGGCCCCGTGGCTGCGACGGAGGTGGCGCGGGAGCTGTTCAAGCGCGTGCTCCTCACCGTGCGGGAGCGCGCGGCATGGCTTCCCCTGCGTCGAGCGGATCTGTTGATCACGGTGCCCGCCAGGCTCACCACGCTGCCGCGCTGCGTTCGCGCGCTGTCCGATCTGTGGGACAGCGTGGCCACCGAGGTGTTGTGGGGCGGCGCTGTGCGGCGAGTGCGCTTCGTCCAGTCCGGGGTGGCCAATGCCGTCGCCCTACTGCGTCAGCTGGACGAGGCGAGCGGGCCTCGGGAACTCCACCTGGTGCACTGCGGTGCGAGCAGCGTGGATGCCTGTCGGTTGTGGGTGCCCACCGGCGAGGCGTCGGCGCGGCCCTCCGCCGAGCTACGGTCCCTGGGCAGGCTCGCACCCCACGTCAGCGGTGCGGACATCACGGATGTGGTGGAGCACTGGCTGAAGGAGGCATTGCCGGATCACCGGGCGGCGTTGCTGCGGTCGGCGGCGCGGTCCATCAAGGAGGCGGCCAGCCGTGAGCCGGAGCTGTGTGTGGGGGGCGCGGCGCCGAAGGTGTCCCTGCCCGACGAGCTGGCGCGACGGACCGTTCAGGAGGCCTTGCAGCTGGCCCTGAGCCTGGAGGTGCCGGCGCCAGCGTCCACCGAGGAGGACCAACGAGAGGACTGGGAGCGCTGGATGTTCCCGCGGCCCGTGTCGAGACGTTCCGTCCCAGCTGGAGGGGTCGCCGCCCTCCTCCGGCGGATGGGGGAGGAGCTGGGCGCCTGGCTCGCAGGCGGGGACTCGGCCCACGAGCGCATCGTCGCCTTCGCGGGCGGTGCGCGGGCCCTGCCCCTCGTGGGCGACCACCTCGCGCGATGCAGGCCACGAGGATCACAGCAGGTGCAGCTCCGGGAGCCGGCGACCGCCACGGTGCGGGGGGCTGCGTGGATGGCGCTCGACGTCGACGAGCCGGGCGTGTTGCCCGCACGGGTGCCCGCGACCGCGCCCCAGGAGCTCGACGTTCGCGTGGCCACCCGTGGTGGCTCGTTCTCCATCGCGACCCTGCTGGACGGGCGTCCAGGTGCCTCCGTCCCATGCGATGCCGTGACCGAGGAGCCATCCTGGCGAGGTCCGGTGCGTCTCGTGGTCCCTGGCCTGTCGGAGGACGCTGCGTGGGAGCCGTGGGTCGTGGTGGCCGAGGAGCGTGGGGGAGGGCGTAAACCCGCGAAGGGGGCTCGGCCCACGCGCCTCGAGACGCAGGCCGATGCCTTCTTGCTTCACCTCGACGGTGGAGACGAGCCGATTCGATTCGATCGCCTGCTGGCGAGTTTGCCTTGGCTGGGAGAGGAGCGGTGAAGTAGCTGGGATAAAGTGTTGGTGTGACCGATAGCGGGATTCCCTAATGCCCCATTCGGTCGCAACCGATGGGTACCTCGTCGGCATCGGCAACGGTTGAGGAGCAGCATGCCCAAGATTCTCTTGGTGGAAGACAACGAGATGAACCGCGACATGCTGTCGCGCCGCCTGCGACGACGGGGGTACGAGGTGGACGTGGCCGTGGACGGCGGAGAAGCCGTCGACATGGCCCGCACGATGCCGGATCTGATGCTGCTGGACATGAGCCTGCCGGTCATGGACGGATGGGCTGTGGCCACGCGGCTGAAGGGCGACGACGAGACGCGCCGGATCCCCATCATCGCGCTCACCGCCCACGCCATGGTGGGCGACAAGGAAAAGGCGCTGGCGGCGGGCTGCGACGACTACGAGACCAAGCCCATCGACTTCCCACGGCTGCTCGACAAGATCAACGAGCTGATCGCTCCCAACTGACCGGCGAAGCCGAGGGTCCACGCGAGTCGTCGTGCCCCGGAGGCGGGCGGGATTTCCGGTGCATCCACTGCGGATACGCCGGTGACACCGGCTTACTGGCGTTCCTCTGGTCTCGCGTGTAGGCTGTCTGGACATCTGGGAGGCCGGGGATGCTAGGAGCCCTTCCGCCTGTGTTCGCGGGGCTCGAGTCACAAGACACGCAGGAAGCAGCAGGCTTCCTACAGCACGTTGGCCTGGAGCCAGGCGAGCTGGTGATGGAGAAGGGGGAGGAAGACCTCACCCTGGCCTTCGTGTCGTCTGGCGCGCTCCAGCTGATGGACGGCGACGCCCACATCGGCTCTGTCGGTGCGCGCGAGATGGTGGGTGAGGTGGAGCTGTTCGGGCAGATGCGTCGCGTCGCCACGGCGGTGGCCTCTGGGGCCGTCCACCTGGCCGTGCTGGACTACGACTCCTACGTCGAGTTGTGCAACCGTGGCAATCCTGCGGTGTACAACCTGGAGCGCCATGCGCTTCGTCGGCTCGGAGAGCGCCTCCGCTGGATGGACGAAGGCATCATGGAGCGGAGCCGGGGCATCGAGTTCGAGGTGCCACAGCAGCGCAGCGGCGGGCTGTTGTCTCGACTGTTCAAGGGCGGAGCCCCGAAGGTCGAGGTCGACGACGTGCTGTCGTCGTCTCCGCTGTTCGACTGGGCCGATCCTGGCGTCGTCTCTGCCATCGCCCAGCACTTCGAGGTGCAGCGGTTCCCCGAGGGACACCTGCTGTGCCAGCAGGGTCAGGTCGCCGACCGCATGCACATCATCGCATCGGGCCGCGTGGACGTGGTGCTGCTCACCAGCCCTCGAACTGCGGAGATGGTGGCCACGCTCGGGCCTGGGCAGGCCTGTGGGGAAGCCATGATGGCTCAGCAGACGCCGCGCAGCGCGAGCTACGTGTGCCGCGAGGAGGTCGTGACCGTCAGCCTGGAGCGGGCACCCTTCACGCACCTGTTCTCCACCAACGACGGCACGGGCTCCACCTTCCGCCAGGGCATCCTGCGCAACGTGATCGCGCTGCTGCTGGCCACCCAGCGTCGCTTCACCGAGGTGGAGACCCACTCGTCCGTGCGCACGGAGGACACCCTGCGGGGGACCCCCGTGAACACCGTGTGGCGGGACTAGGCCCCACCCTCCGGTTAGACGGCCTCCTTCCACAGGCCACCATTTTCGGGGTACTCAATGCGACTGACTGCTGCGTTGCTATCGCTCTTCCTGGTGTTCTCCTGCACGGGCGCCGAAGAGGCCACCGCGCCGGAGCCCAAGCCGGAGCAGCCCGCGCCGCCACCCAAGCCCGTGCCGCCCGCCGCGCCCACCGGCGACGTGTGGACGCTGCCCGAGGGGCACAATCCTGCCCTCCTCGATCCCTCCAAGGCCACCGAGACCGCTCCGGCCACCTTCAAGGCCAAGTTCGAGACGACCCGTGGCGACTTCGTGGTGAAGGTGCACCGAGACTGGGCACCGAACGGCGCCGACCGGTTCTACAACCTGGTGAAGATCGGCTTCTACGAGAAGGCTGGCTTCTTCCGCACCATCGACGGGTTCATGGCCCAGTTCGGCATCAGTGCCTACCCCGCCGTCAGCGCCAAGTGGCGCGATGCGCGGATCGAGGACGACCCGGTCAAGGAGTCCAACACCCGCGGCAAGGTCACCTTCGCCACGGGTGGGCCGAACACGCGCACCACCCAGCTGTTCGTCAACTACTCCGACCGCAACGCGCGCCTCGACAAGAGCGGGTTCTCGCCCTTCGGTGAGGTCGTCGAGGGGATGGAGGTCGTGGACAGCTTGCACAAGACGGGGGAGGGCAGCCCGCAGGGGCCCGGTCCGAACCAGGGCAAGATGCAGGCCCGCGGAGGGGCCTACCTGCAGGCCCAGTTCCCCGACGCCGACATGATCGAGAAGGTCACGATCATCGACTGAGCTGTCGTCGCTCGGCCAAGACGGCCACGATCACGGCGATCGTGGCCTTGTCGTCCAGGCCGCGCAGGTGCTCGAGCTCGTCGCCCAGTCGGAGCAGTCCTGCCTCTCCGAGACCTCGTCGCGTGATGGGGCAGGTCAGCTCGCCACGGTGGATCGCTCGTAGCAAGTTCACCAGATCGTCGTCGCGCACGGTGCGAAGGCCGTTCGAGCCGAACACGTCGTCCTCCTCCGGGAAGTTCACCCCGACCGTAAGAGGATCGCGCACGATTGCACGGATGTTTGCGTTGTACGTGGGTGTCCTCGTAGATCGGACGGCAGAGGCATGAAACTGCCTACGCCGACCGTATGGAGAGCTGGCCGATCCTCAGGTTTCGATCTGGGGCTCGCGCTGCGGTACAACGTGTGCCGCAAGGCCTAGACCACCTGGAGTCCGCATGGCGAGTCGCCGTCCTCCTTCCCGGAGCGAGCGCTACACCGATGAAGACGAGGAAGACGAGCTCGCGACCAGCGAGTCCACCCTCGGCTCCGTCACTCGTGGTGGCACGCGACGTCGGTGGAGCCCGATCCTCCCCTTCTTCGGGGTGTTGTTCCGTGGGCTCGATGCACCCTTCGGGAAGCCCCAGACCGCACCGACCTACCATCCCAGCGTGGGCTACGCCCGAGACGTCTACGTGGCCATCACGATGAACTGGCTCGTGGACGTGCTGGGCTTCACCTACATGTTCCACAGCTACCTGCACTCCATCCAGCCGTGGTGGCTGCCGTGGGCGCTGGGCCTGCTGTTGGGCATGGTGTTCTCCACCGCCTTCGCCACCTTCGCCATCAGCTTGGTGCGCAAGCCCATCCAGGATCCGGAGATCAAGCCCGGACCCTTGACGGTGGCTGTGCTGTTCGCGGTGGCTGCCGTAGCCGGCTTCGTGTCGAGCATCGTCTACGTGGAGCAGCTCGGGGGCTACGACTGGATCGTCTACCGTCTGTCCATCGCCGCGGTGTTGCTGGGTGGCATGGTGTGGCTGTTCTCCATGTTCGGCTTCCAAGACGGTTCGATGGTGTACACCCGCGCCTGCGTGATGTTCGGTGTGGGCTACCTCGTCGCCGCGCCCCTGCACGAGACCATGTTCTACAAGGAGATCATGGAGGAGTACCAGGAGCAGCAGGTGGCCGAGGTGCACGCGGAGGAAGCCTCGGTGAAGGACGAGCTGGACGGTGCTCGTGCGGGAGTGTTCGGCAGCTGCATGCGGCGAAAGTCGATGCCTGCGGACGACACCTGTGCCGAGGCCAAGCAGAATGTGGCCAAGGCCGATCTGATGATCTCGGCCATCGAGTTCGTCAAGGAAGAGGAGCGACTCGGCGAAGACGCCGTCACCAACCGGACCTTCCTCGTGGACAACGCGAAGGACCTCGGGGCCACGGCCGTCGTGGCGCTGCTCGGCTCGGGCTCCACGGGGCTGCGCGGCCTGGGGCCGCGCTACCGCCAGGCCGTGAAGATGGAGCCCGAGGCACGTACGGGTCTCGAGCTGGCCCGGGAGGACGAGAGGGCCTGCCTTCGTGCGGTGAGCCAGTGTGAGGTGGAGGCGTCGGAGGACGGCAAGGTCGCGGAGCTCACGGTGCGCATCGCCGAGCTGCAGGGCAAGGCAGAGCGGGTGCGGGACGGGAGCGATGCGCCTGGCACCATCGATCGCTCCCTGGCGCTCGAGGCCATCACCAAGGGTCACGGCTCCACCGAGGACGCGCAGGAGCGCTCCACCGTGCTCACGTCGCGGCTCGCGGCGGCCTGGTTCCTCGCCATGGTCATGCCCCTCATCGTGTTGGTCATGAAGGTGACGGCCGGCGACAAGCTCGAGCCCTACCTCCGCAAGCGGTGGGCCGGGCGCCACACCGCCTGACATGGATGTGTTGTGGATCTTCCTCTCCCTGATCGCCTGGGGCGATCCGGGGGAGGATCTGGGACAGATCAGTGCCTGCGACGGCGGGTCCGGGGAGGCGTGTCGGCTGCTGGCGGAGGCGCTGCTGGCCGAGGGGGCATCCGAGCGGCGCGCGCGAGCCATCGATCTGTTCGGGCGTGCCTGTGAGTACGCGGATGCCGAGAGCTGCCTGTACCTGGCTCAGGGCTACCATCGTGGCGATGGCTTGCCCCTGGACTTCGCGCGCAGCGCCACCTTCCACTCGAAGGCCTGCGAGCTGGGTGAGTCCGATGCCTGCCGTGAGGTGGCGGATCTACACACCAGTGGCAGCCTGGGGTCCCCCGATCCCGTGGCCGCTCAAGTGTGGTACCGACTCGGATGTGATCTCGGGGACCCGCCCAGCTGCACGGCAGCCGCCATGGGAATGGAGCGTGGCGACTCGGGCGCCGTGGACCCCCAGGCCACGATGTCTCTGCTCACGCGCGCCTGCGAGGGGGGGCACGCCGAGGGCTGTGTGCGCCTCGCCGCGCGCGTGCGGGACGTGCAGCGGGACCGACGCGCCGCCGTGCAGTGGTTCCATCGGGGATGCGAGCTCGGCAGCGAGGTGGCCTGCCGCGAGTCCGGCTTGGCTCTGCTGCGGGGGCGCCTGCGCGACACCGAGGCGGCTGCGCGCGCGTTGTCCACGGCGTGCGCCGGAAACGATCCCGTTGCGTGCGAGGCGTTGGCGCGCCTGCACCGCAAGACGGACCGAGACGTGGCCCATCACGCAGCGCAGCGAGGGTGTGCGATGGGGCACGACCCCAGCTGCCGCCTCGTGAAGCGCACCGCGCCTCCGTCGGACTGACGCGCCTGTGCGTCACGTGCCGCGTTACATCTTCGCGGCGAAACCCCGTGACCATCGGTCGGAGGTGTCATGGTCCTGACGGCACTGCTGGTCGGATGCGGATGGTTCGACATGCCCGGGCGAGCCTCGGCGGGCGTCGAGCCGGGGAAGACCCCCACCATCCACACCCGCACCGTCGTGAGCGAGCCCTACCACATCGACCGCATGTACGCGTCGATGCGGGGGCCCTACGGCTTCGACGACGTGGCGCTGCACACCTCCGATCCCCCCGAGCTGCTCTGGATCGTCGGGTACCGCACAACCGTGATCGACGGGGGCAGCGACGACGAGCTGTCGCAGGAGTTCATGTGCCACGCGAACCTCGACTTCGAGGCGAGCGACTACTACGACCGCTTCCCTGGGGCGCCTCCCATCTCGGGGCGCGTCTTCACGCTGTCCCAGGGGCAGCAGGACATCAGCTTCCCAGAGGGCTTCGGCATCCCCGTCACCAGCGATCTGCCCATCACCTTGGCCACCCAGGTACTCAACCTCACGCAGCCCGAGGCGGACATGCGGGTCCGCCACCGGGTGGACGTCCGGTTCGTGCGCGACGTGGAGGTCGAGGGCGAGATGGTCCCGCTGTTCCAGGGGGCCGTGGAGGGCTTCAAGGCGCTGGGCGACGCTCGCTTCTATGGGTTCTCGGGCGAGGAAGTGGACCACGACGAGCTGGGGCCTGGCTGCAGCTTGGGGCAGGCCGCCATCGCTGGAGACTCCGACGAGGACCGGCTCGGGCAACAGTTCACCGCCCACTGGGTGGTGCCTCCGGGCCGTGAGGTCAATCGCACCAACGTCACCCGGTTCCTCAACCTGCAGTTCGACACCACCATCCACTACATCGCCGTGCACCTGCATCCCTTCGCCGAGAGCCTGACGCTGCGCGACATCACCGACGACCGCACGGTGTTCGAGGCCAAGGTCACCCCACGGGCCGACAAGGTGGGCATCGAGCGCATCGAGCACTACTCCAGCGCCGAGGGCCTGAAGATCCATGCCGATCACCAGTACGAGCTGATCTCGGTGTACGACAACACGAGCGACAAAGACGTGGACTCGATGGCGGTGATGTACCTGTACATGCGGAACCCGAACTTCCGCCGGCCCGATCTGTCCTCGCTGAAACCTGCGTCGTCGGATGTTTCCGATGCGCCCAAGTCCCCGTCGATGTGACCATGATGTGGCTCGTGACCTTGGGCGTGGCCGTGGCCGGCGAGCTGCCGGTGGTGTTGCCTCGCGTGGATGGGCAGCTGTACCGACCTCCGGTGGACGGCACACAGCTGATGTGGACCAACTCGGCTGGAACGATCAACGAGGGCTGGGACACGAGCCCCCGTGCGGCGCTGCACTTCACCAACCGGCCGTATCGGATCGGGCGCAACAACCTGGTGGGGGCGGCGGTCCAGACCAACCTGATCGTCGCCACCTCCTACGATCGCGTTCAGCTCGCGGCCGACATTCCGGTCACGCTGGGCGCGAGGGGTGCGTTGATCAGCGAGGGGTCCATCGGTGCGGCCGATCTGGGCATCGATCTTCGCACCACCTTGCTCGATCCCGCGGTCTCTGCCGTGGGAGTCGCCGTGCGTGGGCGGCTGTCGCTGCCCACGGGCACGCTGCCTGGGCTGTCCACCGAGGCCATCGCGGGCGAGGTGTCTGCGGATGCGGAGGCGCGCCTGACGGAGCGGCTGCTCGTGGCCGTGAACCTGGGCCATCGCATGGCACCCGAGGTGGACGTGCTCGGCACGCCCATCGGCAGCCAGCTGCTGTGGCGCGTCGGTGCTGGTGCACGTGTCCTGGAGGGGCTGGGAGTGTCCGTCGACCTGGGCGGCCGTGCGACCTATGCAGCACTCGGCGATCCCCGTGGCACGCCGGTAGAGGCGCTCGCGGGCATGTGGGCGCGCCTCGGCGCCGGCTGGCGGCTGCATGCAGCGGCGGGGCGGGGGCTCACGGAGGGGATCGGAGACTCTCGCGGCCGCGGCGTGTTGATGGTGACGTTCGAGCCGCCTCCAGCTCCCGAGGAGGAGCTGCTGGTGGAGCCCTCGGTGCCGGCACCCGTGCAGCGCCCGACCCCGGACGAGCCAGCTCCCGTGGCGAGGCTGGTGCCCGGACGGATCCTGCTCGACGGCGCCACCCTGAAGGTCGGCTTCGCGCCCACCGATGACGTGCTCGGCCAAGTGGTGCAGGAGCTCGAGGGCCGCACCTACATCGACGAGATCCGCTTCATGTCCGACCCGGACGGGCGCACCCCGGAGCAGATCCGTGTCGCGCTGACGGAAGCGGGCTGGTCGGGCACCGCAGACGTCGTGATCGAGCCTGCGGAGTAGGCGCCTAGGGAGAGGCCTAGGCCGCCATCTCGCGGATGTGTCCGCGGGAGCGAAGGAGCTGGAGCGCCTGTCGCTCGATCTGCCGCACGCGCTCGCGGGACAGCTTCATGCCGCGCGCGATCTCCGACAGAGAGCGCGGGTTGCCGTCTTCCAGGCCGAATCGACGGGCCACCACCCAGCGCTGACGCTCGTCGAGTACGTCCGTCATCGCCTGCGTCATGCGGCGCAGCTCCTCCGTGAGGCCCACCGAGGCCTCCGGATCTTCGCTGCCTTCGTCGGTGAGAAGATCCGACACGCTGCGGGACTTCGCCTCGTTGTCGAGGGGCTCGTCCAGCGAGAGCGCCCGCTTGCGGCTCAACAGGAACTCCGCCCGCTCGGCTTCGATGCCGGCTTGGGCCGCGATGTCGGTGATGGCCCAGGGGGCCCCAGCCGTCTCGTATTCCTTGATGGCCTTGCGCAGGTTGCGCAGCTGCTCTACCGCCCCGCCCGGGAGCCGCACCATCCGGCCGTGCTGATCGATCGCCCGGGTCATCTGCGCGCGGACCCACCATCGAGCGTAGGTGCCGAAGCGGATCTCCCGGTCCGGATCGAACCGCTTGGCGGCCCGCAGCAGCCCGACGTAGCCCTCCTGGGTCAGATCGGCTTGATCGAGGTTGGCCGCCTTGAGCTTGCGGGCCTCCCCGTGTGCGATGCGCCGGCCCGACATGGCCAGCTCCCAGCGTAGGGTCTCGGCTTCGGCCCAGGCTGCGCGCGCGTGACGGGCAACCTTCCCCAGCTGGGGAGAGGTCTTCCGCTGCTGCCACACGAGCTCGATGGCTTCGCCCAGCCGGTTGACTTGGCCCGCACGTGTGCGCTCCGACCCCTTCCCCTTGCGGTTGAGTAGGTCTTGTACACAGTCCAGATCCGCGATCAGTGCACGCGCGCGCTTCTCGGCAGCAACGATCCGGCGCGCCAGCGCCTTCTCTTCGTCTGCACTGAGGTGGGTCCACCCGTCAATCAGCATGGGAAACCTCCTGCATCTCCTTTGTACATGGTGTGTACACAGTATGCAATGGGTTCCCGATCTCAGAGACATCCCATGACCAGGACGACCGTCGGGCCCGTTTGGCCCGACGGTCGGCGAGGACGTCGGTGAGCCTCGGCTCAGCGCCGTCCGGTCAGTGGTTCCCTGGGCTGTCGATGCCGGTGGCACGAGCCACCGACGACGTGAGGTCGTCGATGATCATGTACAGGGGTGGGATGAGCAGCAGGATCACCACCGTCGCGAAGAGCACGCCGAACCCGAGGCTCAGCGCCATGGGGATCAGGAAGCGCGCCTGCACGCTCGTCTCCAGGATCATCGGGGCGAGCCCGAAGAACGTGGTCAGCGACGTGAGCAGGATGGGTCGAAGGCGGCGCATGCCTCCCTTGATGGCGGCCTCCAGCGCGGTGCTTCCCTGGCGTCGGTACCGATTGGTGGCATCGATGAGCACGAGGCTGTCGTTGACCACGACCCCGGCCAGCGCCACGATCCCGAACATGCTGATGATCGACAGCCCGTAGCCCATCAGCAGGTGTCCCCCGACAGCACCCACGAAGCCCATGGGGATGGCACACATCACGATGATGGGCTGTACATAGCTGCGGAAGGGGATGGCCAGCATCGCGTACATCACGATCATCGCGATGGCGAAGTTCAAGCCCAGCGCGGCGAACACCTCTCCCTGCTCCCGCTGCTCACCCGCGAAGTCCACCACCAGCCCGGGGAAGTCTCCGCGGAGCTGCGGGAACACGTCTCGCTCCAGCGACTCCAGCACCTCTCGGCTGCTGTTGGCCGAGGGCGCCAGCTCCGCCTTCACGTTGACGATGCGTCGCCCGTCCTCTCGGTTGATGGTGGTGGGGGCGCGGCCCCGGTTGAACTCGGCCACGTGGGCCAGGGGAGTCATGCCTCCGGTGGGGGTGCGCACCAACAGCTGCTCGAGGTGGTACTCGCTGTCCCGCTCGGCCTCGGTGAGCCGCACCATCACGCGCACCTCGTTGCGGCCTCGCTGCTCGCGAAGCGCCTCGGCGCCGAAGTAGGCGCTCCGGATCTGCCGGGCGACGTCGTTGCCGGTCAGCCCGAGGCTGGCGGCGGACGGCAGCAGGTGGAAGTCGAGCTGCGGCTTGCCTGCGGCAAAGCTGTTCTCGTGGTCGGTGAGGATGGGGTAGGTCTTCAGCGTCTGCATGACCCGGGCGGAGGCGGCCTCCAACACGGCGGTGTCGGGATGGCTCAGCAACACGTCCACGGCAGCGCCGGCACCTGGACCCACGGAGGCCTGGATGACCAGCGACTCCAGGCCGGCGATGGGAGGCATGGCCTGGGCCCATCGGTCGCCGAACTCCTTGGAGGTGAAGTCGCGCTCGTTCGTGGGCACGAGCTGCACCTCCACCGTCACCAGGTGCGCCCCGTCTTCCCGCAGGCCGTTCCGCGCTGGAGGACCGGAGCCCAGCGAGGTGTACATGCCGCGGAACACGGCGTCTCCGCCGCTCTCCTCCACCGCCGCTCGGGCAGACTGCTCGAGCATGCGCTGCACGTCTGCGGTGCGGTCCACGGGGGTGCCGTAGGGCAGGCGTGCGGATGCGGTGACCACGTCCCCTTCGAGCTTCGGGAAGAAGCTGAAGGGCACGATGCCGGCACCCACCACACCCACGGTGAAGATGAAGATCGCCAAGCCGCCGGCGACGGCGGCATAGCGGGCCCTCACGAGGCGTCGCAGCAAGGGCTCGTAGATCTCGTGCTGGAAGCGCACCAGGCCCCGCTCGATGGGCGCACGCACCCGGTCGGTGGCGGCGTTGAGCCAGCGAAGGGGTGGCGCGAGCCGCATGATCCAGTCGTAGCGGTGCGCGAGGTGGCTGGGGAGCACGAAGAAGCTCTCGATCCAGCTGAACAACAGCACCAGGATGACGAGGGTGGGCAGGATCCTGAAGATCTTGCCCATGACACCCGGCACCACCAGCAGGGGCGAGAAGGCCACGATGGTGGTGAGGATCGCGAACGACACGGGCATGATCATCTCTTTGGCGCCCTTCACCGCCGCCTCTGCCCGGGACAGGCCCTCCTTCTCGTGATCGTAGATGTTCTCGCCCACCACGATGGCGTCGTCCACGACCATCCCGAGGGTGACGATGAAGGCGAACAGGCTGACCATGTTCACCGACACGTCTGCGGCCGGCATGAGGGAGAAGGCACCGAGCACCGAGATGGGGATGCCCAGCCCCACCCAGAACGCCAGGCGCAGATCGAGGAAGGCGGTGAGCACGAGCAGCACGAGCAGCATGCCCAGACGTGCGTTGCGCGTGAGCAGGTCGATGCGGTCGCGCAGGATCTCGGAGTCGTCGTCCCACAGCGCCAGGTTCAGGTTCTCCGGCAGCTCGGAGCGGAGCTCTTCGGTGAGGGCCTTGACGTCGTCCGCCACCCGCTGGGGCGTCTCGTTCCCGATGCGGTAGGCCACCACGCGGACGGCGGGCTTGCCGTCGTAGAAGTTGAACAGGTCGACGTCTTCGTAGCCATCGGTGATGGTGGCGATGTCGCCGAGGCGCACGTCGGAGCCGTCAGCGGTGCCGCGGAGCACGATGCTCTCGAACTCGTGCCCCTCGAGGCGACGGTCCGCCACCCGGACGAGCAAGTCACCGCTCTCGGTCTTCAGCGCGCCACCCGGCAGCTCCAGAGAGCTGGCGCGGATCTGGCCTGCGATCTGTTCGAGGGTGAGCCCGTAGGCCTCCAGATCCACCTGGGAGACCTCGATGGCGACCTCGAGGGGCCGAACGCCCTCCAGATCCACCTGGGTGATGTTGGGGCGGGCGAGCATCTGCTCGCGCACTCCCTCGGCCACGTCGTGCAGGGTGCGCGGGTCCTGCTCGCCGCTGATGACCAGCGAGACCACCTGCTGGCGGCCACTCAGCAGCGCTACGTCGGGCTCCTCGGCGTCCTCGGGCAACGTGGAGACCTGGTCCACCGCCGTCTTGACGTCCGCGAGCATCTTCTCCTTGTCGACGCCGAGCAGCAGCTCGGCTCTGACCTGGCCGAAGCCCTCGGCCGCGGTGGAGGTGACGCGCTTGACGCCATCGAGCCCTCGCAGCTCCTCTTCCACCGCCAGCACGATGGCTTGCTCCACCTCGGAGGGGCTCGCGCCGGGGTAGGGCACCGTCACGCTGACGATGTCCAGATCGAAGCTGGGAAACACCTCCTGCTTGACGCGCAGCATGCCGAACAGGCCGGCCACGATGATCACGACCATCAGGAGGTTGGCGGCCACCGAGTTGCGGGACATCCATGCGATCGCGCCGGACTGTGGTGGCGCATCTGCGTGCTCGCTCATGGCTTACCTCTCCACGTCGGCGCGCACGACCGCTTCCACGGCCATGCCTTCGATGGGCAGTGCCAGCGGGCTGACGACGACGCGACTTCCTGCGTCCAGCCCGTCGGTGATCACGACGCTGTCGGCCTCACGCCAGCCGATGGTGACGGTGCGGGAGCCGAGGATCCCCTCTCGCTCCACCACCCACACCTTGTCGCCACCGTCGATGGCGGTGCGCGGGACTCGCAGCACCTGCTCGAGCACCCGGCCGTCGATGGTGACGTCGACGTAGGCGCCAGGAAGCAACGGCAGCTCTCCTTCGGGGGCCTCCATGGGGTCGGGCACGGCCACCAGCAGCTGCGCGGTGCGCGTCTGCGGATCGAGCTGCGCCATGAGCTGCGCCACCGAGCCGTCTCGCACCACACTGCTGCCGGCGCCCAGGCGCTGGGCCACCGTGGCTGGCGAACCCTGCCCCTCGCTGGAGGGCAGGGCGATGGCCGGCAGCCGGTCCACGGGCACGCTCACCTTCACCCAGACCTCGTCGGTGCCCACCAGGGTGGCCACGGTGGTGGCAGGCCCCACCACCTGGCCGCGGTCGACGTTCTCGTCGAGGACCACCGCGTTGAAGGGAGCGACCAGGTAGGTTCGCTGCAGGTTGAGCTCGGCCTGCTTGAGGCTCGACTGTGCGGCAGCCAGCCCCTGCTCCGAGGCTCGGAGCTGTGGCTCGCGCAGCGCAAGTGGAGCGTCCGCTTCGGCGCGACCCTTGCCCAGCAGCGCCCACTCCTTGGCGGCCACACGCTTTCGGCCACGCTCCAGCTCGAGCTCCACCTCGGCCTGGCGCACGCTGCTCTTGGCCTGCTCGACCATGAGCTGGTACTCGGTGGGGTCGATGCGAGCGAGCAGGTTGCCCTTGGACACGCGGCCGCCCGGCACCAGCTTGTCGCTCTGCCAGACGATGCGCCCCGAGACCTGCGGAGTGAGCACCACCTGCTGGGCCGGCTGCACCACGCCGGTGGCTTCGACCTTGGCCACCGCGTCCTCGGGCTGGACCTCGATGACCTCCACGCGGGTCGCGGTGGACTCGGGGGCCACACGCTCTGCCTCGGGCCGCAGCCGGATCATGACGACGGCTAGCACCACTGCGACCGCCACGATGCCGATGGGGATGAGCACACGAGGAATGCCGTTCATGGAGACTCTCCGATGGCGGTGCTGCCGCCGAGGGCTGTCCAGAGCTGAATTCGGGCGACCAGCCGGTCGCGATGGGCTTGCACCAGAGCGAGCTCGCTGCCTTGCAGCGCTCCCTGTGCTGCGAGCACGTTGAGGAAGTTGCCGAAGCCGTTGAGGTACTGTGCTGTGGCCTCCTCGAAGGCCTGGCGTGCGGCCAGCTCCTGGGCCTTGGTGGCCTCGTGGCGTGCGGCCTGCTCCCGTTCCTGGGTGAGCGCGTTGTCGACCTCGACCACGGCGTTGATCAGGGCGTTGTCGTAGGCACGCACCTGCGCCGTACGCAGTGCTGCCGTCTGGCGCACCGTGCCGTGAACCGCGCCGCCGTTGAAGATGGGAATGCTCACCGAGCCGCCGAAGCCCCAGGTGTCGATGGAGGACCACTCGGATGCGACGGCGTAGTTGATGCCTGCGTTCGCCGACACGCCCACGCTCGGCAGGAAGCCGCGCACCGCGCTCTGGTGCTGCGCCTTTGCTTGCCCCACGCGGTGCAGGGCTGCCTTCAGGTCGGGGCGCCGCTCGAGGAGGTCCGCCGGCGTGCCCACGGAGGGCGTGGAGGTGGGCTCGGGCATTGCCTGGGCCACCTCCAGGTCGGACTGAGGCCCGAGGCCCAGGGCCGCCCGAATCGCTCGCCCTTGAGCCTCCACGGCGCTGCGCACGGCCGGGATGGAGGCCGTGGTGGTGGCCACCGTCTGGCGCTGCTGCAGCACGTCGAGTCCCGCAGCTCCCCCTTGGGCGTACCGCAGCTCCAGGATCTCGAGCAGATCGGACTGGGACTGCAGCTGTGCCGTCAGGATCTGCTCCTGCGTGCGCAGCGACAGGAGATCCACGTAGGCGGTGGCGATGGCCGCGCTCACCGTCAGGCGCGCGCCCTGCACGTCCTGCTGGGCGGCCTTGGTCGACTGCTGGGCGGCTCGCAGGCCCAGGTAGGAGCGTCCGAACAGGTCGATGTTCCAGCCGACGTTGAGCAGGGCGTTGCCCGTCCAGCAGAGGCTAGCGGTCTGCGCTGCCGGGGGGGAGCCCGTGCCCGTCGTCGGTCCGCCACCCTGCAGGGCAGCGAACTCGTCCGGATCGATGGGACCCACGTTGCAGCGGAACACCACGTCCAGGGGCTGGGCGTTGGTGCCCATGTCGAAGGACACGCCGGGGACCAGAGATGACGCCGATGCCAGCCGCGCCCCCTTCTCGGCCTCGAGGACCTCCGCTAGCTGGGCGATGGTCAGGTTCTGGTCCAGGCCCCGCTCGACCAACCGGTCGAGGCGCTCGTCGCCGAACCCCATCCACCAGGCATCGCTGGAGATCGGAGTGGTGTCGGCGGGTTCCGACCAGCTGGGGGCGACCTGGTCGATCTCCAACGGCGCAGGGCCTGCTGCGGCGGTGGCGGCCCACCACGTAGCAAGCGCGATTCCCATCACGGATCCTCCTCGGGAGCGAGTCCTCGCCACACCGTGGCGACGATCTCGGCGACGTACTCGTCTTGGTCGGTCAGGTTGAAGCCGAACACGTGCGACAGGAATGCACGGCCCTGGAACGAGCCCAGGAACAGCAAGGCCGCCGTGCGTGGCTGGGTGGTTCGGATGCGACCCTGCTCGGCAGCGGTGGCCATCCACTTCGACAGGCCCAGGATCCCACGCAGGGGTGGGGGCACGTCGTAGCGAGACATCAACGCCTTGATGTCCACGCCACTGGCCTTCAGCGTCGTCAGGCGCGGAGCGAACTCCTCGAAGAAGGAGGCCACCGCCTGTGCGATCTCGGTGAGCTGCACGGGGATGGGGCGCTCGTCGGGACCCTTCTCCACGAGCTCGATCCAGCCGGGGAGGGGGGGCGGCATCAGGGCGCTACACATGAGCTCCTGCTTGGTGCCGAAGCGCTTGAAGAGGGCGGCCTGAGACACACCCAAGCGCTCGGCGATCACCGTGGTGGGGCAGGACGGCCCGTGCTCGATGAAGCATGCTCGTGCCGCTTCGAGGATCTCGTCGTCGGTGACTTGGCGGGGGCGGGCCACGGTGCCTCGTTGGGCGTGCATTGGATGAGGTAAGTGAGCGCTCACTAACCAGTAAGTGTCCGCTCACTAACCAATGCCGCCTGGGTGACCTGTCACGAAATGTCGTCGGACCGATCAGCGCGGCTCCGAGCGGAACACGTCGGCGTCGTCCCGGAACGCCTTGAACTCCAGCGCGTTGCCGGCCGGATCGCGGACGAAGAACGTCGCCTGCTCTCCGGGTTGCCCGACGAAGCGGATCTTCGGCTCGAGCACGAAGTCCGCCCGAACGTCTTGCAGTCGGCTCGCCAGCGCCTCCCAGGCGTCCCACTCCAGGATCACGCCGAAGTGGCGCACGGGCACGTCGTCCTGGTCCACCTCGTTGGTGGCTCCGGCGTGGGACGTGGCGCACAAGTGAGCGGTGATCTGGTGGTCCCAGAACCGAAAGTCGATCCAGCGGTCGCTCGTCCGACCCACCGTGGCACCCAGCACGCCCTCGTAGAAGGTGCGAGCCCGCGCCAGGTCGTCCACGGGGAAGGCGAGGTGGAAGCGGGGCCGCGGGGCGGGGGCGGCGTCAGCCACCGAGGAGCTGGTCCACGAGGGCGACGTAGGCTTCCTTGGCCGCCGCCGCGTCGGTGCCCTTCTTGCCTGCCCAGGCGTCGAACTTGGCGCGGCCCTTGAAGTCCATCATCCCGGGCCGCGAGCCCTGTACGTCGCCCGTCGTGCCTTGCTTGAACAGGGCGTACAGCTCCAGGAGCTGCTCGTTGGAGGGTCGGCTGGTCAGCGTCTTCACCCGCTCTTGGGCATCGGCGAAACGCTGGTCGAGATCGTCGGACATCGCACCCCCTTTGGGGACCCCTCTTATTGATGGGATACACGGCCGCCATGTCGAACCAAGCCCGCTGGGCGATCGTCGAGCTGCTGTGCACCATCGCGCTCCCAGCGGCAGCGCTGATGCTGCTGACGGACGCGGATCGCCTGGGCCCTGCCTGGGGCCTGGTGGTGGCGCTGGCCCCGCCGTTGCTCTGGGGCGTGTTCGTGATGGTGCGCGACCGCAGCGTGTCGGCGCTCGCCGTCATCTCGGTGGTGAGCGTGACGCTGACGGGTGGGGTGGGGCTGCTTCAGCTCGATCCCACCTGGTTCGCAGTGAAGGAGGGAGCGGTCGGCATGCTGCTTGGCGGTCTCGTCATGGCCACGGCCCCCACCCGCCACGCGATGATCCCGGTGTTGCTCGACAAGCTGGTGGACACGGAGCGACTCCAGGGTGCATTGCGCCAGGCGGGTCAGCCCGACGCCTACGTCGAGGCGGGTCGGAGGGCGACGATCCAGGCAGGCCTGCTGATGCTCGCCAGCGGCGTCGCCAGCTTCGGCCTGGCCCGCTGGATCGTTCGGAGTGCAGCGGGCACCGAGGCCTTCGGCGATGAGCTGGGTCGCTTCACGCTGCTGTCGTTCCCGGTGATCGGGCTGCCCACCACGCTGGCCATGGTGTGGGTGCTGGAGCGTCTCCTCCGTCGGGTGGAGGATGCCTCGTCTCTCGACCGCGACGACTTCCTGAAGGTCGGCGGCTGACAATGCGGTAGACTCCGGCGCATGACTGGATTTGTTCTGCTGTCGATGTCGCCCGCCTGTGTGGGCCTGAACCGTCCCCCGATGCTCCGCTCCCCCTTGGTGGACGAGCGCAACACCGATGCGGAGGAATCGGATCCCAACACGCCTCCGGCGGACACCGAGACAACCACCGACGACGAGCCGATCGAGCCTCCCGTCGTGGACGGGGTGGTCTGCTACCTGGGACCCGACTCCGCCTACGACGTGTGCGCGGACGTCGCGGAGATCCCGGATCTGCCCGCTGAATACGACTACCCCCCTCCGCTGTCGGGCTCGACGCAGTACCTCGCCCCTGAGCGGTACCTGGTGCTCGGCGAGGTGGACCCGCAGCTTGCGGTGGCGCCCAACTTCGTGCTGGAGGAACTCGCTCAGGAGTACAAGGGCCCCTATGGGGTGGTGCAGTCCCACGCAGTGGCCCGTCTGCAGGAGCTGAGGGACGAGCTGGGGGCCCTGGTGATCAACAGTGGCTACCGCAACCCCGACTACAACGCCGGGGTGGGGGGCGCGTCGTCGTCGCGCCACATGTACGGCGACGCCTTCGACATCGACCCCGTGTCGGCCACGTTGGGCCAGCTGGCCGACGCCTGCGAGGAGAACGGCGCGGGCTTCGTGGGCGTGTATGCGACCCACATCCACTGCGACTGGCGCGATGATCCGCTGGACGCTTCCTTCTACCCGTCGGGTCGCAGTGCTGTGACCCAGACGGTGCAGCCCGATCTGGCGGCTGAGATCGGCTGGCGTGGTGCTGTGCTGCAGGCCCCCGCCACGGGCTGGGACGAGGGGGAGCCGCTGCGGGAGTGGACGGCCTTCGACGCCGACGGCGACGTGATCCACCAGGCCGTCGGCGAGACCTACACCCCTCCAGCCGAGGCTGTGGAGGTGCAGGTGGTGGTGGGGCGTGCGGTGGAGGTGTCGCTACTGGTTCAGTAGGAGGTCGGCGGGACCCACCATCACGTAGGTCCAGCCGATCTCAGCGAGGTGGTGGTAGACGTGCAGCCGCGTGGCCCGGCTCGCTTCGTCGGCGAAGACGTAGCCGGAGCCCCCGGTCCTCGCGGCGTCGGCCACGGTGCCGTGAAGGGGGATCGTGACGTCGGGATGGCTCGTGGCCACGATGCTCGCCTCACCGTCCAGGAGCATGCCGTACACGTCGGGAGTGCCGCGGAGCGTGCTCGGCAGCAGCGTGTCCTGCAGCCAACCGCTGGAGACGTCGACGCCGGCCACTCCGATCAATCGGCGCCCCTTGCCGGGCGCGAGGATCGGTCGGCCGAGGGTGATGGCGCCGCCGGGGCGCCTGCGCCAGACGGGACGTCCGCGGGTTCGTACCGCTCGGTACACGCTGTCCGTCTGCGGATCGTAGCCCTCGGCGAGGCCGCTGTGGCCGGGTAGCGCGAGGTACAGGCCATTCTCGAGTCCCACCCACACGACCTCGGCCGCGGGGTGCTCGTCGAGTACGGAGGGAAGGTGCCGAGTGGCCAGAGCGGTGGCGGCCCGCCAGCTGGGCTTCGGCTCGGAGCCGCTCGCCAGCACCGGGACCGTGGGGGAAACCCAGCCAGGCCCGAGTGGTGTGCCTTCTGGTCGTAGGGTGGCGTCTGGGTGAGGGCTGGGAGCGTCCGCTCGGAAGTCTGCGGGTGTCCTGAGACGCACGCGCCAGGTGGTGGGTGACGACGCGGCCTCCGCGGTCAGCGCTGCAGCGGCGACAGCTGGGGTGTGCAGCGCCACCAGGCCGCTCTCCACTCGGTTGGCCTGCGCGGACGACAGCGTGAGCACGGTGACGAGCTGCCGGGTGCGCACGTCGGAGGCGTGTCGCTGCCACAGCGCGGCCCCCACGCCAGCGCCCGAGATCACCATCGACAGCGTTCCCAGCAGCACGATGAGGGCAAACGACGTGATCCCGCCCGTGGTCACGCTGCGCCACCACTGCGAGTCGGAGGTGCGTGTGCGGGTGAGGCTCGACTCAGACGATGCACTGGACGGCGTCAGCGACAGGGGCGCGGGGGTAGGGGCGGGCATCGGGGGACGGGGGGCAGGCCGGTGCGCTGCGCGTCTCCCGGAGCTGTGACCGTTGACGTCGATCTCGGTGGGCAACACCTCTCGCTCGGCGTTCGGCCCCACGACGGTGGGGGTGCGCTGCGGAGGGGCGATCGTGGGTCGGCGGGTGGGGTCCGGGCGGATCACGGTCCGTACGGACATGGGCTCCGGCTCTGGGAGCTCGATGGGTGCTTCCTCGTGGCGCACCGTCATGGACTCGATGTCTTCCTCGTCGTCGTCGAGGTAGCCGTAGGCTCCCGATGGAAACGCTGCGTCCTCCGTGGGGCCGTGCAGTGGCTCGTCGAGCTCGTCGAGCCAAGGATCCTTGTCGTCGCTGACCAAGGTGGGGCCGTGCACCCCCACCAGTCGACCCTGAGCCTGCAGATGCGCGACGAACGCATTGGGGTCGGGGTTGCGGTCGTTGATCTCGAGACACCACGCGTCCCATGCGGCGTCGATGTCGCCACGGAAGGCCAGTCGGAGTCGTCGTCGGAGTGGTTCGGGTGCCATCAGGACCTGGGCTGGGGTCTAGGATACAGGCGTCAGTCGGCGGGGGGGAGACCCGCGTGCTGAGAGAAGAAGCGCCACAGCTCCTGGGTGGCATCGAGGTCGCGGCTATTGCGCGGATCGAGGTCGTCGGAGCCGGGCCAGTAGTGTCCGCCGTTGGCGATGCGGAACACCTCGAGGGCGCCAGCCGCGCAGCGTGACCAGGACCGGTGAGTCACCTCGGTGAGGTCGCCCGAGTCGTACAGGAGCTGCTGCTCACCGCGGCCTTTGCACCCCATCGCCCGCCTCGCGAACCGAACGGTGTCGTCGATGGACAGCGGCGGCTCGTGGGTGGGAGCGTCGTCGACGGTGCCGAGCACCAGGGCGAGGGGTGGAGGAGCGTCGGGTCGACAGCGGCGCACCACGGAGGGGCTGAAGGGACGGGCGACCACGAAGGCCGCGCGCACCAGCTGGGGTGCGCGGCACCAGAGCACCTGGGCCATGTACCCGCCGTTGCCCATCCCCGTGACGTAGACCGAGCCTGGCTCCGTGGGCCAGCGCTCGGCCAGCTCCTGCAGCAGCGCGCGGGTGAAGTCCACGTCGAGATCGGGAGGAAGTGCCCAGCGCTCGAACCCCGGCCCCACCCAGGCCTCGTGGTACGGCTCGGGGTTCGATCCGTTGGGAAACACCACGAGCACGTCGTCGTCGAACAGCGACTGCAGGTGGGGTGCGAGGCTCAGGCCGGATTGATTGCGCCCGTCGTGGAACGCCAGCAGCACCGGCCACGGGCCGGCGGTGTCGGGCACGTGGACCCAGGCCGTTCGCTTGCCCCCGAAGGCCTCCCCGAAGACCTCGATCTCCTCGAGGCCGAGCCGCGCAGGTGCGCTGCGCAGATCGTCCATGGGGGCAGACGTCTGAGGAGGCTCCTGAGCGAGGGCGACGGACAGCGCGAAGAGGAGGGGGCAGGGCATCGAGACAGCTCCGGCGGCAGGTTACCGCGGATGCGTCCACCTCACCGTCCGAGTCGCCATGACCTTCTTCGTCGACAAGGTGTACTACCTGCCGCATCGAGACCTGCTGGTACTGGCGGGCCGGCCTCAGGGGGATGCGGCGCAGCCCCCGCTTCCCGGGGGGCGCATCGATCTGCCCGAGGAGATCAAGGGACCGGGTTGGGTGCCCATCGCCGACGTCCAGACGGTCGCCTTCGAGGACGGCACGGACCGCCTGTGCGTGGTGCTCGACTACGAAGTCGTGGTGCCGACGCCCTTGATGGAGTTCCGCGATCTGGAGGGCCGCGCGCTCGAGGTGCGCCGACCCTGATCTACAGGTGCGGGGAGACCAGGTTGCGCAGACCCTGCAGGCCGCCCTGTGCCCCGCGCTGGCGACCGACCTCCTGGCCCCCCTTCAGCACGATGAAGGTCGGCATCGAGCTGACCTTGAAGTTCATGGCCGTGCGCATGTTCTCGTGCACGTTCATCTTGACGACCTTCAGCCGTCCGGCGTTCTCGTCGGCCAGTGTCTGCACGTGGGGCGCGATGGCGACGCACGGCGCACAGTTGGGACCCCAGAAGTCCACCAGCACGGGAACGTCGGACTGGAGCACCTCGGTATCGAATGTGCTTTCGGTGAGCTCGGGTACGTCGGCCATGGGGGCTCCTGCAGGCAAGATGTGAGGGCTGCGGATCTTAGTTCGGTCCGTCGCCGTCGCAAGTCTTCATACCGTCCGGGTGTGGCGATGCCTCCTGGTTATGCTCCCGCCGTGGAGCGACTCCCCTACATCCTCGTGCTCGTCGCCTGGGGCTTCATCTCGATGGGGCACCTGCTGCCGGATCTCATCGGCACGCGCATGCGCACCCATGTGCGAGCGGTGGCGTGGGTGGCGGTGAGCACGCACCTCGCCACGCTGATCGCCGGCCTGTTCCTCTCCGCGTGGCCCACGGGCTTCCCCGAGGCCCTAAGCGGCATGTCGTTGGGCGTGGGGATCGCGTACCTGTGGGTGGCTCGCCACCAGATGCGGGCGCTGGGCATGTTGCTGGCGCCGCTGTCGTTGGTGGTGCTGGGCACCTCGCTGGTGGTGCCCCATCGCAGCGTCGCAGCGCTGGCGGAGACCGGGTACTCGGCGTGGCTTCCGATCCACCTGGGCCTGGTGTTCGCCGGGATCGCCGGGTTCGCCTTGTCGTTCGTGGTGGGCGTGCTGTTCCTGTGGGCGCGGCGGCGCCTCAAGCAGAAGCGCTTCGGCGGAATGTCGCGGCTGCCCTCCCTCGAGGCCCTGGACCGCATCCAGTTCCGCGCCATGCTCTTCGGCTTCGTCTTCCTCACGCTGGGGATCGGGGCAGGGGGCGCGTGGGCGGCGGCCAGCCTGCAGGAGACCTTCGTGGTGGACCCCAAGGTCTGGTTCACCGTGCTGATCTGGGCCTGGTATGGCGCGGCCTTACAGGTGCGCCTGGTGGCGGGTCGGCGCGGCCGCTGGACCGCACTGTTCTCCATCGTCGGCTTCGGCGGGCTGATCTTCAGCTTGGTGGGGCTGAACTTCTTGTTGGCCGGGTGGCACAGCTATGGCAGCTGAGGGCGATCGGCTCCTGGCGGTGGGGTTGTCCCATCACACCGCTCCCGTGGAGGTGCGCGAGCGCCTGGCCATGGACGAGGACACCGTCAAGAGCATGCTCGGTAGGCTGCAGCGAGACGAGGTGGTGGAAGAGGCGCTCATGCTGTCCACCTGCAACCGCGTGGAGCTGTACGCCGTGCCTCGATCCGTGGACGGGCTGCGGGAGTTCTACGGCTCCTTCCGCGGTCCGGCGGGCGAGCGGATCGACGACATGCTCTACTGGTACCGGGGCCGGGAGGCGGTGCGTCACTTGTTCCGCGTGGCGTCCTCGCTGGACTCCCTGGTCCTGGGAGAGCCCCAGATCCTCGGGCAGGTGAAGGAGGCGGTCCGAGTGGCGGGGGAGAGCTCCTCCCTGGGACGTGTGCTGCATCCCCTCACACAGCGCACGCTGTCCATCGCCAAGCGGGTTCGCAATCAGACCGACATCGGCAAGAGCCGGGTGGGGATCGGCAACGCCGGTGTGGATCTCGCGCTGCAGATCTTCGGTGGGCTCGAGGGCAAGCGCTGCATGCTCATCGGCGTGGGTGAGATGGGGCGGCAGGTGGCCGTGGCGCTGCTGTCGGCAGGGCTGGAGGAGCTGCTCGTCGCCAACCGCACCTTCGAGCGGTCCGTGCAGCTCGCGTCGGAGTTCGGCGGCACGCCCGTTCCCTACGAGCGGCTGCAGGACTACCTGCCTCGAGCCGACATCGTGCTGGCGGCCACCGGCGCCACCAAGCCCATCGTCACCGTGCCGATGGTCCGCACTGCCCTGCGCCATCGCCGCTACCGGACCATCTTCCTGGTGGACCTCTCGGTTCCGCGCAACGTGGATCCGGGGGTGGACGAGCTGGAGGACGCCTACCTCTTCAACATCGACGACCTGTCGCGTGTCGTGGAGGAGGGGCGGGAGGCTCGGGCCCAGGCCGCAGCGGATGCCATGCAGATCGTCGAGGCCGAGGCCGATCGGTTCATCGCGTCGCTCCGGCAGATCGACATCAACGACGATCTACGCCAGATGGCGGCCACTGCGGAGGCGCTGCGGCAGGCGGAGGTGGTGCGCTCCCGGAAGCTCGTGGCTGGCCTGGACGATGCCCAGCTGGCCTCGCTGGACGCGATGACGAAGGCGCTGGTGAAGAAGCTGCTGCATCGCTCCATGACCGCTGTGCGCACGGCGGCGAAGGAGGGCGATGTCGACAAGGTCCAGATCCTCCTCGAACCCTGGAAAGAGCCATGACCACAGGCACGCTGAAGCTGGGCACCCGCGGAAGCCAGCTCGCCATGACCCAGTCGGGCATCGTCGCCGAGTCGCTGACCGCCGCGACCGGCGTCGCCGTGGAGCTGGTGGTGATCAAGACCACCGGCGACCGCGTCACGGACAGGCCGCTGCAGCAGGTGGGCGGCAAGGGCCTGTTCACGAAGGAGATCGAGGACGCGCTGCTGGCGGGTGACGTCGACTTCGCCGTGCACTCCATGAAGGACATGCCCACCGACGCACCCGAGGGCTTGATCATCGCGGCCGTTCCCGAGCGGGTGGATCCGCGTGATGCGCTGGTGGGCGCACGGCTGCAGGACCTCGCAGCGGGTGCGGTGGTGGGGACGGGCTCGGTGCGCCGCGCCCTGCAGCTGCGCGATCTGCGTCCGGATCTGGAGATCCGCGGGATCCGCGGCAACGTGGACACCCGCATCGCCAAGCAGCGGGCTGGAGACTACGACGCCATCTTGCTGGCCATGGCCGGGCTGACCCGGCTGGGGCGCGCGGGCGACGTGTCGGAGGCGCTCGAGCCCGAGCAGATGATCCCCGCGGTGGGGCAGGGGGCCCTCGCCATTCAGTGCCGCGGGGGCGACGCGCGGGTGATCGAGCTGCTGGAGTCCATCCACCACGAGCGCACGGGGCTGTGCGTGCAGGCCGAGCGGGCCTTCTTGGCGGCGGTGAGCGGTGGCTGCAGCGCGCCCGCTGCGTGCTACGCGCAGTTCGACGATGGCATGGTGCACGCCGACGGAGTGTGGGCGGCCGACGAAGACGGGGAGCCGAAGCGGATGAGGCTGCAGGCCGATCCGCTGCACGTGCACGCCATGGGCACGGAGCTGGCCACGCGCCTCATGACGCCCTGACGGTTCGCTCCAGCGCGTCCAGCAGTCCCGCCACAGAGTGCGGATCCGCCACCGCATCCACCCGCAGCCCCTCGGCGTGGGCCGCTCGCGCCGTGGAGGGTCCGATGCACACGACCTGTCCGAGATCGGAACGATCTGCCGTCGGGACCGCCGCGGCCAGCCGACGCGCAGCCGACGCGGACAGCAGCGTGGTGGCCCGCACAGGGAGCTCCCTTAGGAGGCGCCGCGCGTGTCCTGGCGGTGCGACGTTGTCGTAGGCCACCACATCCAGGACCTCGGCGCCCGCCTGGCGCAGCGACGTCGTGGTGGCTGGACTGGCCAGGTCTGCGCGCGGGTAGACGATGCGGAGCCCGGTGACGTCTCCCAGGGCGCGCACCAGATCGGCGGCGGTGGCGCGCTCGGGCACCAGATCCACCCGCATCCCGAGCTGCTTGAGGCGATGGGCCGTGGTCTGTCCCACGGCCGCCCAGCGAGCTGTGGTCCACGCTCCGGGCGCCGCGGTGGCCAGGATCTGGGCGGCCGTGCCACTGGTCACGATCACCCAGCTCGCCTCGGGGTGGGTGGAGGCGGCCTCCATCACGGCGTCCACGTGCCAGTGTCGCTCGAGGAGCGGCACCACCACGGGCACGTAGCCCGAGCGGCTGAGCGCACTGGCCAACGATGGAGCGTCCTCCGCTGGGCGCGTCACCAGCACCCGGGGCGCGTGACCCAGATCGAAGGTGTAGCTCACGCCAGGGGGTGCCTGCGTGCCAGGTCCTTGCTGAGGTTCTTCTGATGAGCCTCGAGGGTGCCGCCCCCGATCTCGAGCAGCTTGGCATCACGCCACAGGCGCTCCACCGGGTACTCCCGGCAGTAGCCCGAGCCGCCCATCACCTGCATGGCGTAGTCCGCCACCATCTTGCCGACGGGCGCGGCGAACAGCTTGGCGGCGTCGGTGCCGATGCGGTTGCGCTGCCCGGGTCCGAGGTCGCGCGCCACGTTGTAGACCAGCGACTTGGCGGCCTCCGTCATGGCGTAGCCCTCGGCCACATAGCGCTGGATCTGGCCGAACTCGAGGATGGACTGGCCGAAGGCCTGTCGCTCCTGGGCGTGCCGGATCATGATCTGCACGCAGCGATCGGCGATGCCCACACTCATGGCGGCCAACGTGAGGCGCTCGATCTCGAGGTTGCGCATCATGTGGGTGATGCCCTGCCCCTCGCCGCCCAGCAGGTTGCGGGCCGGCACGCGGCAGTCGTCCATGACGAGCTCGCCCATCGTGGATCCGCGCATCCCGAGCTTGTCGATGTGCTCCGAGGTGCTGAACCCCGGACACTCGCGGTCCACCACGAAGGCGCTGATCCGCCCGTCGATCTTGGCGTAGACCAGGAAGCAGAAGCCCTCGCAGGCGTTGGTGATGTAGGTCTTGGTGCCGTTGAGCACGTAGGTGTCGCCGTCTTGCACGGCGGTGGTGGTCATGCCGAGCACGTCCGTGCCAGCACCGGGCTCGGTCATGCCCATGCCCGCCACCCACTCCCCCGACAGGACCTTGGGCAGGTACCGGTCGCGCTGCTCGTCGTTGGAGCAGTGGTAGAAGTTGTTCACGAAGAGCATGGCGTGTGCCAGGTACGCCAGGCAGAAGCCAGGATCCGACTTGGACAGCTCGTGGTGGACGATCACTGCCGCCACCGCGTCCATGCCGCTACCGCCGTCGTCCGCTGGCACCGTCAGCCCAAGCAGCCCGAGCTCTCCTACCTTGCGCATCAGCTCCACGTTGAGCACACCCAGCTCGTCGTGGCGTGCAGCCTGCGGCTCCACCTCCTTGCGCGTGAAGTCCTCCACGAGCTCACGAAGCATTCGGTGCTCGTCGGTGGGATTGAACAGGTCCCCGATCATCATGCGTCTCGCCCCCACACAGCGCCGTAACTAACACCGGCGGACTCTTGCGGGACCCATGACAGGATATGGACCGAGCCCGCTGTGATGGGAGGGATGGTGCCCAAAAAGCTGTTTCTGGTGGACGGGAGCAACCACGCGTTCCGCGTGCAGTACGCCCTTCCGCCCCAGCACGCCTCGGACGGGTTTCCGACCCGCGTACTGTACGGGTTCACCCTTCTTTTCCAGAAGATGATGAACGCCTATCGGCCCGACTACTGCGTCGTGAGCTTCGACTCGGGCAAGTCGTTCCGACACGACACCTACGCGGACTACAAGGGTCACCGGCCCGACATGCCCGAGGACATGAAGCGGCAGTGGGAGTGGCTGCCGAAGCTGGTGGAGGGGTTCGGCTACCCGTGCATCCAGGCCCCCGGCTTCGAGGCGGACGACGTGCTCGGCTCGCTGGCGGTGCAGCTGGCCTCGGACGAGGTCGACGTCTACATCGTCAGCTCCGACAAGGACTTCGCGCAGCTGATGTCGCCGAACATCCACCTGCTGGACGAGGGCAAGGCGGGCAAGATCTTTCGGGTGGCGGACATTCCGTCGAAGTTCAAGCTCGGCGAGGGGGTGGAGCTGCCTCCCGAGCGCGTGCTCGATCTGCTGGCGCTGTCCGGAGACACCACCGACAACATCCCCGGCGTCCCGGGCATCGGAGACAAGACCGCCGCGAAGCTGATCGGACAGCACGGGGACCTGGAGTCGATCCTCTCGGCTGCCGCGGAGGGCAAGATCAAGGGCAAGCGGGGGCAGAACCTCGTGGAGCACGCCGACGCGGCTCGTCTCTCCCGTGAGCTGGCCCAGATCAAGACGGATCTCGACCTCGGGGTGACCGTGGCGGACCTGGCGCCCAAGGGGGTGCAGGAGGCGCCTCTGCGGCGCATGTTCGACGACTGGGAGTTCATGGAGGTCGCGAACAAGCTGCTGCCGCATCGCGTCGCGGTGGACAAGTCCGTGTACGTGGGCGTGGCGGATCCCGATGGGCTGCAGGCCTTGCTGGGTAGGCTGCGGTCGGCGGGTCGTTTCGGCGTGTCGCTGCGCACCACCGACACCAAGCCGGAGAGCGCCGTGCTGCTCGGCGTCGGGTTCGCCACCGCCGACGAGGTGTCGTACGTGCCGCTGGTGCCGCGTGGAGACGTCCAGCTCGACGTGGAGAAGGCCACCGAGCAGGTGCTGGAGTTGCTCGCGGATCCCACCCTGCAGAAGGTGGGCTTCGACCTCAAGCGGCAGCTGCGGATCTGTCGACGACTCGGACACGATCTACCTGGCGTCACCGGCGACATCGAGCTGCTCGACTACGTGCTGGTGGCCCACCGTCGCACCCACGGCCTCAAGGAGATCGCCAAGCGTCACCTCGGCCACAACCTCGCCTACGCTCCGTCGTCGGAGCCCCTCATGTTGTCGGACGTGGTGGACTTCGCCGCTGAGCCCGCTCACCTCGCGCTGCTGCTCGAGGAGAGGCTCGACCGGCGCCTCGACGAGGGTACGCGCCGCGTCTACGAGGAGATCGAGCTGCCGCTCCTGCCCGTGCTCGCCGACATGGAACAGACGGGCATCGTGCTCGATCTGCAGGTGATGGACGAGATCATCGCCGATATCGGCGGCCGCGTGCTGGAGGCGGAGAAGCACTGCCACGAGGTGCTCGGGCGCCCCTTCAAGGTGGGCTCCCCCAAGGAGGTCCAGGAGATCTTGTTCGACGAGCTCGAGCTGCCGAAGATCAAGCGCACGAAGACCGGCTACTCCACGGACGCCTCGGTGCTGGAGAAGCTGTCGGATCAGCACCCGCTCCCGCAGGCGATCCTGGACTGGCGGTCGCTACAGAAGCTCGAGAGCACCTACCTTCGAACGCTTCCTGGCTTCGTAGCTGGCGATGGTCGCATCCACACCACGTTCAACCAGGCCGTGGCCGCCACCGGCCGACTGTCGTCACAGGATCCGAACCTGCAGAACATCCCCGTTCGCACCTTCGAGGGACGGCGGATCCGGGACGGCTTCGTGGCAGGGGAGGGCTACGTCCTCATGAGCGCGGACTACAGCCAGGTGGAGCTTCGGGTGTTGGCTCACTTCTGTGGCTCGGGTGCTCTGGTGGACTCCTTCAACAACGGCGAAGACATCCATCGACGCACCGCATCCGAGGTGTTCGACGTGGCCATGGACGAGGTGACGGCCAGCCAGCGGACCGCGGCCAAGGCCATCAACTTCGGCTTGATGTACGGCATGAGCGCCTTCCGACTGGGGCGCGATCTGGACATCGCTCGCGAGGACGCGCAGCAGTACATGGACGACTACTTCGGCCGGATCCCGCAGGTGTCGGCCTGGATCGACGCCACGAAGGAAGCGTGTCGCAAGCAGGGCTTCGTGCAGACCCTGTTCGGGCGTCGTCGTCTGATCCCGGAGATCTACAGCAAGGACTTCACGGAGCGCATGGCCGGCGAGCGTGAGGCGGTGAACACGGTGGTGCAGGGCACGGCGGCCGACCTGATCAAGATCGCCATGATCCGGGTGCATGCGGCCCTGAAGGCCAGCGGGTCGGGCGCGAGGCTGCTGCTGCAGGTCCACGACGAGCTGTTGTTGGAGGTTCCCGAGGACCAGATCGAGGTCACGCGCGAGCTGCTGGTCACCGAGATGATGGGGGTGGCAGAGCTCGCGGTGCCCTTGGAGGTGGACGTGGGCCACGGTCACAACTGGAACCAAGCCCACCTGGGATAATTGTCTGCAGGATCGAATACGAGACGCGGGCACATCGTCCAGCTCGCTGCAGGAGACCGTCTCTATGTCTGCCATCAGTGCTCAAGACCGTGTGGCCAGCCGCGAAGAGGACGTGGAGATGCTCCGCGCCGTGCTGCAGGGCGATGGCACGGCCTACCGGGGACTCGTGGAGAAGTACCAGAACCGGGTCTACTCCATGGTGTACGGCATGCTCCGCAACCGGGAGGACGCTCGAGACGTCACGCAGGAGGCCTTCGTCAAGGCCTACCGCAACCTCGAGTCCTTCCGACTCGAGGCGAGCTTCTACACCTGGCTCTACCGAATCGCCATGAACCTGGCGATCGATCTCACACGCAAGCGCAAGCGTCGAGAGAACGCTGGCTTCGACGAGGAGATCGCCACACGCGACGAGGACGGTGGGATCGCAGAGGTACACCAGAGTGACAGTCCGAGCCGGGCGCTGGAGCGCAAGCAGCTGTTCCAGCAGATCATGACGGCCATGGAAGGATTGCCCGATGATCAGCGGCAAGTCATCCTCCTGCGAGAGATGGAGGGGCTGTCCTACAAGGAGATCGCGGAGGTCATGGAGATCCCGGAGGGAACTGTGATGTCGCGGTTGTTCTATGCGCGGAAGAAGTTGCAGAAGCTGTTGTCGGACGATGGCCCCACCACGCAGAGTGAATGAATGTTTGGCGCCCTCGGGCGTCACTCGACTGGAGCGAGACGATGTCAGGCAACCTCGAAATGCTGTTGCGTCGGATCCGGGACGGGCAGGCCACCTCCGAGGAGGTGAGTGCTGCTCGAGCCCTGGTACGCGCAGATGCTCGGCTGCCAGAGGAGCTTTCGTCGGTGGTGCTGCTCGACGAGCAGGAAGCCCCGTCGGACGCAGCGGGACTCTTGTCGGTGCTGGGTGCGGACGACCTCGGGGCGTTGCTCGCCCAGGCCGTCCGCGAGGAGGCAGACGTGGAGCATTCGGCACTCGATCTGGCGAGCCAGGAGCAGGATGACGGCTGGCGGGTCATCGCTGACGTGCTTCGGGAGCATCTGCGCGCCGAAGCTGGTGCGGTGGACGTCTCCGAGGGCGTGCTGCGCCGACTGTCCATCGCTGGCTGGCCGTGGGGTCCCGTGGTGGCCGAGGCGGTGCGCGCGGAAGCCGGTGAGGTGGACGTCAGTGCCGAGGTACTGCGGGAGGTGGGATTCCGCCTCGTGCCGGTCGCCGAGGCGGTTCGTGCCGAGTGCGGGATGGTGTCGCTGTCGAGCGACGTGGCCGGCGCACTCGAGCTGGAGCATGGGGTTCCCGTGGCCGAGGCCGTGCGTGCCTATGCGGGATCGGTGGACGTGGTGGACGCGGTGATGGATCGCGTGATGCCTGCGAGGCCGTCGTCGGTGGTGGTGGACGAGCCGCGACCGGTGTTGGCCAACAACCGACGCTTCTGGGGGGCCACCGCGGTGGCTCTCGCAGCGGCGGCGTTGGCGATGGTGGTGGGGTTGCCCCTGGGGGGCCCTGGCCAGCAGAACATGCTGTTCGCCCATGCGGGTGAGGTCGTGGTGGAAGACTTGAGCTTCGGCCAGGACGTGCAGGTGTTGCAGACGGAGGGAGACGAAGGCGCCGTCATCCTCTGGCTAGACGAGGAGGCGTGATGTCAGCGTTTCGGTTTCGTGCTGGGTGGCGACGCCTTCTACTGAGTGTGGCTGCGTGGCTCGTGGTCGCTGGGCTGGTCTGCTCGGTGCCCTCGGTGGCGTTCGCGCAGGGTGGATCGAAGTCCCCCCGGTCGCCGCGGACAGCGGAGAACGCGGGTCGGGTCAAGATCGACGTGATGGTGGTGCATGCCAACAACACGCAGACGGTGGATCCGAGGCTCAAGGGCCTGCAGCGCCAGCTGTCCCACTTCCGCTACACCGGGTTCTCGGTTCTCTCCACCTCGTCGGAGTCGCTGTCCCAGGGACAGCTGGCCACCATCAACGTGGTCGGCGGGCGCCAGATGAAGATCCGGTTCCTGGAGCGCGGTGCCGAGCAGGCACGCGTTCGCATCGAGCTGTTCCGCGACAAGGAGAAGAAGCTAGACACCACGATCGCCATCCGACGAGGGCGGACCTTCCTGGTCGCTGGGCCCAGATACCGCGACGGGGTGTTGATGTTCCCGATCACGGTATCGTACTGATAGGCTGAGTCGGGCTCGGATCTTCCTGCACAGGACGAACGCACGTTGACCATCTTCCAGAAGATCATCGATCGGGAGATCCCGGCCGACATCGTCTTCGAGGACGACCGCGTCTTGGCCTTCCGGGACATCGAGCCTCAGGCTCCCGTGCACGTGTTGGTGATTCCGAAGAAGCCACTGGCGAGCGTGGCCTCGGCGTCTGCCGAGGATCGCGATCTCCTAGGTCATCTGCTCCTCGTCGCGCAGCACGTGGCGACGCGAGAGGGGGTGGCCGATGGCGGCTTCCGCATCGTCACCAACATCGGTCAGGACGGGGGCCAAGCCGTGGAACACCTCCACCTTCACGTCCTGGGTGGGCGGGCCATGTCTTGGCCCCCGGGATAGCGACGGCGCAGATCTTGCGGCGTGTTACCCTGCGCCGTCCGGTCCCGAATGGCCCGAGAGCAGCCACTGGGATCGATCACCCATCACCTTCGCCCGCCGGGAGCGGGCTCGAAGGAGGCGAACCGTAATGGCAACGTTCGAGGCGACGACGCGCCCGCTGGCCTTCGCCCACATGGAGGGGGGCGTCAAGACGGTGTTCGTTGTGCCCTGGACCGCCGAGTTCTCGGTCATCTCGTCGGGGGATCGCATCGAATTCGAGGACCTCGGCAGTATCTCCATCGGAAGCATCCGCCGCTACGACACCGTAGAGGCGCTTCTGGAGGCAGAGGGTTGGGTCAACGTGGTGCCAGAGGCCGAGGGGCCCGAGCAGGCAGCCGAGAGCCTGCGAGGGGCATCGGAGTGGAACGTCCGGGCCGAGAAGCAGGACGGCGTGCTCGCGCTTCGCGTACGGTGGGCCAAGCGGAAGGCGTGAGCCTCGATCGCCGTTAGCGAAGGGACGCCAGGAGCTGCTCGAGCGTGGGATCGGTGAGGACCGCCTCGGCCGAGTCGAGGAACTCCGCCATCCCCGTGCTTCCTGCATCGGCGTAGGCCCGCGCTTGCAGTGCCATGTCCAGGCGATCGAGCTGACGCACGAAGCGGGCCTCAGCGTCGATCTGTGCCTCGTAGCGCTCCCAGGCCTCCAGCAGATCGCCCCCTCGCGGAAGCTCGGCCATCAGCTCGCGCATGGCGTGGTGCTCGCGTGCGGCCTTGGTGGATGCCGGGATCCCGTCGTGGGGGGTGACGTCGCCAGTGCGGACCTCGGCCAGATCGTGCAGTACGGCGTAGGTGAGGGCGCGCTGCAGATCCAGCTCCTCGGGCAGGAGCACCAGGGTGAGCCAGGCCACCCCCCAGCTATGGGCCGCGACGCTCTCGGGTGAGGCCACGCCGGCGCGCAGCCAACCTGCCCGAGGCAGGGCCTTCAGCGCGAGGGCCTCGAGCAGGGTGCGCTTCATGCCGCCCCCAGCAGATCCTCACGTTGGGCTGGGATCCCGAAGGACAGCAACGGTGCCTCCGCTCGCGAGATGGCGTCCAGGCTGCCGCGATCGCCGATGCGGCGGAAGCCCTCCGACACCAGGATCCGAGCCACCGGGCCGCCCAGTGGGTTGCCGGGCCCCAGGCAGATCACCACCTCGGGTGCACAATGCCGAAGTGCGGTGATCACCGACAACGTGAAGTCGTAGGGGCGGACCACCTGGTGCCCGAGGGTGTAGCCAAGCAGCTCTGCGGGATCGCTCCAGCGTGGGCGGAAGATCATGCCGCGGCCATCCACCAACGGCACGTGTGGCGGACGCATCGCCAGGTCTCCGAGCTGTTGCTGTGCTCTGTCGGAGGTGGCCTGCATGAGGGAGGTGTGGAACGCCGAGTGCAGCGGCAGCTGCAGCGGGAACGTGCGCGCACCGCGGTGGTCCGGTGGAAGCGTAGCGAGCAGGTGCTTCACCCCGGCATCGTCTGCGCCGAGCACGGCGAAGCCGCCCAGGTTGATGGACCACTCCGCGACGTGACCCAAGGCCGTGGCCCCCGCCAGTGCGGCCTCCACGGCGGCCAGCGCTTCGCGAGAGACCCGCCAGCTGTCGTCGCTGATGGGGTAGAGGACCTGGCCGCCGATGACGTTGCCGGACTGATAGCTGCCCATCGTGTCCACGAGGCGGATGGCCTGCTGCAGCGGCAGGGCGCCTGCCACCACCAGCGCGGTGTACCAGCCCATGCTGTTGCCCACCACCCCCACCACCTCGTAGCGGTCGCGATCGAGCTCGAGCCAGTCGGCGACAGTGCCGGCGAAGGTCAGCAACGAGGCGTTCTCGCCGACCACGTGCAGGGCGGAGCGGTAGCGCTCGGCGGCGTCCATCTCCGTGATGGTCGGCCTGCCGTGGCTCTGCCGCCAGGCATCGCACTGGGCGATGGCCATTGCAGCAGGTTCGCTGCGTTGCTGCAGTCCACCCAAGCTGCGGCGATCGTACGAGCCGCGTCCGGGACACACCAACAAGGCCCTGCGTCGGCTCATGGCTCAGCTGCCAGCGGGGCCGGCTTCGGAGCCGTCGGTCGATGCACGTCGGCCACCAGCTTCACCGCCGCCGAGTGGATGTCGTCCTCGGACACCAGCACCAGATCCGCAGCGGCACCCAGCGGGATGTAGCTGTCGGCTCCGACCACGCGTGCCGTGCGCACCCGTCCGTCGGTGCCCTCCACGACCTCGGCGACCACCGTGTCGGCGATCCCGCTGGAGCGACGGCACTCGTCCACGACGAGCATGTGCCCGCAGGCCGCCGCATGGGGCAAGAGGGCGTCGATGGGCAGTGGATGCAGCCACCGCAGATCCACCACCCGGCAGCGGATGTGAGCGGCCTCGAGGCGCTTGGCCACCCGCAGCGACATGCGCAGGCCGTTGGCGTAGCTGACGATGCACAGATCCGTACCCGAGCCCGTCACGCCCACCTCGCCCAGGGGCAGGTGCTGGTCGGGGGCGGGGTAGGGCTCGAGCCATTCGCCGTCGCCGTCCTCGTGTAGGTCCTTGGTCATGTACAGCGCGATGGGCTCGAGGAGCACGCTCACTCGGCCACAGGCCTTGGCGGCGCCCACCATGGTGCGCAGCATGCGGACGGCGTCTGCTGGGCGCGCAGGGCAGCCCAGCAGGATCCCCGGGATCTCGCGCAGGGCGGCGATGCCGTTGTCGTTGTGGAAGTGGCCTCCGAAGCCCTTCTGGTAGGCCAGGCCGGCGATGCGCACGACCATGGGGTTGCGGAACTGTCCGTTGGAGAAGAACTGCAGCGACCCCGCCTCACCGCGGAGCTGGTCGATCGCGTTCATCAGGTAGGCCAGGTACTGGATCTCGGGGATGGGGAGCAAGCCGGCTTGTCCTGCCCCCAAGGCCAACCCCAGGATCGACGTCTCGTCGAGCAGGGTGTTGAAGACGCGGCCCACACCGAGCGACTCGGTGAGGCCTGCGGTCACGTGGTACACGCCGCCCTTGCGAGCGACGTCCTCCCCGAAGAGCAGCGTGTCGTCGTGGGCGAGCATCACGTCGTGCAGGGCTCGGTTGAGCTGCATCGCGAGATGGCGCGGGCGATCCGATTCTTCGGGTAGCTCGCCTCCGAAGGCGTCGAGTCGGACGCCTCGGGGTGCGGTCGCGGTGGCGGCTGCGGCCACGGCATGCGGGTCGTGGGGGGCGAGGGGAGCCATCACCTGAGCGCGGGTGGTGAGCTTGGGTCTCCCCACCGCCTCCTCTGCCAGCGCCCGCAGACGCTGCAGCGTGTCGTCGTACAGCGCGAGCGCGTCGGCGGGCTGCAGCCAGCCACCGTCGATGAGGAGCGCCGCGGTGGTGAGCAGCGGATCGAGGGCCTCGGCCTGCCGGATCTCCGATGGGGTGCGGTACAGCTGCTCCACGTCGGAGCCTGCGTGGCCGAGCAACCGCACCGTGCGCAGGTGCAAGAAGGCTGGACGCCGCTTGATCCGCACCCAGTGGACCGCGGACCGAGCCGCTTCCCAGGCATCCACCAGATCCAGGCCGTCGCCAGCGAAGTACTGGATGCCGGGCCGATGGGCGTTGGCTGCCTCCACCCATCCTTCAGGAGTGCGCACCGAGATCCCGAGCCCGTTGTCTTCGCATACGAACAGGCAGGGCACGGGCACCTGCTGGTGGGTGGCCCACGACGCCGTGTTGAGCGCGGTCTGGGCGCTCGCGTGGTTCACCGACGCGTCGCCGAAGGTGCACAGCGAGATGGCCGTTTCGCGCCGATCCTCGAGCCGTGCGCGTCGATCCAGGGCGATGGCTGCGCCCACGGCCTTGGGGAGGTGGCTTGCGATGGTGGAGGTCTGAGGGGGGATGCCGAGTGCGGTGGAGCCGAACACCTTGTGGCGACCACCAGCGATGGGCTCGTCGGCGCTCGCCACGAGCCCCAGCAACACGTCGAAGGCGCCCTCGGGCCCAGGTCGCTTGTCGGCCAAGGTACAGAAGTAGGCCCCGGACCGGTAGTGGAGGAAGCTGACGTCGTCGGCTTCGAGCTGATCGGCCACCGCCGCGTTGCCCTCGTGCCCACTGGAGCCGATCGTGTAGAACGACTCACCCGTGGCCTTGAGCTGTCGCGCCAGCAGGTCCAGGATCCGTGACTGCAGCTGGGCCTCGAAGAGGCGCAGGGCATCCCGGGCCGACAGATCCGTCCCTGCTCGGACCGGGCCGTCGAGGGCGTGTCTAGCGGGCTGTGGCGGTCGGCTGCTGAGGAACTCGCGTAGCTGCTTGTCGACCGCAGCTGTACGGGAGACGGCCATGGATCATCGCATGGGAAGCAGGGGGTACTGACCCCAACCCGGGTCCGGGTCGGTGAAGCGGATGTCGACCTTACCCGGATTTGGCTCGACGACCACATTGTTGGAGAAGTAGGGCTCCAGAGCCGCCTCGACATTGCGGTGGAAGCTGCGATCCAGGTGTGCGACGTCGATCAGCTCGATCCGTGCCCTCGGCGGCGTGTAGATCCCGGCCAGGAACTCCACGAAGTTCACCATGGCGCGAACGGCCATGGCTGGCGTCGCCTTGGAGATCACGAGGGTGAACGGGAGGTTCGGCTCCTGCGAGTACGCGATGTGCGCCTGAACGGGGAAGTTGCGGACCAGGTTCTCGGACTTGGTCAGGGCTTCCTGGAGCCACCGATCCGGAATGGCGTCCCAGCTGGGGGGGAGCCGATCGGAGGTGGGCACCACGTTGGCCAGCACCGTGGGGCTGTCGTCCTCCATGTCGTCGATGCCCACCATCTCGTCCATGGGGATCTCGGTGGGCAGGGACTCTGCCGACAGCGGGTCCGCCTCGCGGGTGAGGGGAGGCGGGGTCCCGAAGATGACGCCAGGGGAGGTCTCGGCGACCTGGTGGTCCTGGGCATGGCTCACGGGGCGGATGCGACCAGCGCTGCCATAGGGGGTCTCGCGACCTCCCTGCACGCCTGCACGGGCCCGCGCGAGGATGCCGGCGCCTCCGAGGAGCTCCGGTGGCGGACCAGGATTCGACGGGCCGTCCTCGATCATCACCTCGGCCCGGAGCAGCTGCTTGGAGTCGAAGTCCTCGGTGGCGTCGTCTTCCACCAGCTCACCGACGGGCTCGGGAGGTGGGGGCAGGGCCGAGCGCTGCATGTCCTGCGCGAGGGGAGGCGGAGCCTGCTGACGAAGCGGTGGGGGCAGCGCGCTGCGCCGCTTCGCTGCTGGAGGTGTGGCCGCTGGCGGCCCCGAGTGTGCCGTACCCAGTCGCACCCCGCCGAGGGAGTCGGCCGAAGGCCGAGGAAGCGGTGCCACGGGCGGGATCCGCTGGCTCGGGACCTCGTGAGGCGTGATGGTCGGGCCCGACCGCACGGAAGAGGCTTGCTGCGCTGGCGCGGGGGGCGGACTCGGCGGAGAGGCCGGCTCCATGTGGGGTGCGCCGGACACGCCGTTCGAGGGGGCCTCGGCGAAGGTGGGGGCAGCAGCCACCACGGGTGCCTGGGCAGCGGGCGCGGGCTCGGGAGCCGTGGGCTCTTCGGGGGCACGAGGCGCCACGCTGGGCGTGGGGTTGGTGGGCGCCTGGGGCACGGAGGAGAATCGCCCAGCTCCGGGCGGAGAGGCCCGGTTGGAGGCGCCGAGGTTGGCCAGCACGCTCCCCGTGGGGGGATCGGATGACGGAATAGCCGAGGGCTGACGCATCGTGGGGGCGGGAGTGCTTCCCAAGGCGGGTGCTGCATAGGTCGCGCGGCCGAAGCCGCCCGGAGTCGCCCCTTGGGACGAGGCGGGTGCGCTTCCAACCCCGTAGGGCGTGCCTGCCATCGACGGCGTGGCGGCCGTGTTCTCGCTTCGAGGCGCGTAGGAGGGCGTGGGCGTCCGGTTGAAGCCGCCGGTGTAGCCGGTGTAGCCGCTGGCTCCACTGGGCGAGTGGGACCGCAGCGACACCGGAACGGGTGTGGCGAGGCGAGGGCGGGTGCCGGCGGGGGTGGAGCGGATGCGCTCCAGCACGGCGCGCTGAGTGGTGAGGCGGGTGACCTCGTTGACCAGCTGTTGGTGCTGCTTCTGCTCCCATGGCAGCATCTGTGCTTCGCGGCCGATGGCGAGGGCGGCGCCCGTCAGCATGGCCCACCCGACGATCATGCAGGCTGCGAGCACGCCCAGCACGGCTGGGAGCGCTGGCACGCCGTCCGGCACGTACGGGATGACGGACTCGAACTTCGCCAGCGTGCGGGCCACGTCGGGGCTCAGGAACGGAACGGCCAGGACCAGCAAGCCTGCCATCAAGCAGATGAGCGCGAGGCCTCCGAACAGGTACCGCAGCAACAGCACGGGGTGTGCTGGGGAAGAGGTGCGTAGCCGCAGGAGCAATCGGCGGTAGTCCACACGATCCTCGAAGGAACGCAAGGCGTCCTTCGCCTTCGTGAGGAGGTGATCGATGTCTTCCGCAGTTTCGTACGTCTCGACCATCACGCCCCTACGGAAAGCGCCAGGGTGGTAGCGCTGCGGCGCCCACTGTACCTGAGTCGCTGCGTGGGGTCGAACCGCCTACGTGGAATGTGCACAGCCTTCTCACGAATGGGCCACGGACGCCGTCTCCACCTGGGAGTCCGCCGCCTCGAGAACAACGGTAACGGGTCGTCCCAGCACGTTCGACAGACGACGGGTGCGTCTATCCGCTGCCCACCGCTCGATGTGGGCGTTGTCCCTGGTTTTCGCTGTGATGGTTACAGCGGTTCCATCGTCGGCCACCTCGAGTCCCACGACGAACTGATTGTGGGACCGGTCCAGGGAGTCGGCCATGCGGAGGATGGCGGAGAGCACCTCCACCTTTCTCTGGTCGACCCGCGACAGTGCCTTGAAGTGGCGATGGGAATCCCTGGGACGACCTCGGTGGTACCGCACGATGTTCGCCACGACGGCGACCTCGGGAGCGGTGAAGCCGGGCATGCGGCTGTTCAGGATCAGGTACTGCCCGTGCTTGTGGTGGTCGCGGGCAGCGATGTGGTGCCCGATGTCGTGTAGCAGGGCTGCATACTCGAGGGTGCGGCGTGCGCTCGAGTCCAGTTTGAGGCCCGACAGGCCGTCGAACAAGGAGAGGGCCAGGTCGCGGACGTGGTTGCAGTGGGGCTCGTCCTCTTCGTACCGCTCCATCATGCGGAGGACCGCTCGCATACGAGGCCACGCAACCGTGCGGGCCAGCGCCAGCTCGGGCTCGTTGCGGAGGATCCAGTTGGCGAGGAGACCATCACGGAGGGAGCGGTCCGAGGTGACCAGCTCGGGGTAGTCCAGCGTCTTCAGGGCCTGATGCAGCACGGCAGAGGCCGTGGCCAGGGTGTGGCGTCGCTTGCCGTCCATCCCCGGAATCTCGGACAGCTTGCCCCTCCGAGTCTGCACGAACTGGGCCGTGAGCCGCTTGAGGTCGCCACGCTGCAGCACGAGGCCGTGGGAGTGCTGGGGCTCGGGATTCCCGTTGGCGATGGTGGCCATGCGTGCGAGGGCTCGTGCGCTTCCTCCCGTGGCCACCACGGTTCCCGCCACCCCGGGAGGGATGTCCTGGAGCACGCGCCGCAGACCCAGGCGCGTGGCGTCCCGAATGGCGGCGATCTCCTCGACGCGCACCGGATCGGAGCGCACGTGGGCCTCGGTGAGTCGGATGTGACCCAGCGGAAGGCTGTGGGCGGCCAGGATCCGAGTGGCATCGCACAGGATGAGCTCCAGCGACCCTCCGCCCAGGTCCAGCAGCAGCGCGTAGCCCTTGGAGAAGTCGAGCTCGGGGCGCATCCCCAGGTAGATGAGTCGACCCTCGTCGACGCCGGAGATGGTGCGGATGTGGATCCCGGTGGCCTCGCGAACCGCCTTCACGAAATCCGAGCCGTTCTTGGCCTCTCGCACGGCGGAGGTGGCGGCAGCCTCGATGGCTTCTACGCCCAGGGAGTCCATGGTCTGCCTGAACGACTCGAGGGCCTCGACGCCGCGGGCCATGGCATCCGCCGTGAGCACGTGTCGGTCGAGGCCGCCTCGGCCGAGCTCCACCTGCACGCGGTCCTTCTCCACGACGGTGATCTCGCCCTCGACGTCCACATCGGCCACGAGCAGGTGCACGCTGTTCGTGCCCACGTCGATGGCGGCGACCCTCATCCGAGCTCCCAGCTGGCGTCGAGCTGCACGCCGTGTGCCTCTGCGGCCTTCGCCACAGCGGTGATCAGGGTGGTCTCGGAGGCGGCGTCGGCACGACGCCAGGCGCGGTGGAGCTGCTCGTGCGCTTGCTCGGGCGAGGCCCGCGCGATGGAGAGCCGAGCGAGCACCTCGAGGCGGAGATCGCCCAGGGTGCAGGCCTCGGTGAGGGCCTCCCGGGCCACCAGGAGACCCTCGGCAGGGCGCCCCACGTCCACCTCGGCGTTGGCCTTGCGGATCATCACGTCGAGGCGAGCCTCGGGCGTGTGGGAGGGCAGGCGAGCCTCGATCTCCTCCATCGACAGGGCGGCGAGCCGTTCGGATCGGACCTGCTGGTCGCGACTCCTCAGGCCATCGGCACGCGCAGCCTCGATCCGATCCCGCAGCGAGGTGAGGATGGGCGTGGCGTCGGGGTCCGCCAGGGTGGCTGCCAGCGCCTCGGCTGCGTCGAGTGCGGCCAGTGCCTCGTCGTGCGCTCCGCTCTCCGTCAGCGCCTGAGCGAGCAGCGAATGAGCCCGCGCCCGCACGTCCACGAGGTCTTCGGCCGCTGCCAGATCCGGATCGGCGCACACCGCGCGCAGCATCGCGGCTGCGTCGGACGGCTGCCCCTTGCGCAAGTGCTCCACACCTGCGAGCAGCGAGGCTGCCAGCGCCTCGGCATGGCCCTCCTCAGGCACGGGCCGGATTCAGCGCATCGAGGGCGAACCGAGCCGCCCGGTTCTCGATCTCTTCGGACACGATGACCTCTCCCGGTGAAAGGTCGGGCTGGGAGGCCAGCCACTGTAGCGTCAACCCGAGAACTGCGAAATGGAGCAGCACCGGCTCGGGGGAGCCCGAGTTGACCACGATGTTCAGCGGGTGGCCGTCGCCGAGCACCGTCAGGGCCGCTCCGCTCTCGAGCTGGTAGCGCGCCACCTGGTCGGCCACGTGATCCCGTCGCTTGCACACCCGACGGATGCCCTCGACGTCGATCTCGTCGCCACCGTGGCCTGCGTTGACCAAGATCAAGCCGTCTCGTGCGTGCTCGAGGTGCGCCAGGGTGACGGCGTCGCGCCGGCCGGTGGCGGTCACGAGGAGTCGGGCGCGCTGTAGCCCTTCCTCCAAGGTGGGGGTCGGGTACCCGTCGTAGTGCGCGAAGAGCTGCCGGACGGGATCGGTCTCGCAGACCTCCACGGCCATCCCCGCGGCGCTGGCGTAGCGAGCGAGGCCGCGCCCCACCGGTCCGTAGCCCACCACCAGCACGCGCCTGCCCGCGAGGTGCATGCCGGTGGACAGGGAGACGGCCTGCCAGATGGACTCGCCAACGCCGTGGCGGTTCTCCACCCGGTCCTTCAGCCGGCCGTCGTTGATGTTGACGACGGGGAACGGAACGCTGCCTCGGCCGCGCAGCCGGGTGACCCCGTTACGGGTGATCTCGATTCCGGCACGCACCGCGGACAGGTTCCCGCGCCGCTCCAGCAGCGAGTGGGTCAGCTCGAAGCCCGTGTCCACCACGTAGTTGGGCTCGTGATCGAGCACCTGTGCGTGCCGGTCCTCCATGTCGCCCCCCGTGTACACCGAGAACCCGAGGTTGCGCAGCAAGTCCACGCTGCTCGCATCGGTGGTGCGGGGGTTGGCGGCGGACAGCACGAAGGTGCCGCCGCCCAGGGACAGCTCACGCACCAGACACGCCGTGAGCGTGGTGAGGTGCAGGTTGAGGGCGATGGTGGCGTCCTCCCAGGGACGCTCCGCTGCCCAGTGGTTCCCCAGGTTCGGGAGAATGGGGAAGAAGGCGTTGATGCGGCCGACTTCCTGCTCGGCAGACAACGATCGATCTTCGTTCATCCCTTCTCCCGCGGACCTGGTGCCCGACGTATCAGCCCCCGATCAGGCCAGCACTCCTGAGATGGGCCACGACCTGGTCGGCACACTCGTCGATGGTGCGTCCCTCGGTGTCGATCACGAGCTCCGGGCTCTCCGGGGCCTCGTAGGGGGCAGACACGCCCGTGAAGCTCGGGATCTCGCCCGAGCGGGCCTTCTTGTACAGCCCCTTCGGGTCGCGGCGCTCGCACTCCTCGAGGGAGGTGGACACGTGGACCTCGACGAAGCGACCATCGGCGAGCAGCTCGCGCGCGGCGTTGCGGTCCTGGCGGTAGGGCGAGATGAAGGCCGTGCAGGTGACCATGCCCGAGTCGGCGAAGAGCTGCGCCACAGCTGCGATGCGGCGGATGTTCTCGGTGCGGTCCGCCGGAGAGAACCCGAGGTCCTTGTTGAGGTTGTGGCGCACGTTGTCGCCGTCGAGGCAGTACGCGTGCACACCACCGTTGAGCAGCTTCTGCTCCACACGGCGCGTGATGGTGGACTTGCCCGACCCCGAAAGCCCCGTGAACCAGATCACGCAGCCCTTCTGACCCAGGGCTGCCTCGCGCTCCTCGGTGGAGACCTCGGCCCCGTGCCACGTGATGTTCTTGCTCTTGGGCTCGTCACTCATTGTTGCTCCTGATGGCAGCAGGGGGCCGTATCCGCCAGTGGTACATTCCGCACCCTGCGGGATCTGGGGGAGGGGATGGGGGACGGCACAGTCACGGTGGCCCTCGATGCGATGGGAGGCGATCACGGGCTGGAGGCCACCGTCGAGGGGGCGGCCGTGCTGTCTCGTGAGGCGTCCGACCTACACATCCTGCTGGTGGGGGACGCCCCGGCGATCTCGGCCAGGCTCGACGAGATCCCCTACGATCCGTCGAAGCTCCGCGTGGTGTCCGCCGAGGGCTGCGTGGGGATGGACGCCAAGCCCAGGGAGGCGCTGGACCGCATGCCCCACTGCTCCGTCGCCACGACGGCACGGCTGGTGGCCGAGGGGCAGGCCGACGCCATGGTGAGCGCGGGCAACACCGGCGCCACCATCCTCGCGGCGTCGGACCACTTCGAGCGCCTGCCTGGCGTGCGTCGGGCGGCGCTGGCGGCGGTGTACCCCACCGCCACTCGCCACGGGCCCCACAACGACCCCTTTGCCCTGATGCTCGACGTCGGCGCCACCTTGAACGCGACGTCGGCGGATCTGGTGTCGATGGCAGTGATGGGCTCTGCCTACTCGTCCATCATCAGCAACATCGAGGCACCGCGGGTGGCGCTTCTGTCGAACGGCACCGAGGCGACCAAGGGCACGGCTGCCATCGTGGAGGCGCACGGGCGGCTGCTGTCGGGCACGTTGAACTTCGCGGGCAACGTGGAGGGGCTGGACATCCCGCGAGGCACGGTGGACGTGGTGGTGTGCGAGGGGTTCCTCGGCAACGTGGTGCTGAAGATGCTCGAGGGGGTGAGCGAGGTCTTCGTGGACGTGGCGCGCAAGGCCTCGGGACGAAAGCTCCAGTGGCGCATGGGCCTCGCCATGCTCGGTGGCGGGCTCAAGGAGATCCGTCGTCTCACGGACTGGAAGTCCTATGGAGGGGCGCCACTGCTCGGGTTGGACCAGGTGGTCATCAAGGCCCATGGGCGATCCGAGGCGCGCGCCGTGCGAAACGCGGTCAAGGTCGCGGCCAAGGCAGCCAAGGGCGATCTGATCGGCAGGATCCGCACGGGTGTGACCGATCTCGGTCTCACCGGCTCCGACGCCTGAGCACGGCCACCGCTTCGATGTGGCTCGTGTCCACGAACAGATCGAAGCAGGTCAGGGACGTGAGCTCGTAGCCCTGCAGCGCCCGCAGATCGCGGGCAGCGGACGGCGCGTGGCAGCTCACGTAGACCACGAGCTCGGGGCGGTTGCGGATCACTCGCTCGAGCACCTTGCCTGCCCCGGCACGCGGTGGGTCCAGCACCACGGCATCGAAGGCGATGCGGCTGGGATCCAGGCGCTCCACCCGCATGGCCATGGGCCGCAGATCGGGAGCAGCTGCGGCGTTGTCGCGCAGGTCCTCCGAGGCGGGCCCCGGAACCTCCACCGCCACCACGGGCACGGGCAGATGGGCGATGGGAACGGAGAGGTTGCCGATCCCGGCGTACAGATCGAGCACCCGCTCCACGCCGCTGTCGCGCACGGCGTCGCGCACGTGGCTCACCAGCAGGGCGTTGGCCTCGTGGTTGACCTGGAAGAAGGAGCGAGCGCGGCAGCGCAGGGGATGCCCCAGGACGTCGATCACCAGGGTGGGATCCCCTGCGAATCGCTTCCCGTCCAGCGCGACGTCGCCGAGCTCGTCGAAGGCATCGCGCACGGCACGAGGCACGGATGCGACGGAGGTGAAGGCGAACACCACGCGCGAGCCGCTCGAGCGCAGCTCGACGGAGCCGAGGCCAGTGCCGCGGTGGGTGGCCATCCAGCTCCGCAGCCGCGTGTGCGCCTCGACGATCTCGGGACGCGCCGCGAGACACTGCTCGACGTCCACCAGCGTGTGGGATCGCGCCTTGCGGTAGCCCACGCGACCATCCTCGATGGTCAGCTTGATCCGCGCACGGTGTCCCACGCTGCGGGGCGAGGCCACCACCGGGGGCAGGATCTCGGTGTCGAAGGCCCGTGCCACCCAGCGAGCGAGGGCGTGGTGGCGAGCTGCAGGGGTGGCGCGATCCATGTCGCAGCCACCGCACTGATCGGAGAAGGCGCAGCTAGGGGAGCGGCGGTGGGCTTCCCCCTCGGGGATCCAGGACATCGGTGAGTCGGTGGACACGCGCGGGTCTATCATGGCCCGCAGCGCGGGAGGACGTATGCGGTGGTTCGGTTGGGGCGTGCTGTGTGGCTTGGCGGCGTGCGGCGGAGATGCCACGACGGACGTGGTGGATGCCGACGGGGACGGGGTCGTCGCCACCGAGGACTGCGACGATGCCGACGACACGGCGTATCCGGGCGCGCCCGAGGTGTGCGATGGGCGCGACAACGACTGTGACGGCTTCGTGGACGACGACGACCTGCAAGTGGACGTGTCCACCGGGCAGGTGTTCTACGCCGACGTCGACGGAGACGGCTTCGGAGACGCGAAGGCCACCGTGCGCGCCTGTGCTGCACCCGACGGCTTCGTGGACGCCTCCACGGACTGCGACGACGCGTCGGATCGCACGTTCCCCGGCGCGCCCGAGGTGTGCGACGGACGCGACAACGACTGCGATCCCTCCACCCCCGAGGCGGGTGCCGCCTTCGTGGACGCCGACGGGGAGCTGACCGACTGGACCGCCACCCTCGGCGCGGGCACCGAGACCACCCCGGTGGTGGAGACCCTCCCCGAGCCAGGCACCCTGTACGTCTGCGCGGGCACCTGGTACGCCGGCCTGCAGATCGACGCCGACGTGGACGTGATCGGTCCAGACGGGTCGGAGGTCACGGTCCTCGATGGTGCGGGGGCCGTACACGGGATCTGGATCGACGAGGCCGTCACGAGCTGGCTCCAGGGCCTGACCCTCACGGGCTTCGTCGACGGTGTGGGTGACGAGGTGACCGGGGCCGCCTGGGGGGCAGCCCTGCGCTGCGAGGGGGCGGCGACGGTGACCGGGACGGACCTGGCGTTCGTCGACAACGAGGCCACCGGTGGCTTCGGGGGTGCGGTGGCGGTGCGACAGGGGTGTGCGCTGTCGCTGTCGACCTCGTCCTTCGACGGAGGGAGCGCCAACCTGGGAGGCCAGATGGCGGTGGCCGAGGCCTCCGCGACGCTGACGGGCGTGAGCTTCTCCTCGGGGGCGGCCTTCGGTGCCGGAGCGCTGCTGGTGGGAAGCCCGTACCTGAACACCTCGGGTGCCCCCACCAGCGTGAGCTGCGACGACTGCACGTTCACCGGAAACACCACCTCCGGCGCGGCACCCGTCGGCGGAGGGGCCGTCTGGGTGGCCAACCTCGCCAGCTTCTCGATGGTGGGCGGGTCGATGACGGGCAACACGGCGGGGGGTTCAGGCGGCGCCGTTCTGGTCGACAATCAGTTTGGGCTCGCCGGCGCCTCGGCGTCCTTCGACGAGACGACGTTCGACGAAAACCTCCAGCTCACCCCCAAGAGTCTGATCAACGACGTGGCAGTTCCCGACGGCGATGGCTTCTACGAGTACGCGGGCACGGCCGTGACCGTGAGCTGTGTCGAGGGTGTGGGCTGCCAGTGAACGAGCCCGTGCTCGCCGTCGTGCTGGCCACCCTCGGCCGGCCCGAGGCCGTGCGGCGCCTCCTGCCACGGATCCGCGAGCAGGCGCCGACGCGCTCCGAGATCGTGGTGGTGGATCAGTCCGAGCCCGAGGTGCTGCGGCACACGCGTCGCTTCGTGGAGGGGCAAGGCGATCCTCGCATCACGTTCCTGGCACGCGACCAGCCGAGCCTCCCCTTGGCGCGCAACGCGGGCCTGGCGGCCACCACGGCCGAGGTGGTGCTGTTCCTGGACGACGACGTGACGCTGGGAGCGGGCTGCTTCGCCGCCCACCTGTCGCGGTACCGGGATCCCACCGTGGGCGGCGTGGTGGGGCGCATCTTCGAGCGGAGGCTGGTGGCCAATGCCTGGCGAACCACCAACCGGGTGGGGTGGGATGGCCGGATCCGGACGCGGCTCGACGGGCCCGATCCGGTGGAGGTCGAGACGCTGAAGGGGGCGAACATGTCCTTTCGTCGCCTGGCGCTGGAGCAGGCCGTGCCCCTGGGGCCCTTCGACGATGGCTACGGTGGCAACGCCCTGCTCGAGGACGCCGACGTCTCCACGCACGTGCGGCGGTGTGGCTGGCGGCTGGTGTACGAGCCCGACGCCACGGTGCTACACGACCACGCCGCCGAGGGTGGGGTGCGTCACGCCACCTCCGATCCTCGCCGACTCGAGGCCTGGCGCTTTCACAACACGGGGCGCTACGTGGCGACGCACCGACCAGCCCTCGCCGCGGCAGCCGTGGGCGCGACCTTCGCGATGTTGGCGGTGCGGCACGCGATACGGTGGAGATCTCCTGCCGCCGTGCCCTCGCTGATGTCGTCCCTCGTGCGTGGATGGATGCGAACCGATGTCCAAGGACCCTGACGGCCTCGACTCCAATCCCTCGGGCGTGTCTGCGCTGGACGCGCTTCCGCCGCTGCCCGAGATCGAGCAGCCTCCGCCCCTGCCCGACGATCCCGAGCCTCCACCACTTCCGGCGGAGCCCGAGCCCGAGCCGGCACCCGAGCCCGAGCTCCAGCCCGACGACGATCTGGCGACTCCGGGTGACCCTCCTACGTTCCCGGGTGCCGATGTCCCCCCGGAGGAGCCGGTCGTCGCTCGCGCGCGTCGCCCCAGAGGCAAGCAGCGTCAGCCCCACATCGTGGTCGCCTGGCTCGCCGGGCTCGTTCTCGGCGCGTTCGCAGGGCTGGGGCTGCTGCTGTGGGAGGCAGCGCTCGTGCAGGCCGCTGGGTTGCCCTTCGCCACGGGGGAGCGCCTGCAGTGGGTGGCGGTGGGCTACGTGGCGGCGGGCGCCGGGATCGGCCTCATCGCGTCGCTGGCCGGGGCCTGGGGGCCACGGTGGGCCACCACGGCAGCAGCGACCCTGCTCGGCTGGGTGGCGGGGGCGCCGGTGGCGGCGATGCTGGTGCAGGCAGGGCTGCCTGGTGTGATCGGGGTCGTGGTGTGCGCGCTGATGGGCATCACCCTGGGCCAGCTCGTGGGGCGGGTGCCCGCGCCAGGCTGGATGCACCTCGGGCTGGGCGCCTTCGTGCTGTGCGCGGTGGCGCTGCTCGGGCCCATGCACCTGCACCTGATGGACGGATTCGGTGTGCCCGTCGCGGTCATCACCGGCTTGATCGGCATGTTGGCGGTGGCGATGGGGCTGTTCACGGCTGCCTTCACCGATACCGCTCGGCTGCCTTGGATCCCACTGGCCACCTGGGTGCTGCTCGGAGCTGCGACGATGGGGGCCAGCACCCTGCGGCCCGAGGTGGCCCTGTCGGCGGACAGCCCCGTTCCTGGGCGCCCCGTCGTGGTGATTACGGTTGCGGGTCTGCGCGCCGACCGGGTGGATCCGTCCACCATGCCGCACCTGCACCGGCTCGCCCAGGGCTCGCTGTGGTTCCAGGATGCCCATGCGACGAGCAACTGGGTGGTGCCCTCCCTGGGGAGCGTGCTGACCGGTCGTCTTCCCTACGGCCATGGGGCGGGCTTCAACAACGGCACGGGCCCCACGGGTCAGCCGCTGCGACCCGACGTGGCCACGCTGGCCTCGGTGCTCCGCTACAGCAGCTGGGTGACGGCGGGCGTGAGCGGCGACCCGCGCTTGCGCGCCTACGGGCTGGATGCTGGGTTCGAGCGGTGGGTGGACTTCTCCGACGACGGCATGCTGCCCTTGCTCTTGGCGCCCCTGGCTCGGGCGGAGATCGATCCGTGGAGCTGGCCCGTCACGGCACCAGCCGACTGGGTGACCGAGCGAGCGCTGGAGATCGTCGAGACGCGTGAGGGCGGTGGCTGGATGTTGCTGGCCCACTACGCGGACCTGCAGGGTGCGGCGGCGTACGACGCGACGGTGTCGTCCGTCGACGAGGCGGTGGGGAGGCTGGTGGCGTCTGTTCCGGGCAATGCCTGGGTCGTGGTGGTGGGCACCCACGGCATGGAGAGCTCGGGGGAGCCGCCGGTGCACGCCATGGCGGAGGATCTACTGCACGTCCCGCTGATCATGCGGGTCCCCGGGGTGGCCGGCGCTCGTGTGCCCGGGGTGGTGTCGGTGGCCGACGTCGCCCCCACGCTGCTCGCGGGGATCGGGCACCGTCCGCTGGCGCGCGCCGAGGGGGCTCCGCTGGAGCGTGCCTTCGGTGCGCCGCAGGGGGCGCGTCTGGCCGTGGCGCAGTCGGCGCGCACGGGTCGTGAAGCCCAGGCGGTGCTGATGGGAGATCACAAGCTGGTGCACGGGATCGACGGATCCACGCTGCTCTTCGATCTGCGTCTGGATCCGACCGAGCGTCGGGCCGTCGCGGTGGAGGGGGCGATGGTGGATCTCGAGCGGGACCTGCTAAGCGCGCTGCCCGCCCCGGAGGCTGCGCGTCGTTCGCCGCCTCCGCTGTGGATGCAGCTCGGGCAGGTGGGCTCGCGCGTGATGGGGAGACGCTGATGACGGGAACGGACTCGCTGCTGGCCACCCTCGGATCCGAGGTGATCTGGCTGGTGCTCTTCCTGGTCTTCGCCGGCATCGCCACGCTGCCGTTGCTGGCGGTCCACATCTGGCGTCGCCGTCTTCCCGCCGTGGCGCTGGCGGCGGGGCCAGGGCTCGCATCGCTGGCCATCGTGGCCTTCGGCCGGCTCTCGCTAGGGGGGTGGGCCCAGCTGGACGGACCCGGCCTCGTACGGGCCGTCTCCACCTTCGGTGCGGTGTACCTCGTGGGGGCCATCACGATGGTTCCGCTGTGCTTGCTGACCTTCGGTGCGCTGGCGGCCTCGTCGGTGCGCAGGCAGCGCTCGGAGCGCACGCTCCCCGCGGTGGTGGCGGCGGTGCTGGTGCTGCTCACGGCGGCGGTCACCATCGGCGGTGGCGTCGCCGAGTCCAATGCGGTCTACGCCGTGGTCCGAGGGGTCACCTACGCCGTGGTCGGTGGGCTGGTGGCGGTGGCGCTGTTGGGCGACGCCGACGAAGCTGCGGCCGCGGCCGTGGGCTTTCCATTGCTGGTGGCGGTGGGAGAGGGATCCGAGCGGGCCCTCGCCCACGCGCTCATGGTCCAGCAGACGCCCCACGTGGCGGCGGAGAAGTGGACGGCCGCCGTGGACGCGATGTTCGAGGCCGTGTCGGGGGAGCTGTGGTGGAGCTTGGCCACGCTGCTCTTGGCGGGGTGTGTGGCCCTGTGGGGGCTGCGGCAGTCCGAGCGGCAGCTCCACGGGGTTCGCGGAGGGCTCGCGGCGCTGGTCTGGGTGGGGCTCGCCGCGGTCGTGTTCCTGGGCGCCGAGCTGGGTGCCGAGCGCCTGTACGATCTCGTCGCAGCCTGTGAGGGCGGGCGTTAACTGCCAGGACTTGCTTCGGAGGTCCTGTGCCCAACGCCTACATTTCCGGCACCGGGGGCTACGTACCGGATCGGGTCGTGACCAACGACGATCTCGCCAACGACTACGGGATCGAGACGTCCCACGAGTGGATCGTGCAGCGGACGGGGATCGAGGCGCGTCGCTTCGCGCCGGAGGGGGTCTGCTCCGCAGATCTGGCCGTCCCGGCCGCCGAGCAGGCCATCGCCAACGCAGGGCTGGACAAGACCGACATCGACATGATCGTGTTCGCCACCCTGTCCCCCAAGCACGCCTTCCCGGGTGACGGCGTCTACCTGCAGGAGAAGCTCGGGCTGTGCGAGGTCGGGCGGTTCGTGCCGGCCATGGACGTGCGCAACCAGTGCTCGGGCTTCCTGTACGGACTGGCTGCGGCGAGCTCCATGGTGCAGTCCACCATGGTGAAGAACGTGCTGTTGGTGGGTGGCGAGACGCACTCGGCTGCGCTGGATCTGAGCACGCGCGGTCGCACGGTGGCCTCGTTGTTCGGAGACGGAGCCGGTGCCGTGGTGGTGAGCGCCACCGAGGAGGATCGCGGAGTCCGGGGCTGGTACCTCGGCGCCGATGGACGCTTCGCCGACAAGCTGTGCCAGAAGGTCTGGGACATGACCCAGCGGCCCTTCATCCCCCCTGCGGGCGCAGACACGGACGGCGCTGGCCAGGTGGAGCCCGAGCTGATGTGGGCCCACATGGAGGGGCGGTACGTCTTCAAGAACGCCGTGGAGCGCATGGTCCAGAGCCTCGTGAGTGCGTGCTGGGACCAGGGGATCGATCTGAAGGACGTGGATCTGTTCGCCTTCCATCAGGCCAACATGCGCATCAATCAGATGGTGGCGCAGACCATGGGGATCCCCGACGACAAGCTGATCCACAACATCCACAAGTACGGAAACACGACGGCGGCCACCATCCCGCTGCTGCTGGCGGAGGCCGAGCAGACGGGTCGGCTCACGCGGGGCATGAAGGTGGCCTGTGTGGCCTTCGGCTCGGGCTTCACGTGGGGGACTGCGATCGTGGACTGGTGAGGTCGTCGTCCAGGGCGATGGGTCCTCGTGGGCCACGCTCTGGTCGGAAGGCCTCCACGGCTTGCTGGACATGGTCCAACCGATGCAGGCCGAGCCACGGCAAGACTGCGCGCCACACGTCCTCGGGGGCCCAGTCCGCCTGTCTCAGGGCGCGGACCTCGGTGGAGCCGTGGGACTTCGACAGCTTGCGGCCGTCGGGTCCGAGCACCAGGGGCACGTGCATCCAGGTGGGAGGATCCGCCCCCATGGCCTCCCAGAGCACCATCTGAACCGCCGACAGCTCCAGCAGATCTGCGCCTCGCACGACCTCGGTGACGCCGTCGGCGATGTCGTCCGCCACCACGGCGAGGTTGTAGGCGTAGGTGCCATCCCTGCGCCTGAGCACGGGATCTCCGAGCTCGGAGGGCACGACGTCACGGGGACCGAAGCGGCGATCCTCCACGGTCACCAGGGTGTCGGGTAGCCAGAAGCGCACGGCTCCCTCGGTGTTGCGCGCGCGACGGCAGGTGCCTGGGTAGATACCGCCCTGCTCCCGGATCTCCCGGCGGGTACAGGTGCATCGGTAGGAGCGCCCGGCCACTCGCTTCAGCCAAGGCCCATAGTCCCGATGCCGCTGAGCGGGCACCTCGGTGTCCCACTGCAGCCCCAGCCATTCGAGGTCTTGCCGGATCGACGCCTCCACGTCGAGCTGCGCCCGCTGTGTGTCGACGTCTTCGAAGCGCAGGAGCAGCGTGCCTCCCTGCTGGCGCACCGACAGCCACGCGGCGGCGAAGGCGACGACGTTGCCCAGGTGCAGGTGGCCCGACGGTGTGGGGGCCAGGCGTCCGACGACGGTGGGCATTCGCCTCAGGAGTACCCGATCTCGGGGATGGGGACCAAGGCGGTGCGCTTGAGCAGCTTGATGATCTCGGCAGCGGTCTTGTGAGGCATGGCCTCGGCGAGACAGGCCGTGATCCCCGACAGGTAGGCGGTGGCCATGCCCGATCCGCGGTAGCGGCCGACGTTGCCATCGGGGCTGATGCCGTAGCCGTGGGTGAGGAACTTGTCCGACAGCACGCCCCACTCCTTGCGTGGGAAGCGCCGTGGGTTGAAGTAGTAGAACTTGTCGATGGGACAGTCGGGGTGGGCCGCCACGCCGACGGTCTCGGGCAGGTCGGCAGGGTAGGCCCGCTCGCCCTTCGGATGGGCGGCGGCGAGCACCACGGATCCGTGCTCGACGGCGTTGGCCACGCACTCCCGCAACAGGAGGGCCTTGCCCATGTTCGGTGTGCCCAGGGACAGGTTCACCACCGCACAGCCGGATTGGGCGCTGGTCTCGATCCCTGCGGCCATCAGCTCGGCGGAGGTCCGCAGTCGCTCGCCCATGATCTTGACGGCCACCAACGTGGCCTCGGGGGCGAGCTTGTGGACCGCGGCAGCGATCTCCGTGCCATGACCGTTCTGGTCGTGGAAGTCGGTGGACAGCGCCGCATGCCCCGTGGCTTCGAGCTTGATGGACCATCCCTCCACGGTCACGCCTTCGAGGCGAGGATCCGCGGGGTCGATGCCGGAGTCGATGATGGCGACGCGGACGCCCCGACCCGTGTATTCAGTACCTCGAAAGCGCATGTGGCCCCAAAACTGCGTGGCTCCGTCCGGAGCCCTAGGATCGGCTGACCTCTTAGGGTTGACGTGCGGGTAGAGCAACCCCCGCGGTGCTATCGGCAGCAGTGACCTGCCACTTCAGCCCCTGAGGCAGGAGGTTCGGGTTCGTGGGGTGGGCGACCACTTCGGGCGAGGGTCCCTCGACGCCCGGAAGAGGTCGAGGTACGACAGGGCCGAGGAGGCCGCTACGTCGGTGCAGGAGCGAATCGCCGCCGATCTGGAGGCGCTGTCCAGGGTGGCCCACCGGTATGCCGGCACTGAGGGGGAGCGGGAGATGCTCCACCACGTTCGGGAACGCCTGCCGCCGGAGGATCGCAGCCGCATCGAGGGGTTCGTGGCCTACGCGAAGCCGGACGTGATCCTGGGAGCGCACGCGCTGGCCTTGCTGGTGGTGGGCGTGATGGGCCTGTGGTGGCCCATGTTCGCCAGCGTGGCCTGCCTGGTGGTGGCGGCGAGCCTGGTGATGGAGAGCAGCGAGGGTTTCTCGCTGCTTCGGTGGATCCTCCCGAAGTCGGCCTCCTACAATCTGGTGTGGTGGCGCGATGCGGTGGAGCCGAAGGGCCCGCAGCCCGACGCGCGCACGGGTCCGGTAGGCACCTTGGTGATCTCCGCGCCCCTGGATCGACCGCGGTGGAAGCCCACGCGCCCGAGCTGGCTGCAGCGTCCGCTGCGATCGGTGGTGGCCTCGGCGGGGGTGGTCACGGTGCTGGTGACGATGCGTGCGCTGGCGGAGCCGTGGGGACGCCCCACCCAGGGCATGTACGCCGTGGCCTTGCTGGTGCTGGCGGGCACGGTGGGCCTGACGATGGCGGCTCACCGGCGGAAGTCGAAGGCGGTGGGCGGCGCGAGCGGTTGTGCGGCTGCGCTGGAGCTGATCCGGCGGTTTCGGGAGTCGCCGCCGCCGGGTCTGGATCTGTGGGTGGTGTTCACGGGCTGCAGCCACGCCTACCAGAACGGGATGAACGCCTTCCTGCACATGCGCGGCGAGCGCCTGCGGCGGCCGGTGTTCGTGCTCACCCTGGCGGATCCGGGCAAGCATCCGCTGCAGGCGGTGGTGTCGGAGGGTTCGCTGTGGCCTCAGCACCACCGCGCCACGGGGCCGGCGCTGATCGAGCGACTGCGCTGGGCGGGCGTGGACGTGCCGAGCGTGGACATCCCGGGGGCCACCGACGCACGGGCGGCGCGGCAGTGGGGCTACCGCTCCCTGGCGCTGCTGGGTGGCCGGGGGCGCACCAGCGCCGACGACACGCTGTGGGCGGTGGAGGTGGCGGAGGCGCTGTGCCGCCTGTACGCAGAGGATCTGCAGCACGTGCCGGACGTTCGCCCGCTGCAGTCGCTGCGCTCCGACAACGAGGCGCGCAGGGTGGCCCAGGCTGCCGCTGCCATCGAAGGGTAGCAGCGCTCGCCGAGCGAGCGCTTCGACCACGGTCAGCGAGCCTTGCCGTACAACCGAGAGGCGAGCTCCGACAGCCAGCGATCCTGGGGCGAGTCACCGAGATCGAGCTGGCCGGAGCTGGCGCCGGCGATGAGCCGCTGGGTGGCCTCGGTCAGATCGTCGGCCTCGATCAACACCTGCAGCAGCGCAGCGTGGGGCCGCTCGGCCCCGGTGCGCTGCACCCAGGCCTGGGTAGCCGCCTCGAGGGCTGGGTCGCCGGGGAAGGGCGTCTCTTCGGTATGCGGTGGGCCGAAGCTGTTCATGGCGGCGACCACGAGGTCCTTGCGGTCCTTGTAGGTCAGCGCCCGCAGGGTCTCGGGCAGGATCGGCTTGCCGAGCCACACGTCCTGTCGCCCCATGCCCACGGGGAACTCGAGGCGCTCCGTGAGCGGCTCGGCGGGCAGTCCTCCCACGAACCGCACCGGCACGATGGGCGCGTCGACGTTCATGGCCATGTCCACGAAGGCACCGCTCATCTTCGTCACCGGCGTGCGGCACGACAGCGACCGCGTGCCCTCCACGTGGACCATCACGGACTTGCCGCCGCTGGCCATCTCAGCGGCCAGCTCCCCGATGATGCGGGGCAGGCTGCGCTTGTCCTGGCGATCGAAGAAGGTGATCACCTCGGGATCGACGGCCTCGGGGTAGCTGAAGCAGTGGGCGATCAGTCGGCCGAGCCACGTGGTGCGGTGCTCCGCCTTGGCGAGGGTGACGGTGTTCACGCCGTTGAGCCCGCTGGCCAGGATGCTGAACAGCAACGACTCCACGCCCACCTGGTGGTTGGCCAGGTAGAGCACGCTGCGGCCAGCGATGGCCGCGTGAGCGTCGGGATCCTGGAGGCGGACCTGCCGCACGAAGCGTCGGATCAGGCTGTAGTAGATGTCTTCGACGGGCCAGCGACCGAGACCGAAGAACCGGTCCCAGTAGGCGACGATGGGCTCCAGATCGAGCTGGGGCGCCCCGGCGGATCGAACGGTGGCGCCCTCGTCGCTGCGGGCGACGGCGATGGGCCACCGCGTCAGCGGAAGTGCAGTGCTCACCGCGCTGTGTCCGTCGTGCGTGACGGTGCCTGGGTGCACGGCGCCCAGACGCGCCACGTGATCGCCCACGGCCACGTCCACGAGTCGGTCGCCGCTGGAGCGATACACGGCGGCGACGGTGCCGGGCAGCCAGTCGGACTGACGGACCACCTCGGCGGTGGCCGTCGCGGTGCCGTCGGTGCCCACCTCGGACAGCGCGAGTCCAGCCACGGGGCGCCGATCGCGCAGGAAGGCCACGCGCTGGGGACCGGCAGCAGAGCCGATGGGCCCCTTCGGCAGCAGCACCTCGATCAAGGTCATCTCGAGCCAGACCTGCTCGCGCTCCAGGTCCACCGCCTGCAGTCGGATCCGAGGGAACGACAGGTCTCCTGCTCCCTTCACGATGCCGTCGAAGCGAGCCTCGACCCGGATCCGGCCCGCGGGGGCCGGGCCGAAGAAGCGGATCCGGTCGATGTAGTGAGGGTAGGCAGCGAGATCGGGCGAGATGCGATCCGACCACTGGTGCAGCGCGTCGTGGGGGATGGCGTGTAGCACGGCGTCGAGTAAGCCCTGATGCAGCGTGCCGGGAGGCACCGTGCAGCGGGTGGCGTCGAGCTGAGCGGTGGCTCCGCTGGGGCCGAGCGACAGGCTCGTCAGGCACTGGAACGCGGGTCCGTGGAACAGGGCGCCCGAGGCGTAGGGGTTGCTCACCTCGGTGACGTCGGTGAGCGCGGGCCACACCGCGGGCGCCTCGGGCCAGCCTTCGTCGGACAGCCCCACGGTGCCCGAGGCCGCCGGCTCGAAGCGCGACAGGCGATCGTCGCTGCGGGTGCGCCAGACGTCGACGAAGGCCGGCACGCCCTGATCGGTGGCGGGCTCCACCCGGGGGCGGAGGCGCGCGGGGTTGTCGACCTTCACCCAGCCGTGGATCTGCACCCCCGAAAGGCCGGTGACCGTTCCCCCGTGGGCGCGCACGGCGGCGGCTGCGAGCCGGTCGAGCAGCGACATGGCGGGAAGGGCGGGCACGGTGAAGGTGGGGCGGTGGTCCCCGATCCAGGCCTGCCGTGCGGGATCGAGGATCTCCTCGCCGGGCTCGGCGGCGGAGGACGCACCTTGCTCGGTGGGCTGCTCTTCGAGGGGGAGCCCGTCGTCCACGAGCCGCATGCCCATGCCCACGGCCTGGTAGATCCGCAGATCGTCCACCCACAGGTATCCGTCGCAGATGGCGTAGGGACCGTGTTCGTCGCGGCCCACCTCGGTGATGTCGATCTGGCAGCGGATCAGGTCGTTCTCGGGGATGACCTGGCCGCGGTACTTCCAGGTGAGCTCCCGCCCGATCATCAGCGGCTCGAACCGCGGCGACGCCATGTCGGCGTCCATGTCGGTGTGCAGCATGAAGAACTGCAGCAGCTGGATCAGGGCCTCGATGCCGAGGGAGCCAGGCTGCACGGGGTCGGTGTAGAAGTGGGCCTTGAAGAACCACTCCGACGGGTCCACGTCCTTCTCGGAGCGCAGGCGCCCCAGGCCTGCCGAGCCTCCGTCGGGCCAGAACGCGGTGACCCGGTCGAGCATCCGCAGCATGGGGTCGGCCAGGCGCGCGGTCCGACCGCAGTACCGCTGTGGGCTCGTGGTGAGGTCCACGAGGAAGTCCGACGGTGCGTCGAGCTCGGCTCGCTCCTCGTCGGTGGGCACGATGCCGATCTGGTTGGCGAGGGCGGCGCCCGGAAAGAAGCCGAACACCGTCTTCATGTCGTAGATGGGCTCGCCGTCGAGGGAGCACTCCACCTCGAAGGCCTCGATGATCATGCCGCCCGACTGCGAGATGGACGTGATCTTGGCCTTGGTGACGAGGGTGCCGGAGTCGGGCAGGCACTCGCGGTGCCAGGTGGCGGTGCCGTCGAGGTTGCGGAAGTACAGATCCTGGTCGGTGGTGAGCGCGCTGCCGACGTAGCAGGCGATCCAGCCGCAGGGCTGCAGGGCGGCCTCGAGGAGCACCGCGAAGGGCATGGTGCGGTGGCCGTTCTCGTCGAAGTACCAGGCATCGGGCGGGATGTCGTAGGACAGCTCGATGGCGGTGCCGACCTCCATGCCCCCGATGGCGCCGTCGATGTGCGTGACCCGGGACATGAAGTGGTACGGCGGGCCGGGAAGGCGTGCGCAGTGCCGGCCCTCGTCGAAGGGTCGGTACATCGGGCCGAAGGCGTCCGACGGCTTGCCCCAGGCACAGGCGACGAGGGAGGCGTAGCCGAAGGGGAAGCCGTTCGCCTGCGCGACGGCTTCGGGCTCCACGTGGTCGCCGAGGACCTCGGGCCGGCTGGTGATGGGCCAGTCGGGCCGGAGCCGCAGGCCCACGCGTCGTGCCCAGAAGGCCTTCAGGCCGTCGATGGTGCACAGCACGTCGGCGTAGACGGTGGGGAAGGGCCCGTCGTGGACCTCCTCCACGAACACCTCGTAGACGAGGTCGCGGCTCGACGGGATGACCTGGCCACGGCAGCGGAGATCGTAGGCCAGATCGGGCACGGGCTCGAAGGACCAGCCGTCGTGGCGCAGGGTGTAGCCCAGCGACGTGAGGTAGAAGGCCATGGCCTGCAGGCACGCCTCGAACATCATGGTGCCGGGCATGCAGGGGTCGTCCTTGAAGTGCCCGTCGAAGAACCAGTCCGACGGTGCGATGTCCTGCTCGGCACGCAGGTAGCCGCGACCCCAGGGGCCTCCGCTCGGATCGCAGTGCGTCACCCGCTGCCAGAACGACATGGGTGGCGGCGCCATTCGAGGGCTGCGCACGTGGGTCTGCAGCCGCTCGTAGCCGTGGCCGAAGCAGGCGAAGCCGTCGCCGTGGGAGAAGGCGAGGACGTCGTCGGAGCTGAAGGACGACTTCGTGCAGCGCACGGCGGGTGGATCGAGGCGGGCCGTGGCGTCGTGCTCGCCGGTCTCGGCACTCCACAGGATCCCACCCGAGTCGGCCAGCTCCTCGTCGGTGAAGAACCCGGCCTGGCCCTCGCGCACGATCAGCCGCGGGTGACCGTCGTCGTCGACGCAGTCGTAGTGGAAGAAGAAGATGGCGGTGTCGCCCACGTTGGCGTGGCCATCGATGTGGATCTCGTAGTGCAGCGTCTGTCCGGGTCGGGGCAGCCCTCCCTGGTAGATGAGCTGGCAGCCGAGCAGGCGGTAGACGCGCTCTCCGCGGTTGCGGAAGTCGGCCCCGAGGTAGCTGATGAGCAGCAGATCGGCCTGGCCCGCCTCGATCATGGCGCCCGCGGGCATCACCCCGTCGTGCAGGTACCAGGCGTCCCAGGTGACGTCGGTCTCGGTCCAGATGGTGCCCGTGGTCATGGAGCCGGGCTCGGCGTCGATCCCCGTGACGCGATCGGCGAGCAGCAGGGGCGGCTCGGGCATGCGCACTTGCCGCGGGAAGTCGTCTTGGATGGCGAACTGCGGTCCGAACACCGCCGAGATCTCGTCGGACGCGAGGCTCTCGAGCTGCTCGCGGCTGAACTTGGGTCCGGGTAGCTCGGCGGCGGAGCGGGGTGGCGTGACGCCTGGGGCCGGCGGGGGGCTCGGGATGGGCGTGGGTGCCGGGGCTACGGGTGGGATCGGCGGGGGGACGGGTGCCACGGCTCTGGCAGGGGGTGTCAGCGGCGGGATGGACACTGCACCGGAGCCGCCGGTCGTCCGCTCCTGCACGGCCTGGAACAGCTGCTGCGTGGTGCGCTGCCGCACGGCCAGGAACTGGGCGTGTAGCGCCTGCTGCTGCTCCAGGTAGGCCTGGTGGGCCGCCGAGATCTGCCGGTGGAGGAGGGCCAGCTGAGCGAGGTGAGGTCCTGCCGCCTGCGGCTGGCCGAGCGCGCTGCCCGCCGAGCCGCTGGCAACCACCGTGGGCTGCGCCGGACGGATCGCCGCCGGAGGCGCGGGGATCGCAGCCGCCGTCGGCATCGTCGGCACAGGTCCAGCGGGCCGGGCGGGAGCCGTCCGCCGGGGGGTGGGCTCCTCCGCCGCGAGTGGCGTGATGCGCGCCAGCTCGGGGGCAGCCGCCATCGTGGACGTCTCGTCGTCGAAGCCCGTGGACCCGCCCGTGGCGCCAGCGGCGACGTGCGTGGGGGCCAGCTGCGGAGCGGCGGGCATCGTGGCGTGCGTCGCCTCCCCAGGGAGCGGCGCGATCCGCACCGGGGGCGGGTGGGAGGGGAACGTCAGCGGGCGCTGCGGGGGGGCCGGCTGCCCGGGGGCGGGCAGCGGATCCCGTGACGCCGAGCGCACACCCAGCTGCAGCTCGGTGCCGGTCATGCTGCGGGAGCGGACGACCGCGGAACGCTCCGGTGTCGTCCACGCCGCACCCGGTCCGGCGGGCACGGGCTGCACACCGTGGGCGCAGGCCAGTACCGCGGCGGCCAGGTGCAGCGCGCTGTGGGCCGCGTGGGCGCGCCCCAGCTGCGGAGCGAGGTCGTGGCCGCCGGGACCCAGCCGCAGCTCGGCACCGTCGCCGTCGGTGAGGATCCCCAGGATGGGGTGGGAGGCAGCTTCGGCGTCTTCGCGGCGCATCAGCGTGAGCACCACGGCGGCGTCGCCGGTGGTGACCGGGCCGAGCACGGCGGCGGCGGCGGCCTCGTGCACCGGCTCGGCGGACAGGTCCACCGCACCGGCCAGGGCCACGTCCACCTCGCCCGCTCGCAGCATGCGGGCAGCGGTGCGCACCGCCACCAGCCCCGAGTGCTCCTCGGCCGCCAGCGTGAAACCGGGCCCGCCGAGATCGAGCTGCGAGCCGATGCGGTTCGCGGGGATGTTGGGCATGTTGCCCACCACGCCCGCACTCTGGAGCACGGGCACCACGCCGTCGCGGGCCTCGGCCACCCAGGCGTCCCCTGCGTGGGCGAACCAGTCCGCCAGCCGCCAGCGCGCTCCGTAGCGACACACCTCGGGGTCGCTCTGGCTTCCCAGCAGCACCGCCGTGCGCTCCTGCGGCAGCGGGATCCCGTCGGTGGCCTCGAGCGCCGCGGCGAGGGCGAGCAGCTGCTGCGGCAGCGTCTGTGCCAGATCCTTGGGCGGGAACTTCAGCGTCTCCAGGGGCAGCGTGATGGCGTCGGCCAGGCCGCGCGCGGGGCTTCCTCCCTGGATCCGGTTGCGTCCGTCGAGCAGGGCTGTGTGGAGATCTGCGGCGCTCCGTACGCCAGCTGCGCGCACGCCCAGGCCCACCACGACGACGTCGCCGCGGGGCGGGGCGAGGGTGGCAGCACTCGGGGCCGCGCTCGCGCGGGTGTGCTGCTCCACGATCAGGTGGGCGTTGTTGCCGCCGAAGCCGAAGGCGCTCACACAGGCCAAGCGGGGCTCGTCTCCCTCTGGCCAAGGCTCTGCCTCGGTGAGCACCCGGAAGGGGGTGTCGGCGAGGGCGGGGTTGAGGGTGGAGGCGTGCAGCGTGGGGGGCCGCATCTCCGCCTCGAAGGCGCCCAGCACCTTCAACAGGCCGGCAGCACCAGCGGCGGTGATGAGGTGGCCCAGGTTGGACTTGAGCGATCCCAGGGGCAGCCCCTCCACCTCACCCAGGGCCGTGTGAAGCGTGCGGATCTCGGTGGCGTCTCCCACCGGGGTGCCCGTGGCGTGGCACTCCACGAGCCCCAGGCGCTTCGGATCCAGACCGCTGATCCGCCAGGCGTTCGCCAAGGCGCGCGCCTGGCCCGGCGTGTCGGGAGCCAGCAGCCCGCGGCCGCGGCCGTCGTTCGACAGGCCCACGCCCCGGATCACGCCATAGATGCGGTTGCCGGCGGCCACCGCGTCGTCGAGGCGCTTCAGGGCCACCATGGCGGCCCCCTCGGCGGGCACGAGCCCGTCCGCCTCGGCATGGAACGGGCGGGAGCGTCCGGTGCGGCTCATGGCGTCCAGCGCACAGAAGCCCACGTGGATGAACAGGTCGTCCGAGCGGCAGACGGCGCCGGCGAGGGCGAGATCCAGGGTGCCGTCCTGCAGCTGGTCGCAGGCGAGCTTGATGGCGTAGAGGCTGGAGGCGCACGCGGCGTCGAGCGCGATGGCGCCTCCGCCGATCCCGAGCTCGTCGGCGAGCAACAGGGCGGGCAGGCCGCTCATGAAGCGGTTGCGCGGATCGGTGTCGGAGGGGCGCTGCGGCAGCCACACCCCCTCGGCGAAGCGCGACATGGCGCTGCTGGGGAACGACAGGTTGCCGATGGCTGCGCCCACCCGGTCGCTCTTGCCCTCGGAGCCGTCGTGGCCCGCCTCGCGCAGCGCGCGACGACCGGTGTGCAGCACCCAGTGGAACAACGGATCGAGGGCCAGCAGGTCCTCCGCTGGCCGGCGGAAGGGATCGGCCTGGAGCTGGCTGCGGAAGGCGTCGTCGAAGCCCGTGACGTAGCCACCGCGATCCGACCAGGCGCGGTCGGCGCTGTGGTCGGGATCCCCGGTCAGCGCGGTGGCCCGAGACAGGCCCCACCGATCCTCGGGCGCCGAGCGAATCAGGTCACGGCCTGCGGCCACGGCGGAGAAGAGCGCTCCGGGGGAGGTGGCCCCGGGAAGCAAGCAGGCGGTGCCCACGATGGCGATCGGGGTGGGCGGTGCTGGGTTCTTCACGGTTCGAGATCCTCGTGCCGCCTCGATGGGCGTGCGTCGCTAGGCCGGTCGAAGGATGGCGTGCACGCCGCGCAGCTCGTGCACCACCGCGCCGGACTCGTCGGTGAACACGATGTCGGTGATGGTCTTGTCGCTTCCCTTGCGCTGTCCGCGGAGCACGGCGCGCAGCGGACCGTTGCCCGGCCCGGGGCGGAAGGTGCGCACGGCGTCCACGCTCATGGGCAGCGACGCGCCGCCGAGCACCCGCGCTCCGTAGAGCAGTGCCAGCTGCAGGCCGCCGTCCAGAGCTGCGGGATCGGTGTGCCAGCGCTCCTCGCTCCAGCCCGCCTGAGCCGTGCTCGTCAGCGTGGCTGCCAGCGCGTCGTCGGATGCACCGTCGAGCGAGCGGATCACCTGGAAGTCGGCGCCGTGGAACAGCACGCGGCCGTCGTAGATGTCCGCGTTGTCGGCGGGTGGAAGGTCGGGCTGGACCGGAGCGCTCGGGGCCGGGCTGCGGTGGTCCGACAGATCGGCGAAGGCCGAGTAGAAGCGCTGGCCCGACGCCCCCGTCAGCTGCAGCGACAGCACCGCACCCGTGCCGTTGGAGACCTCCTCCGCCGTCACGCCGAACCAGTCGCCTGCGTCGTCGAAGTGGGAGAGCTGGATGCCGCGCAGCACCTTGACCTCGCGGAAGCCCTGCAGCTGCAGATCGGGGCGACACGCCGCGGCTGCGCGAGCGAACCACTCCAGCACCATCACCACCGGGACCACGGGCACGCCTGCCACCTGGTGGTCCGCCAGGTAGGGGTGGGAGCTGCGGTGGGTGCGCAGCGCCAGCGACACCCGCTTCACGCTCTGACCATCGGCCAACGGCTGCATGCGCGGCTCGCCGCCGAGCACCATCTCGGTCGCACCGCTGCGATCGGCAGCTTCGTCCACCAGCATCTGGGCGCCTGCGTCCAGGCCGATCAGGGGCACGCCCTGCGCCGCGAAGTGCGCCTTGAGCTGCGGCGTGACCATGCCCCCCTCCCAGGGCCCCCACTGCAGGGCCTTCACGAGGACGTCTGGTCCTCGCAGCCGCTGCTCCAGGGCTGCCACCTTCGCCAGCACCTCGTTGGCCATGGCGTAGTCCGCCTGGCCCTTGTTGCCGCAACGACCCGCTACGGAGCTGAACAGCAGCAGCGTGTCGAGGGGGTCGTCGGCGGTGGCCGCCAGCAGGGCACGCAGACCGAGCACCTTGGTGTCGAACACGCGATCGAACTGCTCGGGCGTCTTGTCGGCCACCAGCTTGTCGGCCAGCACACCGGCTCCGTGCACCAGGGCGGTGATGGGACCCCAGGTCTTGCGCACCTCGGTCAGCACACGGGCGACGTCGTCGGCATCGGCCACGTCCACCGCGTGGTACGTCACCTGGCCGCCGGCCGCCTCGATGGCACCCATGGTGCCGCGGATCTCGCGCATGCCCAGGATGCGCTTCACCTGGCCACCGAGCTCCGCTGGGCTCGGGGTCTCTCCCTTGCGGCGCGCGGCGTCGAGCAGGGCCCGCTTCAGCGACGCCTCGTCGGCGTGGCCCTCGGCAGCCGCTGGCTCCGGCATCAGGGCGGTGCGGCCGAGCAGTGCGTAGCGGCCGCCATAGGCCTCCGCCAGCGCCACCAGCGTGTGCGCCGTCACGCCCTTCGCGCCGCCGCTCGCAACCACCCCGCTGCGATCGGTGATGGCGGAACGCGTGGGGGCCACAGCCGTGGCCACGCTCGCCAGGGTGAGGCGGCCCCCATCGGGCGTGAGCCCCACCTCGACCTCGGGTCCGCCGTGGAGCAGCTCCGCCGCGATGGCACGAGCCACCTCGTCGGTGGAGCGGTCGCCGGGGTCGACATCGATGGCCTTGGCGTGGGCCTGGGGCCACTCCTGGTCCACCGTCTTCACCAGGCCCGCCAGTCCGGCGACCCAGGCGTGGTTCGAGCCCGCCAGTCCGAAGTCGCCTCCGGTGGTCTGCACCGTGACGAACAAGCCGCCCTCGGTGGAGAAGCGCGGAGCGACGGCCTTGGCCGTGAGGAAGGCGTGACGCTGCACGCCGAGGTCGTCGGTGGCGGACCAGCCCCCCACATGGATCACGGCGGTGTGAGCCTCGCTCGGCTGATCGGCCACGTCCACCGACAGTCCCTCTCCGGCGAGCGCGCGCGCCAGGGCTCGCGCGCGATCCCCTTGGGGCACCACGGCGACACGGGCTCCGTCCAGACCCGGCAGGGACATGCCTGCGGGCGGCGTGGGCACCGCGGTCAGGGTGAAGCGGCCAAGCGCCGGCAGCGACACCACGGGATCGACGGCCGCTGGTGCAGGGGAGGCCTCCGGAGCAGACGTGGGAGCCGGGCTCACCGCACCGCGGAGGTGGTCCACCACCTGTCCGAGCGTGTTGAGCTTGGCCATCTCCGCGGTGTCGACCTCGGGGAGTCCCGGTGCCGCGTCGCGCACCGCACTCAAGATCTCGACGCGCTTGATGGAGTCGATGCCGAGATCGCTCTCCAGGGCCATGCCCATCTCGAGCATGTCGGCGGGGTATCCGGTCTTGTCGGCCACGACGTCGAGGAGCAGGGCCTCGAGGTCCAGTCCGGCAGCTGCGGCGGGTGCTGTCGCCGGAGTCGCTGCGGGTGCCGCCGAGGCGGGCAGGGCACTGCGGAGGTGGTCCACCACTTGGCCGAGCGTGTTG
>JAHQVJ010000045.1 GCA_019634415.1 Myxococcales bacterium
AGCGGCAGCTGTGTGACCTCGCAGGAAGAGGTGGAGGGCGACGGCCACGTGCAGACCTCCCTGGCCTTCAACGTCAACGGCAGGGTGCGACCGAGGGTGGGAGGGCGCCTCCTGCCGAGGCAGCCGCCATCCTTGCCCCACGATGAACAAGGCGGCGACGACGGCGGAAACGAGTGCAACAAACGCCAGCAACTCGCGTTTCAGCCGTGGTGGTGGGATGTGGATCAGACCGCGTCTCCTCCAGCGCTGTAGGCGACAGGTCGGTGGGGCGGTGGAGGCTTCCGACGAACGGTTGCCTCGACGCGACGAACGGTCACCGCCGTTCGCCGAGGTCCACTCCGAGTGTGGTCAGCGCGCTGCGCGGGCCGTGACGTCGAAGGAGACCGTCCCGGTCTTGCTGGCGGTGTGGGTGCTCGACAGCGACAGCACACCGTCCTGGAGCGTTCCACGGAGACCGTTGTTGGTGCGCCGCTTCTCCGAGTAGCTCCGGCTGACCACCGTGCGGCCAATCTCGATGGACGCCTCCGCCGTCAGCTCGAAGAGCACGGTCTCTTGGGCGAAGACCACCTCGCCCGTCGATGGCTTCCAGGCCCCCATGATGGGCGCCGACAGCGCCGCATTCACAGGCCGCAGCGTGTAGGAGGTGTCTCCCTCCGAGCCAGCCAATACCTCCACCTCCAGGCCCAACGAGCCCAGGTAGATGGGGCAGGTCCCCGCCGGATTGCTGCAGGGCTCCGCCGACCACGTTGCAGATCCCCGCACCCCCACTTTGGTGAGGCGTCCGTCGATCAGAATCTCCACCTCGCCAGTGATGCTGCCCGTGTTCCCGGCGGCACCATCGTCTCGATGGGCCAGGAGGTCTCCACATACGCCCAGGGCGTCGCAACAGCTATTGTTCAGGTCGCAGTCCAGGGGGGCTGTGTTGCCGTCTTCCCACTGGAAGGTGTCCAGAGTGGGATCATGAACCATCTGTGCCGGGCAGTTGTCCACCTCGGCGGGGGCGGGGTAGGCCACCTCGGTGCAGTAGTTGTCCAGGGACCATGGGCCGGCGTTGACCTGGTCGAACCCATCGGGCCAGACGTTGTTTGGTGGGCTGCCGGGCTTGAAGAGGACCAGGTCGCCTTCAGCTTCTTCTTCAGAGATAGCCGTCACCGTCTGCGTGCATACGTCGTGACAGTTCGAGTTGGCAGACGACGAGCTGGGCGCGCACGTCTCCCAGGACTCTGGGTTGAATGTGTCCAACGGCTGGGGCCAGAGATAGTCGTCAGGATAGGGGCCATCCCAGTTCTGGACGTGGGTGTAGGAACCGTGCGTTCGGCATTCCCACCCCACGTTGGACAGCGCTTCCGCTTCGACGATCTCGAGCCAGTCAAGTACGACATCGCAATATTCGGGGGTCCCAGTGTCGTTGGTGGCCACCGCGTCGTTGCAGTACTCCGGTGGCGTCTCCCCATTTTGCTCCCAATGGCTCCTGCAATAGTGTTGGCAGACAGCATCATCCAAGGCCGGCAGGTCCCGCAGATCCCCTGCATCTACACAAATATCGTCAGTTCCTCCGTAGGATCCGAGTGGGGGGCAGCTGACGACGATCCCGTCCCCATCGAAGTCGTCGCAGCCCCAGGACATGGCGGCAGCGCCGATCAAAGCGCACAAGACAGAGCGTTGCATGATTCTCTCCAGGATGTGTTCCGGAGCAGTGCAGCGTGCGTGCCAGCGGCCTTCACCGCGAGGGCGTGGAGCGTATTGCTGGTGAAGCCTCCGCTCTGCCGGTTGTGGTGGGTTCTATCTCTGGGCGCGGTTCGCGGGCCCGTCATGCGCGGGCGCGCGAACAGAGCGCAGATGCGGTTCATCGCCCGGGTGGACGCCAGCGTTGCAGGGTTGCGTCACCGTGCTCGATCTGCCACGCAGAGTATCCGCCACGGTCGTCCACACCCGCCGCGCCCGCCCACGCGAACTCGAAGGTGGCGGGCTTGCCGCGGGATCGCGACGATGCGCCTCTGTTCTGGCGCATGCGCGTGCTGGAGATGAAGCACATCCTGGATCACCTGCCGAGCATCGAGCAGCCGTGTCGACGGATGCGAGCTGGGACATGGAGCGTGTGGCGGCCGTGGGGCACTCGATGGGTGGGCAGACCGTCGGGATGCTGACCACGCCGGCGCTCTGCGTGGTGGGTGACGCCGACGTCAACCCCTTCATCACGAAGGCGGGACCCGAGTGGTACGAGGCGGCCTACCACGACGGACCGGGCTGCTCCGAGCTGCTCACGCTGCACGGAGTTCGGCATGGGCTGGGTGGGATCGCGGGCTACGACGCAAAGGAGACGGCGACGGAGGATCCCGATCGCCTCGCCGCGGTGCAGCGGATGACCACGGCGTGGCTCACCTCGGCGCTGGAGGTGGAGGGTCCTGGCTGGGCGCAGGCCAAGGAGGCCCTCGCCACCCATGGGGCGTCCCTCGGCCACGTCACCACAGCGCTCCCTTGCGGTCCACGGAGATCCTGGCGATAGTCGACGCCATGGTCTGGTTGGCGTCGTTTCCTCGGTCGGGGAACACCTTCGCTCGACACGTGCTCTGGCATTGCCTGTCGATCCGAACGGCGTGTGCCTACGACGGAGACGACTACGTCGCAGAGCGGCTCGGCTGTGAGTGGGTGGGCCGCGACGAGCGGACGTCGGCGGAGGTGAGGGCGGCCAAGGGAGTGGCCGTCATGAAGACGCACCGACGGGAGAACGGCGCGGATCCGGCGATCTATCTGGTCCGCGACGGGCGGGCGTGCCTGCGGTCCTGGGCGGAGCTGCGGGCGGAGCAGCGCTCTATTCCGGTGCAGGATGCCCTCGAGCAGCTGCTGGCCCACACGGAGGGAGCCACGGGAGCCTGGGGGGCCAACGTGCTGCACTGGGTGCGTCGCCCGACCACGGTGGTGCTGCCGTTCACCCAGCTGGTGGCAGAGCCGGTGGAGGCGCTGGCGACAGCGCTCGGGCGCGTGGGGGTGCGAGCGCGCCGCACGGGTCGTGCGGCTCCCTCCTTCGAAGAGGTTCGGGAGCGGGATCCTCGCTTCTTCTCCAAGGGGGTGGGGAGGGCCATCGATTGTCCCGGGTTCGACGGTGACTCCGTGAATCGAGAAGCGATGTCGCTCTGCCGACGCCGAGGCTGGACCACATAGGACGAGCCCGGGCCTGTCATCTGCCGCCGTGTCGGATCAGTTGCGGTCGCGGGTAGGCAGCTCGTCGATGAATGCCCGAACGGCGGCGATGCCTTCGTCGTCGACGATCTCGGTCCCCAGCGGAGGCATCGAGGGATTTCCCTCGGAGAGGTTGCGGTGCGACATCCGGTCGATCACCTCGCTGTCTCCAGCGCCGCCCAGGAGCCAGCGGGCCGTGAGGAGGGCAGGGGATTCCTCGACGGTGGCGAGATCCGGCGGCAGCGTGACGTCGAAGCTGTCGTCGGCGTCGGGGCTGTAGCAATCGGTGGCCTGTGGCTGCTGGTCGCGGTCGTCGTTGTGGCAGTGACTGCAGTTGCCGTGGAGGACGCCGAGTCCGGCCAGTGCGGTGGGGTCCAGCCCGATCTCGTCCTCGGCGGGGTGGGAGAGCATGCCCGCGTCGTAGAGCTGCATGCGAGCGGTCGAGTCGAGCTGGGTGGCGCTGAAGCCGAGGGTGAAGTTCCTCCGGCCTGCATGACAGGCGAGGCACTCCGCAGCACCGGGGACGTCGTGCGACGTTCCCGAGACGTCCTCGGCGCGCTCGAGCTGTCGCCAGGCATCGTCGCCCGCATCGTTCCAGATGTACGCGATGGCGGTCCAGCCATCCTCGGTGCGCAGGTTCATCCGGGTCTCGACGCGCACGCCGTCACGGGTGAACTCCTTGAAGAACTTGGTTCCGACGGGGAACGCCCAGTCGTCCGAGTGCTGTGTGTCCACCGGCTCGCCCTGTGGAAGGAGCAGCCAGCGGCGTTTCTTCGCGCCGTCCGTCCACAAGGGAAAGCGGGGCGTGAACTCGAAGGCCGCTTCCGCCACGACGTCGTTCGCGATGTCGCTGTAGAGACTCGTCTCCGAGAGCACGGTGGGGAGGGCCTCGGCGGCGGACACGTCCACTGTGCTGCAGTCCCGAAAGCTCGTGCAGCCCGTGTGCACAGCGGTGCTGGTGATTCCCAGGAGCACGAGCAGGCGAGGATCGGTCTTCATGATGAGCAGCATAGCGCTCGCTCGGAGCGTCGACAGCGTCACCGCTCGGATCCGAGGCCTGCCTCACAGGGTAGTGCGCCGGGTTCCGCGCGTGTCTCTGGCTGTTCCTCCCAGAGACACTCCATGACGCCACCCCGCTCGTGGCAACGCTACAGACCGTATCTAAAGAGACATGTTGTCCTCGAAGGGGGTGGCCATCTCCATGGACTTCGGAGGAAATACGATGAGCATCAAGCTGGGATCTGTGTTGTGGCAGGCGGCATGAGGGGCGACGATGGTCGGCCTCTGGCTGCGGCCGGACACCTGTCACTGCGAGCGCGCGGGGTGGCCACTGCAGCCAGGCGCCTCGTGGCGTTGGGTGTACGTGCGGTGGTGATCAACGACCGCTTCGCCGTGCTGGAGCTTCGGGGTGGCACGCACATCGTGGTCAGCGAAGCGTCGTCCACGGGTGTCTCGGATGCGCCCTTCGACCTGATGTACGACGACATCGATGCGGCACACGCGCGGTTTCGGGAGGAGGGCTTCGAGGTGTCGGGCATCGCGAGCGGTGGCGTGCATCGCGGCTTCGAGGCGGTGGCGCCTGAAGGCTATCGAGTTCGAGTGGTGGACTCGCACGTCGGGGAGCGCGCTGTGTAGTGGAGGAGCCGGAGTCCCGAGCCTGGCCCTCGACGTCTATGATCCCTGGCGACGACCGATCTCGTTTGACCTATTCACGTCGCCCAGAGACTCTCCATGATTGCGTTGTCGTGTTGGCTGACTGCATCGTTCGCGTCGGTGCCCACCCCTCCGAAGATCCCGCCCTACGTGCCTGCTGACGGACCTGCCGTCGTGCAGGTCCGCTCCTTGGTGGGCGGTGACGGTAGCTCCGCTGCCGACGCTGTTCGGGCACACTTCGCCGAGCGGTCCAATGCCGAGTCTCTCGGGCGCTGTGCCAGTGGAGTCGATCTGTCGCACCCCGAGATGAGGGTTCGGGTCGTCATCAAGGGCTCCGGTCGCGCGCGGCGCCCGCAGCTCGAGTCGTCGTCGGGCAACCCCGATGTGGACGACTGCGTCGCGACGACCCTGCGAGGCCTTCAGCACCCGGAACCACCCTGGCGGCTCGCTGATCGGTTCGCTGAGGTCCAAGGGGCTTCACCTCGGCTACCACCTCAACGCCAACACCACCTTCGATCACACGAGGTACTGGCTGACGGTGCACACCTCCCAGCTCGATCTGGGCATCGTGGTGCTCTCGGACTGGGCCGGCGGCATGCTCTTCGAGCCCGACGAGGTGGAGCGGGAACGAGGCGTCGTGCTGGAGGAGTGGCGACGTCGTCAGGCCGCCTGGAGGCGTGCCGAGACCGACCGGCACGTGCAGACGTTGGCGGGCAGCCCCTTCGCTGCGCGACGTCCGATCGGCACGCGCCAGTCCCTCGAGACCTTCGAGCTGAACGAGGCCAAGCGGTTCTACGACACCCACTACGATCCTGCGCGCATGTCGGTGATCGCCGTCGGTGACCTCGACGAGGAGCAGGTCGTGGACTGGATCGAGGCGGCCTTCGGTGAGCTGCCGGCCCGTCGTCGGGACCCCGCTCGACGGGTGACGGCTCCCTACGAGACTCCAGGTGGACGCGTGCGTCTATTGGAGGAGCCGGGCTTGTCCTCCGTTCGGGGCATGCTCGCGTGGACCTGGTCCGGTCCGGTCTGGACGCCCACCCACGGCAACGCGCGTGACCGCGTGGTTCGGTACGTCGCGGAGCGCATCTTCCGCGATCGCCTCACCGAGCTCATGTTTCGCGGAGACGTGCGCAGTGCCTGGCTCGACGAGTACGTCTATGCGTCGGATCTCGAGGTGCAGAGAGTCGGCTTCGAGGCTGCACCCGACGAGGCGCTCGCCACGCTCGACACGATGTGGACCGAGGTGAGGCGGCTCTCGCGCGTGGGCGTGCGGGACGACGAACTCGTCAGGGCTCGTGAGGGTCTGTCGTCGTGGTACCGGACCATCGGCGATCCGCGCTACCGGTCCAGCCCGAGGGCGATCGCCGACGAGCTGGTCCGTCACGCCGTTCATGGCGAGTTCGTGACGGGTACGGCCTACGAGAGCGCGATGGCCCTGGAGATGCTGCGTACGGTGAGACGTGACGAGGTCGATGCTGTCTTTCGACGCTGGTTCACCCCGGATGACAGACTGGTGCACCTCGCCGGGCCCCCTGGCTCTTTGCCCGACGAGAATGCTGTGCACGTCGCCCTGCAAGGCCTGGACGAGGCTGCCCTGACCCAGTGGGGCAGCCCTCCGCGTGACATCTCGACCGACCCTCTCGACGCGACGTCCTGGCTGCCCGATCGCAAGGGCGACGTCGTGGAGCGGGATCTCGTCTCTGGCATCGGTTTGCACCGGTTGGAGCTGTCCAACGGGATGGTGGTGTGGTGGAAGCCCACGTCCTCGGATTCCGTGCAGCTGCTGGGGGTGGCTGGGCGCGTGCGCTCGCCCCGCGAGCTGGCTGCAGATCGCTTGGCGGTGGAGGTGGCGAGTCGCTCGGGGGTGAGGTGGTGGTCCGAGGCCACGCTGCAGCGGCTCCTCGATGGCCAGAGCATACGGATGGAGCCCTTTGCCGATGGTACCCACGTCGGGGTTCGCGGCTCGGCACCCGGCTCGAGCCTGAACACACTGCTGCAGCTGGCGTACCTGCATCTCCAGCGTCCTCGCTTCGATCCCGACGTCCTCACGGAGGCAGCGGCGGCCTTGCGAGAGGAGGCGATCGGGGGCCCCGACAAGTGGGTCGACAGGCTGATGGACGGGCTGCGAGGGATACCTGACGAGGTACCTCCCCCCGAGATGGACCTCCGCGAGGTGGAGCTTCGGGTCCGCAAGATGTTCGACGATAGAGCCTTCGAGTTCGTGCTGGTTGGATCCTTGCCGCGGATCGACATCCTGGAGCGTTTGTTGTCGACGACCGTGGGGGCGCTGCCTCGGGCATCGGGTCCGATGCGGTCGGGCCAGATGCTGGAGCCGCTGCCGCCCGAGCTCACCGAGATCCGCCACCTGGTGGAAGGGGTGGAGGCCGCCACGGTCATCCTGGTGCTCCACGGCTTGGAGGTGGAGCCCGGACAGACGAATGCGCTGAAGGTACTCGCGGAGATCCTGGACGAGCGTCTCATGAAGCGAATTCGCGAGGCCTTGGGGGGTACCTATGTCACTGACGTCAGAGCAGTCATACCGCCGATTCCTGGGGCCGCTGCCGAGCTGCACGTACAGTTCGAGTGCGATCCACGGCGAGCCGACGAGCTGCGTCGCGCCGCGCGGGAGGTGATCGCGGCGCTGCAGGCCGACGATCTGGTAGAGCGTGGGTTCTCGGACATGGAGAGAAGGATTGCCCTCAGAAGGTCGTCGAGGGCCTGGGCGCGCCAGCTGGCGACGGCCCGCCTGCGGGGCGAGGACCCAGGAGACTGGGATGGGCACGTCGATCCGCCGAGCCTCGAAGCGCTCGCTGATCAGCTCGATACGAACCGGACGGTGGAGATCGTGCTGCTGCCGGCTCGGTCACACTGAAGCAGTGAGTCACGGATCGGCCTCCGACTCTGTCTCGTCGCCGGTTCGAGGCTCACTGCCCTTGGTCGGGCTCGCCTTCGGGAAACAACGCCCGAAACTCGGCGTAGCCCTTCGCCTCGAGCTCTGCTGCGGGGACGAAGCGCAGGGAGGCCGAGTTGATGCAGTAGCGAAGGCCGGTCGGCGCGGGGCCGTCCTCGAAGACGTGGCCCAAGTGACTGTCGCCGTACTTGGAGCGGACTTCGGTGCGTACCATGAGGTGCGACGTGTCGCGCACCTCGACGACGTGCTGCGCCACCAGGGGCTTGTAGAAGCTCGGCCAGCCCGTCCCACTCTTGAACTTGTGCGTGGACGAGAAGAGAGGCTCACCACTCACGATGTCGACGTAGATTCCGGGTTGCTTGTTGTTCCAGAACTCGTTGTCGAACGGACGCTCGGTGCCATCCTTCTGGGTCACCCGGTACTGCAGCTCGGAGAGCTGTGCGCGGATCTCCCCATCTGGTGGCTTGGCGTAGGTTCCGGTCGGATCGATCTCGACCTCGACCACCGCAGCCGCGGGATGTTCCGCGACTGCGTTGCTGTCCCAACAGCTCGCCATCCCCATCGTGAGGACGATGATCGCCGTGACACTCCATCCGAGCTTGTTCCTCATGGCGCCTCCTGTCGACTGGGTATGATCTGTAGTCCAGGGCGGCGCTGAAGTGCTACGCGTCCAGTTGTCGAGGGGGCCTTGTGCTCGAGGCTCCGTGGTTCGAGGCTGGAGCTATTGGGCGAGGGCCGCGAGTCTGTCCTCGAACAGGGCTCGGTAGGACTCCTTCGCAGCATCTGAAAGGTAGTCGGAGCTCATCGTGGTGGTGTCGGCTGCAGAGCCGGCGATGGAGCGGCTCACGGTCCCGATTGCAGAGCATCCACAGGTCGAGCCCTTCCAGTCCAGCGTCGCACGCGTGAAGGTGGAGCAGGTGGTCTACGACCCACAGGATCTGGCAGAGGTGGGCGCCGTTCTCACCATCGGCTCTGGCTCGCTGGAGTCTCGGTTGTCGCTGCACACGCGGTACCACGTGGAGGGGATCAGCAAGAGCCCCATCATCCCGATGTACGAGTCGCCGCTGTGCCAGCGCGACCAGCGTCCGCAGCGGTGGGTGGCCCTGGTGCGCCGGTGCCGGGTGGCGGCGGTGTCGCTGTGCTACACGGTGGACTACGCGATGGAGACGACCGACGCGCTGAAGCGCATCGAGAAGCTCCGGCGCCAGCGCCGCTAGGCCATCGGGCTCACTCCGTGCGCGGCACCATCCGACGCTCGTGCCGGACCCAGTCCACCTCCATCACGAAGGGCTGGCTCATCGGCGCCTCCGAGATCTTGGCGAAGTTCAAGATGGCGAACAGGGGCTCCGGGAACTGATCTCCCAGGCGAGCGCCGCGGAAGGTCTCGACGCCATCCTGACGAAAGACCAGGTCGGCGCCCTCCCACTCCACGGCGTACTCGTGGTACTCGCCCAACGTCGCCTGCTGCACCAGCATCTTGGACTGCCAATCCCCTCCGTCGCAGCGGCCCAGGCTCTCGATGGCTCGCGCCGCGTAGTGATCGGCGCCCCCGTCGCTGTGGTGCTCGAAGATGTCGATCTCACCAGAGCCCGTCAGCGGCCAGCACACGGTCTCGTCGGGCTCCTCGACGGGCGGCTCGTCGTTGCGCGCCCCCAGCAACCACCACGCCGGGAACATGCCGGGCTGACCGCTCTGCGGCACTCGGAGTCGCGCGGTCCAGCGGCCCTTCACGAACTCCTGCCGGTTCTTCGAGGCGATGCGACCGGCGACGTACTGGGTGTCGGGGTGCTGTTCGCCGTGTTTGCTCACGTTGTCGCACGGCCGCTTCTCGCCGAGATCCACCACCCGGAGCTTCAGTGTGCCCTCGCTGACCTCGCGCGTCTCCGCCTCGTTGTCGCGGACGTAGCACTGGTCTTCGTTGTTGACCCACAAGATCTGGTCTTGCCAGTTCGCTTCGTCGAACCGATCGAAGTCGTCGAAGAAGTCGACCTGCCAGGTCACGGGAGCTGGCGTGGGCATGGCGGGCGAGGGTGTCACCGCGGGTTTGTGGCACCCGAGCACCGTCAAGGCGATCCACCACCCCCCAGTGTGCGTTGCCATCTCGTCCTCCGGATCGCCGTGTACCACACGCCCGTGGTGGTCACTGACGAACCCTCACGAACGCTGCCTGCGCCTGACTCGGCGGCCACGGATTCCGACGGTTCTCCGAAGTACATCAAGGGCACATCAACCAACGGAGTCATCGATGACATCGCTCGTGGGCCCCACCCTGGTCCTCGCTCCCCTCCTTGCTGCCACGCTGCCTGCCTTCGCACAACCCGGTGGCGAGCGTCGTGGCCCTCCGCCTGAGGCCATCGCAGCCTGTGCGGAGCTCGTCGAGAACGACGCCTGCAGCATCGTGCGCGACGACACCGCGATCGACGGTACCTGCCATGCCGGGCCCCGGCCCGATCTGCCGCTGGCTTGCCGGCCCGACCGTGCGGCGGATCGGCCCCAGCGCCGCCGCGGACCGCCCGCCGAGGCGGTCGAAGCCTGCGCGGCCCTCGAGGCATCGTCCGTCTGCGTGTTCGTGCACCGCGACGAGGAGCGGACGGGGACCTGTGAGCCAGGCCCCCGCGACGAGACGTTGGCGTGCCGCCCCGACCGTGCCCGCCGATAGAAGATCGTCGGGCAAGGTCGCCGACGAGGGGAGCGAGCTTGGGCTGACTCGGCCCGTCGCCTCACTCGTCTGACTGCAAGTCGGAAGACCAGTAGCGCTTGCTCACGCTCCTTCCACCCGCTCGCATGTAGTACATCCACAGCCCTTCGTTCCAACGCCACCGAATCTGGCGGATGATTCCCGCGCGCGGAGTGTTTCGCCCGTTCTCGATGACTCGGACCGGCGGTGGGGGCCGACGTGGCCGTGATGAGGGATGTCCGAGGGTACTTGCTCGTCACCGGCCTTGGTAGAGGCCACGCAGCGTCATCGTGGACCATTGTGAAAGTGTCACGGTGGCGGAGGGTCTATACACGACGCCCACCACATCATCGACCGTGCCCACGGGCAGCACAGGCTCGGACACGGGCGCGGTCGCACAAGGCAACGTGGTGGTCCACGGCATCCACGACGACCACGGGACGTCGGAGCACTCCCTGATCATGGTGGCGGACGTCGACGGTGCGTTCGTGCGCACGTACGTGCTGCCCCAGGCTGGAGCCGCCCTGCGGATCGACGTGCCGGAAGGCTACGTGACGGCCGTCCTGGTCCAGCCGAGTTGGTTCCGTATCGACACCGTGGGGGACGTTCAGTCCGGGGACGAGGTGTGGTTTCGGCACCCCTCCCGTCGGGGCGTTCGACCCAATGGGGACCCTCACTGTCGACGTCTCCGAACCGGACGTGATCAAGTCCTATGCTGTCAGTCTCGATTGGCGTTGCAGTCGAAGGAGCACGACCGTCCTCCCGGCCGCCTACGTACAGGACCTCACGGCTTCCTGCCTGTCACCCGTGGGCTCGCTCAACGCCTACGCCGTCCTCGATGACTCGGACGACGACTCGTCGAGACCGGCCGCCTTGTCCTTCCACGAGGATGTGCAGATCGTCGGCTCGCCGCCTCACCAGACGGCCCACGTGAGCATGACGAACTGGAACTCGAATCCGGGCGTCGTCGAGTTCACCTACACCAACGACACGGGACGAAGCAACAATGCTCACATCCGGCTGCGGGGCTACCGCGACGAGCGGACCTGGGACTCCAGGAAGAGCGACTCGGAGCCGCTCGACAAAGGAGGCACGCTGCAGGTCGCGGACGTCTTCGACGAAGACTTCCACGAGCGGGTGGTGGCCTCTGTGAGGCATGGCCTCTGGAAGGGAGACACCGCTCACACGGCGCGCCTGTATCGGGCGGTTCCTGCGCTCCCTCCAGACGGGGTGCTCCACCAGATCGAGATGCGGGCGTCCGAGTTGCCACCTGATTCCCTGTCGATCGACTCCGATCCCATCGCCGGGACCTTCGCCCCCATCTGGGGCACCGAGACGTGCGACGACAAAGCGTTCACGGCAATGCGCATGGTGATGGTCGACTACGACGCCAGCGGCTCCGGACTCTGGTACATGGATGTGCCGCCGACGGACGTGGTCAGGCTTCCGACGCTGGATCGCAGTGACGCTCTAGCGACGAACACCAGACCCTGGCGTTCGTTCCGCCAACACCTCCTCTGCACAGTGCGAACGGCAGAGTCAGCATCATCCACTGGCCGAAGTGGGCTGGAACCGTCTGGAGCCGCAGGAACGCTCTCGAGCAATGGCTGTTGGTCGGGCTCCCACCCCGGGCGCGCCTCGATCGGGAACTATGATTCCAAAAAAATACTGGACCCCCAGTTCCAGATCGGCATAGTGTTCCTGGGACTGCGCCGGCCCAGTCGACGTTGGCATCTCCAACGGCCGTTGTGGCGGTCCTTGTCTGGAGTCCACATGTCCAAACGTCCCCGCCGCGCCCTCGGCACCACCGGTGTCCAGATCTCTCCCATCGGACTCGGCTGCATGGGCATGTCCGAGTTTCTCGGCCAAGCCGACGACACGAGGAGCGCTGCGCTGCTCCGACACGCCCTCGACGAAGGCATGAACTTCTTCGACACGGCCGACATCTACGGGCCGTGGACCAACGAGCGCCTGCTCGGGGCCGCTCTGCGTGACCGTCGCGACGAGGCCATCATCGCCACCAAGTTCGGCTTCATGCGTGACGACCAGGGGTCCTTTCAGGGACTGAACGGCAAGCCCGACTATGTCAAGCATGCCTGCGAGGGCTCCCTGGAGCGCCTCGGCGTCGACACCATCGACCTGTACTACCAGCATCGGGTCGACTCCGACACGCCCATCGAAGAAACGGTGGGGGCGATGGCCGAGCTGGTCCAAGAAGGCAAGGTGCGCTTCCTCGGCCTGTCCGGGGCCAGCGTGGAGCAGATTCGGAGGGCTCACGCGGTCCATCCGATCACCGCCCTGCAGTCCGAATACTCGCTGTGGTGCAGGGAGCCCGAGGCCGAGATCCTCGACACCTGCAAGGAGCTGGGCATCACCTTCGTGGCCTACAGTCCTCTCGGTCAGGGCTTCCTCACCGGGACGATCCAATCGCCCGACGACTTCGCCAGAGACGACATCCGACGGAGCAGGTCGCGCTACCAAGGCGAGAACTTTCAGAAGAACCTCGATCTCGTGGACGTGGTGCGCCAGATGGCGGGCGACAAGGGGATCACTCCGGCTCAGCTGGCCCTGGCGTGGCTGCTGCACCAGGGAGACCACGTCGTGAGCATCCCGGGAACGACCAAGCAGCACCGCTTCGACGAGAACCAGGGCGCCAACGATGTCGTCCTGAGCGTCGAGGAACTGGCCTTCCTGGACGAGAGCCTGCCGGTCAGCTTCTCGTTGGACACGTTCTAGTTCATCGGCTTGCCAAACCCACCGAGGATTCCGTCATGAAACTCACCAAGACGACGAAGATCGACGCCACCGCCGACGATGTCTGGGCGTTGTTCGCCCACCGGTTCGAGGATGCCGACCAGTGGATGGCCGCGGTGCCTCGCTCGTATGGCGGGGAGAACGGGGAGAGGTTCGAAGGGGCCACATCGGCAGGGCGGATCATCGAGATGCAGCCCGACGGAACGGGGATGAAGGCATCGGAGCGATTCGTCGCGTACGACGAAGCCGCCAAGAGCTGCACCGTTCGGGTCGATCTCATTGATGCGCCGCGGTTGTTTCCCATCGACCACAACTCACTCGGCTTCTCGGTGGTCGACGACCCGGATGGCGGCTCGACGGCGACGGGGGTGTTCGGCGCGACGCTCAAGCCGTGGGGGTACGTGATGTGGCCGATGCTTCGGTTGGGCATGTTCACGGCGTGGAACCAGCTCTGCGAAGAGTTCCAGCACTACGTCGAGACCGGCACACCGCACCCCCGCAAGGTCGCCGCCGTAGAGAAGGCGAGATCGGCTTCCGCTCGCTGACATCCGAGTGCGGACGACGCGCACTGAACCCTTGGTCCCATTGAATAGATTGGTCCTCGGAGGGCGCTGTGGGCCGTCGTCGCGAGTTCGATGAGGCAGAGGTCGTCGAGAAGGCCATGCGGGCGTTCTGGAAGGACGGGTGGCGGGACACGACGCCGCAACGCCTGGTCACCGCCACCGGCCTGTCCCGCAGCAGCCTGTACGCGACCTTCGGCAGCAAGCAGGGCCTGTTCCTGGCGGCGCTGGACCTCTACGTAGAGGAACAGCGGTTGTTCCTCACGCAGCTACTCGCGGACGGCACCCTGCGAGAGGGGCTCGAGCGCCTGTACGCACTGATGGTGGACATGATGCGCCCGGAGGGTCAGGGGATGACCTGCATGGTGGCCAGATCTCTGCTCGAGGTGCCCACCGAGGACGCCGAGACCCTCGCGCGCGTGGCCCAGGGCCAGGTCCGGATGAGGGAAGTCTTCGAGCTTCGCTTCCAGCGCGCCATCGACGATGGCGAGCTCGACGGCACCCAGACGGCCGCAGAGCTCGCTCGCTTCATCGCCACCGTAAACGACGGCATTCAGATCGCGGCTCGTTCCAAGGCCAGCGCTGACGAGCTGCGCGGCATCACGCGGATGGTGGTGGACACGGTCTGCTGACCCTTCTCCGTTGCAGATCGGGGTCACACATTGAACCGGAAGTGCATGACGTCGCCGTCTTGCACCACGTACTCCTTGCCCTCCAGCCGCAGCTTGCCTGCCGCCTTCATGCCCGCCTCCGAGCTGTACTCCATCAGGTCGGGGATGGTGTAGACCTC
>JAHQVJ010000046.1 GCA_019634415.1 Myxococcales bacterium
ACGAGGCCAAGGGCAACCGCGTCCGCGTGGCGCTGAGCCACCTTCGCTCCGCGGGGTTCCGCGACCTGCTGATCCGTCGGAAGTCGGGCTGGCTGCTCGATCCAGAGGCGACGGTGGTCGTGGTCACGCCGGACTGATCACACCCCCTCACCTGGCCGAGCAGATCGGGAATATGCGGCACCTTTCTAGACAATCCACCAACAACGCGCGACTACTCCCCTCAGATTTCCTCTGCCCCATCGAGCGCTCGCCAGGTAGTTTCCGCGCTGCCTGCGATCAGTCCCGGAAGGACCACCACCGGCGCTTGCCGCCGCTCCGCTTGTTCGCCGCGTCCATGTACGCCACCAGATCGTCGTACAGGTTGTCGGCGTTCGCGAACTGGGCGTAGTTGCGCGCGGTCTCGAACCACCCCGCCGTGCTCGGCCGCGTGGTGCCGAGGGCGCCTTGCAGATCGGCTGCCGTGAGGTCGCGGGCCGTGCCCGTGCGCAGCGCCTCCCGCAGCGGCGCCTCCACCGATCGCTCCACCAGATCCGCCAGATCGGCGCCCGACATGCCGTCGGTGCGCGCGACGATCGGCCGTAGATCGATGCCGTCCTGCACGGGACGCTCCCGCAGCTGCAGCCGCAAGATCTCGGAGCGCGCCACCTCGTCGGGCGGAGGCACGAACACCACCCGATCGAAGCGACCGGGCCGCAGCAGCGCCGAGTCCACGTGCCAGGGCGAGTTGGTGGCCGCCATCACCAGCACCCGGTCGTTGGCCGAGTCCACCCCGTCCATCTCGGCCAGCAGCTGGTTCACCAAGGTGCGCCCGGGCCCGTGGCGGATCTGCTGCCGGTTGGCCCCGATGGCCTCCACCTCGTCGAAGAACAACACCGCGGGCGCCAGCCTCCGCGCCTCCTCGAAGAGCGCCGCGAGCTTCGCCTCGCTTTGCCCGAACCACATGTCGAGCACTTGATCGATGGCCACGTTGAGGAAGGTGGCACCCACCTCTCCGGCGGTGGCGCGCGCCAGCAGCGTCTTGCCGCAGCCCGGCGGTCCATACAGGAGGATCCCGCCGCCGCGGCTCTTGCCGTACTTCTGGAACACCTCGGGCTGCTGGAAGGGCAAGACGATCTTCATCCGGATCGTCTCCTTGAGCGCGTCGAGACCACCCACGTCGCTGAAGTCCACCGTCTGTCGGTTCGGCTCCAGCGCCAACAGCTCGGTCTCCTCGGACCCGCCCTTCAGCGCCACCAGCCCACCCCGGCGCACGGCATCCAGATCCGCCAGGGCAGCCAGCTCCTCCTCGGGCTCGGGCTCGGGAGCCAGCCGCTCGACGAGCGCCTGCGCCTGCTGGGCCTCCTCTCCGTCGAGGTGAGGCAGGCTCGCGCGCGCTGCCTCCACCGCCTCGTTGTGGCGACCGAGCTCCGCCAAGATCTGCGCCACCTGGAGGCGCAGGGGTCCGTTGTCCGGGGTGACCGCCAGGGCCGAGCGCAGCCCGGCCAGCGTGCGCTCCAAGATGTCCGACATGGTGCCGTTACTCCAACCAAGGATAGACGCGGCGCAGCAACGCCCGCGTGATGGGCTCCGCGAACCACGTGTACAGGCACAGCCCGAGGTAGCCGAAGGTCAGCGCCTGGCGGGCTTGGCCATACTCCGGCGGGACCAGTGCGATCACCGCGGCATACACCGCCCACAGGCCGAACACGATGGCCAGCTGACCGTCTCGTCCCTGCCGCCGCAGCAGGTCCGTCCAGGCCATCATCGGGCGGTACCACCAGTACTTGCCCTTCACCAACGTCGACAGGCCCGACAGGGCGAGTGCGTTGCTGGGGTCCACGCGCAAGGCGGTGCGAAAGGCGCTCTCGGCCTCCTGGTGCCGCCCCGCCAGCAGGCTGACGTGGCCGAACAGCGCGTGGTTGTCGGGGTCGTGCGGGTCGATGCGCAGTGCTGTGCGAACCGCATCTTCCGAGATCCGCCAGTGACGGGGATGCACGTGCAGCAGCAGCTCGCCGCGCAGCCGGTGCAGCTCGGGCGCGTCCGGGTTCAGCGACAGCGCCTGCTCGGCCGCCTCGAGCGCCTGCACGTCGGCGTCGCACATCGACAGCAAGCGCGCATAGATCATCCAGTGATCGGGATCGTCTGGCGCGATGGCGAGGGCCCGCCGGATCGTCTGCTCCGACTCGGAGAAGCGGCCGAGGGCCAGCAACGCGACCGCCCGGTAGAACATCGCGAGATCGGAGTCAGGTGCCAGGGCGAGCGCACGGCCGGTGGCCTCCAGCGCGTCGGCCGCTCGGTCCGCCTGCAGCAGCACCTGGGCCAGCATGACGTGCGGCCCGGGGGACTCGGGGCTCGCCGCAATGGCCGCCATCGCCCGCTCCTGGGCCGCGTCGATGCGCCCCACCGCCAGCAGGTGGTCGATCTGCGACGCCGCGTGGAATCCCTGCTGCGCCACCGGATCCAGATCGTCGCTCACGCGCCCCCCAGCAGCGACAGGACGGGTAGCTCCACCAAGATCTGCAGCTCCCGCGGCGCGGCGAAGATCCAGGCGAAGGCCGGGAGGATCACGTAGGCGAGGCTGATCATGGGGCCCTCGAGCAGTCGATGGCCCCGCACGTGGGGCTGGAGGATCCGATGCAGCATCACCCCCAGCGCCACCGACACCAGGCGAACCACCAGCACGACGACGGGGAGGTTGTCGGTGGGAAGCCCCGCGGCCAACACCACCGTGAGGAGCACCAGCGGGCTCACGAAGCCCACCATCCCGATGGCGAGGGCGCCCAGCGCAGCGCCGAGGCGCCGCAGGAGCACCGCCTGCCCACACGCCACCACCGCCACGGGGACGATCCCCACCATGAGTGCGGTGTAGATGAAGCCCTCGGAGGGCACCAGAGGGATCGGTGAGCGCCGCCCGTCGGGAACGCGAGAGAGCTGAGGCCCGGCGGTCAGCAGACGCATCCCGGCCGACCTAACACGGATGCTCGCATCGCACGCGTGCAATCCTCGAATCGCCCTCACGCCCTCGCCCGGGACACCCTCGCAGCGCGTGCTGGAGTGCACCACGCAGGGTACCGTCGGAGGCACTGGTTCGGCTCGACGAGCCCTCGGGGGAGAGATGCGGCCCAGGGCCTACGCCCTGTACACCACAGCCTGTGTCGGCACCGTACTCGCCTACCACGCGCTGGTGTTCGACTCCGTGCTGGCGTGGCTCAAGTCGCTGGGTCCTTCGCCGCTGCTGCTCCACGACTTCGTGGGGATCTACTACCCGATGGGCGAGGCGATTCTGCAGGGCGCCACTCAGCCCGTGTTCGGCTTCTTGTACCCCCCGGTGTCCGCTCTCGTCTTCGCGGCCATCGCGCTGCTCCCTGCGGAGGTGGCGCCGTGGCTGTGGGGTGGGCTCGTGGTGGCCAGCACCCTGGCCCTTCCCACCGTGGCGCGTCGCGCCCTGCCCGAGGCCCCTCCGTGGGTCGAGCCGGTGGCCCTGACGCTGCTCGTGTGGTCCATCCCCACCTGGCACAACCTGCGCTTCGGTCAGGTGAGCGCCATGCTCCTGCTGCTACTGCTCGCCTCGGTCGTCGATCAACAGGCCGGCAGGCCCCGCCGCGCCGCGCTTTGGCTCGCCATGGCTGCCGCCGTCAAGCCGCACCTGCTGGTCTTCGCGTTGCCCCTCGTGATCCGCCGCGAGGGCCGCGCGCTGGCCTGGCTGACGCTGTTCCTGAGCGTGCTGCTGTTCGTGCTGCCCGCGCTGGTGCTGGGTCCCCTCGGCACGCTGGGGTTCTACGCGAACGTGGTGTGGCAGATGGCCGACCGGTTCGGCTCGGGCGAGTGGGACTACAGCAGCCAGCTCCTCGCCAACGCAGCGCTGCGCATCGCCGACACCAAGGACTGGCCCTGGGTCGTGGGAGTGGAGCGCGTGGTGCGCGTGGCGGGCCTGATCGGCTGTGGGTGGTGGATCTGGCGACGTGCGCGCGATCCTCACCCCAGCGGCTTGCGAGATGCCGCCTGCATCCTGCTGTGCAGCACGCCGCTGTGGGTGCCGAGCAACTGGCCCCACTACTTCGTGTTCCTGCCCATCTGTCAGGCGTGGGTGGCGGTGGACGTGATGAACCAGGCGCACCGACTCCGCAGACGCCTCGCTGGCGTAGCGCTGGTCGCGAGCATCGCGATGCTCAGCGTGTTCGCCTTCCACGCCTCGCCGCACCGCATCTGGTACTTCGGTTGGGCATTCCCCATCTGGTCGAGTGCGCTGGTGTTGCTCGCCCACTGGATGGCGATCAGCGGTCGGCGATTAGCGATTAGCGGTCAGCGATTAGCGATTAGCGGTCAGCGATTAGCGATCAGCGATCAGCGGTCGGCCGACACCTGAACGCCGAACGCTGACACCTGACCACCCACAGCCGTAAGCTGATCACCGTGTTCGGAGTTCTTCATGCGCTGGTTCGTCGTCGGCCATTGTCTCGTCACTGCTGCCTGTGGCCCCAAGGCACCTCCGTCCGCAGCGGCTGCGCCCGCCGTGGTACCCGAGCCGGAATCGGGCGCGACTCCGTCGCGCTACGATGCCCTTGAGCCCTTGCCTTCGGCTGCGGGCCTTCCGGTCCCTCCCGACGTGACGGCGACGGAGGTGGAGCGTCCCGACCTGCCCCCCATCGACGTGCTGCCCGACGACTTCGAGCATGGCGGCAGCGAGCGCGAGGCGTCCGACATCGACATGGTGGTGCTGCACACCATCGGAGGTCCTGCCTGCGTGGACGGCGAGATCCAGTTCGGCGACCCCGGACGGGACGCCGTGTTCTGGCGCGACTGGTTCACCACCCAGGGCGGCAAGAGCATCCACTACATCATCGGGCGGGACGGCGACATCGCCCAGCAGCGCCCCGAGCTGCGCACCGCCGGGCACGTGAGCTTCGGCGGCGTGAAGCCGAACGTCAACAAGCGCTCCATCGGGATCGAGCTGATCAACCGCGGCAACGGCGAGGACCCCTTCCCCGAGCCCCAGCTGCTGGCCACCATCGCCCTGCTCCAGGACATCACCTCTCGCCGCCAGCTCGACCGAAGCGCCGTCTGGGCCCACTCCGATCTCGACACCCGCATGCAAGACCCGCCCTGCGAAGATCACCCCCGAAACGTCGACCCAGGCGCCGCCTTCCCCATGCAACGAATCAAGGCGGCCCTCACCGCTCCCGAGTGAGAGAGGCGACAATACGGGTCGCCCTCGCTCTGGAGGCCCCGTGACGACCTGGATCCTCGCCGTGCTCGCCCTGTGGGTGGCGCAGACCTTCTTGCCCACCACCATGCGGCTGGTGCAGGCCCCCGACATGAGCAACTCCACCATGGACCACCTCAAGGGCAAGGACAACGCCCCAGAGCTGTCGATCATGGGAGGACGAGCCAACCGAGCGCTCGACAACCTGCAGCAGGCACTGCCCGTCTTCCTGACCCTGGCACTGCTCCTCGAGATCCGCGGAGTCACCGACTCACTGGCCATCCAGGGTGCGATGGTCTTCTTCGTCGCCCGCGTGCTGTACGTGCCCGCCTACATGGTGGGCATCCTGGGCGTGCGCAGCACGGTGTGGTTCGCCAGCTGGGTGGGTCTGGGCATGATGATCGCCGCGCTGCTCGGGAGCGGAATCTCGTAGGGTTGTCCGCATTCGCGAGGAAGCAAGCGGTCCACGCCCCGGGCGCGGTTACCCCGGTGGCATGGCTCGCCCCATCGCGATCACCGCCGTCGAGCTGCTGCTGCCCGGCGGCGTAGATTCCCTCGATCAGCTGCAGCAGGCGCTCCTGGCTGCCACCCCCCACGTGGGGCAGCTCCCACCAGGCCCGCGACACGGCTCCTGGAGCGCACCGCCCCCTGCCGCCTGGGCCCAGGGCATCGAGCACTTCGATCCCTCGCTCTTCGGCCTGTCGCTGGCCGAGGCCACCCTCCTGGATCCCCGCCATCGACTGCTGCTGACTGGTGCGCGCCGCGCGCTGCACGCCTCGGGGGCTCTCGATCACGCACAGCGCTGCGGCGTGTTCCTGGGACTGGGCGCCTCCGAGTACCGGGAGCTGTGCCCGCCCGGCGATCCGCGTACCGCCACCGGCACCGAGTCCAGCACCGCCGCTGGCCGCATCGCGCACACTTTCGATCTGGGCGGCCCCACGCTGGTGGTGGACACCGCCTGCTCCTCGGCGCTGGTGGCCCTACACCTGGCCGTCCGCGCCCTCCGATCCGGAGACTGCACCGTGGCCCTCGTGGGGGCGGCCCACCTCATCGGCTCCCCCGCAGGGTGGGAGCGGCTGGCACGCACCGGGATCCTCTCTCCCACCCACCGCTGCCGTCCCCTCGACCAAGGCGCCGACGGCACCGTGCGCGGCGAAGGGGGCGGCCTGCTCGTGCTCCAGCCCCTCGACGAGGCCGAGCGGGCGGGCGCCGCCGTGATCGGCGTCATCGCGGGCACCGCCATCGGCCACGACGGGGCCGCTGCCGGTCTGACCGTGCCCAACGGCCCAGCACAGCAGCGGGTGGTGCAGGCCGCCCTGCGAGACGCTGGGCTGTCCCCGGACGACCTGTGCGTGCTCGAGGCCCATGCCACGGGCACGGCCCTGGGCGATCCCATCGAGATGGCCTCGCTGCAGGCCGTCTTCGGGGATCGATCCGTCCCCGTCACCGCCACCAAGGCCGTCTTCGGTCACCTCGAGGCGGCCGCTGGGCTGGTGGGGCTGCTGGCCGCCCTGGCTGCCCTGCGGGCCGGCACCGCACCCCGCATCGCCACCCTGCACAACCCGTCTGAGCGCCTGCCCGACCGTGGACCGCGCCCCGCCGCCGAGGACGTCGCTCTACCAGAGGCCGGGTACGCCGGCGTCAGCGCCTTCGGCCTGTCGGGCACCAACGCCCACGTGGTGCTGCGCGCCGGACCCGACGCGCCCCCCACCACGGATCTGCCCCAGGGTCAGCCCGTTGCCCTGTGGGTGTCCTCGGCGCCACCAGTGGGCGCCCCAGCCGAGATCGCCCAGCCCGAGGACGTGCGTGGCGCCATCGCCGCGGTGCTCGGCGGAGATCCCGCACGCATCCCCGCCGAGCGCTCCCTGTTCGAGATCGGGCTCGACTCCGTGGGCGCCGCCGAGCTCGCGCGTCGCCTCGACGTGCCCGTGGCCACCATCTTCGAGCACCCCACCCTCGCGAGCCTGCAGGCCCGACACGGCGGACGCCCCTCGCGCCACGCCACCGCCAGCACGCGCTCCTCGTCGCCGGTGGCGATCGTGGCGGCGGCCTGCCGCTTCCCCGGGGGCGTGACGGATCTCGCCAGCTACTTCGAGCTGCTGTGCTCCGACCGCGATCCGGTGGGCCCTGCTCCCCCTGGCCGCGACGTCACGGGCCCCGGCGGCTTCCTCGACGACGTGTTCGGCTTCGATCCCGAGGCCTTCGAGCTGTCGACGCGGGAGGCCAGTGTGATGGACCCGCAGCAGCGTCTGTGGCTCGAGGTGGCCGCCGAGGTGGTGGAGCGCGGCGGCCTCCGCGACGCAGATCTAGCCCAGACCGGCCTGTTCGTGGGGGCCGCGGAGAGCCAGTACCTGCGCGCGTGGGAGGAGCCGGACGTGGGCGTGGGCAACGAAGGCAGCTTCGTGGCCGGTCGCAGCGCCCACGTGCTGGGCCTGGGCGGACCGGTGATGACGCTGAACACGGCCTGCTCGGCGTCGCTGGTGGCGGTGCACACGGCCGTGCGCGCCCTGGCGGACGGGGAGTGCACAGCCGCCATCGCCGGCGGCGTGAGCCTGCTGCTGTCGCAGGCCGCCCAGCAGATGCTGGGCGCCCTGGGCGTGCTGTCCCCCAGCGGCCGCTGCCACAGCTTCGATCGCCGTGCGGATGGCTACGTGCGCGGCGAGGGGGCTGCAGCGGTCCTGTTGATGCGCCTCGACGAGGCGCTGGACCGAGGGCACGAGGTGCTGGCCGTGGTGCGCGGCTCCGCGGTGGCCCACGACGGCCGGACCGGCGGCGTCGCCGTGCCCGGACCGGGAGCGTGGCGACGCGTCGTCTCCCGCGCCTTGGCCCACGCCGATCTGCAGGGCGACGACATCGGCTACGTGGAGGCCCACGGCAGCGCCACCCCCCTGGGCGACGCCATCGAGGTGCGCACCCTCGGCGAAGCCCTCGCGGAGGCCGGACGCTCGGGTCCGGTGTGGACGGGCTCGGTGAAGTCGCGCCTGGGCCACCTGGAGCAGGCTGCAGGGATGGCGGGCCTGCTCAAGGTGGTGGCCATGCTGCAGCACGGCTGCCACACCCCCAACCTCCACTTCGAGGCCCTGGGGCCCGAGCTGCCCCGCGGCGTGGTGCGCGTGCCCACCCGCGTGCAGCCCTGGGACGGCCCACGCGTGGCGGGGGTGAGCGCCTTCGGGATCAGCGGAACCGCCGCACACGTGATCGTGGCGGCTCCGCCGGTGCAGCGGCCCACCGAGGCAGCTCGAGCAGGGCCCGTCTGGTTGCCCCTGTCGGCGCGCACCTCCGCTGGTCTGGTGGGTCTCGCCAAGCGCGTGGCGACCGCCATCGAAGGCGGGCAAGCGCCTGCCGACGTCGCTCGCACCCTCGCCACGCGCGCCCCTCGCGCCGTTCGGGCCTCGCTGGTGGCCCCCCCCGACGAGCTTTCCGCGATCCTGCGACATCCCATTCCCGTGGAGGCGGGCACCCCGAAGGTGGCCTGGGTCTTCAGCGGCGCCGGCCCGCAGCGCCCTGCCATGGGTTCACAGCTCCCCGGCCTCGAGGCCTGGCTCTCCGAGCACGCCAGCGCCGTCCACGACGTGCTGGGACCCGGCTTGCGCGAGGTGCTCACCACCGACGACGACCGGATCGGCGACATCGCCTGGACCGTGGTGGCCACCACCGCACTGCAGCTGTTCCTGGTGGAGCGCCTGCGCAGCTGGGGCCTCGCCCCCCACGCGGTGGCCGGTCACAGCTTCGGCGAGATCTCCGCCGCCCACACCGCCGGCGTGCTCACCGCCGCCGACGCGCTGCGGCTGGCCGCCCTGCGCGGCGCTCGCATGCAGCAGGTGCCCGCCACCGGGCAGCTGCTGGTGGTGCGCACCAACGCCGACACCGTCCGAGCCACCCTCGGCGACGGCGTCGACGTGGCCGCCGTGAACGGACCCGAGGAGACGGTGCTGTCGGGCCCTCGCGCAGCGCTCCAGGATGCCGCCCGGGCCCTCGGCGTGGACGTACACTGGCTGCAGGTGGACCGCGCCTGGCACTCCCACGCCGTACAGCCCGTGGTCAGAGGCTTCGTGGAGGATCTCGCCGGGCTGACTCTGCGGCCCCCCACCCTGCCCCTGCACACCGGCCTCGACGGGCAGCTCGCCGCCGATCGGGCCGCCGATCCGGCGCACTGGGGCGCCCTGCTGCGCTCCACCGTGCAGTTCCACGCCACCGTGCAGGCCCTGACCGACACCACCGGCTGCGACGCGTTCCTCGAGGTGGGCCCCCACCCCGCGCTGCTCGCCAGCGTGGCCGCCACCACGGGTCTGGGACCCGAGCGGCTGCTGCCCACGCTGCACCGCGATCTGCCGCCCGACGAAGCCCTCCTGCGGGCGCGCGCTGGGCTGTGGGCCCTCGGCTCGCCCATCGAGCCACGGGATCACCTCCGCGGCGGCCGGATCCGCTCCGACGTGCCCACCGCCCCCCTCGAGCGTCGTCCCCTCCGTGCGCCTCGCGAGGAAACCCCCACCCGGTCCGTGCCGCACTACGCCTTCACCTGGGAGCCCCTGGATCCGCTGGCCCCACTGGGCGAGCCCGCCGCCGGCCCCTGGGCGGTGCTCGGCACGGGTCCGGTGGCCGAGGCCCTCGCCGAGGCGCTGCGATCCAGCCAGCGCGACGTCGTGCGCACCCCCTCTCCCGACGTGATCGGCGTGGTGGTGGCCCCCCAGGCGACGACGCCGCAGCAGGCCGTGCTCGACGTGCTGGCCGCCGCCCGCGACACGCCCCCCTCAGCCCACCTCGTGGTGGCGAGCAGCGGCCCTCCCGGTGCCGTGCAGGGCGCGGCACGGGCGCTGGCCTGGGAGCGGCCACGGGTCACCGCACTGACCGTGGACCCAGCCGCCCACGTGACCGCCCTGGGCTGGGAGCGACCCGAGCTGTGGTGGCGTCCCGACGGCCCCCACGCGCCCCGGTACGTGCAGCGGGCTCCTCCCACGCCGCCCGTGCGGGTGCAGGGCACGTGGATCGTGATCGGAGGCTTCGGGGTGCTCGGACGCGGTCTCGCCGAGCGGCTGGTGGCACGGGGCGCTGCCCGGGTCGTGGTGGCCGGCCCCCGGGTGCGAGAGGTGCCAGAGCCCCTCGAGATCGCACAGCTCGACGCCACCGACGCGGAGGGGCTGCGCGCCCTGCTCACCCGCCTCGGTGCGGTGCAGGGAGTCGTGCTCGCGGCAGGCGTGCTGCACGATGCGCGCGTGGGCGAGCTGACGGACGCCGACGCCCAGCGCGTGCTCGCGCCGAAGCTCGGGGGCCTCGCCGCCCTGCAGGTCTCCGCCAACCAGGTGCCCCAGTGGCTGCTGCTGTCGTCTGCTTCGGGGTGGGTGGGCTCCCCAGGCCAGCTCCCCTACTCCGCCGCCAACGCCGCCCTGGATGCCGTCGCCGTGGCCCGCCAGGCCCGCGGCCAGCACGCCTGCAGCGTCGCCTTGGGGCCGGTGGCCGACGCCGGCATGGCCGCAGCGGTGGGGCCCGCCCTGCGCGCCCAGCACGCCGCGCTGGGGATCGAGGCCCTTCCCCTGCAGGCAGCGCTGGATGCCCTGGAGCGCGGCCTGTCTCCCCAGGCACCCCCACAGCTCGGCGTATTCGACGTGGACTGGTCGCGCCTGCCCCACCGCGCAGCCGTCACCGCCGCCCCCTCCGCGGGTCGTGCCCCCCCTGCCGCCGCGGACGCCGTGGCCGAGCCCACCTCCGCGGACGCCGTGCAGGACATCATCCTCGAGGTGGCCAACCAGCACCTGCGCAAGCCCATCCCCGACGTCGACACCGATCTGATCGAGCTCGGTCTGGACAGCATGACCGCGCTGACCCTGCGCAACGCCTTGGCCCAGCGCGGGGTGGACCTGCCCGTGGCCCTGGTGATGACCGGCCCCAGCGTGAGCGAGCTGGTGCTACATGCCGCACCCGAGCGCCCAGCACCCGCCGTGACCCGCCCGACACAGAGGAACCACGCGCCTCCAGCACCACCGATGGCCCTGGCGCTAGCTCTGTCCCTGCTGGTACTGGTCGCCGCCGTCGGCTTGTTGATGGCGCAGGCCTGACACACACGGGCTATGCGGTGTCGCAGTGAGGGACAAGCCATGCAAGGAGACGACAACACCGATGCCGTCGACGTGACCGACAGCATTCCCATGCCACGCGCCACGCCGCGAGCCGATGCTCCCACGGTCGTGGTCTCTGCAGACGGTGCAGAGCGGCAGGGGCCGCTGCTGTCGGTGCAGGGAGACCAGGTCGCGGTGGTCGTGGATCAGGGCTGGCCCATGGATACCCAAGTGGAGGTCTCCACCGGAGCGATCCGGTCCGTGGGCGTGGTGATCTGGACACGCGCTGACCAAGGCAAGGTCGCCGTGGGCATCGAGATCGTAGGCGGGACCGCCGAGTGGGCGGACCTGCTGTGAGTAAGGTGGTCTAAGCGCCACAGCGCCGACCTCGGAAGCTATAGTTCGGGCATGACACGCTTCCTCACCGTCGGTCTGATGCTGGTCGCCTGCAATGGGAAGGACGTTCCCGATCCTCCCCTGGACACCAGCCCCGAGCTGCCCACCGTGGGCTCCGATGTGCTGCAGTTCCGCGGCCAGGTACCGAAGAACCTGCTGTTCCTGTCGGTGGACACGTTCCGCAAGGACCACCACGGGGCCCACGGCGCCCTGGGGCTCACGCCCTTCATGACGGAGATCGCGAGCCAGGGGGTCGTCATGAACGACCACGTGCAGTGCTCCAACTGGACCTACGGCTCCACCACCTGCACGCTGGCGGGGCGGACCAACGTGGAGCGGGGTCAGCTACCCCGCCTCAACGGCAACGAGACCAACCGCACCAAGGTACCCGACGGCACGCCGTTCCTGGCCACGTGGCTCGGACAGGCCGACTACTTCTCCGTCCTCATCTCGGCCAACGACTGGCTCGGGCCCTCCTGGGGCAACTCGCAGGGCTACACCGAGTTCTCCCGCCCCGGGGGCAACGCCTACGCCGTGCACGACAGGGGCACCGCCGCGGTGCGCAGCGCCATTGAGTCGGGCGCCGAGAAGTGGTTCATGCACCTGCACTTCATGGAGCCCCACGCGGCCTACAACCCGCCTCCCAACAACCTGCAGGGCATCGAGGACCTCGAGCCGTGGCCCGAGGACCTCACCGACCGCCCCGTGCACTACGACAGCCGCGACGACTGGCCCACCATGCCCCCCGAGGAGCAGTCGCTGCTCGAGGCGCACCTGCGCGAGCTGTACAAGGGCGAGATCCGCACCATCGACGAGCGCTTCGAGGACATCTGGCGCGATCTCGAGCGCGAGGGCTACCTCAACGACACCCTCGTGGTGTTCTGGAACGATCACGGCGAGCAGTTCTGGGAGCACGGCAACCAGACCCACGCCTACACCATGTTCGGCGAGGAGACCGACGGCTTCCTCGTCTTCTGGTCGCGCAACATCGTGCCGGGCCGGTACTCGGGGCCCACCAGCACCATCGATCTGGTGCCCACGATCCTCGACCTGTACGACATCGAGATGCCCGAGGAGATCACGGGCTTCCCCATCGGCACGGCACCCGCTGGCAGGCCCATCCACGCCGAGACCCTGGCGCGCCGCGGAGCCATCAACACCGTCGCCGTCGACGGCTGGCGCATGCACTACTCGTGGTCGGGGCTGGTCAAGGTGTTCGATCGCAACACCGATCCGGGCGAAACCGTCGATCTGTTCGATCCCGAGGACCCCAAGACGCTCGAGCTGTGGGGTCACCTCAAGCCCATGGCCGAGGCGATGGCGCCGCTCGTGGTAAACGGAAGTCCGAGCCCAACGTTTCCATCGTCGCTTCCCTGACGTTCCTCCGTGGGGGTGGCTCGTGTGGTTGTTCACAACGCCCGTCGCCCTTGCTGGCTTCGTAGAGTCCACGCCAGCACTCCTCGCCATCGACGGCGACAAGGAGTGTGGAGCCACGTTCCTCGACGTGGATGGTGATGGAGACCCCGATCTGTTCTCTCCGGGCAACGGCAACGCCAGCCACCTGCTGCGCAACGACGGCGCCGGGGCCTGGACCGACATCACCGACGCCCTGCCGAAGGACCTCGACCTCGGCGACGACACGCGCGCGCACCTAGGCGCGGATCTCGATCACGACGGCGACCTCGACCTCGTTCACGCCACGCAAGAGGCCGTGTCCATCCTCGAGAGCGACGGCGCCGACGAGCCCACCTTCACGGTGGCGTTCCACCTCGACCTGAGCAAGATCACCCAGCGCGACGTCGAGGGGTTGGCCCTGCTCGATGCCGACGGAGACGGCTGGCTGGACGTGCTCGTGCCCGTCGAGGAGTTCGCCACCTACCTGCTCGTGAACCCGGGCGACGGCACGCTGGACATGAGTGCCGTGGACCAGGAGGCGTCGGGGCTGGCCTTCACCACCAACAACGCCGACAACACCACGGTGGGAGACTGGGACGCAGACGGCGACATCGACGTCATCGTGCGAACCGACGATGCCACGCCGTCGGCCTTCCTCAACGATGGCGACACCTGGAGCGCCCTGACCGAGCCCTCCTTGCCCAGCGAGGCTCCCTACCGAGGCACGGTGGCCCTGTGCGACATTCACAACGCGGGCGCCCTGGACCTGCTGTGGACGACGGGCGGCAAGTCGCCGAATCTGCACCTCTTCCAGTGGCGTGACGTCTTCGTGGCCGACGACCACTACGACGGGCTCCCCATGACGGGCGTGACCGGGACCCAGTGTGCCGACCTCGACCACGACGGGCTGCTCGATCTGTACGTGACCGACGACGACGACGACCACGTGATCGCCGGGGTGGACCTCGACAACGATCGGGCCGATCCGAACAACGAGATGACGCTCGCGGCAGCGCTGGCCGACGTCGACGGAGACGGCGACCTCGACGTGTACCGCACCCACGTGCTCGCCCCCAACAGCCTCGTCCTCAACGACACCGACGACGATGCCTGGCTCGGCGTTCGGGTGCAGGCGCGGGTGGCGGACTGCCCCGACGCCGTACATCGCGACGATCTGGGTGCCACCGCCCAGCTGGTGTCCGAGGGCGACCAGACGTTTCCGCTGATGGAGCTGTCGGGCGGCCTCGGCTGGGGCCAGATGGCGTGGCCCGTGCTTCACTTCGGCGGCGTCGACCGCAGCGAGCCCCACGAGCTGGCCGTGACCTTCCGCCATGCCGCCACCGAGGTCACCGGGCAGCTCCCCACGGAACTGGGCTCCATCACCGTCAGCGATGCAGATCCCGACGGAGATGGGATCGACACGTCCTACGAGGACCTCGCGGGCCCCCTCGCCGATCCCGACAAGGACGGCATCGCCAACCACCTGGACCGAGACTCCGACGGAGACGGGTGGGACGACTGGGTGGAGGGCGGGCAGCCAGGCCCGTGCAGTCCCCCCGTGGACACCGACGGCGACGAGATCCCCGACTTCCTCGATCTGGACTCCGACAACGACGGGCTCCTCGACAGCGATCCGCTCGAGACCGACCGCACCGTGCCCCTGGACAAGGAAAAGCCAGAGCCGCCCATCGTCCTCGACTCCGACGGAGACGGGATCTCCGATGAGCGGGAGGCACGCCTCGGCACGGATCCCAACAACCCCGACACCGACGGAGACGGTGTCTGGGACGGCGTAGACGCAGATCCCCTGTGGGCCGGCGACGACGGTACCGTCGAGCCCCCCTTGTTGACCTTCGGCTTCGGGTGCAGCCAGGCGAGCGTTCCTCTGCGCTCGGTGGGCTGGGCCCTCTTCCTGATGATCTGGCCCGCGGCTCTGCGCCGACGCGGCCCCTGAGAACGGAGACAGCACCATGTGGTGGCTCGCAGCGTCCGTGAGCATGGCTGGCTTCGTGGAGGACACTCCACAGGCCCTGGCCCTGACAGGCCCCAAGGACACCGGGCCCGTGCTGTTCGACGTCGACGGCGACGGCGACCTGGATCTGATGACCCCCTCGTCGCGCAACTCGAACCTACTGCTCAACGATGGCGGCAGCTGGTCGAACGTGACCGCAGCCGTAGCACCCGGGCTCCTCGAGACGACCGGAGAGCTCCGCGGTCAGCTGGGCGCAGATCTGGATCACGACGGCGACGTCGACTTGATCCACGTCACGTTGCCGGAAATCCGGGTCTTCGAGAACAGCGGCCCACCCGACTACACCCTCGACGAGCGCCTGGTGCTCTCCCCACAGGGTGCAAACTTCGAGGGCGTCGCTCTGCTGGATGCGGACGGCAACGGCTGGCTCGACGCCTTCATCGGAAGCAGCAACTCGGCGAACTACCTGCTGGTCAATCCCGGGAACGGCACGCTGCAGTTCGCGCTGGTGGACGTGAGCCCCAGCGGCCTGACCACGGCCACCGCAGACTCCGACCACGCCGCTGCAGCGGACTGGGACGCCGACGGCGACATCGACGTGGTCATCCGCACAGACAGCGTGGGGGGCAACGCCTTCCTGAACGTGGACGAGGGCTGGCAGGGCCTCGACCAGCCCGATGGCGTCAGCACCAATGGCGCCAAGGGCACCGTGGCGTTCTGCGACGTGCGCAACGAGGGCGTGCTCGACCTGATCTGGTCCCATCCTCAGGCCGGTGGCTACCTCACCTACACCTGGTCGGGCGAGGACTTCGTCGAAGCGACCGTGCTGCCGAAGCATACGTTCTCCGGCATCAGCGGCGTGCACTGCGGCGACACCAACCACGACGGGATGCTCGATCTGTACTTCCCCGACGACGACGACGACCAGCTGGTCACGTCCCCCGACTACCCCAACGGCGGGCTCGGCGTGAACGGGTTCCTGACCGTCGGCGCCGCACTGGCGGACTTCGACGGAGATGGAGACCTCGACATCTACCGGTCTCATCAGAACGAGCCGAACTCGCTGCTCATCAACGACGAGGACGACGACAGCTGGCTGCACGTCGAGGTGAAGGCCGATGTGGTGGGCTGCCCCGACGCGGTGCAGCGCAACGACTGGGGTGCCACCCTGCGGCTGTCCACCGACGACGGCATCACTCGGTGGCCGCTCATGGAGCTGTCCGGGGGCCAGGGCCGCGGACAGACGGCCTGGCCCGTGCTGCACCACGGCAACGTCGACATCGACGACGGGCACACCGCCGAGATCACCTTCCAGTACGGCGGCGAGCAGATCGAGGCCCAGCTGCCCAGCGGGCAGCACCGGGTGACGGTGAGCACCGACGATCCGGATGGCGACCTGATCCCCAGCTCCCTGGAGCTTCAGCCCGGGGTGTTCCCCGACGACGCCGACGAAGACGGTGTCCCCAATCACCTGGACCGCGACTCCGACGGAGACGGTGTCCTGGACCTGGTGGAGGGCGGCGAGCCCGGTCCCTGCGGTGTCCTCGTCAACAGCGACGACGATGCGCTTCCCGACTTCGTCGACGTCGACAGCGACAACGACGGCGTGCCCGACGACAAGGACCCGCCCCCCACCGTGACCGACGCCGACGGCGACGGCCTGTCGGACGCACGCGAGGCGCAGCTGGGCACCGATCCCAACAACCCCGACACCGACGGAGATGGTGTGTGGGACGGCGCCGACAACGACCCGCTGTGGGCCGGTGACGACGGCTCCCCCACGCTGCCGCCGCAGGTGAGCTTCGGCTTCGGCTGCAGCTCCACGGGGCTGGGCGGCGCGGCGTGGTGGCTCGGGCTGCTCGGATTCGGGGTTATCCTGGGTCGGTCGAAGCGTCTGGAGTGACCGTGAGAGCCACGATCGGAGCCCTTCCCCTGCTGGTGATCTCGGCCTGTGGGGGCCCTGGCGAGGCCGTCGTCGGCACTCGGGCGAACGACCCGATCACGGAGCCCACGCTGTTCCCCGACGCCACGGAGACCAAGGCCGTCCAGGGCGAGGCGTTCTTTGCGCTGTACGAGCGGGTGGTGGAGGAGGTCAGCAACCCCAACCCCCTCGACGACACCGTCGTCGACAGCGAGACCCACGCCATCAAGCGCCTGAAGTGGACGCCGGGCGAGCCCACCTACGTCGAACAGCTCTGCCACACCTGGGGCAACGAGGTGTTCGGCACCACCTGGTCCTTCGCGGAGGACTTCGCCGAGAAGCGCGGCCTGCTGCAGCGACCGGTGGGAGGCAGCAGCACCGGCCTTCAGGCGGGCCCCTACGTGGACCTGCTCGGAACCGACGTGCAGAGCGGCGCGCTCCCCGAGGAGCCCGGTGATCCTGGCGTGGTCGACACGGATCAAGACGGCAACCCCGGCGTGACCGTGTTCGTGACCAACGATCCGCTGGGCTCCGGCGAGGTCTACCTCGCTCAGCGCTCGCAGACCCAGCTGTCGGGCACCTGGGTGGAGGACGGCGTAGGAACTGGCAGCATCGACACCGAGGTGGAGTCGAGTCGGCTGGGTGTGAGCGAGTGGTGGCTGGGGATCCCGGCACCTGCGGGCACACCGAGCCCCGAGAAGAGCTTCTTCGTGTTGATGGAGGTCGACGCGGCGATGGACTGCCAGGCCATCTTCGAGGCGCGCAACGAGATGGGGCTCACCGAGCGCCTCTAGCCGAGGTGTGGTTGGAGCATGCGGAGAAGCGACTGGTCGAAGTCGGTGCGCTCTGCTGGCTCGAGATGCCAGCTCCCCTCCTCGCCCCGCCGTAGCAGGAGCGTGAGCAGCTTCACCTGTCGGACCTCCTCTGACAGACCAGGCAACAGCAGGGCGACCCGACCGCTCAGGAGCCCGCGGCCGCCAGAGAAGTCCAGCTCCGGCACCCTGAGGTGATGGACCAGGTGGACCTGATCCGAGTCGAAGGGCAGCTCCAGGCGCTGCAGCCTGGGCAGACGCGCCAAGACCTCGCCCAGCTCGTCCCACAGCGGGGGCCTGCGAGGCGACGTGCGGACCACCTTCACGCTGCGCAAGCCGTGGCCCCCCAGTGACGCCAGGTCCGGGATCGTGGCGTTGATCAGCCGTCGCAGCCCGCGCAGATCGGGATGGGTCAGCAGCTTCTTCAGCGCCCCCGGCTTCACCCAGCCGCGCCGGACGCGTAGCTCCCGAACCAGGCGCCAGCCGATCTCGCCCAGGGTGGAGCGAAAGTCCGCACCTGCGACCGCGGTCGCGGGCAGCCCCCACTCGTCGAGCACGGGCTGGGCGTGCTCCAAGAACACCGGCGTCGCCCAGGGCGGTGGCGCATCGGACTGCCTCACCAAATCGGCCAGCACCTGTCGGTTGGCGTCCTCGTCCGGATCCTCTGCGATGGCCTGGAGCAGCGACGCGATGGTCCGAGCATCGGTGGCTGGCCGTGTACGCCCGGGAAGCGGCCACCGGTCCAGACAGCCATCGAGCCACTGCTGGGACTCGACGTCGAGGGGCTCGGGCTCTGGAGCGGTGCTCGTGAGGGACTCGAGCCGCTCGGCGAGGATGGGCCCGAAGCGGGTGGGATGGCGCCTGCGCACCTCTCGGGCCAGCTCCACGAAGTCCGTGTCACGGGGAGACCAAGCCGCGAGGATCTCGAGCGCCCGTGCCCAGAACGGCTCGTTGCGAGGGCGGGTTCGGTACGGCAGCTGCAGCGCCCATTGTCGCGCCGCTGCAGCCACGCGCGGATCGGGCCCGAGGGCAAACAGCGCCTCGATCCGCTCGATGCCGAGGTCCAGCCTCCGCGCGTTGGGGAGCGTGTCGCACAGCGCTGTGACGTGCTCCACGAGCCCTGAGCGCACGTACTGGATCCAGCTGCGTTGCTCGTTGTCGGTGAACGAGCGGCGCCGAAACGGGCACGGCGCCTGCCGCCCCATCGCCACCACCACGTGCGCTACGTGTGGATGGCGGGTGCGACGCCAAAGCGCCAGTCCTTGGACGAGGTCCTCGGTCATCTCCTCGACTCCGTCCGGAAGGCCCGCAGCCGAAGGCGAGGGCCCAAGGGAATTGTAGCGCGACGGAGTCGCGCGGGATTCCGGAGGCCGTCAGGGCAGGAGCAGCTTGTCCAGCGTGCCGTCGGTGGAGCGCAGCTCCGCCAGATCTCCCGAGCTGCCGTCGATGCTCAGGTTGAAGGAGCCATCGCTGGCTGCCGAGCCCTGCCGCAGCTCCTTGGTGGTCAGGTTCTGCACGCTCACCCCAGCGAAGGGCGCCACCGCACCTGCCTCGCCCAGGATGGAGAAGTCCGGAACCGGCACGTCGTTGATGTTGGCGAGGAGGTGGTCGAAGAGCATGCCGTCGAACATCGATCCGTTGCTGCCCACGCCATCCATCACGCTGTCCACCACCGGCGTGCGCGGATCGTCGAAGATGCCGGCGAAGTGCACGATGGAGACTGTCTGGCCCGCGGGAACCAGCACCGAGGTGTAGTCCACCACGAGCTGCGTGTCGGCGGCCAGATCCACGGTGACCGCATCGGCGCTGCCGAACCAGAACCCCACGATGGGGCTCCCTCCGAGCTTGACGGTGTCGGTGAAGGTCACCCAGGCATCCTTGGCGTCGCCGGTGCCGTCGCCGCTCGAGGTGGCGTCCACCAGGGCCTGATCGTCGGCACCCAGGTCGTGGCGAAGCGAGACGTCCACCGTGACGTCCTTGGCTCCGTTGTTGCGCAGCAGCTCCGTGTAGCGAGCGGTGGGAGCCACCGAGTCAGCCCACACCTTGCGCACCACCTGCAGCCCCGACAGCGTGGCGGGCCCCAGCAACAGCTCCGTGCCGTCCTCCAGATCTCCGCCCGTGCCCGGGTAGATCACGTCGTCGACGAACAGCTGGTAGCAGTCGTCACAGGCGTTGGGCTGCCCCGAGGGGGCCCGACCGTCGTCGAGCTCCCCGTCGGGCTGGATGTCGAACACCGCTCCACTGCTCGAGGTCAGGATCTGCTGGAAGGAGGGCGACGAGATGGCATCCATCGGCGCCGGTACCGTGAACGTGCTGCTCGCATAGGTCCCGCCCGAGTAGTCGGCGAGCAGCCCGCCCACGCCCTGCAGCACGTCCGAGAGCACCGCATCGGGGTTCGCCAGATCGGTGCTGCCGCCGGTGAGGAGCGCATGGGCCTGGGTGTACACGTCGTCGAGCTCGGTGGTGTCGAAGTCCGCCAGGGTGCGTCCCCCCGGCGTCTCCGTGATCAGCACCATCGCCTCGAGCACACCGGTGCTCACCGGATCCACCATCACGCCCACGGCGTCGGTGACCACGGCGGACTGGGGCGTGCCCACCACCTCCGTCTGCACCACCAGGTGCGACGCCGGGTAGATCCCGTCGTCCACCGAGATGGAGAAGTCGCCGCTCGCGTCGGTGAAGGTGCCCCCGAAGGTGCCGATGGTCTGCCCCCCGTCGTCGATGGCCACCAGGAACACGGGCACGCCCTCCCCCACGGGTGCGAGCGGCCCCTCCACGCTGCCGCTCACCTCGAAGGCCAGGGCATCGGCTCCGTTCATCCCGTCGACGCCGTTGTCTCCGTCGACCCCCGGTGCGCCGTCCATCCCGGCTGGCCCCTCGGGACCCACCTCCCCGGCCGGGCCCTCGGCCCCCTTGCAACCGACGAGGAGTGCGAGGCACAGCAGCGAACAACGGACAACCATGGCGTCTCCAGCTTCTTGCGCCGCAATCTTACGGCAGAAGCTCGATCCCCACGATGGCCTGCGCGATTCCTCCCACCACGGCCGCGATGCCGATCCAGGGATGGATCCGCCGCAGGCGTGCGTCGTGGGTGAAGTAGCGGGTGAGCAGCGCCGCCAGGGCCATCAGCCCGAGCAGGCCCCAGCCCAAGGCCAGGTGCCAGGTCTCCCCGAGCTCGATGTCGTCGCGCAGGCCGATGGTGGACAGCATGCCCGTGAGCACCGCCAGCCCCATGCCCCACAGCGCGTACCAGGCCCAGCGCTTGTGGGTGCGCCGCGCCTTGTGGGAGCGCTTGCTGCGCTGACGGGCCACCAGGCCCTCCCGCATGATCCACACCGAGTACAGCACCACGATGGTCCCGATCACCGGATGCACGAAAGCCGCCACGGTCCCTCCGTGGCGGCAGTGTATGCGCCTGGGCGCCGCAGCTCTACTCGACGACGAACACGCCGTTCATCATGGCGTAGTGGCCGGGGAAGGTGCAGAGGAACGGGTACTCGCCGGCAGCCGGCGCGTCGAACTCGACGGTCACGGACTCACCACCGCCGATCACCTTGGTGTGGGCGATGATCTGGCCCGCCAGATCCTGCGGGATGTAGTCGTTGGCGGCCGCGGTGACGGCCTTCATGGCGAAGGCCTGGCCGTTGCTGCCGGCCTTCAGCAGCACGAAGTTGTGCCCCATGGTGGCGGCAGGGAGCTTGCCGGTGTGCGTGAGCACGAGCTTCACCTTGCGACCAGCCGGCACCACGATGCGGTTGGTGTTGTACTTCATGGTGTCGGTGCCCTCGAGCTGCACCGTGGCCACGGTGCCGTCGTCGGTGACGACGTTGACGGCAGGCGCGGGGGCCGGGGCGGGCGCGGGGGCCTCGACCTTCTGCGCGGGGGCGGGCGCGGGAGCCGGTGCCGCGGGCTCCGAGCCGCAACCGACGAGGGACAACGCGACGGCGAACAAGATTCGCATGGCTTGCTCCTGGGAAGACAGCGGCGTAACCCCTGCACCCCGCCACCCCGCACGCAGCTCACCGCTGCAGGTCGCGCGCTCGACCGATCAGGTCCACCAGCTCCGCGTCCTCGGGGTACTCCGCGCGAGCGGCTCCCTGGGCGAAGGCGTGCAAGCGGTCCAGGCTCACCGAGCTGGTGTGAGGGTTGTCGCCCAAGATCTGGGCGAACCAGCCCGCCACCACCGCCATGCGGAAGCCCGGATCGGCCTGCGTGAAGGAGGGCACCAGCGCCTGGGCAGGCAGCGGGTAGCTCCGCTCCACGGCGGGGCTGTCGGGCCCTGGCGCCTTGTTGCGGATCCGCACGGTGCCCAGATCCCCCGCGGCACCGCGACGCAGCACCACCTCGTACAGCGCGGTGACCCGATGACCCGAGCCGATCTCGCCGGCGTCCACCGCGTCGTTGCGGAAGTCGCGATCGGCGATGTCGCGGTTCTCGTAGCCCACCAGACGGTAGGCCTCGACCACGTCCGGGTCGAGCTCCACCTGGATCTTCACGTCCTTGGCGATCACCATCAGCGTGGAGGTGAGCTGCTCCACGAACACGCGGCGCGCCTGGCGCTGGTCGTCGATGTAGAAGTAGTTGCCGTCGCCGTCGTTGGCGAGGCGCTCCATCACGGTGTCGTTGTAGTTGCCGGTGCCGAAGCCAGCGGTGGTGAGGGTGATGCCGCGCTTGGCATGGTCGCGGATCAGCGACGAGAGCGCCTGGTGGCTGGTGGCGCCCACGTTGGCGTCGCCGTCCGACAGGATCACCACGCGGTTGACGGCGCCCTGTTGGTAGGCCTGCGAGGCGAGGCGGTAGGCTGCGTCGATCCCGGCTCCCATGGCGGTGGAGCCGCCGGCGCGCAGGCCCTCCAGCGCCCGGAGCACCGTGTGCTGCTGGGTGGCCGAGGTGGGCGGTAGCACGACCCCGGCGGAGCCGGCGTAGGCCACGATGGCCACGGTGTCTCCGTCGGAGAGCTCCTTCACCAGCTCGCCCATGGCGTACTTGACCAGCCCGAGCTTGTCCGCACTGTGCATGGAGCCCGACGTGTCCACGAGGAAGGTCAGGTGCACGGGAGGCTGACGGTCCAGCGCCAGGCGCTTCCCCTGCACGCCCACCCGCAGCAGCAGGGTGCGGGTGTCGAAGGGACTGGGTGCGCCGTCGAGGTTCACGGTGAAGGGCCCGTCGAGCTCGCGCGGCGGCGCGTAGTCGTAGGGCAGGTAGTTCACGAACTCCTCGGGGCGCACCGAGGTGGTGGGCGGCAGGTAGCCCTCGCGGATCCGGCGCCTGGCGAAGGTGTAGCTGGCGGTGTCCACGTCGATGGAGAAGGTGGACAGCGGATCTTCACTGGTGCTCTCGAAGTCGTTGCGCCCGTAGTCGGTGAAGCGCTCGCGGCCGGGGCGCTCGCCTTCGCCGGTGTTCGCATCTGGGGCGAGCCGCTCCTCGAAGCGACCCGTCATGGGCACCGCAGGTCCCCCGAGCAGATCGTCTCCCATGGGGCGATGGCTCAGGGCCCCGGACTTCTCCGCGTCCGCCGTGGTGGACACGTAGCCGAGCATCTCCAGCGCCTCGCGCTCGCCAGCGGACATCTGTGGAGCCGGCGCAGGCCGCGCAGACGGGGACGGCGTACTCATGTAGCCGGGGGAAGCCGCCCTCGGCTCGGCCGAGCTCGCCATGTCGATGTCTGCCTGGTAGTTGGTCGTCAGGAACAGGGTGCCCCCACCCACCGGCAGGCACACCAGCAGCGGGAACAACGCCGCCATCCGCATCGTCCAGCTCACCCAGGCCGGCCTCTGGCGTCGTGCCGGGGGTGCGGGCTGTGCCAGGTCCGAGGCGTCCCAGGGCGTGAAGCGAGCATCGAAGGCCTCGCGCACGGCGTCGTCGTCGTCGATGGCCTCCGCCACCCAGTCCGGCAGCTCGTCCGTCTCCGGATCGAAGCTCTCGAGGTACAGCAGCGCGTCGTCGCGGGTCATTGGGTCACCCCCTGCTCTTGGGCAACGTTCTTCAGGCGCCTCCGAAGCGCCGATCGGCCGCGCGCCACCAGCGTGGCCGCGGTTCCCGGTGGGATCTCCATGATCTGGGCCACCTCGCGGTACTTGAAGCCCTGGCCGTCCACCAGCCACACGGCGCGCGCCTGGGCGTCGGGCAGGCCCCCCAGGGCCTCCACGATCCGCGCCGCCAGCTGCGACGCCCCCGCGCGCTGCTCGGGCCCCGACTGGGTCAGGGCCACCACGTTGTCCAGCGAGCCCTCGGACGGAATCTCCCGCCCGCTCCGCCGCTGCTCGTCGAGGAACGTTCGATACACGATGCGACTCATCCACGCGCGGAACGCAGCCTCCGCGCTCAGCTGATCGAAGTGGGACAATCCCACCACCACCGCCTGGTGCAGCACGTCGTCGGCCCGCACCGCATCGCCCGTGAGCTGCAGCGCGAACCGGTACAGGCCCTGACGGACCGGCAGGAGGAGTCGCTCGAAGCGCGTTCGGTCCCGGTCGGGCGGGACCCTACTTCCGACGCGTCCCGATCCTGCCTGCATGTGGCCCCCTGGGGTGACGATCGTGGCCCAAGAGCACGGGACGCGCGTTTCTCTTTCAGCTTTTTGTTAAGGCCCATCGGCGCTGCAGCGGAGATGTGCGTGGCCACGCCCTCCTTGTCGTTCCACATTCGCGAGATCCTCGGCACCGGCAGCTACGGGACGGTGGTGGTGGCGCAGCCCGAGGGGGAGGACCGCCAGGTGGTGATCAAGGTCCTGCAGCCAGCCCTGCTCGACCATCCCGAGGTGCTGGCGCGCACCCGCGACGAGGCTCGCCTGCTGGCCAAGCTCGATCACCCCAACGTGGTGGCGATGGAGGCGCTTCACCACCACCAAGGCCGCCCCGTCCTGATCATGGAGCACGTGGACGGAGCCGACATGGGCACCCTGCTGCGCGCCCACCCCAAGGGGCTCGGGGCGTCGGTGGCGCTGTTCGCGGTGGCGCAGGTGGCCTCGGCGTTGGCGTTGGCTTGGTCGTCGCTGAAGGTGGTGCACCGCGACATCAAGCCATCCAACATCCTGCTCGCCACCGACGGGCGGGTGAAGGTGGTGGACTTCGGGCTCGCCTACGCGGAGTTCGAGGAGCGGGAGGCCCAGAGCCTGTACCTGGTGGTGGGCTCTCTGGGCTTCATGGCCCCCGAGCGCATGCGTCCTGGTGCGATGCACCCCGCGGTCGACGTCTACGCACTGGGGATCACGCTGGTCCAGCTACTCACGGGTCGCAACCTGCTGCTTCCCCGGGGCGAGGACCGCCACGATCCCGAGCTGGTGCGGCAGCTACAGCACGTGTCGCTGCCCGACGAGCCTGCCGCCAAGACCGACGCGCTGCGCTCGATGATCGCCCGCATGTGTGCCTTCGACCCCGACGCGAGGCCGCCCCCCGAGGAGGTCCACGCCACGATCCTGCAGCAGCTCGGGCCCTTCGACGCGGGCGAGCGGGCGAGCCAGGCGGAAGCGCTCGTCGCGGCCAGCCGCAAGGCGCCCTCGGGTCCGGTGGAGGAGCACCCGGACTGGCCCGACGTGGCCTTCCTGCAGACGGCCGACGAGGAGCCCGCCAAGGGCGTGCTGCACACGCTCGGCCGGTGGATGGGTCTGGGTCGGGACTCGAAGTAGAGCGCCACGAAGGAGATGTCGCGGTCCGCGCTCGTGTGCCGAGCTGGACCGAGGAGCAACCTCGTCTCTCGTGCAGGATCGAGCCTTGCATCGTCATGCTCCCCTCTCTGGAGTCCCGCGCGACTCCGTCACGCTCTGATTCCCCTGGCCCCCAGGCTTCGCCTGGGGGCTTCTGGAGTAGCCATGCGATCTTCATCCATCCTCGCCGCCACGTGCGCGCTGTGGTCGGGATGCCTACCCGAGACGACCTGCGCGGTGGCGAACGTCCACGACGGCGACACGAACGTTGCCGTGGACGTCCGCATCGTGCTGGACCAGCAACACGAGCTGGCGAGGGACCTGCCGTCGCCCAGGGACGACACCTACCGCTTCGTCGACGACGACGGCGCCGAGGTGCCCCACCGCACCCGCTGGGATCTGGACCGTCACAGCGTGATCATCCGCCCCGTCGAGGAGCTTCGGCCCGACACCACCTACCACCTGGACGGGCCCTATCCGCCGTCCGGGATCCACTACACGGGCGCAGGTCCCTCCCCCGTCGAGCTGTCGTTCTCCACGGGCGGACCGGCCCGGGCCGTGAGCTGGACCAGCGGACCCAGCGTCGTCTACATCGCATTCTCGGAGCCCGTGGACGTGGCCACCCTCGACGGAGTCGTCTCCTTCGAGGGGGAGCCCAGCGTGGTCCCCTTGGTGCAGCACGCCCCCGAGATCGTCGCGTTCTCCATCGACCCATGGCCCACCGACCTCTTCGGAGACGCCAACGGACCGTTCGTTCAGGCGGGCGGGCTCACCTCGGACGGCGACGACATCGCGCCCTCCGAGGGCGCCGTGCCTCGGTACACCCGCAGCGCCCGCGACCGCAGCTGCAGCCCCTACGGAGACCTGCCATGATCGCCTCCCTCCTCCTGTGGTCCGCAGCTCCCACCCTCGCCATGCCCTGGCAGGATCCCGTGACGCACCGAGCCCCTTCCCAGGGCTACGCGCAGGTCTCGAGCACGGCCCTGCTCCGCCGAGACGTGGTGTCCCTGTCCACCCTGCGGATGGGCACACCCCTGGTCTCTGGCGACCGCCTGAGCTTCGGCGCGAGCATCGACGTGTCTGCCCAGGCGCTGTTCGCAGCCGACGGGCGGCGGACCGTCGCCCCCCAGAACGTGGGTGGCCGCCTGTCGCTCACCTTCGTGCGCCCCGACGGCGACACCAGCTACTCCTGGTGGCTCGATCTGCAGGGCTCTCCGCAGCTGACCAGTTGGTTCCTCCACGACCCCAACGACAACGGCACCGCGCTGAGCGGCGGCTACACGGGCTACGTCGAGAAGGGCCGGACCAAGCTCCTCATGGAGTTCAGCCTCGGCACGGGCACCGAGATCCCGGTCTCGTACCGAGCCACCTTCGTGGCACTGCGGGAGCTGTCCGACCGGGTCGCCGTGGGGCTCGGAGCCACGGCCTTGATGCCATCCGCCTTGGCCACGGTGCGCGTGCGCCCCACCACCGATCTCGAGATCGGCGCCGATCTGGGCCTCAGCATCTGGGCCTTCGAGGGCGTGCCGTTCCCCGAGCCGCTCACCCTCTACCCGTCGCTGCAGGTCGTGTACGCTCCTGGCCAGTAGCCAGGGGAGCAGCGTGGTCGGCAAGGTCTACATCAGCGCGGACATCGAGGGAGTCACGGGCATCGCCCACTGGGACGAGGCCAACGCGAGCCACGCCGCCTACGGCCCCTTCCAGGAGCGCATGAACGTGGAGGTGGCCGCCGCCTGCGAGGGGGCGCTGCAGGGCGGTGCCACCGAGGTGTGGGTCAAGGACGCCCACCACACCGGCCGCAACCTCGATCCGGCACGCCTGCCGCGGCCCACGCGGCTGATCCGCGGCTGGTCGGGCCACCCCTTCGCCATGGTCCAAGAGCTCGACGCCTCCTTCGCGGCGCTGGCCCTGGTGGGCTACCACGCGCCCGCCGCCAACGGGGGCAACCCGCTGTCGCACACGATGTCGTCGGCGAAGTTCCACCGATTGCTCCTCAACGACGAGCCGGTGTCGGAGCTGCGGCTACACGCCTGGATCGCGCGCTCGCTGGGCGTCCCCACCGTGTTCGTGAGCGGCGATGCCGCCATCTGCGAGGAGGCCGAGCAGCTCGATCCGGCGATCGCCACGGTGGTCACCGGCCGAGGCGTGGGCCACAGCATGGTGGGGCACCATCCGCGGGTGGTGGAGGAGCAGATCCGCTCACAGCTGGCCACCGCGGTGCGGCGCGCAGGGCATCGGCAGGTGCCGCCGCTGCCCGATCGCTTCGTGCTGGACGTGGAGTTCCGCGTGCACCATGCTGCCTACCGCGCCAGCCAGTACCCCGGCGCCACGCTGGTGCACGACAACCGCGTGCGGCTGACGACGAGCGACTACCTGGACGTGCCGCGCGCGCTGCTGTTCTGGTAGCCTGAGGCTACGAACCCCGGCATGCAATCGGACCGTTCGGGGAACGCGTGGCGCTGGCTCGCCATCGCCTTGTTCGGCGTGGCATGGGGGGCGAACCAGTTCGCACCCATGCTGCGCGTCTACGCAGACGTGGTGGGGCTGTCGGAGCCCACCGTCAGCGCCACCTTCGGCGTCTATGCCGTGGGGATCGCACCTGGGATCCTACTCGGGGGACCCCTGTCCGACCGCGTGGGGCGACCTGCCATCGTGTTCCCGGCCACGGTGATCTCGCTGCTGGCCACGGGCGTGCTGCTGGGGGCGCAGACGGCAGCACCGCTGTACGTCGCTCGGCTCCTGGCGGGGCTGGCCTCGGGACTCGCCTTCAGTGCCGGCAGCGCCTGGCTGCTGGCGCTCTCCGCCGACGCGGGTCCGGGCGTGGGCGGCGTGCGCAACACCGTGGCGCTCACCTGCGGCTTCGCCCTGGGGCCCCTGGCCACGGGCTCCATCGTGGGCTGGGTGGAGGCCCCGCTGATCACGCCCTACCTGCCGCACCTGCTGCTGATGAGCGCTGGGATCGGGCTGCTGCTGTGGGTGCCCCGCCACGACGCCGCCGCTCGCGGACAGCACACCGGCGTGCCGTTGACCGACGTCTTCCGCCCCCAGCTGCCTGCCGGCCTGGCCTGGGTGGCCCCCTTCTCCTTCGGCACGGCGGTGATGGCCTTTGCCGTGCTGCCCGCCTTCGGAGCGCCACGCACGCCCTTCGGCGCGGGGCTGGTCACGGCGCTGACCCTGGGCACGGGGGTGGCGGTGCAGCCCCTGGCACGGCGCATCGGCGTGCGCGATCCGGCGCGCCTGGCGCGCATCGGCCTGGCCACCGCGGCCGCCGCCTTCGGTGTGGGCGCCCTGTACACGAGCACCGCCTCGGAGCCTCTGCTCGTCGTTGCCTGCGTGGCCGCAGGGTTCGCCTACGGCTTCAACTTCCTGTACGGCTTCTTGGTGATGGGACCGTCGGCGCGAGGCGTGCAGGTCGCGCAGCTCTACGTCGCCGCCTACATCGGCTTCGGCTTCTCTCCAGGGATCGTGTCCGCGAGCGAGCTCGTACCCATCCACTGGGTGCTGCTGGGCTTCGGCGCCTTCGCCGCGGCGCTGGGGCTCGCTCATCGCGACAATCAACGGGGTTGATTGTCGCGATGCTACTGGTTGCCGCTCCGCGCTTGGACTTGCAGCACTCCCTGCACTCGCTCGCACGCTCCCTCGCTCCAGTCCCACTGCAACCTCGGATCAGTCGCGCTCCGCTCGATCGCGACAATCAACGGGGTTGATTGTCGCGATCAGCGCTCCTGATCGCCGAGCTGGGCCAGGGCGCGACGGCCCTGTTCCGTCTCCTCCCAGTGCGCCAGGTGGCCGTGCCGATGGGCCGTGCGCGCCAGCTCCCAGCGCGGGGAGCCCGGCGGCTCCGCCAGCAGCTCCGCTGGCGACGGCACCTCGTCGGCGCCGTGGGGCGCGCCCTCGAAGGCGTTGCGATCCGCCGCCAGCCGCGCCCACGGATCGGGCCCCAGGGCCTCGCGCAGGGCCAGGATCCGTGCGGCGTCGGGCCCCACCACCACGCGCCGGAAGGGCGCGGGGTCGTCGAGGCTGGCCAGGATGGCGCTCACCACCAGCATGGGATCCTGGGGCGCCTCCAGGACCTCGCGCTTGGCCTGCGTCCAGCGCGGTCGCAGGTGCGCATAGGGCGAGTCGCCCTCGGGCTGTGGGCTCTCCTCCGCGGCGCGCGAGAGGAACTCGGTGGCGAAGGAGCCGGGCTCCATCAGCCGCACGCGGATCCCGAAGGTGCACACCTCGGCGAACAGCGCCTCCGACAGCGCCTCCACCGCGTACTTGCTGGCGGCGTAGAACCCCGACTCGGGGAAGGCGGTGCGCCCAGCCACGCTGGATAGCTGCACCACCGTGCCGCGCGCCTTCCGCAGTGCTGGCAGCAGCGCCCGCGTGACGCGGACGGGCCCCAGCACGTTCACGTCGAGCATGTCGCGCACCGCCTCCACGTCGCCCTCCTCCTGGGTGGCGAACAGCGCGTAGCCGGCGTTGTTGACCACCAGGTCCACCGACGACACATCCGCCACGGCGGCGTCGATCTGCGACTGGTCGCGCACGTCCACGGCGTGCACCTGGAGGTCGGGTCGTGGCGCACCCAGGGCGGCGGGCCAGCGGTCGAGGGAGGGGTCGGAGGCGACGACGTGCCAGCCGCGGGCGAGCAGCTCTCGCACCAGCGCGTGGCCGAAGCCCGTCGCACACCCCGTGACGAAGGCGGTCGGCATACGCCCGGGTAACGCGCCATCAAGTTCGCCGAGCGCCGACCGATCGGGGTCCATGGATTCCCTCGAGATCGTCCAGCAGCTGCGGACTCCCTTGCTCCTCCTCAAGGAGGGCCGTCTCGACGATGCGCTCGCCCACTGGAGCCGCATCCGCGACCTCGCCCCCGCCCATCCCGCCGTGCACGACGTGGGCTCCGTCCTCTTCGAGGCCGCCGATCGGCCCGCCGAGCTCGCCGAGTGCCTGCGCCACGTGGTGTCGGCCTTTCCCGAGCGCCTGGAGATGTGGCGGCTGCTGGCCTTCACCGAGCGCCGGCTGGAGCGCACGGAGCCCGCCATTCGCACGCTCCGGGAGGGGCTCACCCATCACCCCGAAGCCAAGGGGCTGTGGGCGCCACTGGGCGTGCTGCTGGTGGAGACGAGCCGGGCGGAGGAGGGGCAACAGGCGCTACAGAAGGCCATCGAGCTCGATCCCAGCGACCCCTTCCCCATGGGGCACCTGGCGAGCCTGCACGAGACGCTGCACCGCCACGACGACGCGAAGGCCGTGGCGCTGCAGGCGCTCGAGATCGACCCGGGCAACCCGGTGGCGGAGATCGTGCTGGCTCGTGTGGATCTGCGGCAGGGGCGCGCGCTGGACGCCCGCAGGCGGCTCACGGCACTGCTGCAGCGCGACGAGCTCCCTGCACGCCAGCGGGCCAGCGCAGGGCTGCAGCTCGCCCGCATCCTCGACGGCGTGGGCGACGCGAGCGCCTGGGACGCCGCCGTGAGCGGGCACGTCGCCAAGCGTACCCTGCCGGAGATGGCGCAGCAGGACCGGCAGTGGGTGCAGCGCACCGCCGCCGAGGCCGTGGCCAGCTGGCCCCCCGCGCGCCCCGACGACGATCCGGTGCCCCCGTGCGAGGAGCCGCCCATCTTCCTGGTGGGCTTCCCCCGCTCCGGCACCACGCTGCTGGAGAGCGTGCTGGCCAGTGCCGCCGAGCTGGGGGCCACCGACGAGGCCGATCTGCTGGGCACCATCAAGCGACGGCTCGCCGCCCACCTCGGCATCGCCACGCCCCCATCGGCCACCCTGCTCGATCGGATGTCGGCGTCGGACGTGGTGGCGGTGCGCGAGACGTACCTCGACCTCGGTCGGGCTCACTTCGGGGCGCGCTGGATCGACAAGCTCCCCATGAACGTGCTGCAGATCCCCTGGATCCGACGCTTGTTTCCCACAGCCCCCATCGTGGTGGCGCTGCGGGATCCGCGGGACTGCCTCGTGTCGGGCTTCTTCCAGGATCTGACGATCAACCGGGCCATGGTGCACTTCAGCGATCCCGTGGACCTCGCCACCGCCTACGTGCACACCATGACCCCCTGGCAGACCTGGCGCTCCGATCCGGCCATCGACGGGATCGAGGTCCACTACGAGCGGCTCGTGGAGGACTTCGACACGACGGCCAAGGAGATGCTCGCGCGCATCGGCCTGCCCTACTCCGACGCCGTGCGTCGCTTCCACGAGCGATCCACCCAGCGTCAGATCCGGACCCCCAGCTACCACGCGGTGTCGCAGCCCATCTACCGCCGGGCAGTGGGTCGCTGGCGCCGCTACCACCACCGGATCCCCGCCCAGGCCCTCGATCACCTCGAGCCGGTGGCCACCGCCTTCGGCTACGCATCGGCATTGAGCGCGGTATAGGCATCGGAACCCGCACCGCCGGGGCCCCGTGCTTCCCTCCTTCTCCTACGCCGACTTCACGGCCTGGTACGACACGTACGCCGCCGACGTGCTCACCCCGGCCCTGCACAACGCCAACCGCTCGCTGCGCAAGCACATCCACGAGGCGCTCGACGAGCGACAAGCCCGTCGGATCCAGATCGCGGTGGGCCGCGTCAAGTCCGCTCAGCGGCTGTGGCGCAAGCTCCAGCTCGACAAGTACGCCGAGCGCGTGCGCGCGCTGGACGGTCCTCGGGGGATCCCCACGGTCATCGACGACCTGATCGGCACGCGGATCACCTGCACCAACCTCTCCGACCAGGAGATGTTGATCGACATCCTGTCGCACCTGCCGGTGGCCCAGGATCAGGAGGAGCTGCACGCCCTGGCCGTGCTCCGCGGCTCCATCAAGGACTACACCAACCAGCCCAAGCCCTCGGGGTACCGCGCCTACCACGTGAACCTGCTCACCACGGTGCCCATCGGCACCCAGTTCGTGTGCACGGTGTGCGAGCTGCAGGTGCGCACCCTGCTGCAGGACTCCTGGGGCGATCTCACCCACGAGGACACCTACAAGCCGGGCAGCGTGGTGCCGCCCATCGTGACCCAGCTCTCGCGCCGCATTTCCGATCTGCTGGCCACCATCGACGACATCGCCCAGGATCTGCGGGTGGAGCTGGAGGGGCTCGCAGGAGAGCCCGAGCCACCGCCGGCCGACGCTCCGGTGGTGGAGCGGCCCGCCGCTGCTCCCGCTGACGAGGAGATCGCCCGGAGCTGCCTGATGGACCTGTACACGTCGCTGCGCAAGCCGCTGTCGATGGCGGCCGCGGCCTACCGGGTGCGTCGGGACTCTGAGCTGGACATCGGCGCGGACTGGTTCGGGCACGGCAGCTTCACCGCCTTCACCAAGACGGTGGTACCACCCGCCCAGGTGGTCACGGCCACCCCGCCCGGCTACCTGCTGCCGGCCTCGGTGAACGCGGTGGACTTCCACGAGCCCGAGCCCGACGAGTCGAGCCCGGCTGTTCCGCGCGCCGCCACCGCTCTACGCCGCGCGGACAAGGGCTTCCCGCTCCGGTCCAGCCGCGAGCTGGCGGGCATGTACGACAGCCTCGCCGCCGCGACCCGCAGCGTGCCACGCCCCGACACGCCGGACGTGCGCTACGTCAACGCCCTCACCAAGGCGGCCCGCGACGACATGCACGCCACCCTGGGCCACGGGTCTCGGCCCGCGCTGAACTACGTGGCGATGGCGTTGCTGCTCCAGGGGCGCCTCGACGGTCCCCTCACGGCCTCCGAGGTGCATCGCACCTATGTGGACTTCGTGGTGCAGCGCTTCGATCGGCTGGGGCTGGAGCTGCCGCCGGATCAGGCGGACGAGCTGTCGGCCTGGCTGGAGCCGTCGTCGGTGTGACGTCCCATGGTCTCCAGATCTCAGGTGCAGCCACTGCATGGCTGTCAGTGAGTGTCGAGCAGCTCGAGGCCGCAAAACGCGAGTCTCTCGATGTCCGGCACGAAGACCCGAACCCCTTCCTGGTGACCGGGCTTCGTGATCGCCCCCTCCGATACTGTCGACCAAGGAACGGCGCCCTACGGGCTCTGATCCGTTCCCGAGTCGGCAGTACCGGAGGGGTCGCGAAGCCCTTCGTCTTGAAGAAGACTGCAGACGAGGTCCTCGCAAACGTCGATCGGTACTGCTACCGCACCCTGGAGGGTTGGGAGAATCGGGACGAGACTTCCGACGATGATCCTGATCCGACCTACTAGATCATGCTGCTAGATCGCTCCAGGCAGTGGAGCGCCATTATGCCCTTCGCAAGGGCTTCGTGCGAGCTGCGATCCCCTCGGACGTGCGCCGATCGGGGTTCGCAGAACCCCGGCGTGCGTTCGGAGGGTTCGCGGTGAGCAATAACGAAGCCCGTTCATCGGGAGGGCTTCAGGAGCGGGCTGCTCCGAGCTGGAGCGCCACCCGACGCCGTCGACCAACTGCAGGAGTACATGATCTCGGGCAGTCGCGGGCGCTACATCGACCCGATGGTGGCCTACGACTTGGTGGAGGTCGTAGGGAGGGTGCCATCAACCTGGGTCACCGTTCCGAGCCTCGCTGAATTCAGAGCATCGTTTGGAGAACTCTGGCCAGCGCTCGGCAATAGACTGAAGAACGTCGACCATCTCGGCTCGAGTCTGGAACGGAAAGGTCTCGTCCATCGCCAAGGCTATCGCCACTCGCTCCCGGTCTTGCCCCCGGAGCCACCGCTCTCGGGTCTTCAGTATTGCTGATCCGTTGTCTGCGGTGCACCAGATCAGACGGTCAGCCAAGTCCGCGATTACCTTGGGCGGCGCGCTCGGAGCGCGAATGGCGAACAGATGCTCGAGAGTGTCTGTAATACTCACGGGTCCTTCATGTACGTCGTAGTCGTAGACGACCCAGTTCTTAACACGCCCCCAGATGTAGTTTTCTGGACCCCGAAGGCATGATCCGGGTCCATCGGGCCAGAGCCTACCTTCCGAAGACCAGCTGCCGCGGCAGCTTCATCTGTCGCCTGCGCAAACCTGTTCCTCGCAGTTCCCGTCACCTTTAGTGTTCCACCAGGTTCGAGGACGCGTGCGGTCTCGGCAGAGACAGGATTGAATCCGAAGGGATTTACAGCATGGACCTCGCTGAAAGTTTGGTTCCCAAAGGGCATGGCGTTGACGTCCCCAACTACGTCGACTCCTGGACCAGGCCGAACGTCCATGTTGATGGCTCCTGGCATGGCATTGTCACCTGACCCAACGTTGAGTTTCGGTCCACACCCATTGTGGACCAGGACACCGTCACCACTGCCACCAGGCGCACGAACGTAGTAGTTGTGTGCGTCCTCGACCTCGAAGTTGAAGACCTCGAAGTCGCCCTCACGCCAGTCCATGGAAACGACGCGGGCCTCACCACTACCGACCGTCCGAAGGACGATGCCGACTTCGAGGTCGCCCATGGCAACATAGCCACCGACCTCGGGCACCCAGAACGGGTGCTCGGGCGTGCCAGTGAGGGTCTCGGAGCCGTCAGGTCCGGTGACGACGAGGTTGATGACCACATCCGACCGCCGCACGTGGGTCTGGCAGACGCGGCCGAGGACGTCGCCCGTGGGCTGAATCTCGATGAGTCCGTCGTCATCGGTGTCGGCGGTTTCGAACACCCAGCCCTGGAACGCGAGCCGCTCCCCGGCCTCCACCGCTCCAAGCCTCCAGTGCCCTGCCTCGTCGGCCTCGCCGAGCACCAGCACCCACTGCTCGGCACCGGAGACGCGGGCCGCCGCCGCCGCCCTCCGCGTCGCACCGGCTTCCGCGAGATCCGCGACCGTGGCCTCACCCCGGTCCGCGACCCCATCGTCGGTCCAACGATGGAGCCGTCCATCATCGAGCCAGGTGTGCCCGACCTCAAGCTCGGCAACGACCGCCTCGGACCCGCCGCCGGTTCGCGCGCCGCAGACCTGAACCACGTCGTCGGCCGCCCAGAGCTCCGTCTCGGTGACTATCCAGCCATTGTCGCTCTCGAAGGGCTCCCACCGCTGCACGGCGCGCCCGAACCCGTCGCCTCCAAAACGATGCACGGTGGCCAGGTGGGGAACCGAGTCGTCGCGGCCTCGACGACCTGCTTGATCATCACCTGACGGTCGGGGTCCCGTGTAGCGAGTCCAACTCCGACATCACGATCCGGAAGCCCCGCTCCCCATTTGGAGCGCACCTACCACTGGCAGCCTCGACGCTCCCCCACCACACGGTAGCGCCACCCGATCCCATATCGGTTTGCACGAAACTCAGCCCGCCCCCCCGCTGGGGGCATTGACAACGACGTGCCGTCATACAGGAAGGACCAGGTGTCCTCCCTCTCGCAGCAGCGCTTCAAGATTCGCTGCCACTCATGATCGGGGAGCTGACGACTCCCCTCCCACACCTCCACCTCCCGAAGATCCAGGCGGGTGTGGGTCGGCCCAGCGATGCCTCTTGAGTGCATCTTCTTGTCGGTGTGGTCGCGCATTTCGACGACCTCACCCTCCACGCGATACACTGTGCGATGGCTGTTTCCCGCGCACGCGAGCAGCACCAGACCGATCACGGCTGACTCTCCTTCGCCGAGAAGAACGGGGGCTTGATGTCACCAGGATCATCTGCTGCGTCCCGCTCCGCTGCATTCTCAATTCGGGAAATGAGATCAAAGGGAGCATCATAGGCACGAATGGCGTAGTCTGGCACGCCATACCCCGAGGACTCGAACATCCCTTGGGCAAAGTCCGCACAGTTGTATTGCAGAGCATCGTACCCCTCCTCCATCGACATCACATCGTCGACGAATTGAGTCACCTTGTCGAACTGCCCTTGCGTCACGTCCACGCCGTACACTGCGCTCGCCCTGTATGCTTCTTGGTCTATGGCGTACGGGTCTGGGCTTTGAAGTTCGTCTGCACTAGCGGCGTAGCCGCCCTTGTACATACCCCACGACATCGATGACTCTCCGTTGGCTGGATGGTAGGAGACCCAGGCATGACCAACTCTCCCTAGCAGGCTTCCGCTGACCCCATCGTACCAGCTACCATGCTGATACAAGGCGTGAATCTCAAGACGGCCCACCACCGGATCCGAAGAGGCGGGAGGTGGCGGCGGATCATACTGGCATGTCGTGCCACAACCCGCAAAGAGTAGATACACACTCGCACTGAAGGTGCCGGTCCGATCTTGAAGAGCATTCGTGTCTCCCGCCGCATACAGCGACGAGTACGCCACCGGCAGCGACAAGTCCCCCGCCATCGGGCCCAGGTGCAGCAGCGGCTCCGGCTGCATCCACATCCCGTCCCGAAGTGCCAGGTGCCGCGCTCCCAGGTGCATCACCTGA
>JAHQVJ010000047.1 GCA_019634415.1 Myxococcales bacterium
CCGCCTTCCCTGCCAGCGCCCACAGGTAGGTCTCGTCGCGCAGCAGCGCCCGGTTGAAGGCTTCGAGTGCGGCGTCGTACTGCCCCAGCTTGCGACGCGCCTCGCCCAGGTTCGTCCACCCACGCGCCGCGCCCGGCTCCAGCTTCACCACCGCCGCGTAGTATTCCGCCGCAAGCTCCACCCGACCCTGATCCTCCAGGCGGTGTCCGGCGTCCATCAGCTCCGTGGGATCGAGCATTCGACTTTTGAAAGCCCGATGTGCGAGTCGAACGGCCATTGCAATGTGGGCCGAACCTGGGTCATCCTCCACCAGCGCCAACGCCTCCCGGATCAGGGAGCGCGCCCTGGCGATGGAACTCGTCGACTCGTTCTGTCTCATCGGTGCTTTCCTGCGCTGGAGTGTTCACGCGGCCGGTCCGAAGATCCCGGGACCGTGAGCGTACAACGAACCAGCCGTCGCTCCGGGCTCTCGGGCTCAGCGGCCGTGGATAGCTTCGAATCCTGGGTTCGTCCCGGAGTTTTCATGCGCAAAATCGTCGTCTGTACCCTGTTTCTCCTCGCAGGTTGTGACCTCAACGTGGCCCTGGACACGTTCCCCACGTTGGGCGAAGACACTGGCGAGCCCACCGAGCCCACGGAGCCCACAGAGCCCGCGGAGCTGGACTTCCCCGCCGATGTGGCGATCAGCAAGATCAGCCTCTACCAAGGCGTGGAGGTGGTGCTTCGCGAAGACAACGACGCCCCACCTGCAGGGCAGCCCCCCGTCATCACGAACCGCGAGGCGCTCCTCCGCATCTTCGTGGATCCCGAGCCGGGCTTCGAGGCCCGCAGGCTGGCCGCTCACGTCACCGTCTCCGGCGGTGGCAACATCGAGGACCTGGTGTTCGAGCCCCTGCGGCAGCGCGTAGAAGACGCCTCCACCGACGCGGATCTGTCGAGCACCTTCAACTTCACCATCCCCGCCGAGGACCTGCGGCAGCCCACGGAGATCATCGTGGAGCTGCGCGAGGCCAATGCACAGGGGCCGGGCGAGGGCCTGCGCCGCCCGAACCGCTTCGACTCGTCGAGGGACCTGGCAGCGGGCCTGAACGCCCAGCAGTCCGACGACCTCACCGTCGTCATCTTCCCCCTTCGCTACAACTACGACGGCTCGGGGCGCACACCCGACACCAGTGACGCCGCCATCGCCACGATCCGCGACCTGATGCAGGCCACCTACCCGGCCCAGAACGTCACGGTGCAGGTGCAGCCTCCGGTGGACTGGAACCAACGGATCCGAACGGGCCAAGAGTGGGAGAACGTGCTCAACGCCACGGTGGCCACGCGGGAGCGCGACCGGAACAAGGTGGCGCCCAACACGTACTACTACGCGATGTTCGACCCCGATCGGAACCTGTACGACTACTGCTTCAACGGTTGTCTGCTGGGCCTGTCCTACCTGGCCTTCAGCGCCGACGAGCCCTCGTTGCGCGCCTCCATCGGCGTCGGCTTCAGCGAGCTCGACGTCGCGGCCACCACCCTCGCCCACGAGGTGGGCCACGCCCACGGTCGCGCCCACGCACCCTGCGGAGACGCCAAGGACATCGATCCGCGCTTCCCCCACAACGGCGGCAGCATCGGCACCTGGGGCTACGACCCCTTCAACGATCAGATGCAGAGCCCCGTCACCACGGCCGACATCATGGGCTACTGCAGTCCCATCTGGGTGAGCGACTACACCTACACCGCCCTGTTCGATCGCATCGAGCGCGTGGCCGATCAGGCGCGCTCCGTGCTGCACCCCGTGAGCACCATCAGCGTGAATGGCGACGGGCTCGCCACGGCAGGGCCCACCCTGAATCTGCCCGTGGCTCGTGACCGCACCCCTCGCGTGGACGTCGCGCTGTACGACGAGACGGGCACCTTCGTGGAGTGGACGAAGGGGTGGCTGCACCCGCTGAGCCACCTCCCCGGAGGCCTCGTGAGCCTCGATCGGCAGCTGCCAGACGGATGGTCCGCAGAAGTCTTGTGACCTCGCCCAGCGCCTCGGCGCCGATCGCTGCTACTCTGAGGAGGTGATCCATCTTCTCCTCGCGGCGTCGCTGTGCAGCCCCGTCGCCCATGCTCGCAAGGGCGAGCCACCGAGTGAGCCGCCAGAGGGCTACGTTCACATGATCGTCCAGGCGGTGATTCCGACCCCGATGGGGGCGGTGGTGCTGCTGTCGGACGCCGAGCGCGCCAGCGTGCTGCAGGTTGCCGTGGGCCACACCGAGGGCCTGACCATCGCCCTGCGGCACGCGCGACGGGCCTTCGAGCGCCCCCTCACCCACGATCTTCTCGACGAGGTGCTGTCGCGCAGCGGAGCCACCGTGGTGCAGGTGCGCATCGACGACCTGGTCCAGGAGACCTTCGTGGCGCGGGTCACGCTGCAGGCGCGCAAGCGCAAGGAGCACGTCATCGACGCGCGGGCATCGGACTCCATCGCGCTGGCGCTGGGGCACGACCTGCCGGTGTTCGTGTCGCAGAAGGTGATCGAGGAGGCGGCAGTGGCCCCCGAGGACCTCCCCACCGTCAGCCCCGAGCCGGAGCCCGACCGAGACGATCCTCACGAAGCACTGTAGCTCGCAATCACCATACTCCTCCCTGCATTTCCGAGGGTGGGTATCAGAAGGCTCTGGCTTTGGTTACCCTCCGAGTGCGGGGTGTTGGAGATCGTGAACATGCGGGCAGTCGTCATCGTCCTCCTCACGGTGGGGTCCTGCAATCGAGATCGGCCGGAGCCCACACCTGAGTGGGGCTACGACGCACGTCCCGGAAACGCGACGTGCCTAGCCTTCGCTCGTCCGGTGGCCAACGCCGACGTGAAGCTCACGCCCACCTTCACGGGCTTGAGCTGGCGCAAGGCGGTGTGGATGGGCCAGCCGCCCGGCGACCCCGACACCTGGTGGCTCGCCACTCAGGATGGGGAGATCCAGCGGTTCCAGAACACCCCCGGTGTCACGGAGCAGGAGCTGGTCGTGGACCTGTCGGGGCTGGTGGACGACACCGCCAACGAGGGAGGCTTGCTGGGCCTCGCCTTCCACCCGGACTTCCAGAACAACGGCTACGTGTACGCCAACTACACGGCGACCGGCCTCACCACCAAGATCGTGCGCTTCACCAGCACCGACCGTCGCACCATCAATCCCGGCACCGAGCTGTCGATGCTCTCGGTGGACCAGCCCTACAACAACCACAACGGCGGCGCGCTGGTGTTCGGCCCCGATGGCTACCTGTACCTCGGCATGGGTGACGGGGGCAGCGGGGGCGACCCAGGCAACCACGGCCAGACCGTCAGCACCGTGCTCGGCTCCATCCTGCGCATCGACGTGGACGCGGGTACCCCCTACGGGATCCCGCCCGACAACCCCTTCGCGCTGGGAGGCGGACGTCCCGAGATCTATGCCTGGGGCTTCCGCAACCCCTGGCGGTTCTCCTTCGACGCTGCCACCGGAGAGCTGTGGGCGGCCGACGTCGGCCAAGACAAGTACGAAGAGATCAACCTGGTGGCGCAGGGCCGCAACTACGGGTGGCGCGTCACCGAGGGCGACGACTGCTTCAACCCACCCAAGGACTGTCAGCGCGCGGGCCTCGAGGAGCCGGTGGCGGTGCTCAACCACCTCGACGGCGACGGCAGCATCACCGGTGGTGTGGTCTACCGGGGCACCGAGATCGCAGGCTTCCAGGGCGTGTACGTCTTCGCCGACTACGTGTCCGGCCGCGTCTACGGGCTGCAGTACGGCGTCGGCGGTGAGGCGGTGGTGGAGCCGCTGCTGGAGACGGCCAACGACTTCACCCACATCGCCACCGACCTGAACAACGAGGTCTTCTTCGTGGACCGCAACCGCGGCGTGCTCAAGCTCGAGGCCGCGGGCGAGAACAACGTGGTCGACGAGGTCCCTCGCCTGCTGTCGCAGACGGGCTGCGTGAACCCCGCAGACGCCTCGCAGGCGGGCTCCATGATGGTCGAGTTCAGCGTGGCTCAGCCGTTCTGGTCCGACGGGGCCACGAAGCGCCGCTGGTTCGCGCTCCCGGATGGCACGCAGGCCACCGTCGACTCGGATGGGCGGATCAACCTGCCCGTGGGCTCGATCGTGATGAAGGAGATGGCGCTGGGTGGCCAACGCCTGGAGACCCGCCTGCTCGTCCGACACGAGGACGGTCGATGGGGCGGCTACACCTACGCCTGGGTCGGCCAGGACGCCCAACTGCTCGAGGGTGCGGCCACGCTGCCGGTGGGCGCGACGGGTGAGTGGGCCGTACCGAGCCGCCCCGACTGTCTGCAGTGCCACACGCCCGAGTGGGGCGGTGTGCTCGCCCTGTCGACGCAGCAGCTCGACGGGTTGCACGTGTACGCCAACGGAGCGGTGGCGAACCAGGTGGACCAGCTCACCCGCATCGGCGTGATCGAGACACCCAGCGATCGCCCCGGTGCGTTCCCCTCCCTCGGGAACCCCGCCGCCAGCCTCGACGATCGCGCCCGCTCCTACCTGCACGTGAACTGTGCCTACTGCCACTTCCCCGACGGAACCGGCGGGGGTGACCTCGACCTGCGCGCGTGGACGCCGCTCACGGAGACGGGCCTGTGCAATGAGCCGTCGCAGGGCGATCTGAAGATCCCAGATGCTCGCATCGTGGCCCCAGGAGAGCCGGACCGCTCGGTGCTCTATGCACGGGTGGCCACGCGCGGCCCCACTCAGATGCCGCCGCTGGCGTCGAACGTGGTGGACGAGGTGGGTCGGGAGCTGATGCGAGAATGGATCGCCGCCTTGCCAGGCTGCAAGTGATCCTCGGCGCGCTGCTCGGGACGCTGGGCTGCGCGCCGCAGGCAGAGGCCCCCGCACCGCCGTCTCCTCCCGAGGCACCTGCGCCACAGCCCCTCGTCGGTGGGTGGGAGGTCCCGGAGCCCGCACTGGCGGCCGCAGCCGATGCAGACGCACGGCAGACAGCGGCCCGTTGTTTCCTGTCGGGCGACTGGGACTGTGCTGAGACCTGGGTGGAGCACCTGGTCTATGTCGAGCCCGAGCAGCCGAGCGCCCACGCGGCGTTCTTCGGTCTGCTCACGCGGTCCGAGGTCTCTCCCCGGGTGCCGCTGAGGGAGCTGGTGGCGTTGTCGCGAGCGCTGTCGGGCGTGGTGGGCCCAGACGGTGCCGACGGCGCCCAGCTGCCGCTGTGTGGAGCAGACTGCCGCGACCTGGTGAACGCCTACCTCGCCACCGTGCCCCCTGGCCAAGCGAACCCCGCGCTGGCGCTGGCACCCAGCCTGTGGAGCACGGGTGGCCCCGTACCGCTGGCCTGGCCCGAGCCACCGGCCCCCCTCACCCGAGGTCCGGCACCTACCGGAGCTGCCTGGGGGTGGTCGCTGCCATCGCCTCCAGAGTCACTGGTGGTGGACCACGGCTTGGCCGTCTTCACGCTCCCCGACGCGCCACACCCGGTGGTCGCCATCGACGTCGACACCGGCAACGTGCGCTTCGTCCGTGCTGCCGCCACCGATCTCGCCCGTGGTGGCCTCGGGCTGCCCGCAGCCCCCACCGCCGTGGTGATCACCGACGACGCCGTGGTGGTGGGAGCCACGGGCGGTCCCGGCGTGCGCCTGCACCCCCGCACCGGGGCCGTGATGGAGGAGGTGTCCGCCGTGCCCGAGGTGCCCGTGCCCTCGTCCACGGGGCGCGTGCGCACGGTGGTGGGAATCGACCAGCCGTCCGTGATCGCGGGCTACGCGAGCCCTTAGTCGACGGCCAAGCAGACCTTGCCCACGTGGGCCCCCGAGCGCAGATGGGCCATCGCCTCCTGCAGCGCATCGAAGGGGAACGTGCGATCCACCACCGGCCGCAGGGTGTGGGTGCGCACCTCGTCACACAGCGCCTCGAACCCAGCGCGGGAGCCCACGAACACGCCCTGGCAGCGGATCTGACGCATCAGGATGGGCATCACCGACACCCCCGGTGCATCGTCGTTGGCCACGACCCCGATCACCGCCACCGTGCCCCCCACGCGAACCGCCCGTAGGGACTGGGCGAACGTGCCTGCGCCTCCGACCTCCACGACACAGTCCACACCACCGTCGCTGGCAGATCGCACAGCGCCTCCCCACTTCGGCTCCTCGGGGTACAGCCACACCTCCGTCGCCCCCAGCGATCGCAGGATCTCGGCCTTGGCAGGGGTCGAGGTGGTCGCCCACACACGCGCACCGCGCGACCGCGCGAGGATCAGCGCCCAGGTGGACACGCCCCCGGACCCCAGGACGGCCACCGTACCGCCCGCCCCCACCTCGCCGAAATCAAGCGCCGAGTGGGCCGTCAGGGCCGCGCAGGGCAGCGTCGCCGCCTCGGTCGCGGTGAGGTGGTCCGGCACCCGCACCAGCTCCTCCTGCGAGAGGACCATCGACTCCTGCAGCACACCAGGGATCGGACCACCGCGCGTGGAGCGCACGTCCGCAGAGGTCGGCTCTCCCGACAGCCACGTTGCAGAGAACGTCGGACACACCCGGTCGCCCACCGACACACGAGACACGCCCTGCCCCACCTCCGTCACCACGCCCATCCCGTCGGACAAGGGCACGAAGGGCATCGGAATGCGCGGATCGTAGCGACCCTCCACCATCAGCGAGTCCCGATAGTTCAAGGACCACGCCTTCATCTCGATGCGAGCCTGCCCTGGGCCAGGAACTCCGGGATCGGGCACGTCCACCAGGATCGCGTTCCCGAGACCAAATGCCGGCACCTCCCACCGGCGCATCAGAAGGTCGCGCCGAAGTGCAGGCTCAGGCCCTCGTTCACGGGATCCATGCGAACCCCCACCGCCAGCTTCTCGGCACGATCGCGCGAAACCGCCGCCTTCGTGAGCATGTTGCCTCCCATGATCATGGTGGTGGCGCCCGCCAGGAGCAGCCCGATCCCCGACATGGTGCGGAGGTCGGACGCCCCCTGCGCCTCGGTGGAGATCTGCCCGGGACGACGTCCGGCAGTCATCAGCGCGAAGCCCGCGCCGATGGCCAGGCCTCCGCCCGCCAGCTCGGCCACCCCCGCGGTGGTCTGACGCTTGGCGAGCGCCTCGAATCGGGCTTGCTCCATGGGAGGAGTGGGCGCATCGGCGGCATGGGCTGAACCAGCCCACAGGGTGATGGTCAAGAGCATGCTGCAGTGTACCAATCGCATTCCGCTGCTCCGAGGGCATGGCGGATCCTGTGGAAGGTCGCGACGATCTGTTCAGCTCTGCCCTGGCATTTGACAGACGCATGACCAACCGTCATCCTGTCATCTATACTTCCGCAGTTCTTGACTGTGTTCTTGTGAGGATCTGTGATGCGTTCTTGTGTGTGGTTCGGTCTCCTCGTCACCATGTCCACCGCCTGTTCTCCGGACTACCAAATCGCTGGAGGAGCTCCGCCGCAGGGGGTGGAGAACCTGCCTCCCCCCGAAAACCCGATTCAGCTCGATCAGATCTTGCAGGTCACCATCCCCGTGGTGGACGTGCTCTGGATCGTCGACAACTCCGGCTCGATGGCCGACAACCAGACGGAGCTGGCCAACAACTTCCCGATCTTCATGACCTACTTCCTGGGAAGTGGGCTGGACTACCACATCGGCGTGGTCTCCACCGACGTCGACAACATCAATCACCGCGGCAAGCTCCGCGAGTCGGACGGCTACCGCTTCATCACGCCGAAGACCAAGGATCCCCTCACCGTGTTCGCCGACATGGTGCAGCTCGGCTCCACGGGCAGCAACACGGAGCGGGGGCGCGAGGCGGCCTACTGGGCGCTCGAGCTCGAGGCCGACGGCTTCAACAAGGGGTTCCTGCGCAACGACGAAGAGTCCGGCGTGCACGTCATCGTCATCTCCGACGAGGACGACTACTCGCGACAGAACGTCATCTCGAAGGCCGAGTTCATCGCCTACATGAACCTGCTTCGCGCGCGCGATCCCCTCGTCACGTTCAACTCGATCGTGAACCCGCCTGGTGCCGGTCCGCTGCAAGACATCGACGCGGGTCGCGAGTACCTGGCGCTCACCGACGGCATCGGTGGAATCAAGCGCGAGATCGGCAACTCCAGCTTCACCGAGTTCCTGCAGACCCTCGGGCTGCAGGCCGCCGGACTCAAGACGGAGTTCCACCTGTCGCGCCTGCCCGTGCTGGAGACGATCGACGTGTGGGCGGTGACCGAGGAGGGCGCCACGATCCCGTTCACGCCCATCGAGGACTACACCTACAACGCCCGGCGCAACGCGATTCAGTTCCGGGAGTTCATCCCCGAGCCGCTCACCCAGATCAACATCGAGTACACCGTGCTCGCGAGCCTGGCGAACCCCGAGCCCGAGTAGGCGCTAGCAGCATTCGGGAAAGCTCGCGAAGCGAGCTTCCCGGTTGCTGTGGGAGCGAAGCGGCCAGAGAGGGGTCCATCGAAGTCCGAGCGAAATGGAGGAGCGGAGCGGAGGAATGTAGCGAAGGGCTTCGACCCCGTGCCGCGCAGCGTTGATCGGTAGGGCAACGCCGGGAACAGCTCGAA
>JAHQVJ010000048.1 GCA_019634415.1 Myxococcales bacterium
CCGCAGCCGAAGGCGAGGGCCCAAGGGAATTGTAGCGCGACGGAGTCGCGCGGGATTCCGGGACCGGGCAGCCCGGAAGCGGCGTGGGCGCCTCGGCGGCACACCACTGCCCCAGCACCGCCCCCGAGTAGTCGATCTCGGTGAGGAGCTGGCGAGTGGACTGGTAGAAGAGCGTGCCGGCTGGTGCGCGCCCGAAGGTGTAGACGGGATCGGTACCCACGGGCAGGACCCAGCGCACGGTGCCCTCGGGATCGAGCATCGTCAGGTAGGTGCCGAGGTGCACGAGCGTCCATCCGGGCTCCATGCGATCGGGCGCCGAGTGCCGGACCTCGAAGGGCGGCAGGTCCTCGGGCAACGGTGGGCTCACGTAGTCCAGCGCGTGAACGACCACGTCGCCTCCTGCAGACCGTGCGATCACCCTCAGCGTGTGCGCATGGTCCGGCCGCAGCCCGCCGACGAGCACATGGTGCCGGGTGTCGCTGCCCTCACCGCGCACGTGCCTGACCGGCCCCACCCGATCCTCCACGGCGACGGACAACGTGGTGGCCTCCGAGGTGGTGACGTCGATCCACACCACCCCCCCGGCACCCGAGGGGTTCGGGGTGACGACGGGCCCGTGCTCGAAGGCGAGGTCCGCGAGCCCAGGACCACACGCCAGCCACGACAGGATCACAAGAGAACCGGCCCGTTGGTGTGCACGTACAGCAGCGTCTGGACCAAGGCCGACAGGGTATGGCGCACGTCACCCGCGGAGCTGAAGGTGCTGCCGGGCTCCAGGGGCTGCTCCGACGCGGCCCCGTGGTGCAGCCGCCCCTCGATCACGACGGCACGGAACGTCGAGCCGAGCGCCCTTAGGCCCCCCTCGAACCCGGCGGGGAGCCGGATGAAGGTGCCATGGGCGATCCCAGCGCGGGGCTCCCCCCACAGGTAGGCGCGTCGCGGCCCGTCCGGCGAGGAGAAGCCAGGCCGAAGGTCGTCCACCCAGACCACGTTGCGCGCGTGCACGTTGACCGGTCGCTCCTCCACGCCGAACGACTCCTCAGGAGGAATCACCAGGTAGGGGCCCTCGTCGATCTCCACCAATGCCACGTTGTCGGCGCCCTTGGCCGACGTGATGTGCACCTCTCCCTTCGGCTGGGTCCAGAACGAGCCGGCCGGCATCCACATCTCGGCGGCCCCCGGATCGTCGTTGTGCACGAGGCCGCTGATCACCACGGCGCGGTAGCTGACGTTGTGGGCGTGCGGCGGCGACGAGAAGCCATCCACGAAACGCGCCAGGAAGCCGGTGGGGCCAGAGCCACCGCGATCGCCCCAGAGCGTGCCCGCACGGGGGCTGGCATCGCCACGTGCTGGGTTCAGTGGCTGCCAATCGACCTCGGAGACCGGCATGATCTCGAGCATCGACCCCGAGCCGGCGCTCGATAGAGCTGGAGAGGGTTCCTTCAGAGCGGGAGCACAACCCACGACTGCAGTTGCGAGGGCCAGCGGTAGCCTCATGGCAGCATCTCCAGAGATCGGGTGGCGACCGAGATCCGGCCGACCCCCAGCACACCTCGACATCAGCCTGCGACGCCAAGATCGACGTTTGCGTAAGGTGGATCCATCGGTACCGCACAGATTGTGCAATCGATACGATCCTCCTCGACGCTCGACATCGGACGCGCTCCGCTCCACAGCGGCGATCAACGGAGTGGCTTGTCGCTGTCACGCAAGCTCACCACTGCCGCGTCGAGGACCACGTCTCGACCGTCGAGGTACATCGCCCGAGCACGCTCCCAGGTCAGCGGCACCCGAACGTCTGGCTGCACGCCCCCGTGAAGGGCATGGTCGCCCTCGACCTGAACGGCGCCGTCTCCGTCCACCGACTGCCCCCACGGGAACCCCACCGTGATCCCGGCTGGCATGTGCACCGTGGCCTCCGCCATCCCGAAGGACCCGTCGGTGGCATGCAGCCCCATCACGCGTGCGCTCGGGATGGACTTCGCCAGCAGCGCGAACCCCTCCCCCGAGCTCTTGGTGCGGTGGTCCACCAACACCACCAGCGGCCCGGAGAACACGGGCGGACGTGGCTCCACTCGAAGGGAGATCAGCTGCGTGAAGCGACCCAGGAGCGGGCTGAACACCGTGACCCCTTCGTAGTAGAGCTCCTGTGTGGTGAAGTGCCCCATCATCTGCGGCACCAGCTGGTCCATCCCACCGCGGTTGCCCCGCACGTCGAGGATCAGGCCCCGCACGCCCTGCGCGACGAGATCCTCGAGCGCCTGGTCCAGCGCCTCGGGCGGCGACTGCCCGCTCGCCGAGTGCTCCAGGCTGTCCACGCGCACGTAGCCCACGCCAGGCCGCAACACCTCGTGCGTGACGGGGGCCTCGACCGGGGCACGCACGTCGGCGTGCACGGATGCCCAGTAGGTGTCGAGGCCTCCCGAGCGCGCAGTCAAGGTCACGGTCTGGGGCGAGGGTCCGTCGCGGTTCTGGAAGGTGATCTCCAGGCGGGTGCCTGCTGGTGCCCGCGTGAGCAGCTGCTGCTGGACCAGCGCTCGGTTCTCCTGGGTGGCGATGGGACGAGAGGTCCAGACCGTGGACACGGCCTGCAGGGCCGCGCGCACCGGCTGCCCGTTCCACGTCAGGACCTCAGCTCCCCACTGCATTCCTGCGCGAGCCGCAGGCCCATCATCCTCGAGGAGGTGGGTGACGACGGCCCCATCATCGAGGGCCAGCAACGCGAAGCCGAATCCTGCCCCCGCGGCCTCCTCCCACAACGCCTCGTGACGGGGAGAGCGAATGCTCACGTGGCCGTCGGGCAGGCTGAACACGTAGCGCCGGAGAGCCAAGTAGAGGGCTTCCTCGTCGCCGGTGGACTCGGCCTCGGCGACCTGCGGTCGGAATCGCTCCCGCAGTCCGTCCCAGTCGATGGCCTTGTGCGCGCCGAAGGCATAGCGCTGCTCCAGGATCTCGTGCAGCCCATCGAACGCATCGGTCCAGCGATCGCGCCGGTGGTCCTCGGCGTCGAATGCCACGACCCAGGCTTCGAAGGGAGGCACGGCCCACAGCGGCAGCGCCACCAACGCCAGGAGCCAGCGAGGGCGCTTCGCAGCACCCCGCCACCAAGCGAGCCCCTCCAGCAACGAAGCGAGCAGCAACAGCACGAGGAGCGCATACAGCGGCACCACGCTCAACGCCTCGAGCTGGCTCCACTCCTGCCACGCCACCCAACCAGGCATGGTGAGCCAGAGCGCGAGGCGCACCCTGACCGAAGCCGCGCCGAGCGTCAGCCCCAGCAAGGCGGTCACGCCCCCCCACAGGACCAGCGCCGACGCCGTCAAGACCTGGCCCGCGTCCGCCACATCCGAATGCCCTCGGCGATCAGGAGCAGCACCGTCAGTGCCCCGAGGGCGACGATCGCCAGCGGGATCGCCACGTGAGGCCCGAGCAAGAGGAACCCGAACATCTCCTCCCCCAGCCCCTCCCCGTTGTCGGAGTTGGTGAACGTCGCGAATCCCCAGTGGTCTTCGATGTCCAACGCGAACCAGGCGTCGAAGCCCACGTTGTTGCCCGTGTGCATGTACAGATCGGTGAGTGGGATCTCGATCTTGTGAAAGCCCAGCGTGTAGGACAGCTCGATCGCGTCGGACGGCACGGACGAGTGCGGAGTGAACAGCTCCGCGTAGCTCTCGGGGGTGAGGAGGTCGCGACGCATCAGCGCCTGCAACCACCGACTGAAGTCCAGCGCTTCCGTGTGCAGTGAAGCAGGCGCTACGAACACCCCGTCGCCCTTGATGTACCAAGGGTCCTTCTGCCAATCGATCCACTCACCGTCGGTATCGTAGGGCTCCGCCCGGTTCGCACGGGTGAAGGGCGTCTGCACGTACACCGTGTGCTGGAGCCCCAGTGGCCTCGCGACCTGCTCCTGGAACAGCGCCTCGAGACCCGCCCAGTCCGTGCCTTCGATCGCACAGAGGACCTCTGCCAGGTACTGGTAGGCCTCTCCAGAGTACAGATATCCGGCACCCGGATCGAAACGAAAGGTCAGCTTCTCGTCGACCTCGGACTCTCTCCAGTTGGGCAAGCCCGTCCGGTGGCTCAGGACCATGCGGGCGGTGATGTCTCGATGCCGCGGATCGTCGATCAGATCGGCGTGGGGCAGGTACTCGTGAAGGGGCCGATCGAGGTCGAGCTTCCCAGCGTCCACGAGGCGCATGACGAAAAAGGCGAACATGGGCTTCGAGGTCGACGCGCCCTCGAAGATCGTCCGGGACGTCACGGGCAGGGAGCGCGCGACATCGGCCTGGCCGAAGGTCTGGTGGTACACGATCTCTGCGTCGTCGATCACCGCGACGGACAGACCCGGCACCCCCCGCCGCTCCATCTGCTCCCGGACGTGCTGATCGAACGCCTCTGTGGAGATCGGCACGCCCAGATAGCTGTGAAAACCGTCGCTCACGGGCCAGAACAGGCGCACCATCAGGGCGACGTCGAGTAACAGCACGACGACCAGCGCACGTCGGATCACGAGACTGTCCGAGGTTCGGGGGGGCCGACTCTACGCTTGGGTGGACCTAAGGTCCACACACCTCAGAAGCGCGCCTTGGTCAGCAACACCTCGACCGTGCGCTTGGCCTCGTCGTGATCGAGGTGCATCATGGGAACCAGACCCTCGAGGAACTCGGCCTCCGACTTGTGCAGCTCACCGTCGGCGAGGACCACCTCCACGGCATGGGCGAACACCGACGGGAGCATGTCGCGAGCGAGGGTGTCGCAGGCCTGCTTCAGTGCGTCGGGGCGGCTCTTGAGCCGCTCGTTGGCCGTGTCGTTGGCGGCCGCCAGCTCGTTCATGGAGAGGCTGTTGAGGACACGCGAGCGCCTGGCGATCTGGTGGATCTCCTGCTGCTCCTCTTCGTGGAACTTCCCGTCGGCCATGGCCGCTGCGACCAGGATCGCGAGGTAGGCCTCGGGAACGGACCAGTCCGTCTGGGTTCTGTGAAAGTCCTTCGCCAGCTGCTGGACGTCGAACGGTGCCACAGGCCCCGGCCGGAGCGAACCAAACAAGTTGGGCAGCGGATCCCCGTCGCCGAAAGTCACATAAACTCCCGCTGATTGCATCTGATCACCTTCGTGGACTCGTGCACGCGCGCAGAGTTCCACCTGCTCGCATCCTGTAATCCGGCTCCTTGGGAGGAACACCCGCGAGATCACCGTGTCGGTGGCGCAAACGCTCTCGCACAGAACCTGCTTTCCTCCTACGTCACATGCCATGCCGCACGGTTCGGAATTCCCACGCTGAGCACACCGGCTTCTCCGACCGCCTGGCTACGATCCCCTGCCCATGCTCATGAGACCAAAAACAGTCCGACAAGGACGCGATCCTACCGCAATATGGAAGGCGCCATGCCCACCGTCTTCGCGTCCAACCCTCGACGCAGCGCCGTGGAGCTGTCCGACGCACAGCTCGTCCAGCTCTGCGCCCGCGAAGCCCAGCGCTTCCAGCAGCTCGAGGCCTTCCACCTGGGGCAGAGCGCTCACCTCCGCCACACCTCGGTCCCTGGCCTGCTGGTCCAGCGCCTCGTGCCCTCCCTCAACTCCATC
>JAHQVJ010000049.1 GCA_019634415.1 Myxococcales bacterium
CGTAGGCGTGAGCTTGTCGGCCGGACTCACCGACACACAGACCGAGTTCTACGCCACCGGCGCCCTGGGCAACTACCACAACGACATGGACCACACCTACCTGCGTGGGGACCTGTTCGTGCGGTCGCTACACCTGCGCGCCTTCTGGAACCGCAACGTGGGCGACACCGGCCCCTGGGTCCGCTACGGCGCAGGTCCCGACCGTCTGGCCGCCCTGTTCAACAACAACGTCGTCGACGTGGAGCTCGAGGCGCCCGTCCAGTTCGAGACGGGCCCCGTGGCCCACACCCTCAACGTGGGTGGTGGATACCGGCTCAAGCGCTTCGGCTTCAGCTACCTCGCCGGAGGCGCCGACGAGGTCTACGTCGAGAACCACTTCAAGGCCTTCCTCAACGAGCAGATCTCGGTGGGTCCCTTCGGTGCGGTCGCCTCGCTGCGCGCGGACCTGCACCCCCTCATCCCCCTGAGCCAGACCATCTCCCCGCGAGGCTCGCTGCTCTTCCGCCTCTTCGACAAGACCAGCATCCGCGCCACGGCTGGCTCCGCCTACCGCGCACCCAACGGTCTCGAGTCCTACATGGACCTGAACCTGCCCACGCCGGCAGACGGTGTGTTCATCGCCGACTTCGGCAACCGCAACCTAAGGCCGGAGCGAATCACCACCTTCGAGCTGGGCGTGCACGACGAGTCCACCTTCTTCCACACCGCCGACGTGGTGGTCTACTACAACCAGGTGACCAACCTCATCGGGCTCGACGACGTCACCCTCGCCATCAACCCCTTCGACGCCGGTGCCAACGGTGTGGGGGTGGGCTCCACAGGCTGGATCAACCTCGATCCGGTCTACACGGGCGTGGGCCTGGAGGCAGAGGTCGAGCTGTATCCGGTGGACGGCCTCGACGTGTTCGCCAACGCCAACGTGATGCAGGTCAACGAGGCCATCGGCGATCAGGTCGCCCGCGAGGGCTCTGCCTCGCAGCTCAAGCTCAACGGCGGCTTCTCGTACCGCACGCCGTACAACACCGACGTGTCCATGTCGGCTCACTACCTGAGCGGGCAGACCTGGAACCTGCGTCAGTTCGATCCCGACACCCTGGCCATCGTGCCGGTGGCCTCCCCCATCGACTCACGGCTGCTGGTGTCCGCCCGCGTGGCCTTCCGGCCCCTCGCCGACCAAGACTTCGAGATCGCAGGAACGGTGTGGAACATCACCGAGCTGATCAAGACGGTGGGCGACGGCGACGCGGGCTTCCTCGAGCACCCCGAGGGCCAGCCCGTCATCGGTCGTGCCTACGCCACCATCGCCTACCGGTTCTAGGAGGATCCATGCGCATCTCCACGCTTGCATTGCTGATGGCCTCCTGTGAGTACGAGGCCCCCATCAACGACAACCCGCTGTCGGCGCCTCCGCTGCTCAACTCCATCGAGGGCTCGGTGGTGTTCACCGGCGGCGACGACACCCCGCTGGGCCCCACGTACATCAACGCCTACGACGCGAACAACCCCGGGCCGCCTGCCGGCACCGGGGCCCCCGTGACGTTCTCGAGCGTGCCCGCCGGGGCCTACTCGGGCATCGACGCGGGACTGCGCACCGCCGACTACGGCCTGTCGCAGATGCCGAACGGCGAGTACATCGTGAACGCCCTGATGGACGTGGACGGCAACTTCAATCCGTTCGTGTCGGTGCTCGCGGGTGCCACCTGTGGCGACTGGGTGGGCACCTACCTCGACGATCTCGGAGGCACGCCGGCCACGGTGCCGCTCCAGGGAGGCGTGCTGCGCTCGGGCGTCACGGTGTTCGTGGCCCAGCCCGTTCCCACCCAGCGTCCTGCCTTCGAGTACGTCAGCGACACCACCATCTCGCTGGGCGAGACGACCACCAACCCGATCCCTCGCACCTTCCGGCTGGGGGCCACCACCATCAACACCGCCTTCTCCCCGGAGCAGCCGCTGTTCCTGGGCCCGAGCTGCCCGGTGTTCGGAAAAGCGGTGGGCTGCGAGACCACGGGCTTCTGCCCCTGCGATCCGGCCATCTTCAGCCCGGCGAGTCCCACCTTCGAGCCCTGCCCCACGGCGATCTACCTGCAGATCAACGACCTGGATCAGGACGGCGAGGCCGATCCGTACCCAGCTCCCCTGCAGGCCGCGAACGGCCTGCTCGACATCTGGCCGCGGGTGTTCCTGGAGTTCGTGGGAGCCCCCCTGGGCACCTTCCAGTTCGACGGGCAGATCCTGCCCGAGCGCTGGGTGAGCGAGGCCTTCCCGCTGGCCGCCGAGATCGGAGGTGCTGCGCTGTACGGACAGCCGCCGAGTGCGGTGGCCCCCATCGGCACCCCCGTGCCGGTGAACGACCTGAACGTCACCTTCCTGCCGGTGTTCCTGCACTACCACGCAGGCGGCGTGGACGGCGTGGACGCCAACGGCCCCTTCGACGTGGTGAACCTGCTGGCGGGGGGCAGCGCCGACCTGGTGCCCCAGGGCGCCTGGGCGACCACCATGATCTCCTTCACCGGTCAGACCTGGACCGTGCCCAACGAGATCTCACAGCTGAACCTGCCGGGGATCGACGGCTTCGATCCGCTCACTCAGGGCGGAGCCGTGGTGATCGCTCCCTGATCCAGCGGACCAGGCTGTGCCACTCCGCGGGATGCACCATCGCCGCATAGAAGCACACGCTGATGAAGCTGAAGGGGCCCACCTCCATCGTGAGGAAGATGGCGAGGTGCATGAACAGCCCGATCCCCATGTAGATCCAGCGGTAGCCGATCCGGTTGGCCCACTGCCCGATCCGGCCCACGTCGGTGCGGCCCGCCCACCACACGGCGAGCAGCCAGGTGGGGGCGAGGACCTCCCAGAACCAGGTGACCATCGTGGCGAGCTGCGTGAGCGGGAACACATAGGCGAGCCAGGACATGTCCGACCGGTGCCAGCTGGGCTGCTGCAGGATGAAGTACAGCGCGCTCGAGTCGCCCCAGGGCACCCACGCCGCCGACAGCTTCTGCAGCCCCGTCATGCAGTACATGAGCACGAGCTGATAGGCCGCGAGCCACCGCGGAAACGCCAGCGACGTGGCGGCGGGCCACCAGGTGCCGTGCTGGAGCCGCGCAGTCACCGACAGCGTGCCCTGCCCCCCGCCGAGCACGCACAGCCACAGTCCGTTGGACAGCAGCTCGTCGTAGCTGCCCCCCGCATGCCCGTTGATGTCCAGCAGGTTGTTGGTGACCACCAGCGTGACGAGCGCCATCGCTCGTCCTCCGATCCCCAAGGTGAGCATCAACCCACCGAAGAGTGCCCCGAAGACCAGCGGCCACACCACGTTCGGCATCGGCCCGCCCAGCCACTCGACGAGCCAGGGGCCGTCACCGAGCGCCCGCATCCCCCCGTGAGACACGTCGATCCACAGCACGGGCACCAGGCCTGCGAGCACGGTGGACCCGATGTCGTAGATCACCGACAGCCCCATTCCGATGCGAAACAGGGCGAAGCTGGTGGCCCCCTCCACGCTGGAGACCCGGTCCACGAAGCGAGACCACATCCCCGCGTGCCTGGGCGGCGCCCCCAGATTCGGCTCGGCGCTCATCGATAGCGCTCGAGTCGCCGCTGGGACGACAGCTCTCGCTTCTCCTTCGCCTCCTCACCCGCACGCACCTCGTCGGGTGTACGCGTGCGGTACCGCACGAAGGACACCCGAACGCGTGCGGCCTCTGGAAAGTCCTGCGCCGCCTGGGTGGCCACCCAGTTCGCGAACTGCTGACGCGGCCCGCGGAAGTGCGCCCATGCATAGCGGAAGGTGGCGGCGCGCAGCCGGTCGTGATCGAAGATGGTGTGCATCCAGGCGTGCTCGTCCGAGCGCGCCACGTACACCGGCTGCCACCCCTTCCGGCCACCGTCCACGTGGATCTCGAGACGCCCGGGGAAGCGGTGAGGTGCCACGAACATGCGCCAGGACTGCCAGGTGCCGCAGTACTCGAAGTATGGCTTGAACGGACGCAGGAGCTTGGCGCGGCCGCGCTCGTAGCCCATGGCGAACTGCCACAGGCCCTCCTCGAGCTCGTCCATGGTGATGGGGTACCCCCACCCTCGCAGGCGCTCCTGCCACACCCGGAACTCGTTCTGGACCGTGGGGGTCTTCCAGGCCGAGCGGCTCATCCCTCCGCCCACGGAGGGCAAGCCCACGGCGGTGATCGCAAAGAGATGCACCACCACGAACACCGCGCGTCCGTGTCGCAGCAGTGGGTCGAGCAGGCTCACGCGCCCCTCCGAGCTACTGATCCACCATCAGCAGACCGGGCTGCAGGGTGCCCGCGATGTCGCGCACCACCAGATCCAAGCAGAACAGCTCTCCGTCCGTGCATGGCCCGCACTCTACCCCGAGACCCGCAGCGGTGTTGCACAGGAACGCCTGGTCGCCGTTGATCGCCTCCGACAGCTCTCGCGTGTCTGCGAGACCCGACAGGGTGCCCCCGCCGATGGCCGACCCGTCCGCCGCGAACGTGCCCTGGAACAGGAAGTCCCGCACCGGGATGTCGGCCACGTCTCCGTTCACCACCGTCTGCAGCGCAATCTCGTCCACACCCGTCTCGAAGAAGGGCTGGCCGTCGAAGGACACCACCGGGAAGTCCCAGGTGGGCGCCGAGCGATCCTGGGTCACCACCCCCAGCGGATCCGTCCTACCAGGCCCACCGATCAGCTCCAGCTGCGTGTCGGTGGCGAGCTTCACCCCCAACAAGATGGGATCCGTCAGGTAGATGGTGACCAGGGGAGCCAGGTTGGGCGGCTCGACCCACTCGGCGCCGCGCAGATCGAGCACGTAGGTGTTGCCCACCAGAGACTCGGGCCCGGGATCGAGGGCCGTGCCCAGCTCGCTCGTGGTGAAGCGGATCTCGTGGGTCTGCACGCAGTCCTGCACCACCAGCGTGTAGTCGGTGCTGGGCGCCAGCACGCCACCCCACGACATCTCGAAGCCCAGATCCGTCTCGGACCAGGCGCGCTCGGTGGCCACCAGGTTGGACTCGGCGTCGAGCAGCCACGCGTCGTAGCGGTCCACCCGGTCCGTGCCGGTGAACACCATCGGGCGCTCCTGCCAGTACACCTCGGTCGAGCCGTCGGCAGGCACCGTGCTGACGAGGACGTCCATGCAGTCCCCCGTCAGGGCCGTGCCTTCCTCGAACCATCCCGTGTCCAGCAGCTTGGGGGGCTCCTGCCCCGAGCACGACACACACGCCACCAGTCCCGCAGCCACGAACGCGGACCTCATACGGCCTCCAGCGTGATGTTCAACACGTACCACTCGGTGGGACCTTCCTGGCTGCCGGACTCCAGCAGCTCCACGTAGATCACCTCGTCTCCGGAGGACTGGTACACGCCCTCCGGATCGAGATCCACGCCCGAGATCTGCCCGCCCACGATGGTCTCGAGCTCGTTGACGTCGGCGTCCCACACGATGGCGGTGAGGTTGGCCCCCGAGCCCTCGGAGAACGCGTCCACGTCGATGTGCACGTCGTGCCTGCCGTCGGGCACCGCGATCCGGAACCAGTCGAAGTCCTCGAGGGCGCCGTTGCCGTCCATTGTGCCGAACACGGAGTCTCCGTCGACGAGCACCTGCGCATCGCCGGGCACGTCGTTGCCCTCCACCTCGACCATGCTCCACTCGACGGGCGCCTTCACCTCGCTCACCAGCACCCGGTAGGTGAACCGCTCCCCGCCCTGTGCCGTCTCGTCGCCGACGGACAAGGTGTATTCGCCCATGGGCGCCTGGAACACCACGCGGGCGTCGGTGGACTCCGGCGCGTCGGTCTGCAGCACACCCCAGCCCTCGTCCACCGACAGGAACTGCAGCTGCATGTCGGCGATGGAGCCATCGTCACCCTCGGCCTCCACGCTGATCCAGCCATCGTCGTCGAGGAAGACCGAGAAGTAGTCGAAGTCCAGCGGCTCGCCGATCACCCCGCACGCGCGCTGCTCCGGCGCGATCAGGTTGGCCTGATCCGCGTCGTCGTTGGGCTCTTGCTCGGGAAACGCGCAGGGTGGCTCGGGGGCTGTGTCGGCGGTGGTGGCCGTCTCCGGAGGCGGATCCGGCGGGTCACTGTCGGTGGGCAGGCTGGGGTTGCACTGACAGCCAGCCGACAGGGCGGCCAGCGCCACCGCACCGAGCCCTCGCAGAGAGGTCCGAATCATGCGCGTCTCCTGAACTCGGAGCGTACCCGCGACCGACTCATCTGGCTAGCGGAAGCCCCGTGTCTCCGGCTTGTCGGTACGCCTTGGTGTCCTTGAGCTGGCGCGTGGCCGCGAAGACCGCGGCAGGCGTGGACAGGTCGACGTGGGGCAGTGCCGCGGCCACGGCCGCCTTCAGGGTGGGAGAGCCCGGCCGGAGGAAGGGGTTGGTGGCTCGCTCGTCGTCGATGGTGGAGGGCACGGCGCAGCCTCCCTGCTCCCGCACGTCCCAGACCTGGCGAATGCGCTGCACCAGGGCGGCGTTGTCGGGCTCCACCGACCAAGCAAAGCGCAGGTTGTCCTGGGTGTACTCGTGCGCACAGCACACGCGCGTGCCCCCGGGCAGCGCCGCGAGCCGCAGCAGCGAGTCGAACATGGTGGAGGGGGGACCATCGAACAGGTACCCACAGCCGCCCGCGAACAGCGTGTCGCCACAGAACAGCACGTCGTCCACCACGAAGCTCACGTGGCCGTCGATGTGGCCCTCCGTGAGCATCACGCGTCCCGTCAGCTCACCGAGCTGCACGGTGTCACCGTCGACCACGGGGTGGGTGATCCCGGGGATGTCGTCGCGGCGGCCGGCGAAGCCCACCACCTGCAGCCCCTGGAGCAAGCCCCGGCGCTGCAGATCCCGATTCACCCCGATGTGGTCGCCGTGGGTGTGGGTGTTCCAGACCGCAGCGAGGGTGAGCCCCAGGGCCTCACAGGCCTCGAGCGCCTCACCGGCGGTGGGCCCGTCCACGATGGCTGCCTGCTGCGTGGCGGTGCACTCCAGGATCCACACCAGGTTGTCGCTGGCTGCGGGAACCTGGTGCACCCGGCCAGCTCCCGAGGCGGTCGCGAAGGGCTCACGGGGTTGGGACACGACGTGCATCTAGGGCCTCCTCGCCACCGTCAGTAGTGTGGTGGCGGCTCGTTCTGCAGCTCCGGGGTCTGGCTGCGCAGCTCCTCCCGCAGACCCTTCACGGACTCCTGCAGCGCCTCGATCTCGTGACGCATGCTGCGGATCACCGAGTCGAGCTCCGCCAGGAGGTTGTCTTGGAAGGCCACCTTGACCTCGAGCTCCGTGAGGCGTGATGCCGTGCGCTCCGACTCGCTCACTCCTCCCCCATGGCCTGGCGCAGGATCGCCGATGGCGTGCCCACGGCGGTGACCCAGAGCTGATGCACCGCACGGGTGGCCCCCACGTGGAGCAGGCGACGCGCGGAGGGAGTGTCGGGATACGACGCCGCGTCCGCCTCCACGATCACGATGTAGTCGAACTCCAGCCCCTTGACCGAGGCCACCTCGGTGATCTCGATGCCCGGGGCGAAGGTGAAGTCCTGGCTGGTGACCCGGCGCACACGCGGCACCTCGCTGCGCTGCAGGCCCGCGTGGTACAGCCGGGAGACGTCGGCCGAGGGAGTGAGCAGCGCCACCGAGGCCAGGGGCTCGGCCTGGATCAGGTCCTTGAGGGCGTCTGCCAGGAACGCCACGCACGCGCCGTGATCCGTGAAGCGGAACATCTCCACGGGGGGCCCCGAGCGGGTGACCAAGGGCGGATCGTCGTCTTCCGACAGCTCGCCGAGCAACCGGCGGGCGAAGGTCACGATCTCGGCGGAGGAGCGGTAGGCGATGCGCAGGGTGGACACCGCGGTTCCCTCCAGCCCCAGGTGCCCGAAGAACTCGGCCCACGAGGTGAAGCCGGCGTCCTTCATGACGTGCTGCTGCGTGTCGCCGGCGAGGGTGATGCTCTCGCTGCGATCCAGACAGCCGATGAGGACGCGCACCTCCAGGGGCGAGAAGTCCTGCACCTCGTCGATGGCCACGTGGCGGAAGCGCATGCGGCCACCGCCCTTGCGCTTCAGCGGACCCACCCGCAGCTGGTAGGCGCGCAGCAGCAAGGCGTCGTCCTCCTCGTCGAGATCCGCCTCCACTTCCTTGTCGTCCCACCACGCCACCACCTCGTCGAAGCGATCGCGACACCAGTCGCAGATCCGGGTCAGCTCCGCGTCGGTGAAGGCGGTGGAGCCTGCGTCCCGCAGGGCGCGCGAGATCGACTCCGGCTTCGACAGCACGCTCACCACGTCGTCGAAGGCCTGCTCGGCAGTGGACGGCCCCGCCACGGTGGCCACCTGGTCCTCCAGCACCTGCAGCATCACCGGGTGCAGCTTCAGCCGGACCACGTCGGCGGGCGTGTCGTCGCGGTGGGTGCGCGGCAGCTGAGGGAAGTGTCGCCGCCGCTCCGAAGAGGCCCACCCGCGGAAGTCTCGCACCTGGGCCCGATCCACGCCCAGGGCGGGCAGCACGTGCGACACGTACTCGCGAAGCGCAGGGGAGAACACCACGAAGAGCGTGCGCTTGCTGTTGATCTCGGGATCCGAGTAGGCGAGGTACGCGATGCGATGCAGCGCCACCGTCGTCTTGCCCGAGCCAGCTGTGCCTCGGATCACCACGAACCCCGACGAGGGGCGGGTGATCAGCTCGAACTGGTCGGCGTCGATGAGGCCCGCGATGTCGGGCAGCCGCTTGTCACGTCGCTTGCGGGCGCCAGCGAGATCGGTGCCGAGTCGCCGCGTGAGCGCCTCGCCAGCCTCGTGGCTCCGCATCGACGCCCCCTGCCCTCCCGCGAGCCGCGCGGGCTCGGCGCGCTCGCAGCGCCACCCCTCGGGCGCCTCCGGATCGGCAGCGAAGGTGCCCTCGGGTGCGTCGATCCGCTCGAGCTCGCGACGGCGGATGGTCACGGTGCGCCGAGCCACCACCTCGCCGATGTGCGTCTTGCCGCCAAGCTCCTCCTCGTACTCGTCGCCCTGTTGGTAGGCGTAGAACAGACGGGAGATGGGCGCGTGGCGCCAGTCCACGATGCGGATGCCTCGGGAGATCCGCGTGGCCTTCCCGAGGAAGACGTCGCGGCTGCGCGAGCCCTCGGTGAGCCGAAGGTGGGCGAAGTAGGGACTGTCCGGATCCACCTGAGGGCGGTCTCTCGATGCCCTCACCTGCTCCAGCAGCGCGTGGTTCCGGTTGTACTGCTCCATGAGCGCACCGAGGTCCTCGGCCTTCGCGCCGGGCATCTCTTCCCGCAGGCGCAGCAGCTCCGCCACGATGTCAGCCTCGGAGGGAGGTAGATCGTAGGGTTCCTCCTCCAGGAGCGTGCGCACCTGCTCCAACAGCTCTTGCTCTTCCGCGACGATGGGATGGGCCACACGACACCCCGTGATCAGACAATCCCATCTGCCTAGCCTCGCAGCGCCCGATGATCGAGTAGCGGATCCGTCTCGAGCTAGACCGAGGCAGGGCGGGCCCTCAGACTCCGCTCACGACAGGATGACGACATCGAACGCGGCACGGTGGTCACAGCCGATCTCACCGATGCGGTGGGGGCAGAGAAGGGAAAGATCAGGCCAGCGGTGGTGGTGCACAGCCACGCACGCACCGCCTTGATCCTGCCCGTGACGGACGCGGCCAAGCGGCGCTACCCCACCCACGCGCTGCTGGCGGGGTTCGCCTCGGGCACGCAGGTCAAGGACGCGCTGGTGACGTGCGAGCACGCCCGCTGTGTCGATCCCAGCCGCCTGACTCCACGACCGAGGGCGCCCTCCCTGTCGACCCAGCAGCTCGCGGACGTGTTGCAGGCGCTTCGACTGGCCCTGGGGCTCACCCCCCTCCGCCCGCCGTCGCGCAGACCACCCCATCCACGCGGGAGCTGGGTGCAGGTGGACTACGGCGAGGGCCGCGGGGCCGAAGCGAGCGGGGTGATCCGGAGCCTGGTGCTGTCCAACGACACGGGCAACGCCTTCGGTCGCACGCTGCTGGTGGCCCCGCGTGCGGACGCCCACGCACTCGTGCCCGTGCTCGGCATGGAGGAGCCGGTGGATCTGGGGCACCTCCGCGTCGTGGACCACACGCGGATTCAGCCCGGCCCCACCGCCAGCCTCTCGCCATCGGAGCTGCACGCCCCGGACGCGCGGCTCGGCGAGCTGCTCGCTACTCGGCCCCCCACAGCCTGAGGAACCGCTCGGGCTCCCGGATCCCGCGGGCTCGCACCCCGTCGAGCAGCCCCTGCACGTCATCGCCCGCGGCCCGCGCCAGACGCAATCGGAAGGCATCGGCCGCATCCTGCAGATCGGCGTCTCGGGCTACCTGCTCCGCGGCCGGAAGCTCCTTGCGGAGGCGTCGCTCTGACAGCCGGAGCAAGCCCACCTCGGCCGCCGCCGTGCGCGACCACGGGGACGCGTCTCGAGCCAGCTGCCGGGCCGCCCAGCGCACGTTCCGCCGCGTCGGATCCGTGACCACCCGCATCCACGCCAAGACGTGACCTGGCATCCGAAAGAACCGTAGGGCACGCATCGACGACCAGGCCTCGCGAACCCGAGCCCGAGCCCGAGCCCGGTCGCCCTGGTACAGATCCACCTGCACACGCCCGAACAGGTCGAGGAACGCGAACGTGGCGGGAGCCGGATCGGGCAGCAGGGCCACGCTGTGATCGAGCCGCTCCACGGCCAGCTGCGGATCGTCCTGCGCCAGCGCCACCAGCGCACCCGCGCCCACCTCCAGGATGGCCAGCGACGCGCCTCGATCACCGAGCTCCTCGAAGCGCCGCTTCAGGGTCCGGTACTCCTGCCGCATCTCCTCGTGCCGCCCCAGGTGCCCCAGGCAGAACACCCGATTGGTCCAGCCCAGCGTGCGCTCCCAGCGCACCGTTCGCGTGGTCAGGTACAGCTGCTCCGCCCGCTCGAAGTGCTGCAGCGCCCGCGCGAAGCGCGAGGTGTTGAACGCCCGATAGCCACGGCTGACGTGCACCCAGGCATGGAGATCGGAGTCGTCGCAGCCCTCGAGCAAGCCGTCGATCACCTGGTCGATCCGTTCCGCCTCGGGCATCGAGGGATCGACGTTGCGGTACGACGCATCCAGGGCCGCCGCCCGCACGAGCCGGCCCACGTCGCCGCTGCGCTTGGCGAGCACCACGTGCTGCCCGTGGACCGCCAGCGCGCGAACAGGGTCGAACTGCCCCAACGCGCCCGTCACCGTCCACAGCGCGTCCGCCATGGGCTGAAGGTGGCGACGAGGACGCCGTGGTGGCTTCCACGAGGACAGGCTGGCACGAAGCGCCCAGGTGGCAATCCGCCCCACGGATCGCAAGGTGGGATCGGGCAGCGACAGCCCATGGTCCGCGAGGACCTCGCGCAGCACGCGGTCCCCTTCCTCGAAGGCCCCCGACGACACGAGGAGCTCCGCTGCCCGGCGCCGGTCCTCCAGCGTCCCCAGGATCAGATGCTGCTCGGCAGCCTGCCGGGCCGAGCCCGACCACGACAGAGCCCTGGCATACGCACGCCGACAGCCCTCGTCGAAGTCCGCATGACCAGCCACCAACCCATAGAAATCCGCCGCACGCGACCACGCGAACACGGACTCCGCCCGAGCAGCCGCCTCGAGTGCGGGAGCGGTGGCCTCCCGAAGGTTCCCGGCCTCGGCGAAGTGGCGCGCCGCCGAGCCCGGATCCTCGGGATCCTGGAGCTGGAACGCGCGCGCCAGCAGCGCGTGATGCGCGCGCCGCGTGTCCTCGTCGAGGTTGCTCCGCAGCATCTCCTGGGTGGCATCGTGCGCGAAGGACACGTCCTCGGTGGAGTGATGGACCAGGGTCCGCTGGAAGCGGGTGAGAAGAGCCAGCGCCCGCGGAAAGCGCCGGTCCAGGAACACGCTGGCGAGCACGCGCACCGGGATGGGCCCCCCGTGCACCGCGGCGAGCTCCAGGATCTGCATCGCCGCTGGCTCGTCGGCGAGATCGGAGCGCACGAGATGCTCCAGCGTGGGCTCGACCCGCTGGCCCGCCTTCCAGTGCGGCGCGAACTGGACGAGACGAAACGGGAACGGCCCGACCTCCGCCAAGAGTCCTTCGGCATCGTCGTCCACCAGCTTCGCGGCCAGATCCGCTGCCGCAGCGGCGTCCAGCGGACCCAGGGAGCACACCTCGGCTTCGGCGAACCAGAGCTCCACGCCGAGGAGATGGTCCTCGGTGAGCGGTCGATGGGTCACCACGATGGCCGCACGCGACGACCGCTCGGCCAGCGCCCGCAGCAGCCGCAGGCTGTCTCGGTCCAGCCACTGCGCATCGTCGATCCACAGGACCTCCATGCCGGACTCGTCCATGGCCTTGGCCACCGCATTCGCCAGCTCCTCGATCATCGGCGAGGCCGACCGCCGACGGCGACGCCCGCGGAAGACCGGGAAGGCCGTCGCCAGCACGCTGCGCTGCTCCGAGTCCACCGGCAGCCGCCGAGCCAGCACGTCCATGGCCCGATCGAAGCCGTTGAAGGGCACCGTCTCGGCGGGATGGCACCGGCCGGAGATCGCCGGGCGCCTGCCCAGCACCTGCGTGAGCAGCGCAGACTTCCCGATGGAGGCCTCCCCCTCCACCCGCAACATCGCACCCGGTCTCAGCCGTGCCTGCAGCCAGGCGATCTCCGTCTCGCGCCCCACGAACCCAGCGCGTGGACGCAGACGAGACAGGTGGGCCTTGTGGCCGGGCAGCCGCGCCAAGACCGTCTCGGCGAGGGGCCGGGCCTGCACGTCGGTGGAGAGGCACGCGCGGACGACGTCCTGTAGATCCCCGCGACCCAGCTCGGCGATCCAGTGCTCGGGCACCGGCTGGCCGCCGAACTCTGGCGCCCATGCCCTGCCGAGCAGCAGCTCCAGGAGCAACACCCCGGCGGCATACACGTCCACCGCCCCAGTGATCTCGAGGTGCTCACGAAACAGCTCGGGCGCCATGTAGGGCAGCGTTCCCCCCCGGGTCGGGTCGGTCTGATCCACGAGCACCGCGAGCCCGAAGTCCACGATGACCACCCGGCCCAGTCGCTCGATCAGCACGTTTCCGGGCTTGATGTCGCGGTGGATCACGTCGTGATCGTGCAGGCACTTCAGCCCGGCGAACAGCTGGGCAGCGATGCCCTCCACCCGAGCCGGATCCATGGGCTGCGCGACGGACAGCGCAACCCCCTCGACGAGCTCCATGGAGATGCAGGGCATCGAGCCTTCCACCACCAGGTCGTACATCACGACGAGGTTGGGATGAGACAGCTCCGACGCTCGGCGGAACTCGCTCTTGAAGCGCTCCAGGGACACGCTTCGGCTCAGGCGCACGGTCTTGAGGGCCACCTCACAGCCGTACTGGGCGTCCCACGCTCGGTGCACCGTACCCATGGCGCCTTCACCCAGCACCTCGAAGCGGTCGAATCGAGCCGCGCTCCCGGAGCGGGCCCTCCCCTCGTGAGCGCCACCCGGTACGGGCTGTGTGGTCAGGGCCGCGATGGACGATGGCTCGACAGCCGCGCTGGACTCGGGCTCCTCCGCCTCCCGCAGCCATCGCCTCAGCGTGAGCGACGACACGCCGTGCTCGCCCGCGACGACCTCGGGATCCGCTCCCTGTCGCAGCCGCTGCAGGGCAGCCACCTTCAGCTGTGCCACGGTGTGGTACGCCGACCCTGCCACCGCCCGATCACTCACCGCACATCCGCGTCCGACCGCTCACGCGCACCTCGCTTCTGAGACCGAGCGGTTGACGGAGGGTCCGATCGACATCGGCACGACCTACCGCACCTGCCGCTCAAAGCAGGGCGCAATCGTACTCGATCACCAGTTTCCGGAGGGTTTCGCTCGGTGGCTTAGCGATGCTCGGGCAGCAAGGTGCCCGTGAGCCGGCTGTACAGCGTGCCCAGGATCGCCGTCACCAGGGTCAGGACCGCTTGGTGCACCTCGGCCTCGGCGTCGAGCGTCTGGCTGGTGCCCGGCACCGCACCCGTCCCCAGCATGCGCGCGAGGCTCTGGCACTGGGCGTCGTCGATCACCAGCTCGTCCCCTCGCAGCGCGAGGGACAGGTACGGCATCGCCAGCATCGCGTGGCTCACCTTGCGCGCGCCCAACAAGGCGATGGTCTGGGCGGGGAGCTTGCTCGACACGTAGAAGCGGTTCGCCAGCTCGGGGTTGCGCGGATCGAACGCTCCCGGGGGCGCCTCCACACCGGGCAGGCGCTCCACCACCTCGAGGGTGAGGGTGTTGTAGCGCGGCAGCTGCACCGACCACCGCCAGCCCGACTGGTTGGTGAACACGAGCTTCGTCTGTGGCAGGTCGATGGCCCACTGATCGTCGCCAGCGGGCATGTACCCGAGGCCCGACAGCATCTCTGCGTGCCCCTTGGGGTTGGCCCCCGCGCCACGACGGACGAACCAGGCGGCCCCTCCCACGAACGCCAACAGCGCCATCACGAGAGCGATGAGCGCCACCCCTCCCAGCGCAACCAACACCATCAGCTGGGACAGATCGAAGGACGTCGATTCCATGGATGGAGTGTGGCACACACGGCCGAAAGTGCAACCTCGGCGCCCTCCCCACACGCGGAGAGTACGCCGATCACCACCCCCTAGGGGCCGCATCCCACCGACGATGCGAGCTGTCGTACCGCTCGCCTCAGCGCCCGCATCGTCACGGGCACCGTCTCGCCACGCTGCCTCGCGATGGCGCGCCACCCCTGTGCGTCCAAGCGCGCCCGGATCAGGTCCCGCGCGGCGGGGGTCAGCTCCGCCAGCGCGTCGTCGTGCTGCCCCACGAACCGGCTCAGCGCCCCCGCAGCCGCCTCGAAGGGGCGCGGCCCCCAGGCGAACTGCACCACCGCCCGCCGCACCGCCGCCGGCTCCCAGCCACCGGGCGCAGGCAGCTGCTCACCGAGTGCGGCGCGCAGCTCGGTGGCCAGCGGCGGACCGTCGGCCTGAAGCAGCGACAGCTGCAGCGCCAGATCCCGCGACAGCTCGCCTTGCAGCTGAGCCACCAGCGCCTCGGCCGCCGCCGTACACGGCCGAACCATCACCGCAGAGGGCTCGCCGGTGCGCGCCCCTCGCGAGCCGCCCAGGCGCACCAGGCGGTAGCCCACCGAGCGGCGAAAGCGCAGCAGCTCGGCGGTGGCGCCGAACAGGGTGCCGAAGGCGTCTGGCGCGTGGACCTGGTGCACGTGCTCCACCAGACGACGGGCCAGCCCCCGCCTCCGCAGCGCCGGATGCACGGCGATCCGCATGCTGCGCACCCAGCGCAGCTGGCCCGCGTGCTCACGGCCCGCATGGCACATCAGCGTCTCCGGCAGCGCGTGCCCCCGCAGCCGCTGGCCGCCGTGGGTGACCGCGCGGCACACGTCGGAGGGCAGCGCGCCCTCGTGGGCGAGCACCGTGGCCGCCACCGCTCGCCCCTGCCACAGCAGCCCGTGCACCTCGAGGTTGGGCGCATCCAGCAGGCGCTGCAGATCCGATGGCGTGGTGCGGTAGTGCGCGTGCACCAGCAGGCCGAACACGTCGCGCAGCAAACGCTCGTCACCGGCCAGCCGATCAGGGCCGAGCCGCGCGGCGTGCACGGTGGTCGCCTCGGCACGGCCCACCACGTCCGCCGGGGCCGGCGCCGCATCCAGGGCCAGCGCCTCGGTCACGCGCTGCTCCAACGGATCGCCGGGCGCCCAGCGCACGGGCTGCGACAGATCCAGGCGCTCCACCCCGGCAGGCTGGGCGTCGAGCCACGCCAGGAAGCGCAGCACGAAGCCGCGACCCGTGCCCTCGTAGCCGGCGGTGGTGGAGGCGAACGCGACGCGTGCCCGCCGATGCCTCAGGAGCAGCTGCTTCAGCGCGGGCACGCTCAGCTGCGCCGCCTCGTCCACCACGAGCACGTCCAGGGGTGGGGCGTGCCACAATGACTCCACGGAGTGGAACGTGGCCTCGGGCGCGAAGCGAAGCACCTGCGCCACCGACCTGAGGCTCGGACCGGTGACCGCCACCCGCTGCCCCGCCGGCAGCGCCTGCAGCGCCAGCCCCAAGGCCGCCGACTTCCCTCGGCCACGACCCGCCAGGAGCACCGCGCGGGTCACGGTGGGCAGCTGCCCCCCGAGCACCTCCACCAGGCGCACCACCGCGCGGCGCTGGTCCTCCGTGCCGAGCTCGGCGGCCTCGTCGGACCGCGGTTCCGCGGGTGTCGTGCGGGAGCCGGTGAGGAGATGGGTCGTCAGCCGCTGCTCGAAGTGGGAGCGCACCTGTGCAGGCTCGTGGGGCCACACCGCCAGCTGCGGCGCCCCCATCGGCTGCCCCTCGGGCGGCAGCCGCAGCACCCACACCCCCCCTCCGCGCACCAGCCCGTGGCACTGGCCCAGCACGTCGGCGTGAAGCCCCCCGTGCAGATCCAGCACCACCGCGTCGTAGCCCTCCCCCAGCGCCCGTCGCGCGTCCACGGGCGCAGTCACCCACAGCACCCGCGCCGGATCGAGGTCCGACACCCACGCCTCGGCCCCCGACCGCGTCTGCTGCGGCGTGCCCCGCACCACCGCCACCCGACGATCTACAGCGACGCGTACACCGCGCGGGTCAGTGCCAGCGCCCGCGGAGACCGCAGACGCCAGTCCATGTGGTTCATCACGTAGCCCATGGACAGGCCGGTATCGGGATCCCCCCAGCCCAGCGCGCCTCCGGCGCCCGGGTGGCCGAAGGACGACCGGTTGGGCGAGAACATGTGCGGTCCTTCCTTCACGAAGCCCTGGGAGAAGCCCATGGGGCGCTGCATCACCGCGTCTCGATCCGACCAGGACTGGCGCACCTTCACCGAGCGAACCGCCTCCGGGCGCACCAGGCGCACGCCGTCCACCTGTGACACCACGGCCCCGTACGCCTTCGCCAGGGCGTCCGCCGTGCACACCGCGTTCATCCACGGCAGCTCCAGCGACAGCACGTCCGGATCGTTGAGCGCCTGGAACCGCCTCCGTCCCAAGGTCGGGTTCAGCAGCGCCTTGCCGGCCAGGGTGCGCCGCCCCAGCAGCACCCGCCGCGCCATCCGTGCCTCTGCCGTGCGGCGCGACATCGCGCCGAGCACCTGGTGGCGCAGGACCGTGCGCTTGCGCGCCGGGATCAGCCGCGCGCGGCGCCGCTCCACCTCCCGGGGCATCCCCAGCCAGGCGTCCAGCGCCAGGGGCGCCGCCACCTCGTCCGCGAACACACGCCCCACCGAGCGTGTGGTCACCCGGCGCACCAGCTCCGCCATCCACAGCCCCCACGCACAGGCGCCATAGGCCTGCCGGTACCCCGGCGCCCAGGCCAGGCGCTGGCCCTGGAGCGCGTCCAGCACCTTGCTCGGCGCGTCCCGCACGTCCTTCAGCTCCAGCGGTGCATCCAGCGCCGACAGCCCCGACCGGTGGTTCATCAGCGTGCGGATCGTGACCTCTCCCTTGTGATCGCCCGCCAGCTCCGGCCACACCTCCTTCAGCGGCGCATCCAGTGGCAGCTCGCCCCGGTCCGCCAGCAGGAGCAGCACGATGGCCACCAAGCCCTTGGTGGCCGAGAACACCACGCTGGGCGTGTCCGGCTCCCAGGGGCGGCCCGTGGTGGGGTCCGCCAAGCCGCCGCTGAGGTCCACCACCACCTCACCGTGGCGACGCACCACGAAGGAGGCGCCCACCTCTCCCCTCCGCCGGAAGTTCTCTGCGAACGCAGCCCGCACCGGCTCGAAGCCAGGGGCCGTATGTCCTTCGATGCGCACACCCATGTCCCACCTAGATATCTGCCGATCATGACCGGCCCGTCCGACCCCCTCCGTCGCATCCACGAAGAATGGCGCAACCGAGTGGCCGCCGAGTATCGCTCGGCAGCCCTCACCGCGCAGGTGGTCCACTGGACGATCATGGCTGCCCTGCCCGAGGAGCTGGTGACGCGCGCGCTGCGCATCGTGCAAGACGAGCTCGACCACGCGCGGCTGTCCCACGACTGCCTGGTGGCCCTGGGCGGCGAGGATCTGCCTGCGGTGCTCGACGCGACCGCACTGCAGGAGCCGGTGACGGAGGGGATCCTCGCGGCGCTGGTGGACAGCGTCACCCGCAACTTCTGCCTGGGGGAGACACTGGCGGTGCCCCTGTTCAACGCCATGCGCAAGCACACCACCCACCCGGCGGCGCGCAAGGTGCTCACCCGGGTGCTCAAGGACGAGGCACGCCACCGTCAGTTCGGCTGGGACGCCCTGGACGCCCTGCTGGAGCTCGACGTGGACGGTGTCACGGCCCGCGTGCAGCAGCGGCTCCCGAGCTTCCTCGAGGACCTGCGCCAGGCCTACGCCCCAGAGGGCACGGCCGAGCCGCTGCGCGCCGACGAGCGAGCGGCAGGGCTGCTGGACCTGGCCGACTACCAATCCGTCTTCTGGGGCACCGTCTCAGAAGACCTGCCGCGCCGCTTCGACAACCGAGGCATCGAGATGCCAGTCCCGAGCTCGGTCGATGGCTGAACCCCTCGGACCGGCACCCAAGCGCATGGAGGCACAGCTGACCCACGACGGGGTGACCTGGCGCTACACCCCGGATCTGGGCGACCTGGTCAGCCCGCTGGCGATGTTCCTGGTGCTGGCGGGTGCCGCGGTCACCTCCCTCGGGCTGACGTACGGCCTACCGCTCGCAGCGCTCGCAGCGGCAGCCGCAGCAGCCGTCGCCGTCGTCATCACCGCACGGGTGAAGCGCGGCGAGCGCGTGATGCTCACGGACCGCACCCTGACCGTCGAGGTCCGACGCCTGCTCACCACGGAGCGCACCGTGCTCCGCCTCGACGATCTCGAGATGGCCAAGCTCACCATGGAGGGGACCTGCGTGGTGTTCCGCACGGCCGACACCCTGACCTCGGTGGGTGTGGGGCAGCCTCGGGACCACGTGGCGTGGTTCGCGCGGGCGGTGGGGGTGGCGCTGGGCGAGGTGGAGAGCCGGGAGCAGGCCGAGGGCCGCGAATACACGTTCATGCGCACCGCCCCCGAAGCCCTCCGAGCCTTGAAGGAGCCGACCTCGATCTCCGATCCGAACAAGCACTGAGCCAGCGCAGAGCCTACTTTCCGAAGGTCACCCAGCTGCGCATCAGGATGCTGCCGCCGTAGAACGTGGTCGCGCCCCAGTTCGTGGCGTAGCTCACCGTCGACGTCTGCCCAGCCGTCACCTGGTCCGTGATGTCGAACACCCACGGATCCACCTGCTTGCCCGGGCACCACGAGCTGCGCTCGAACCACCACGTGCCGCTCTGGTTCGGCACCGTGCCTTGCTCGATCTGATTCAGACAGCCCTGCTGGTCGCCCATGTTCGGGTGCTCGGCCACGAAGCTCGACCCGCCCACCGTGAACGTGTGCTGGTGATCACAGAACTCCGCACAGTTCGGACCGTTTCCGAATCCGTGCCCCGAGAGTACCACCACCAAATGTGCAGACACGGCATCTGCCGGCACGTCCAGCTCGATCGGTGGGTGAAGGGAATCATAGTCTGCAGTGAAGCTCCCGCCCTCCCACATCGGGGTGATGGCATAGGGCACGCTGGGCTTCCCCGTGTTCGCGAGCAGCAGCCGCAGGGTGACCTCGTGCCCGAAGCGAGCACCACGCAGGTGGAAGCGCTGCAGTCCACCCTCGCGCAGCATCGGGAGCATCAAGGACGCGTCCGCCAGCCAGCGCCCCTCCCGATGGTAGGTCGTGATGTAGCGCGCCAGCTCTAGATCTCCGCACGACTCGGGATCGTCGACCTCACACAGGAACACGGTCTGCACCGCATCCCAGGCATCGCAGTTGCCGACCTCCACCCGCGTGGGATCGCAGGTGTGGGTGAGATCCACCCACAGCGTGTCGAAGCCAGCCATCGTGGCAGCACTCGGCAGCTCGGCGGTCACGTGCGCCTTGCCCGTGCCCGCCACGTCCTCCTCCACGTACAGGGTGACGGTGGTGAAGTCGATGGCGTCGAGCTCGTCCTGGCGGTCGCTCTCGTGGTTGAAGTAGCGCACCTCGTGGTTGAGGTAGGCGAGGTTGTCCTGCCACGGCCAGAAGCCACCGTTGTCGAGCTGGGCGTCGAAGCGGGTGACGTCCGCCAGGCTGCCGAACCCGCGCACGCGCTGGAAGCGGTCGATGGCGAAGCCGTCTCCGCCCGTGGTCAGCGCCTCCGCCACCCAGTCGTCCAGCCGATCGGCCCGCACCGTGGAGATGTGAAGGCGCGGCTCCCACCAGGCTCGCTCCTCCTCCGAGAATCGAGAGAGCACTCCCTCGATGCGCTCCACCATGCTGTCCACGAAGGGGGCCGCCCCACCCGCGGTCGCCATCGTGACGAAGACGTAGTGCACGTTGCGCGGGCCCGTCTCGACCATCGCCCGCACGTCCGCACGCAGCTCCACCAGCGGGGTGTCGTCCAGCGGCGACACGGTGAAGCTGTCCGGCACGAAGACCACCGACTCGCAGCCCGTGAAGTGCTCCGAGAACGTCCAGTCGCCTCGGTGGGTGGGCACCGTGAAGTCGGCCGCGATCTGCCGCCGCAGCGGGCCGGTGTTGCCCTCGGCGATCCAGGGGCGGCGCGTCCAGCCCTCCGTCTCGCACAGATCGGATGCCGTCTCCGTGGGGATCGAAGAGGTCTGGGTGGAGGACGTCTCGCCACCCGAGCAAGCCACCAGCAGAAGCGTGGAGATCAATGTTCGCATAGCTGACGAGGATAGCTGCTACGATCGACGCCTGCTTCGGAGGCCCCATCCGACTCACTCTCCTGGCGTCGATGACGTGGCTGTCTTGCGCGGGCGACCCACCGCAGGAGGAGCAGCCGCCCCTCGAGCCGGTGTGTGGCGACGGACAGGTCGCTGGCGACGAGTCCTGCGACGACGGCAACGCCTGGGGCGGTGACGGCTGCGACCCGGCCTGCGAGCTGGAGGACGGGCCCTTCGAGGAGGAGCCCAACGACGACGTGGGCCAAGCCCAGGTCGTCACGCTGCCCGCGACCTTGTCCGGCAACCTCCCCCCTGCCGATCGGGACTGCTTCGAGTTGACCGTCCCCGAGTCCGGGGCGCTGACGGCCACGTGGACCTCCCCCGACGCCGACGGATGTGCCGTCGACACCTTCGTGGAGCTCCTCGACGCCGACGGCGTGCGCCGCACCGCGGGGCTGCCCGATCTACGGACGGGCTGCGGCGGCATCGACCCCGAGACCGACACCTTCGCCCGCTACCTGCAGGCCGGCAGCTACACCGTGTGCCTCGGCTCCGTACTCGGCGATCCCGTCTCGCAGTACGAGATCACCCTGTCCGTGGCGGACTCGTGCACCGATCTCGGCCCCCTGACGCCCCATCCGAGCCAAGATCTCGAGGCCGACGGCATCGCCGATGTCTGCGACGACGACGATGACGACGACGGCGTGGCCGACGCGAGCGACAACTGCCCCGCCGCTCCCAACGGTCCGCAGCAGCCCTTCCCCTGGAGCACCGCCGACGAAGGCTTCGTGCGCCTGTGGATGGTGCTGGGCCCCTTCACCGAAGGTACCGCTCCCACCGGCTGCGAACCCTCCGTCGACAGCCTCGCGGGCCCCGTCGACGCAGACGTCGCCGCCGTGCTCGGCGACACCGTCGAATCCATCCCCTGGTTCGCCCGCTTCACCTGGCCCGCCGACACGCCCGTGCTCCGCTTCACCGACTGGTTCGACGCCACCCCCGCCCCGCGGGAGGCCTACGTCATGACCTGGGTACACGCCCCCGAGCCCCGCGACGTGGAGCTCGCGCTGGGCGCCGACGACGGCCTGCGCGTGTGGCTCGACGGCATCGAGCTGGGCTCGGTGGCTGGCTGTCAGGGGGTCTACGTCGACGCCTTCCGCTTCGCCGGCACGCTGCAGAAGGGCTGGAATCGCCTGCTGATCAAGGTGCACGACGGCGGCGGAGGTTGGGGCCTGGTGGCCCGCTTCTACGCGGCGGACGGCACGACGCCGCTGACGGACCTCGACGTGAGCCTGGCCGGACCCGCTCCGTGGCTCGACGACCAGACGGACTCCGACACAGACGGCATCGGAGACCTCTGCGACCCCACGCCGTAGCTCGGCCCTCAGCCGCCGGCCGTGGCGGCGACCTGCTGCGCCCCCGGCAGCGTCAGGCAGAACACCGCTCCGCCATCGCCCGCCACCAGCTCCAGGTCTCCGCCGTTGTCGCGGGCGAGCCTGCGGCAGATCGACAGACCGAGCCCCGAGCCCTCCTTGCCCTTCGTGGTGAAGTCCTGCTCGAAGATCCGATGCCGGATGAGCTGCGGCACCCCCGGCCCATCGTCTGCCACACGGACCAGCACCCAGCGCCCCTGCTGGCTCACCGACAACGAGATCGTGCCCTGGACGCCCTGTCGACCCAGCGCATGCCCCGCGTTCGTCAGCAGGTTCACGAGGATCCGGCCCAGCTCCAGCCGGTCGCAGATCACCGCCGTCTGTGCATCACAGACCACCTCGACCGTGGTGCGATGCGGCAGCGAGGCTCGGGCCACCGCCACCGCACTGTGGAGCACGTCCGACAGCGCCACCACCCCCGGCGTCGACGAGGCTTGGTAGTTGAGTCCACGCACCCGCGTGTGCAGGTCCGTCAGGAAGTCCACCGCCACGCGCAGATCGGCCACCTCCTGCGCAAAGCGACGGAACGCCTTCTCCGGTAGCCACGCATGCAGCTCGGGGGCCAGCTCCTCGAGACCATCACAGGTCATGCGCACCTGGTTGGAGCCGTTCGCCAGATCGTGCATCACCTGGCCCCGCATCGCCGCCAGCCCCTCCATGCGCTCCTTGGCCAGCAGGGTGGCCTGCAGCTGCCGGGCGAGCCGCGCCCGACGCGCGTTCGCCTGAGCCTCTCGCAGCGTGGTGCGCAGCTCGTCGAGGCTCCACGGCTTCTGGAGGTACCGCGCCACCGCCCCGCTGTTGATGGCATCCACCACGGTGTCCAGGTTCGTGTAGGCCGTGATGAGCAAGCGCTGCACGTCCGGAAACTCCGCCGCAACCTGCTCGCACAGCTGCACCCCGGTCATGTTCGGCATGCGGTAGTCGGTGATCAACACGTCGACGCGACTCGAGCGCAGGACCTCGAGGGCTTCGGCGCCCGAGCTGGCGAGCATCACCTCGAAGGAGCGGCCGACGGTGGCCTCGAACACGATCCGGTTCGCCTCCTCGTCGTCGACGTAGAGTATCGGGTACGGCACATCGGGAAGGGCACTGTCGTTGGTGGTCATGGCATCAAGTCCCCATGGACCCCATCGACGCATCCTCCCCTGGCGTTGAGGAGTGCCAGGTGGGTCCTGGAAGCCACATCACGAACCGCGCGCCGTGCCCGGGCGTGGAGGTGACCGACAGGCGCCCTTGGTGGCTCGACACGATCTGACGGCAGAGGTGCAGCCCCAGGCCCGTGCCCTCCCCCGACGACCGGGTGGTGAAGAAGGGATCGAACACGCGGTGCAGGTGGTCTTCGTCGATGCCTGGCCCATCGTCCGCCACCACCACCCGCACCCCGCCACTGGCTTGCTCCACCGTGATGGTGACCGTGCCTCGACCGCGAAGAGCGCGCAGCGCGTTGTCGATCAGGTTGAGCACCACCTGGTCCAGCTGCGTCGCTCGACCCGCCACCCAGCCGGCGAAGGGAGCGTGCACCTCCACGCCCGACCCACTCGCCCGCAGCTCGAGCAGCGCGACGGCGGACGCCACGCCCCCGGCAGGACACCAACCGGTGGCGCCTCCCTGCTCGAGATGTGCGAAGTCGAGGAGCTCGCGCACCATGCCGGACACCCGACGCGCCGCATCCTCCACCACGTCCAGTAGCCGCTGCCCCACGGGCGCATCGTCGCTGACGAAGGCCCGCAGCGCCGGGGCCCCGTTGACGATGGCGTTGATGGGGTTGCGCACCTCGTGGGCGAGGCCTGCCGTCAAGCTCGACATCACCGAGATCCGCCTCGCGTCGGCGACCTGACGGCGCAGTGCCAACAGCTCGATCTGCGCCCCCACCCGCGACAGCAGCTCCACCGGAGCACAGGGCCGAGTCACATAGTCCTGAGCACCGTGGGCGCGGGCCAGCGATGCCGGGTCGTGCCGTCCCGCGTCGGCCAGCACCACCACGGGGATCTCCTGGGTCTCGGGCTGCTCCCGCAGCGCCTGGGCGAGCGGCGTCCCCGCCGTGGTGGTCACCTCCGCATCGACGACGACGACGTCGGGTCGGTGCTTGCTCGCCAGTCCCAGCGCATCGTCGCCTTCGGGCACCGACAGCACGTGGTACAGCGGCCGGAGGCTGTCCATCAGCTGGCCGGTCTCCGCCGCATCCGCACACACCACCAGCACGCGCGATCGGGCCGACGACCGCGGGCGACGCCACATCGCTCCCTGTGGCGTCGTCCGAGCGGAGTCTTCGGCGGTCGGCTGGCGATGCAGCACATCCATGAGGCTGCGACGCCCGGGGCGAACGGGCTGCCCCAGCAACAGCCGCCGCAAGGTGTCCGCCACAACCGCCACGCCCAGGGCGTGGATCACGCAGCGCTGGGGTCGAAGCTCCTGCACGACGTCGGGTTCCGGGTGGCTCGGGCCCGGCTCGGCGGGCTCCGCGTCGAACCGCTCCACCTCGAGCACGTCCGGGCCGGACCACGCGATCAGCGGCACGCCGGCGGCGCGAGCCGCTCGCCGCACGACGCCGCGCCCCGCGAGATCCTCCGTCACGTCCACGACGGCGTCTGCCGCATCGACCACACCGTCCGACAGCGCGCCGACGACGTCGACTCGCACGTACGGATCCAGCTCGACCAGCTGGCGAGCCGTCGTTGCCGCGCCCGGAGCCACCAGCGTGATCCGCTGCACGATCGCGTCTCGGACGAGCCCCAGCACCAACGGCTCCGCCCCGGCCCCCGACACCAGCACATGCGCGCCCTGCGCCACCGCACCGATCCGCTCCCGATGATCCCGAGGGCCCAGCACGTGCACCAGCGCCGATCGCCACGGCAGGAAGGCCCAGCGCCCACAGCGCCACGCCTCACGCCCCCCGAGCCACCCATCCATCGCCGCCTCGCCCGGCGGATCGACCGCTTGCGCGCGGACCCGGAGCAACTCGGCCACCTGGGCCGGCAGGCGATCCTCTATGTGTCGCACCTGACCCGACCCCACCAAGGCCTCGAGCCGCTCGACCCCTCGAGAGGTACCCGGATCCACCAGCTCGGCGCGGTAGCCGTCGGTGGCGGCACGGAGGATGTCGTCGAGGAACGGCGGAGCGTCCCATCCCATGGTGGCCCTCGGAACTCACTCTCCCTATCGACGCACTCGCCGCGGACCTGAGCCTCAGATGGCGGCCAACACGACGTCGATCTGCTGCAGCACGTCGTAGATCTCCAGCACCTGCTCGGCGGACGTCACGTGCACCCGGATGTGCAGGGCGGCGTACGCGCCATTGCGGGAGGATCGTTGAGTGACGTCCACCACGTTGGCCTCGCCTCCGACGGTGGCCGAAACCGCAGTGAGGATCGTGGGTCTGTCGGGTGGCCGCACCACCACGCGAACCACGTACTCCCCGGGAAAGGTATGCTGTGACCGCAACAACGCGAGTGAACGGTCCCGATCTTGTCGCGCTCGTGTCATCGACGTGCCCTCCACGGGCACTGGGGTAGCCTGTCCTGGACAGCCCCCTCATGCTATCCCGCCACCCCCTCTGCAACGCATGTCCGACACCATCACCGGCACCACAATCGCGGACAGGTACAGGATCACGGGCTTCCTGCGATCCGGCCGCATGGGCGACACCTACGTGGCGCGTCGCATCGAGGACGGCCGCCGCGTCAGCGTAAAGCTCCTCGATCCCACCCTCTTCTACAACCAGGAGGCGGTGAAGCGGTTCGCTCGGGAGTCACGCGTCACCCGGACCATCGACCACCCCGCCTCCATGAAGGTGCTCGACGTGGGGCGCGAGGAGATCGGCCCGTACCTGGTCCTGGAGTACGTCGACGGGGACTTCCTGTCGGAGGTGCTCGCCGAAGGCGGCCCCCTCGAGGCAGAGCGCGCGGCTCGGATCACGGCGCGGATCGCCACGGCGCTGGAGGCCGCGCACGCCGTGGGGGTGATCCACCGCGATCTGGCCTCGTCGAACGTGCTGCTCGCCACCCAAGACGACAAGCGCGACATCGTGAAGGTCACCGACTTCGGGCTGTCGCTGCTCAAGGGCATGGGAGGCGGCGACGACGACGAGGAGCTGACGGCCGTGGGCGTGCGCATCGGCACGCCCTCCTACATGGCGCCCGAGTACATCCACGACTACGCCATCGACCAGCGCGCCGACATCTACGGGCTCGGCGTCATGCTCTACGAGATGCTCACGGGCGAGCTACCCTACGTGGGGCAGCCCTACTCCGTCATGGAGCAGCACGTCAGCGCCGACATCCCGCGCCCCTCGGCGAAGGCAGACAACGTACCCACCTGGCTGGACGACCTCGTCGTCCACATGATGGCCAAGGTGCCCGAGGAGCGCGTGCAGAGCGCGCGCGAGGTGATCACCCTCGTGGAGCTGGGGCTGCAGCAAGCCGTCGACGTGCAGCGCTGGGTGAGTGGCACCGAGGAGCCACCGCTACCGCGGGAGATCACCGAGGAGCAGCCCGACCCCCTGGCGCCGTTCATCGAGCAGAACCTGCTGGGCGCCGAGAAGTCGAGCGAGGAGCCGCCAGGTCCCGATCGCTTGTTCGTGGTGGCCCGAGTGGCGCGCACCAGCGTGGCCGCCACAATCGGAGTGCGGCCTGGCTGGCGCGTGCACGTGCCCAAGGAAGACACTGGGCAGGGCCTGCTGGACGCACAGCTGAAGCCCATGGCCTCGGAGCGTAGCTACGTCTTCTTTCCCCCGGGAGGCCTCCCACCCCTGGCGGCGCGCACCACCGGGCTCGACCTGGGCATGCAGCTGCTGCGCTCGGCGGAGAACGTGGTCGACAACTTCGACCCGTCGCAGCCCGATGCCGACGCCCTGCTGGATCTGTGGCGACAGGCCCGGTGGACGGAGCTCGAGAGCCTGGCGCAGAGCAGCCTGAAGGCGGGCGCCCTGAACCATCCCGCCCTGCTGCTGCTGGGGGCGGCGCAGTACGAGCGCGATCGCCGCGGGGAGGGGCTGCGCTGGGTCAACGAGTTCCGCACCCGCTACACCACCTCCTGGCCAGCCGTGTTCGGGGCCATCGCCGATCTCTACCTGGCACTCGACGCCATCGAGCACGGGCGTACCGCCGACGCGAGCGAGCTGCTCCAGCAGGCCGCCCGCACCGGCTGGTTGCAGCGCGCCGTGGCGCGCTTCCAGGAGCTCAACCGGGCGCCCCTCCACCTCGCCCCCTACGTGGGCCGCCCCATCCCCGACTACGCCATCGAGGACCGAGCGACGGGCACGCTGGTGCGCAGCATGGAGGTGGTGGACACCATGCGATCCCCACAGCTGCTCACCGTCTGTGTGACGGGAGGCCGGAGCTCCGCCCACGACGACCGGGCTCTGCTCGAGCGCTACGACCGCTTCGCGAGGCGCTTCGATCGCTACCTGTCGGAGCTACACGTGGTGACGAGCACGGCACGCCCCGATGCCCCGCCCTCGCAGCCCCCCTCGGTGCCCCCCATCGAGGGCATGCGCCGCCTCTACGACGAGAACGCGTCGGTGGTGCGCGCGCTTCAGCCAGGCGCACTGCCCACCGCGTACGTCTTCGACCATACGGGCCAGTGCGTGCACCAGGGACTGCTCACCTCGTGCGATCTGTGGGATGCCCTGGCGCGCGCGTCGGTGCGATGGGGCGACTCCTGAGCTGGGCCGACGGCTTCGATCCCGACGGTGCCGCAGGCGCCTCGGGGGGCCTGTACGGTCTGCCCTGCCCACTCGACGAGGCCGCCGTGCGGGTGATCGGCGTGCCCTTCGAGGCCACCACCTCCTACGGAGGCGGCACCTCCGCGGCCCCACGGCGGATCCTCGAGGCATCGACACAGGTGGATCTGCACGACCTGTGGCTCGATCCACCCGATCCCTGGCGCCACGGCATCGCCATGCTGCCCCTCGATCCGGCGCTCGAGCAGCTCAACGAGCGCGCCTGCTCCCTCGCTCGCACGGGGTCTCCCGCGGATCTGGCTCAGGTGAACGCCATCGGGGAGCAAGTCAACGACTGGGTGATGCAGCGCACCGCCGAGGTGCTCGACGCAGGGGCCATCCCCGCCATCGTCGGGGGCGACCACTCCGTGAGCTTCGGGGCCATCGCGGCCGCCGCGCGGCACGTTCCGGGTCTCGGGATCCTCCACATCGACGCCCACGCCGATCTGCGCGACGCCTACGAGGGCTTCGTCTGGTCCCACGCGTCCATCTTCCACAACGTGCTGGAGCGCGTGCCGCAGGTAGGACCCATCGTGCAGATCGGCCTGCGCGACATCGGCCACGCAGAGGCTGCCCGGATCACGGCCACCGAGGGGCTGTCGGCCGTCACCGATCGGGAGATCGCACGGCGCTTGGCCGAAGGCGAGCCCTTTGCCACGATCGCGTCCGAGGCCATCGCCCCTCTGCCGGATCGAGTGTGGGTGAGCTTCGACATCGACGGACTCGATCCGAGCCTCTGCCCAGCCACCGGCACGCCGGTGCCCGGAGGGCTCACGTTCCACCAGGCGCTGCTGCTGCTCGACGTCCTCGCCAAGCACTCCCGCATCGTGGGCTTCGACTTGGTGGAGGTGGGAGACGCCGAGTGGGACGCCAACGTGGGCGCTCGCCTGCTGTACAAGCTCGCAGGTCTCAGCCTGGCCAGCGCCGGCAAACAATGACACCCGCGGGAAACCGACCGATCCCGCAATGAAGCCGATGGGCCCGCTGCGCAACGCGGAGGTCCAGTGGTCGGTTGGTGGGCGTGGTGGGTGATGTGCGCGCAGGCGGCGAGCCTCGACTCGGTGGGCCGGGCGCCAGCGATCGTGGGGCTGCACACAGCCAACCCCACACCGGTCCTGCGGGGAACCCTGCATCGGCACACGGTGCAGCTCCGCCTGACCCTCGGCCACGTCACCTACATCACGGGCGTCGATCCCGAGCTCGTCCTCGACCCACGTCGCGGCCGGTGGCGCCTCGATCTGGAAGAAGCCTGGCACATCCTCGACCACGGCGCTCACGACGTCGTGCTCGAGTCCTTCGACGCCGAGGGCCAGCGCCACACCGACGCTACCCTCTTCGAGATCCAGGTGGATCTCACCCCCCCGCGCCCGCCCGTGGTCCAGCCCGCACGCAGCCTGGACGGACGCCCCGAGATCATCGGCTGGGTGGATCTGCGAGACACCGACGGACTCACCGTCGTCGTGGCCGACCGCCACTACGTGTGGGGGCGCCACCCGCAGCTCCACCTGGACCTGTCCAGCGGCTGGTGGCACCTCGATCTCGAGCGCCTCGCACGCCCGCTACCCACGGGCCACTACGAGGTGGTGGCCATCGCGTCGGACGGCGTGGGCAACGTGAGCCGGGACTTGTCGCAGCTGGAGCTGACGGTCTTCATCGACGGCGACGCCGACGGCCTGACCGACCTCGAGGAGCTGCGCGGCCACGGGACTCACCCCGCACGCGCCGACACCGACGGCGACGGTGTGTCGGACGGTGACGAGATCACGGTGGAGGGCACCGATCCGATGGTGGCGGACTCCGACGGCGACGGCCTGTCGGATGGCGAGGAGCTGTCCGCCGCCACCCCCACCGACCCCCTGGATCCCGACACCGACGGCGACGGTGTGCTCGACGGTGACGAGGCCCTCGTCCTGGGCACGGATCCCGCACGGGTCGACACCGACGGAGACGGCCTCGCCGACAGCGACGAGACACACACCGATCCCACCCGCGCCGACTCCGATGGCGACGGGCTGACGGACGGGGAGGAGGCGCTGTTCGGAAGCGACCCCCTCGATCCCGACAGCGACGGAGGCGGGGAGCCCGACGGACAAGAGGCTGCACGCGGCGTCGACCCCACGGCGGATCCGCTGGACGATCGAGTCGACAGCGACGCGGACGGACTGCTCACGCCCGACGAGATCGAGGTGTACGGCACCGACCCGCAGCGTCCGGACCACGACGGCGACGGGCTGCTCGACGGCGAAGAGATCCTCACCTACGCCACCGATCCCCTCGACTCCGACACCGACGACGACGGGCTGCCGGATCGGCTCGAGGTCTTGGAGCTGCACACCGATCCCCTCGAGCCCGACACCGACGACGACGGGTTGTCCGATGGTGCCGAGGTGCTCCTGTGGCGCACCGACGCCACCCGGGCGGACTCCGACGACGACGGGCTCGCCGACGCCGACGAGGTGCACGTCCACCGCCTGAATCCCCGGGAGGCAGACACCGATCTCGACGGCCTGAGCGACGCAGTGGAGCTCGACAACGGCACGGATCCACTCGACCGCGACACCGACGACGACGGACTCAGCGACGCCACCGAGCTGCTGGAGCTGGGCTCCGATCCAGCCGGGGCGGACACCGACGGAGACGGACTGCCGGACGGCGTGGAGGTGGCCTTCGGCACGGATCCCCGGCGGCCAGACCGAGGCGGCTCGTCCATCGACAGCGACGGAGACGGACTGACGGATCACGAGGAGTGGGTGTTCGGCACCGATCCGTCGGATCCGGATCAGGACCGGGACGGACTGTACGACGGCGACGAGATCGCCCACACCCACACCGATCCGCAGCGCAGCGACTCAGACGGAGATGGCCTGTCCGACGGAGAGGAGTTCATCGACCGAGACACCGATCCGAGACGCCTCGACACCGACGGCGACGGGCTGTCCGACGGGATGGAGGTCCTGCTGTACGGCTCGGACCCTCGACGCATCGACACCGATCTGGACCGGCTTCCCGACGGCCACGAGGTCCGGATCTGGCACACCTCGCCGATCCTCGACGACACCGATCGCGACCGGCTGCAGGACGGATTCGAAGCCACCGGGAGCCACACCGACGCCACCCACGCCGACACCGACCGTGACGGGCTGTCCGACGGACGCGAGATGCTCGATCTGCGCTCCGATCCACTCGCGATCCACAGCGACGCGGGGCGGGTCAGCGACGGGGTGGAGGTGTTCCGGGTGACGGACCCCACCGACGGCATCGACGATTTCTCGCCCGATCCCACCGACACCGACGGCGACGGCCTGCCCGACGAGTGGGAGCAGATCCTGGGCCTGGATGCGGAGGACGCCGACACCGACGACGACGGGCTGTCGGACTGGCAGGAGCTGCGACGCACGGCCACCAGCCCCCTGAACCAAGACACCGACGACGACGGGCTGTCGGACGCCGTCGAGGTGGCCGGCCTCACCCACCCTCGGCGCCCCGACACCGACGGCGACGGGCTCGCGGATCTGGTGGAGCGTCGCTCGGGCACCGACCCCACCCACCCCGACAGCGACGAGGACGGTCTGTTGGATGGTGAAGAGCTCGACGTCCTCCTCACCGATCCCTTGGTGCGCGACTCCGACGGAGACGGGCTCGACGATGCCCTCGAGCTGCGCGGCCTGGGCACGGATCCCCTCCGACGCGACTCCGACGGAGACGGTGCGGAGGACGGCGAGGAGCACTCGAGCGGGGCCGATCCCCTGGACCGCACCGACGGAGGCGTGGCCCGCGCGCGCTACTCGGAGACGGCCGACACGGGCAAGCACGCCGGCCAGCCTCGCGTCATGGCGGCGGCCTCTCGCCTGGTCGGCTGCGGAGGCTGCGCGGGGCAAGGCAGCCAGCCACCAGCCGTGGCCTGGCTCGCGGCCGCGGTGCTGCTGCTCGGCCGCTACAGGAACAGGCCCAGCTGAGCGCCCACCTGTCGGTGCAGCGCACCACCCACCACCGTCGCGTGCGCGACCACTCCGTGGCTCGCCCGTAGACTCAGGTCCAGTCGAGCGTTGCCTGCCGGGAGGGTGATACCCACAACGCCCACCGCCGCCAGATCCAGCAGGGGCACGGACTGGCCCGTGGTGGTGCGCTGCGACACCCCGTCTGCCTCGAAGGCCTGGTAGGCGCGCACCACCACCCCCACCTCCGGTCCCAGCCCCAGGTACGGGCGCACGGGCGCGCGAGCCGGATCCCGCAGCCGGACCAACACGGGCACGCTCACGGACTCGTGCACCAGACGCACCGCGCCGAAGCGAGTCCCTTGCTTGGCGTAGCGAGCCGACAGCTGCAGATCCGCACGCTCCGACAGACGCAGCCGGGCGGCCGCCTCCACCGAGGCCGCGAACATCGCCCCCTGTGCTCGGTCCGCCACCGGCTCGGTGAGGGTGAGACCCGACCAGGTCCCCGCCACCAACACCCCCCACATCGCCCCTCCCCGTCGCCGCTCCTCGTCGTCGCGGCTCCTGTACCATGCCGTGCATGGGGGCCGAGGTGCAGCATGTTCCGGGGGCGATCTACTGCGTGGGACGCAACTTCGTGGCCCACGTGCGCGAGCTGGGCAACACCGTCCCCGGACAGCCCGTCATCTTCCTGAAGGCACCCACGTCGGTGCGCGGGCTGCAACCGGCGCCGATGGCCTTTCCGACGGAGACCTACTCCCACGAGCTGGAGCTGGTGCTGCGGCTCGGGCGCGGTGTGCCGCTGGGCGCTGCTGCCGGATGGACCGACGTCGACGCCGTCACCCTGGGGATCGACGTCACCCGCCGCGAGGTCCAGAACCAGTGCAAGGAAGCCCGGCTTCCCTGGACACCGTCGAAGTCCTTCGCCGGCAGTGCCGTGCTCGGCCCCTTCGTGCCCACCCACGCGCGCGCCCCCGGCCCCATCGCGTTCTCCCTGACGGTGGGGGGAGAGTTGCGCCAGCAAGCCGATACCGCGCGCATGATCTTCGACGTACCCACGGTGCTCACCCACATCGCCTCCCTCGGGCCGCTCCGGCCAGGCGATCTGGTGTTCACCGGCACCCCCCAGGGCGTGGGTCCCCTGTCGGTGGGCGAGTCCTTCGAGCTGGTGCTCCAGCTACCCGACGAGACCATTCGGATGCCCGGCGTGCTCTGACGCCTACGGGTCGTCGGGTGCACCATCCCTCGTGGGGCACCTGCTGCAGCTGCCCCTCCCGAAGCAATGGCTCCAGCTCCTGGCGAAGCTCCCACTCGGCAGGCTCCTGCATCGTGAGCGGTCCACGCTCCCCCACCACCTCCCGCAGCACCTCGACGTAGGGTGCCTGCGAGGCTCGGTAGTCCACCGCGACCCCGCGCTCCGCCTGCTCCAGCGCGAAGTGACGCATGCTCGCGAGCACCCACAGCAGCTTCTGGCGATGGTACGGCCGCCGAGCCGCCTTGTGCGCACTCTCCACCAGCACGATCCCCACTGCCTGGGGATCTGCCCGACTCGAGGGCCCCGAGGAAGCCGTCAGCTGATCGTAGGGAACATAGAACCACTGCCGATCGCTGGGATCGGACTGGCGATCGGCGAGGGCCGCTCGAAACGCACGCATGACCCTCCCCGGGACGTACCCAGGGCCGTATCGATCGCAGCGAGCTCCCGCGGGAGCTACGCCGCCGAGCGCTCGTCGGTGGTCTGCGCCTCGCGCTGGCGTGCCAGCATCGCAGCCAAGCCACCATTGCTCGACAACTTCATGCGCAGCATCTCGGGACGCTGACGCACGAACGCCTCTGCTATGGCGTGACAGCCGTTCTTCACCCGCCAGTGACCAGCGACCTCACGATCGCCGCGCACGTAGGGCTCGATCCAGCAGTGGAAGGGAGTGGGCGGATGCTTGGTGTTTGCAGACATCCCAAAGACTCTACCACAGAGCGCCCCCTCTCGATGACCGTACTGCGACAACGGGGTGACGAATCGCTCCACACCTTCGTTCTGACCGAGCGCCGAATCACACAGTACTCTGATCGAATGCAAACGAATTCCCATTCGATCGGCACAATCGAGCACACCCGACCTCAGACGATCGCCCCCAGAGTATCCGCTGCGGTATTTAGGAGGCGATCGCCCATGGCCCTCAGCACGTGGTGGTGCACCGAGACACCCGAGGCGTCTTTCCAGCCCGGAAAGAAGTCACCGAAGGCATTGACCTCGAGCACGAAGGGACGTGCAGAGAAGCGATCGAAGGCCACGTCGACACCAGCGGTGCGCGCGCCCAGCGCCCTCGCGGCGGCAACCGCCATGGCCCGCGCGTCGTGCCAGCTGCGATCGGGCAGGTGGCGACGGACCTCGCCCTCCGTGAGGCGACGCCCTCCGAGATGCAGGTTGGTGATGGGCACGGGCGCGCAGCGCCCCACCGTGGCCACCACGCGCTGCCCCACCACCACCATGCGCACGTCGAAGGGCTGACCCTGGTGGCGCGCCAGCGGTACCGCGCACTCCCAGCTGGCCCCGTGGGCCTGCAGGTAGCGGAGCGCCGGCATCAGCTCCTCGAGGGGCTGCACCCGCAGGCGGCGGGTGTTGAAGAAGCGACCGTCGCGCTGCAGCATCGTGGTCAGGCCACGATCGGTGCTCAGGCGCACCAGCCCACAGCCGCTCCAGCCGAAGCGGGCCTTCACGTACACCGCCGGCCAGCCCCGATCGCGCACGCACCGAAGCCGGGTCTGCAGGTCTGCCTCGTCGTCGGGCAGACCCAGCGGGTGTCGGATCTGCGCAGCCGCCAGGTGGCTGCGCGTGACGCACTTGTCGAACATGGCCGCCACTGCGGGCAGTGGATTCCAGCATCGCACCCGTTCACGCTGCCCAAGCGAGGCACCCATGCACCACAGGATCTGCTCCCATCCCCGCTGCAGCTGCGAGATCGGCACGATCTGCCCGTGGTCGTGAGGAGCGGTGGCGTCTGCGCCGCCCAGTGCGGCCAGCGCATGGGAGATGGAGAGCAGCTTGCCGAAGGAGTCCAGCCGCAGCCAGCCCTCGGCATCCGCGGGCAGCAACGACGCCACGTCGCCCTTCACCCGCAGCACCTCGGCCCACTCGACGAGCTCGACGGACCACCCGATCTCGTCGGCGACCGCCCGGAAGTGGCGCCACCGAGGTGTATCGGGGTTGGCCACCACCCACGCGCGTCGGGCGAGCGCTACTCCGGATCCCCGTACCACAGCCACTCCCGCTCCTCTCCCAGGGTGTACTGCTCGGACGACACCGTCACCGACAGCGGCGAGTCCTTCAGCATCTGCACCCCTTGCGGCGACAGGCAGTTCCCGGAGAGATCCAGGTGCTCGAGGTGTGCTCCGAACTCGACGAACAGCCTTGCCCCTTCGTCGGTGACCGCTCCGTAGCGGAAGTCCACGGTGCGCAGTCGCTGGAACATGGGAGAGCGGACGAGCTCGTGAATTCCCGCGTCGCCGAACACCGAGAGCCGCAGCGTCAGCGACGTGAGCCCGATCAGGTGCTCGGATTGCGCGAGGGCCCGCAGATCGTCGAGATCGATGTACGGATCGTCATCCCACTCGAGGCCATGGGGATGGCAGTGGAGCTTGTCGAGCTTCGACATCGCCGGGTTCGCCGCCAGCAGGGCCAGCGGGTAGCTCGTGAGGTGGTTGACGGTGAGCTCGCGCAGGTTTGGCAGGTCGGCGGTGAAGATCGCCCGCGAGTCCACCCGATGGGCCATGAGCGTCAGCACCTCGAGCCCAGGCAGCGCACGCACCACCCGCTCGATCCCCTCGCCGTTGGTGTGGCAGTTGCCTTCCTCGAGCCCCCCGAGCTGCAGCTCCCGCACCGAGCCCAGTCGATCCGTCGGCAGCAAGGCAGCGAGCGAGTCATCCTCGCCGAGCTCCGTTCCCTCGATGGTGACGGGATCTTCGATGTACTCCGTGTCGAGCAGCCGCAGGCGTCGGAGCCACCGTAGGTGCTCCGGACTTGCAGCACGGAGCCCGAGGACCAAGCCCGGGTCGAGCTCCGACGCCTCGATGGACGAAAGGAAACCGCGCTCGAAGGCGTGGCGGCGGAAGGAGTAGTGCGACTCCTCTTCCTGCCCGAGGAGACTCTCTGCCAAGGGCCCGAGCCAGTGCCGACCGTGCTCCTCGAGCAGCTTCGCCTCCCGGGCGGACAGCTCGCCGCGACGCTCCGGGGACAGCTCCCCCTCGAGCTGGATCTGGATGTGCACGAGCTCGCCCCGAGGGTCCCCCCGATCCGTGAGCCAGTCCGCATACACGAGGTGCTTGCCCACGTCGCTCGGATCGTCACGAATCGCCTGCTCGAACGCCGCCGCCTGTTCGTCCACCCGCACCTCCCCGCTTCAACCGCTGCGAGTCCCTTACCGCCTCCGACAGCCAGGCACTGACCGCCTCGAGGCTCGGCGATGCGGTGGTGTCCAGCTCCATCACGTCCGGAGGACCCGCAGCCGAAGGCGAGGACCCAAGGGAATCATGGCGCGACGGAGTCGCGCGAGGTTCCGGCTCCGATGGCCAGTGGTAGCGCTCGAGGAAGGCGTCCAGCAGGGGCTCCCGTGCGTCCGAGTCATGACCCGCCCCCCGCGCACGAAGCCTCGCCCGCAGCACCTCCTCCGGTGCACGACAGACCACGAATCGACAGGGAACTCCTGCATCGTCGGCCAGCTTCCGTGCGAGATCACACAGCGCGGGCGTGCGAAACGACGCATCCAGCACCACGGATCGCCCACTCCGCAGCACGTGCGCCGCTCGTTCCATCAGCCCCTGGTACACCCGCATCGTGGCCTGCTCCGAGTAGGCGCCCGCGAAGGGCTCGGTGCCCAGCGCCTCCGTGGCGGCCACGCCCGCCAGTCGCTTGCGCAGCGGATCCGCGGCCAGCACCGGCGCCGCGAGGCTGCTCGACAGCTCCCTCGCGACCGTGCTCTTACCGGCGGCGATGGGGCCACACACCACCACCACCACCGCCTCGTCCCGCTCGTCGGCGACCTCGCCGGCCACCTCCAGACGGAGCGCTGCTCCCGGCAGGTCTCCCCGCAGGGCAGCCACCTTGGCGCGCACCCAGGCGCGGTACCCGACGTAGAAGTCGATGACGTCGTACACGCCCCAGTCGTCGGTGTGCAGGGCCCACCGAGCCACCAAGCGCTCCGCCCATGCCTCGCAGCCGTGCAGTCGCAGACCGAGGGCCAGGAACGCCACCTCTGCAGCCACGTCCATGCAGCGGTAGCCAGCCGAGAACTCGAGGCCGTCGATCGCCACCACGCGCGGCGCCTCCAGATCGCCGAGCAGGTAGACGTGGTCGAGTCGAAGATCACCGTGTCCGTCTCGAACGCGCCCTGCCTCGCGCCTGCGCTGCAGCGCCCCGCTGGCCAGCACCTGCTCCAGGTGGGTCCGCGAGCGCTGCGCCAGCGGCCCCACCAGGTCGTCCGCCATGGGCAGCTGCGCGAAGTTCTCCCGCACGAGCCTCCCCACGACGTCGGCCCCGCCGTGCTGGTTCGACACCTCGCAGCGGTCGTGGAACGCTGCGAGCCAGCGGGCCACCTCGTCCACGTGCTCCTCCGTCAGCCGACCCGACGCCATCAGATCCTCCATGCGCCGGTCGTCGGGTAGCCGCCGCATCTCGACGGCCACGTCCACCACCCTGCCGCTCCCGTCCACCTCCAGCCCGTCCGGGTGCTCCGTCAGCTCGCGCACCCCCAGGGCCACCCCCGGCCCCGTGCGCTCGTCGAGCCAGACCTCGGCCTCACACGCGCGCCGACGGGCCTGCAGCGTGGTGAAGTCGAGGAAACCCAGGTCCACGGCCCGCTTGATCTTCAACACACGCTCTGGCCCGAGGAGCACCCGGCTCACGTGGGTCCGACGCTCCTCCGCTCCCTCCCAGCCCAGCACCTTCATGTCGCCTCCACCCATGCCCAGTGCAGATCGCAGACCAAGTGGCACGCGGCCTGCAGCCACGGAGTCAGGAGGATCCATGACCAGACGACTTCAGCGGCTCGTGGTGCTCGTGGTGCTGACCACCTCGTCGATGTCCTGCGCCAAGCGCTCGGCGCGCCAAGGAGGCTGGCCCAGCACCACGGACATGCGGGCCCTGACCTTCCGCGCCACGGAGACCCGCAACGCCATGGCACGAGGAGACTATCGAGGATCCAAGAAGCAGCTCGCGTCCCTGTCCGACTGGGCAGAGGATCACCTGAGCCCGGGCGATCTGCCCGAGGAGGTGGCCCCCTTCGCCGCTCGGCTCCGCACCGGAGCGTTCCTGGGGACCGTCGCGGAGACGCTACCCGACGCTGCCGCCGCCTTCGGGGAGGTCATGGCCGCGTGCGGTGACTGCCACGGCCGCCTGGGGCTGCACGTGCCCTACGCCGTCGCCGACGTGGTCTCGCCCGAGCCCGAGGTCCATGCCCACGCCCGAGCGCTGCAGGGCATGTGGGCAGGGGTGCTGACGTCGGATCCAGCCCGATGGCGCACCGGGGCGTTCGCGTTCCTGGAGGTGCCGCTGGGCCCCCCGACCAACGCCGCGGGTCTGCAGGCCGCGCTGTGGTCCGACTGGGTGACCATGCTGCACGAGCTGGACCTGGAGGTGCCCAGCAACAGCACGCGCGCCGCGCTCTTCGTGGAGCTGCTGGCCACCTGCTCGGGGTGTCACGACGGCGACGAGGCCTTGCCTAGGTCGCGATCGCAGGGGCCAACCGAAGGGCTCGCAGCAGATCCGTGACCGTCACCAGGCCGTCGGGGGCTCGATGCTCCCGGCCGGTCATGACGACGGCGGCATCGGCGTTCGCATCCAGCATGGCCGACGCCGTGCGGGCAGCCCCATCCCCCCAGTCCACTCGCACCACCCGTCGGGCATCCACGAGACGCCCCACCGCCAGCTGCGGATCCACACATCCCAGCAGCTCTTGGGCCGACAGCAGACCGAGCAGCGCTCCCTGCTGGTCCACCACCACCAGGTGCCGCGCCATCTGTCGGTGAATGCGCTCCGTGGCCTGGGACACCGTGCACCCCGCAGTGACCGAGCGCAGCGTGGTGCTCGCAATGTCGTCCACCCGCTGTGAGGCGGGCAGGTGCTCGGCGGCCAGTCGCACCACGTCCCGTTCGGTGAGGATGCCCACCAAGCGTCCCTGCTCGTCCTTGACCAAGCACACGTCGTCCAGGCTCGCCGCACAGCGTCCGAGTACGTCCCACAGCGCCTCGTGGGCGTAGGCCCACGGATACACCCGGCTCGCCACCTGCGCCGCGGTGCGGTGGTCGGGGGGCAGCATGCCCAGCACCGTCTCGGCGTGCACCACCCCGACGACCCGCTCCGCGTCCACCACCGGCAGATGGTGAATGGGATGACGCAGGAGCAGGTCGCGGCACTCCGACAGCGGAGCCTCGGAGCGGATCGTCACCAGCTCGGACGTCATCACGTCCGCAATGCGCATCGTCATGGGTCACTTCCTCGCGAAGCGGCAGGACAACAGCACGGGCTGGGGCCAGTCGCCGAAGCTGAACGACAGATCGACGAAGTCGATGCCGGAGTCCGACAGCTCGTCCTCCAGCCGCCGCGACCACCACAGCGGGTCCTCGCCCGGCGACAGCCCCACCCGGGCGGCGGTGAGGTAGCGGTCTCCCGAGGCGCGCTCGGCCAGCAGGTTGGCGATGTGGTGCACCTGGTCCGCGCGCTTCGTCTCGGGCCGAGGGCTCTTCTCGTCGAGCAGCTCGAACCTCGGATCCACGCTCCGGGGCAGGATGATCACGGGGCACTGAGCGAACCGAGCCACGTACTCGGCCACGGAGCCCAGCAGCATGCGGCTCATGCCCGACCGCCCGTGGCTGGGCATGAGGATCAACGATGCTCCCACCTCGGCGGCCAGCGCCACGATGCGCGTGCCCGCATCCCCCACGCTCACGTGCACCACTGCGCGCTCGCGCAGCGACTCGGGCAGCCGGTCTCGCAGCAACTCGTGGGCGTGGCGACGTCGGGGCTCGTCCTCGTCGGCAGACCAGACCACCCCTGGAAAGCTCAAGTCGATCCTAGGCAAGACGTGGACCACGTGGACGGTGGCGTCGAGGAGCCCGAGGGACTCCAGCGCCGGAAAGGACCGGTCGGACAGCTCGGTCAGATCATGCGGAACGACGATGCGCTCGATCATGAACACCTCCGGTGTCCTTTCTGCGAGGGGCGTGCCAAGCACCCCGCCGCTGCGCCGGGCGATCTCCCACAGCCCCCGGTGCGGATCAGCTGCGGGCGCAGCTCTTGTAGACCTCGGGAGCCAGGACCATCGGCACCGCCAGGGCTCCGATCAGGGCCAGCTCGATCCCCCCGAGCGGTGCGGTGTGGAGCAAGCGCTGCAGCGGCGGCAGATACACCGCACCGGCCTGCAACGTCAGCGTGCCGGCCACCGCGAGCAGCAGCCAACCATTGGTGAACAGCCCCACCCGCCACAGCGGCGTGCGCAGCGCCCGGTAGTTGAAGACGTTCGCCTTCTCGAGGACCACGAGACAGGTGAACGCAGCCGTGCGAGCAACGTCCAGCGACCCCGTGCGCTCCATGGCGAGGTGAAAGCACACCACGCTGGCCACCGCCATGTAGATCCCCACCGTGAGCAACGTGCCGAAGGCACGGCGCGACAACAGCGGCTCGCTCGCCTCCTGCGGGCGCCGTGCCATCACGTCCGGCTCGGGTGGCTCCACGCCCAGCGCCAGCGCGGTCACGCCATCCGTCACCAGGTTCATCCAGAGGATCTGCACGGGCACGAGGAGCACGGGTCCACCCAGCACGAGGTTCAGCCCAATGGCCAGCACCTCCGCGGTGTTCGATGCGAGCAGGTACCGAACGAACTTGCGGATGTTGTCCAGCTGCCTGCGACCCTCCGCGATGCCGTGCACGATGGAGGCGAAGTGGTCGTCGGTGAGCACGATGTCCGCACTTCCGCGAGCGACGTCGGTTCCTCGAATCCCCATCGCGACGCCGACGTCGGCTTGCTGCAGCGCCGGCGCGTCGTTCACGCCGTCGCCGGTCATCGCCACGACCTCCCCCTCCTCCTGCAGGCGCTCCACCAGGCGCAGCTTGTCCTCGGGGGTGGCGCGAGCGATCACCTCACCGTGATGCCCGATGGCGTGGGACACCCCTCGAGCCGTAGAGGGAGCGTCGCCCGTGATCACGATCACGCGCACGCCACCCGAGCGCGCGGCTGCGATGGCACCTGCGACCTCCGGACGCGGGGGATCGAGGAGGGCGAAGACCCCGAGGAGCGCTGCAGTCCCATCCTCTCCAGCGGCGACGGCGAGCATCCGCAGTCCCTCCTGGCCCCACGTCTCGACCAGCTCCTCGACCGTCCCCTGCACCTCGTCGGACAGCGCACACAGCTCCACCACGACCTCGGGCGCGCCCTTGGTCACGCGCTCCGATCCCACCCGTACCGTCATCCGCTTGGTGCGCGAGTCGAAGGGAATCTCCACGGTCGCGGCCCGGCGCCGCAGTCCCACGTCCAGGGCTGCGAGCACCAAGGCCGCCTCTGTCGGGGAGCCCACCGCCCTCGATGAGCCATCGTCGTCTCGCGACACCTCCGCCTGACTGCAGTCCAGCGCCGCCTGCAGCGCCCGCGATGCCGAGGGCGACCGAGCAGACATGCGCTCCCCCTCGCCTCGGCCCAGGGCGTAGGTTCCCTCGGGCGTCCAGAGGCGGCGTGCGACCATCCGCCCCTCCGTCAGCGTGCCCGTCTTGTCGGTACAGACCACCGTGGCAGCACCCAGGGTCTCGGCGGCCTCGAGACGTCGCAGCAGCACGTGCCGGCGCGCCAGCCGACGCACCCCCAGCGCCAGCGTGAGGGTGACCACGGCGGGCAGTCCCTCCGGCACGGCAGCCACCGCGAGGGACACCGCGGTGAGGAGCATCTCCAGCGCGTCCAGCCCGGCCAGCCACCCCATCCCACCGATGGCGGCCGCGGTGGACAGGGCGAGCACACCCAGCTGTCGACTGACCCTGGCCATCTGTCGCTGTAGCGGGGTGGCAGGCGTGACCGCCTCGTCGGCCAGCGCCGCGACTCGGCCGAAGGCCGTGTGCATCCCCGTGGCCGTGACCTGCGCCACGGCCGTGCCCGCCACCACGTCCGTCGCCTGGAACCCACGCGCTTCGTCTCGTTCGTCTTCGCGCACCTCGCCGGACACCGACTTGAGCACGGGCACCGACTCCCCGGTCAACACGGACTCGTCCACCTCCAGCGCATGGGCCGACAGCCACCGCACGTCCGCCGGGATGCGGTCCCCAGCAGACAGCTCCACCACGTCGCCCGGCACCAGCGCGCGGGCATCCACCTCCACGACAGCCCCCTGTCGACGCACCCGAGCGGTGGGCCGCAACATCTCGGACAGGGCCTGCAGTGCTCGATCCGCGCGAAACTCCTGCGCGATCCCCAGCCCCGCGTTCGCCAGCAGGATGGCGCACACAACGACGGCGTCGAGCACCTCGCCCAACACGGCCGACAGCGCAGCCGCTGCCACCAAGATCCACACGAGCGGACTCGACAGCTGTCGCCCGATGCGCTCCGCCAACGATGTGGGGCGGGCCTCCCGGATCTCGTTGGATCCGTACTGGCTCCGACGTTCCGCCACCTCTGCTTCGGATAGCCCTCGAAGATGGTCGTCCTGCTGGGTCACCCTCCCTCCCGATGGGCCCCATTGCAAGAGAAGCGCCAACGCAGGAGCAGGCCCAGACAGGGCTGGCACGGCGGTTGCTGACAGTGCACCGGGAGGTACTCATGCTCTGGAACTCGGTGCGAACGGCGGTGGTCCCGGTGGATCTGGAGGAGCCGCAGAACGAGGCCTTGAGGCTGGCGCTGCAAGCCACAGCGCCGGAGTCCCGCGTGACCCCATCGCGCTACAATTCACTTGGAACCTCAACTTCAGCTGCCAGCAGTTCGGAGGGACAGGTGCACGTCGTCTACGTGCTCCCCACGCTGGAGCCCTCGTTGATCACGCAGATCCCACCCACCCAGCGGATCTCGACGGCGACCCAGAACCTGAAGCAATGGCTCACGTCGCAGGACGCTCCCTCGAGGGTGGTACCCCAGGTGACCATCGGCCCAGCGGCACAGGAGATCGTGGCCCTGGCTGACGGCGTGGGCGCGGACCTGATCGTGCTGCCGTCCCACCGAAGGCGCGGCGTCGCGCGGGCCTTCGTCGGCTCGGTGGCGAGCCGCGTCGTCCGGCTGTCCACCATCCCGGTGCTGGTCCTGTAGGGCGATCCCACACACCCTCCGGCGTCTCTTGGCACGGGGAGGGCAAACCAAACAGATCGGAGGAGCAGCCATGTGGATGATGTGGGCAGCCGTGAGCGCCGCCGAGCCCGTCGAGCCGCCAGTGACCGCACGTGTGGAGATGCGCGAGCACGAGGCAGACGCGCTGGCGGCGGTGCGTGCGTTCGTCGCCGACGATCTCCGAGGGATCCGACGCTCGGGAAGACGACTCGCGCGCCCCGACCCCACGCGAGGGCTCCCGCCGGCCGTCCTCCCCTTGCTCGAGTCCATTCGTCGCATCGGCGACCTGCTGTCCGAGACGTCCCAGGCGCGCGACGCCGCCGGACCCCTCGCCAGCTTGGCGGGAACCTGCGGCGCCTGCCACGCCATCACCGGCGTGACTGCCGTGGCCCACCCCGCACAGACCTCGCTGGAGCGGTCGTTCCTGGCCGTAGCACTACGGGACGAGTCGCTGTGGCGCGACGCTCCGGACGAGCCAGCCACGAGCAGCTGGCCGCTCCGCGAGCGCGCCCTCCGCCAGCGCCTGGAGCGCCTGCCCTGAGCACCATCCGGAATCCCGCGCGACTCCGTCGCGCTACCATTCCCTTGAGCCCTCGCCTTCGGCTGCGGGCCCTCCGGTGGTCAGGAGGCCGACTCCGTCGGGAACAACGCCTCCGTCTCCAAGGCTCGGAGGGTGGCCTCCAGCACGTCCCGGCGCGTCGCGATGCCAGCCACGAACCCTCGCTCGTCCAGCAGAGGCACGCTCCCCACCTTGTTCACCTTCATCCGCGCCGCCAGCTCCCGCAGCGACGTGCCGTAGGGCGCGGTGACGGGGCTCGCGAGGCGGAGCACCTGATCGAGCACCAGCTCCGGACGATGCCGCGCGTCCTCGGCCACCAGATCCCGCATGGACACCACGCCCACGATGTCTCCCCCGCGGGTCACGGGCACGTGCCGGAACCCGTGCTCGAGCATCAGCTCCAGGGCGGCAGCTGCGGGCTCCGCGTCCTCGAGGGAGGTCACGTCGCGCGTACCGTCCAGCGATGCGCTCAACATCGGGTCGAGGACCTCCAGCGCCAAGGCCAGCACGTCGTGCTCCGACACCACCCCGATGGGGTGCGACCCCTCGTTCACCACCACCGCCGCATCCTGCCCCGTGGCCGACAGTCGGCGCAGCACACTGGTCACGTCGAGCTCGGGCCCGACCACCACGTCCGCCGGCACCGCCACGGCGCCACAGGTCAGCTCCTCGGCCCGTTGCTCGAAGGCCACCCAGCCCCGATCCACGTCCAAGAAGGCGCCCTGGCGAAACACCTCGCCGTCGTCCAGCAGCCCCACCAGCTCCCCCCGGGGGCCCACCACGGGCAGATGGCGGATGGACAGCTGCACCATCCGGCGCGCGGCCTCGCGAATGGGCACGTCGAATCGCACGATCTCTGGATAGGGCGTCATCAGCTCGGTCACCAACACGGGCACCTCCCGCCACAGGAGATGCAGCTGCCATGCCAGCTGCCTACGGAGGCGCGCCGGGGGGAAGCCGCAGCGTGAAGCAGGCCCCACCCAGCGTGCCGCAGTGGTGCTCGAGCGTCCCGCCGTGCGCCAGGGCGATGCTCCGACAGATGGCGAGCCCCAGCCCCGTTCCCCCCTCCTTCGTGGTCACGAAGGGCTCGAACAGGTCGGCGACCTGCTCCTCGGAGATGCCAGGTCCAGAGTCGGTCACCCACAGCCGAAGCCATCCCCGCTCGTCGACCTCGGCACCGACCTCGATGATGCCGGACTCCGGCGTGGCCTGTGCCGCATTGCGCAGCAAGTTCGTCAGCAGCCGAGCGACCATCTCCGGATCGAGGGACCAGGTGAGGTCCACAGGCTCCACCCGAACACGCACCTCGTGTGCCTGGGCACCATCCAGAGCCACTGCAGCCTCCACCAAGGCGCCGACCGACGAACACCTCGTCGAGGGCTCGCGCGGGCGTGCGTACACGAGCAGATCCGAGACCAGGGTACCGAGCTCGTCGAGTCGACCCTGGGCCAACGTGAGGGCACGACGCTCCCCGGAGTCCACCTCGAAGTGGGGCCGCAACACCTCCAGCACGCCGCGGACTCCCGCCAGGGGGTTGCGGATCTCGTGTGCGAGCACCGCCGCCATCTGGCCCATGCGGCGCAAGCCCGCCGTTCGCGCGAGCTCCGCGTTGCGCTCCGCCAGCTCCGTGAGGGAGGTCACCAGCTGCCGCGTTCGATAGGCGCGGTCGAAGCCCACGGCCGCCGCATCGGCCAGGCCGCTGGCGAGATCGATGTGATCCGACAGGTGCTCGTCGGGCTCGGCCCAGCCCAGCAGCAGCAGCCCATACAGCCCGCCCCCCGACGCCAGCGGCAGGGCATGAACGGTACATGCCGCTTCGATCCGTCCCATCCCGTAGGTCCAGGTGTCCGATGCCATCAGATCGATGGGCTCCAGGTCCGCAGCAGTGCACCCGCGCGTCTGCGACAGCTGCAGTGCCCCGTCGTCCGTGGTGGTGTACACGGCGACCGCAACGGCACCTACGCTCCGCTCCACGGCGTCCGCGAGCTGTGCCGCGATCTGCCCGGGATCCTCTGCGTCGGCCACGGCACGGGCGAAGTGAACCATGGCGAGCACCGGCGTTTCCGTTGGGTCGGACACCACTCCTCGCTCACATCCCACCACCTACGTTACCTCACCAACCCACGGAGAGGACCCGATGCGCACTCAGTCCGATCCCCCGAGCCTCGATGCGCAGGCCCTCGAGGCTCGGCTGGCGTTCTTCCGCATCACGCCCGACGATCTGAAGCGACTGCAGGCGCTGCAGGTCTTCGCCCGCGAGTCCATGTCGGAGATCGTGGAGCAATTCTACGACCACCTGCTGTCCCAACCGGAGACCCACGACTTCCTCGACGACCCTCAGGTCGTGGCGCGGCTCAAGGAAAAGCAGACCACGTACTTCCTGCAGATCTTCGAGGGACGCATCGACGCCGAGTACGTTCGCAACCGACTCGAGGTGGGGGCCGTCCATGCTCGACTGTCGGTGCCCCCTCGCTGGTACATCGGGGCCTTCACCTGGTACCTGGAGCTCGTGCGAAGCGCGCTGGCGAAGCACGAGGACGACGTCGACGAGGCCCGGCAGGACTACGAGGCCATCGAGCGCGTCATGCACTTCGACGCCTCCCTTGCCATGGACGCCTACATCCACGGGCACCTCGACGACAACCGGCGCCAGCGAGCGGCCATCCGCGAGCTCGCCACCCCCGTGATCCGGGTGCACGACCGGGTGGTGATGCTTCCCTTGGTGGGCACGGTGGACAGCGCACGCGCCCAGCAGGTGATGGAGAGCGTGCTGACGGCGATCAGCCAGGAGCAGGCTCAGGTGCTCCTGCTGGACATCGCCGGGGTGGCCGTCGTGGACACTCAGGTCGCCGACTACCTGCTGAAGACCACCGACGCCGTGCGGCTGCTCGGCGCCCAGACCATCCTCACGGGGATCAGCGCCCAGGTGGCACGCACCATCGTGGAGCTCGGGGTGGACCTGTCCTCCCTGCACACCCGCAACACCTTGGCCGACGGCCTTCAGCTCGCCCTGTCGCTGCTGGGCAAGCGGATCACCGACGTCGCGGATCGACGCTAGATGCGCGTCGCCGTGCTCCGGATCCGCGGGCACCTGCTCGTTCCCGTTCAGGCCGATCTGGCCGACGACGTGGTGGAGCAGTTCCAGACGGGAGTGCTCGAGGCCATCGCGCGGGAGCGCGACCGGACGGGGGGGCTCATCCTCGACATCAGCGCGCTGGAGATCGTCGACACCTACGTCGCTCGCGTGCTCGCGGACACCGCGGCGATGGCCGCACTGATGGGACGACAGACCGTGCTGTGCGGCATGCGGCCCGAGGTGGCCGCCACGCTCGCCCAGATGGGCTACCCGCTGCGCAACCTACGGACGGCGCTGGACGTGGACGACGGGCTGGATCTGCTGGGCTTGCCCCGATGATCGACTCGGTCGAGGTGCGCTCCTCGGAGCAGCTGCAGATCGCGAGCGAAGCCGACGTGGCGACCTATCGACGACGCGCTCGCGAGGTGGCCATGGACCTGGGCCTGGACACCTTCGCCGTGGCAGCCATCACCACGGCGGCCTCGGAGCTGTCCCGCAACGCGCTGGTTCACGGCGGAGGCGGCGTGGGCGACATCGAGTCCGTGCGTGGCGGTGGGCGGCTCGGGCTGCGGCTCCGCCTCGTCGACGAGGGGCCTGGCATTCCCGATGTGCAGCTGGCGATGCGTGGGGGCTTCACCACGGGCCGCTCGTTGGGCCTGGGGCTGCCGGGCAGCCAGCGCCTGGTGGACGAGTTCGACATCTGCAGCGAGCCAGGCAAGGGAACGACGGTGGAGGTGGTCAAGTGGGCGAGGTTCCGCCGCTGAGGATCGTCGACGAGGCCTCGGTGCACGTCGCACGCGACCTGATCAGGAGCTGCGCCTTGCAGGCCTCCCTCCCCGAGGTGGATCTCGAGTGGATGCTGCTGGCCGTGACGGAGCTCGCGCACAATCAGCTCGAGCACGCGACCGACGGGACCATTGGGTGCGATGTGTGCAGCCGGGCGGGCGTTGCGGGCATCGAGATCGAGGCCCGTGACGCGGGACCGGGAATCGAGCGCCCGAGCTCGGCCTTCGCGGGGCACCCGCCCACCAATGGGCTCGGGGTCGGGTTGGCGTCGATTCGTCGAGCCGCTGCCGAGGTCGACGTCGACATCCGGTTCGGCGAGTCCACCACCGTGTTCGCCCGCCGCTTCGCCGACACCGTGCCCACGCACCCAGACGTGGCCATCCTGGGCAGAGGCTGCACGTCACGCAGTGGCGACCACGCGCTGTGGATCCGCACGGACGACGCCTTGCACATGGCCGTGGTGGACGGATCCGGCCACGGCGAGGCGGCGGCGGAGGTCGCCGCTCGGGCGGTGGAGCTGCTGCGCTCGCAGCTCACCGGTGGCGCCACCCACGTGGATGCACTCGCCGCTACGCACCAGGGTCTCCGTAGGTCGCGCGGGGCGGCGGCGACCATCGCGGTGTGGCGCCCCAGCGACCGCACCCTGGAGGTGGTCGGCGTAGGCAACGTGAGTGCCCACCTACACGCTGGCGACGGGACCTACCATGGCTTCGCCCCCAACGCCGGGATGCTCGGGCAGCACTACAACGAGCGGCCTCGAGTCCACCGGGTCTCCGTGGAACCCAGGTCCACGCTGGTGCTACACACCGATGGCGTGGCACCCCATCTGGCCACCGAGCGGTACCGCGCGGGGCGCTCGGCCCTCCGCCAGGCAGAGGAATGCTTGTCGGCGGCACGGGACAACGACGATGCCTTGGTGCTCGTCGCGAAGTAGCCTACCGCTCCGCCACGGGCACCTCGGACCACATCACGCCCCTGAGTTCCCCCAGCTGGTACCCGAAGCCTGCGTCCGCAGGGTATCGCTCCTGCAGGGTCCGGGCGAGCTCCGGAGGCATGTCACGTCGATCGCCGTGGCACCGGATGCACGAGGCCTCCATCACCATGGGCACGACGGCACGAGCCACCTTGCCCCCTGGGGTGTCGGCCACGAAGGACGCCTGCTTCAGCGACTCCGCCGGGGCGTCCTGGTGCTCCGTCAACCACTCCTGGACCCAGGGCGGCCCCACGTTCGCAGGGTTGCGCAGCCTCGAGGACGTGTAGCCGACGCGCCGCTGACGGCGGTGACCGTTGGTCATGGGCCCACGCGCCAGGGTGGACTCCTCGATGGAGCAGGCCGTCAGCGCCTCGTCGGGCGCCGAGGGCGCCACGGAGCGCACCATGCGTGCGCGGTAGCTGTGGTGCGTGTCCACCACCAATGCCTCGGCGCGTTCGAGGGCAGCACGTTCCTGTGCGCCAGGCAACGAGCAGCCGCCGAGCAGGGCCAGCCAGATCGCGCTCACGAGCCCAGCCCAGACCGCTGCACGGTCGTCCCCATCACGAAGTCCTCCTGGTTCATCACTCCTCCTCTGTACGCGGCAGGCTTGGGCGCCTCGTCCTGCTCGAGTTCGCTAGCCATGTGCGAGGAATGCATCTGCCGTGCCACGCCACACGCGCACACAGCACGCAGAAGACCGGCCTTTCGTGTGATCGCACACACGTCGGTGTGCGACCTCACGCCGGCTGCTGGATGTCGGGTTCCAGCCCAGGGGCCCCCAGCCACACGGCACGGATGTTGCTGACACCCCAGGAGAATCGATTCCCGGGAGTCCCGCATGCACGTCATGATCGTCGCCGACGCCGCTCGAGCCCGCTTCTTCACGGCGGACGCCGAGCTCGAGCAGCTGGAGGAGGTCGCGCACCTGGAGCACCCCGAGGGACGCTTGCACGGTCGCGAGATCTACACCGACGGACACGGCAGGCGCTCGGGCGCCTCCCTCGATCCCCACACCGAGCGCAAGCAGAGCACCGACGACGCGTTCGCGCGACGCGTGGCCACGGAGGCGACGCGCTGGCAGGAGCAAGGGGAGCGCTGGATCGTCGTGGCCCCTCCAGCCTTCCTGGGCCGACTGCGCACCCACCTCTCCCCGCAGATCGCAGGACGGGTGGTGGCGTCGGTCCACAAGGACCTCACCCACGTGCCCGTGCACGACCTGGGCCACGCAGTCCGCCGCGCTCTGCCTCCTCTGGCGGGCCTCGGCTTTCACCCCTGAGGGGCCCACATGCACGCCCTCTTCACCGGACTGTTGGCCACCGAGACCCTCCTGCAGCTCGTCGCAGGCATGAGTCACGCGGGCGCGCTCCGCGTCGGGTGCTTCGCTGCAGCGGGGCTGTTCGGCGTCACCACGGCACTCCACTGGCGCCGGGACCCTCGCTGGTGGGCCACGGGGTTGGTGGCCACCCTGATCTCGCAGCTGTGGCTGGTCTGGAGCTGGGATCAGCTGGCTTGGCACTCCGCTGTGCACGCCGTGGTGTTGCTCGGCGTGATGTACGGGATGGCCTCGGTCGGTCCCATCAGCCTGCTCGCGCGCTATCGACACGACGTGCTCCCCAGGATGGTCGGCCCTCGGGATCCCAGCATGGTGACGACGGCCGATCTCGCGCGCCTTCCTCCCCTCCTACAGCGCTTCCTCCGCCGCGCGGAGGTGGTCGGCAAGCCACGCGTGCACCACGTTCGCGCTCACTGGCGGGGCCGGATCCGGTCGGATCCGGACAGCCCCTGGATGCCCTTCGAGGCGACGCAGGTGAACCACCTGACCGAACCAGCGCGGCTGTTCTACATGCGCGCTCGTCGAGGTGGACTGCCCGTGGACGTCTACCACGCCTACCGAGGAACCGAGGCCACCATGGAGGTTCGGTTGCTCTCGCTGTTCCCCATGGTGGATCTCGATGGAGACGGACTCACCCGCGCAGAGACCGTGACCCTCTTCAACGACGCCGTGATCCTCGCACCTGGCTGCCTCGTGGATCTCCCCGTTCGCTGGGAGGAGGAACAAGGGCAGACGATCCGCGGGTACTACACCGTCGGCCGCCACACCGTCAGCGCCACGCTGATCTTCGACGACACCGGCGATCTGATCGACTTCGTCTCGGACGATCGAGCGGTGCTCGAGGCGGACGGCCACAGCTTGTCCGACCGACGGTGGTCCACTCCCCTCGGCGACCACGAGACCCTCGAGACGGGCCGCCTGCCCGTTCGTGGGAGCGCCTGTTGGCACACCGATCAGGGCCTGTTCACCTACCTCGAGCTGGAGCTCGTCGGGCATGAGATGAACCCCGAGCCCGACCCCGATTGGCCCCGGGGGCTCACCGCCCATAAGCTGCGTGTCGGCTCCAAACAGGAGGGCAGCCATGGGCCAACCCATCGTGGTGGTGTGCGACGATGAAGAGCTCATTCGCTGGTCCTTGTCCACGCACCTCGAGCGGGAGGGGTACCAGTGTGTCGGCGCAGAGGATGGCGAGGTCTGCCTCGAGCGCGTCGAGGAGCACGCCCCAGCGCTGTTGGTCCTCGATCTGAAGATGCCCAAGCTCGGGGGCCTCGACGTCTTGCGGGAGCTGCGCCGCAGGGGCCACGAGCTGCCCGTGATCGTGCTCACCGCCCATGGTGGGGTCGACAGTGCCATCGAGGCCACCCGGCTCGGTGCGGCCGCGTTCCTGTCGAAGCCCTTCGACGTGCGGGAGGTGGCCCTGCAGATCGAGAAGGTGCTGCACGCCGAGCGCCTCAAGCACGAGGTCCACTACTACCGGCGGCGCCACAACCGAGGCTACGGCGACTTCGTCGGCGGCTCACCCGCGCTCGAGCCCATGTTCGACATCCTCGCCCGCCTCGAGGAGGTGGATGCGCCGACCGTGCTGATCACCGGTGAGTCCGGCACAGGCAAGGACGTCGTCGCGCGCACGCTGCACGCGAAGGGCCCCCGGAAGTCCAGACCCTTCGTGGCCATCGACTGCGCCTCACTGCCCGAGCAGCTGATCGAGAGCGAGCTGTTCGGCCACGAGCGCGGTGCTTTCACCGACGCCAAGACGCTCAAGCAGGGTCTGTTCGAGGTCGCCGACGGCGGCGTGGTCTTCCTCGACGAGATCGGCGAGCTGCCCATCAACACGCAGTCGAAGCTGCTGCGCGCCCTCGAGGAGCGCACCTTCAAGCGTGTCGGCGGCACCCGCAGGTTCTCCTTCGACGTGGGGGTGTTCGCCGCCACCAACCGCGATCTCAAGAAGGAGGTGGCACAGGGCGGCTTTCGCGAAGACCTGTTCTTCCGGCTCGACGTGATCTCCATCGAGATCCCACCGCTGCGAGACCGACGAGAGGACGTCTCCGTGCTCGTGAACCACTTCCTCGACAAGTTCGCCAGGAGTCACGGCCGGGAGATGCCGGGAGTGGCGGGCGACGCCATGGAGCTGCTCGAGTCGTACAACTGGCCAGGCAACGTCCGAGAGCTACGCAACCTGATGGAGCGCCTGGTGTTGCTCGGTCCGAGCGACGTGGTGCACCCTGACGATCTGCCGAGCCAGATCCGCTGGGCCGAGCGGGCCCACGCAGCCGCCGGCCCCTTCGAGCTACCCTCGGAGGGCGTGTCGCTGGAGGCTGTGGAGCGGTCCCTCATCCAGCAGGCCCTCGATCGGACCGACGGCAACCAGACGGCGGCGGCGCGCTTGCTCGGACTCACCCGGTATCAGCTTCGCTATCGCGCGGAGAAGCACGGGCTGTGAGGTCAGGTGCAGCCGTTCGCCTCAGGCTCAGGCGTCAGGCGTCAGCCGGTAGCGGTCAGGCGTCAGCCGGTAGCGGTCAGGCGTCAGCCGGTAGCGGTCAGGCGTCAGCTTTCAGTTGTCCGCCATGAGCAGTCAGTAAGAACGCTGAACGCTGAACGCTGAACGCTGAACGCCGAACGCCGAACGCCGAACGCCGAACGCTGAACGCTGAACGCTGAACGCCGAACGCTGAACGCTGAACGCTGAACGCTGAACGCTGAACGCCGAAAGCTGAACGCTGAACGCTGAACGCTGAACGCTGAACGC
>JAHQVJ010000050.1 GCA_019634415.1 Myxococcales bacterium
CGGCACCACCTTGCTCACCGCCTGCAGCAGCCGCGCGCGCTCCACCGGCTTCACCAGGTAGTCCGCTGCACCCAGCACGTAGCCCCGGCGCTCCTCGTCGGAGATCGAGACCACGATCACCGGGATGTCGCTGGTGATGGGGTCGTCCTTGAGCGCTCCCAGCACCGTCCAGCCGTCCAGCTGGGGCATGTGGACGTCCAGGATGATGGCCGACGGTGCGTGCTCGCGCGCCAGCTCCAGCCCCGTCGACGAGTTGGCGGTAGTGATGGCGTGGTAGCCCGCACTCCCCAGCGTCCGCTCCAGCAGCGTGAGCATGGCCGTGTCGTCGTCCACACACAGCACGATCGGCGCCTCCGCCCGCCTCGGCACCGGCCCCGGCGTGACCCCGGGCTTGTGGGCACTCAGCGGGATCTCCAGCGCGAAGGTGCTGCCCTGACCCGCCTTCGACACCACCCCGAGGCTGCCCCCCAGCATCGAGGCGAACCGATCACACAGCGCCAACCCCAGCCCCGTGCCTCCGTACTTGCGAGACGTCTGAGCATGGGCCTGGGCGAAGGGCTCGAACAAGCGAGACAGCTCCTCGTCGCTGATCCCGATGCCGGTGTCGATCACCTCGAAGCGCGCCGTCCAGCGGGACACCCGTACCGACAGCGTGATGCGTCCCTCCTCCGTGAACTTGCAGGCGTTGGACAGCAGGTTCATCAGCACCTGACGAAGCCGCTGACCGTCGGTCATCGCCGTGCCGAGCACCTCCGGGCAGTCCAAGACGAAGCGGTTGGCGTTGCGTGCAGCCAGCGGCTGGATGGTGTCCACCACGCTCTCCACCAGCTCGTCCAGATCCACCCGCTCCCGCACGATCTCCATCCGATCCGCCTCCACCTTGGACAGATCGAGCACGTCGTTGATCAGGGACAAGAGCAAGCGGCCCGCCACCTGGATGCGCTCCACGTCGGTCCGCAGATCCTCGTTGTCGAGGTCCTCGCACAGCATCTCGCTGTAGCCGAGGATGGCGTTCAGGGGCGTGCGCAGCTCGTGGCTCATGTTGGCCAGGAACCGCGACTTGGTGCGATCCGCCACGGTGGCCATCTCGGCGGCACGCCGCTGAACCTCCTCCGCGGCCTTGAGGCGAGAGATGTCGGTGAGCACACACACCATCTCCACGGTGGTGGAGCCATGGGGCGCCATCGACAACAGCGCCGTACGACCCGTGCCCCGCAGCCGCACCTCGATCCGCTCCAGGCTGGCCGGCCAAGGCCCCGTGGGATCCATCGTGCGTTCCACCAGATCGTGCAGATGCCGCGCGAACAGCGACTCGGCGCTCCGACCCAGCATGCCCGCGGCGGCTCGATTCGCGACCACCACCCGCAGGTCGGGCCCCAGCACCATCAAGCCGTCGGACATGGTGTTGAGGATGCTGCGCTGGTAGGCCTCCACGCGAGACAGGCTCTCCAGCGCCAGCTCGCGCCGCCGCTGGAACTCCTGCACGTGGGCCAACGTCACGTGCATCACGATCGCGATGGCCACGACCAGTGCGCTGAAGCCCATCAGATCCGCGAGGGGCGCCCCTTGCGCCGAGACGGCGATGGCCCAGCCCAGCAGCCCCAGCACCACCGGTACGCCGCCCCGCACGCCCAGGAGCATGTAGGCCAGCGCGACCAGCACGAGCCCCAGCCCGTGGGCGAAGCCCGTGAGCCCGCCATTCTCGGCACCCACCGAGGCCACCAGGCCGAAGCCTCCGAGGATGGGCAGGAACAGCGACCACGATCGCCGTCCGAGCCAGATCCCCGTCAAGGTCACGGCCCAGACCAGCACCGCCCCGATCAGATGAGGCAGGAACGGGCGCCACTCGGGCACCACCGTGACGCTCAACAAGGCGCAGGCCACACTCAGCCCGAGACAGCCGAAGCCCGTAGACAACAACAGTCCGGACCGCATGTTGTCCGCGACACCTACTCGAGACGGCTGAGGTTCCACGGGCTCTCGGCGATAGTCATCGATCCCCCTCATCGACACAGGCGGAACCCCTGTTTAGGTACCAGGATGCTGAAGCTGGAACGACGGGCCAGCTACCTGGAATGCCTAGGTTGCTCCCCGACGGACACACCGATCGACGAAAGTGCACTGCGGCGGCTCCACATCGCCCATCTGAAGCGAGTTCCGTTCGAGAACCTCGACATCCACCTGGGCAGACCCATCGTCTTGGACGAGGACCGGATCGTCGACAAGCTCGTCGGTGGCCGAGGGGGCACCTGCTACGAGCTCAACGGTGCCTTCGCTGCGCTGCTGGCATCGCTCGACGTCCGAGTGGATCGCCTCGAGGCACGCGTGGAGGGGGGAGCCACACCGTCGGTACCCTTCGACCATCTGTGCCTGCTGGTCCACCTCGACCAGCGGTGGCTGGTGGACGTCGGGTTCGGCGCCTGCTTCGCGCACCCCGTACCGCTCGTTGTCGAAGAGCCCCACGTCGATCCGAACGGCACCTTCGTCGTCCGCCCCTGGGCGGGAGACGACCGCTGGCTGGAGCTCGTGAAGGACGGCTCACACGCCTACCGCTTCACCCTCACCCCGCTTCCCCTGTCGGCCTTCGAGCCTGGCAACCACCATCACCAGACCTCGCCTCGGTCGCACTTCACCCACAACCCGGTGTGCTCGCGACGCACCGCAGCGGGTGGTCGCGTGACGCTTCGCGGGCGTCGACTCATCGAGACTGCACCCGACGGCACCCGCACCGAGACCGAGCTGAACGTCGACGCCGCACGAGCGGCGCTGGCCAGCCACTTCGGAATCGAGCTACCGACCTACCCCGGCTGACGTGCAGCGACGCTGCGTGGCCCACGCGTGCAGCTCCCGGAAGTCGACGAAGGAGCGCAGCGGTCGCTCGGCCGTGCGCCACTCCTCCGCCGAGCGCGCGCTGATCCCCCGGCGCTGTGCCGCACCCGCCTGCGCCACGCGTTGCGCTGGCCCCATGCGCTCCGGCAGCTCCGTGGTGCCGAAGAACACCAGGTCCGACGGCTCCGGACGACGCGGCACCCACACCACGGCGCAGCCCTCTCGATCCCCCCACGTGAGCCGCACCGCGAGCTGGTCCCCCACCCACAGCAGCGGTACGCCCACCGGGCGCGCCACCTGGGTCCAGGGCGCCACCGAGAGCACCACCACGGCCCCCTCCTTCACCGAGCGGGGCGTGCGCGCGTGGCGGTAGGGATGGGCCTCGCCCAGCCGGAAGGGGGTCACCTCCCAGATCCGGTCCACCAGGGTGCCATCGTCCACGATGGTCGGATCGGGCTCGGGCGGCATCGGCTCCTGAGCGCTCGCTGCAGACCACAGCAGCCACAACACGGTGCTCATCGCGCCTCCAGTCTCAGATCGTCGATGCCCACCCGCGCGGTGGCCGACTCGCCTCCGCCGAACACCAGCCGCACCGCAGCGATGCGCGTCAGATCCACCTCGCTGCCGTCGGCGGCGAAGTCCTCCAGCGGCACCCGGATGGTGCTGAACTCGTTGGCCCAGCCCACGCCGTTCCCCAGCCCCACCCGCCCGTGGGGCTGCGTGACGGGAGCGTAGGAGGCACTGCTCACCACGGCCTCGTCGCCGTCGACGTCCACCAGCGCGATGCCGAAGGTCAGCCAGTCCGACAACGCGACGGTGTTCGGGTGGCGCGTACCCTGCGTCGCCCGCAGGCTCAGGGCCTGGTAGGGAGTGACGTCCTGCAGCTCCGCGGGCAGCTCCAGGCGCCACTCCGCCTCGCCGTCCACGTCGAAGACCTGCCCGCGCGCCGCGATGGTGTCCGGATCCCCGTCGCTCTGGGTCATCCCGTTCATGGGATCGGTCTCGAGCCAGGTGAAGTTGCCGTTGCCGTCGTCGAGGCGTCCTTCCACCAGGTTCTCCACGGTGTAGGAGACCACGGCGCCGCTGCTGGCCACCGTCGGATCGGCCTGCGTCTGGAAGTCGTCGAGCACCAGCACACCGCCCGCCGGTAGGTACTGGGTGGTGTACACCGCATCCGCCTGAGGCGGCCGGAAGACCGCCGGCGAGCGCGACAGGTAGGCACCGATGGGGCCGTTGCCCCGAAGCCCGTGCTCCAGCACCGCCAAGTACGTGGCCCGCGCGATCTGCTGGACCTCGGTGCGGCCCACCTGCGGGGCATTGACGAAGGCGCCGTCGTCGGCGCCGCAGCAGTTGAAGTCGTTGTGCGTGGCGCCTTGCACGTAGGTCACCACCTTCGGCCCTGCGCCCGGCTGCAGTAGTCGCCACGACTGGCACACCCCGCAGCGCGCTCCGAACGACGACACCCCGCCCGTGATGTCCCCGTCGGCGGAGCCCGAGATCAGGTGCTGCACGGCGGTGTGGGGGTTGGCGTCCACGGGGCTCAGGAACACCGTGGGCGCGATGCTGGACAGCAGCTTCACGTGGGTGTGGTCGAACCCTTGCCGGCTCGTCGCCCCGCGAAACAGGTCGTGGTAGGCGATGAGGATCCCCTCCCCGCCGCGCGAGTGGCCGATCCAGGCCTGGGTGGTGGGATCGACGTGGCCGTCGAGCGCGCCGCCATCGAAGGTGGCCAGCGCCCCCACGAAGGCCTCCACGTTGTCCAGCGTGGTGATGGAAGCCGAGACCACGCCCGGCTGCGTGTCGTTGCGGTGCGACATCACCGCGTAGCCCCAGCTGGCCAGGTGCTCCCCGAGGTCGTCGTACCAGGTGTGCTCGTGGCCGTTGCCGTGGCTGATCACCACCATGGGCACGTCCGAGAGGGTGTCGACGTCGGTGGGGTAGTAGACGCGCTGCGTGATCCAGAACGACGCCGACACATCCGTGGTGGTCACGGGATGGGGACCCGGAGCCGACAGGTCCGTGAACACGCTGAAGCCAGGCCCCGACAGGCCATCGACGAGATCCCCCGCGGAGAGGCGTCCGTCGGCGTCGGCATCGAACACCAGGTCGTAGTCGCCCTGCAGGCCAGCGGGATCCGGCGGCGACGCCCACACCACCTCCCGGTTGGCAGCCAGGCCATCGCCCGACACCTCGACCGCGACGGACGCCACCTCGGTCAGCTCCAGATCGTCAGCCCACTCGGCGCCATCTCGGCTCGGAACCACCACCCAGCGCCCCTGCGCGCCCACGCGCGCCGGGAAGCGACTCGGATCGAGGGCCGCCACCACCGGCTGGCCCGCGTTGAACGCCGCGAGACCGGTGAAGTGCGGAAAGGCCCCCAGCGACTCTCCCGCCAACGCCACGGGACGCTGCGCGCGCAGCTCCGCCGCCACGGGCTCGCAGCCTTCCTGGGTGATCTGCAGGCTCCCAACTCCAGCACCCGTCGCCTGCAGCCACAGGGTGGCGGGCGCGGTCAGGGCATCGGCCACCGCCGCCCCCTGCTCGTCGTAGGCGACGAAGGGCCCATCGACGCTCAGGGTGATGGCCCGGGTGCCCGACAGATCCACGGCGCGCAGCCCGAAGCGCTCCCAGCTCCACTCCGTGGGCGCCTCCACCCAGGGCACGGCCCACGGCGCCTCGGCCACCGCACCCGGTGCCTGCACGGCAGCGTCGCAGACGAGCTCGGGAGTGCTGTCGGTCACCGACGGCGAGTCCGTCGGCTCGGTGGAATCGGTGTCGCCGTCTCCCCCCTGGGGACGGCAGGCGGTGAGCACCGCGAGGACGACGAACAGGGGACCCTCCAGTGCCTGGTCGGCACGCACCCGCACCCAGGATTCTACGTCAGGCGGCCCGTCATCGCGCGTCGAAGCACAGCGGAGTGGACCAGGCCTCGCTGCGGACGGACTCGAAGGCCCCCTCCCAGCCTCCCGCCACCTCGAGGCGCCGTTCGAGCACGGAGAACATCGTGGAGAACCGGGATCCGGGCAGCGCTGCGCGCACCTCCCACACGCCGTTCACCAGCTGCACGGTCTGATCGCTGCTGTCGGTGCCGGAGAAGCCGCCAGCGACCGTCACCACGTCGCCTGCCGAGGCCACGGCAGCCAGCATCACCCCGGCGGGAAGGGCAGGGCCCTCGCTCCACGGACCAATCCCCTCCGCGGTGAGGGGAGCCGACCAGGTGTCCGTCTCTGCGCGAGCCAGGCTGCGTCCGCCGCCAGCGAGGACCACGTGGGTGCCGGTCACCGCGACCCCCGCGCCCACCAGGGGGCTCGGGAGGCTGCTGCGCCGCTCCCAGGTGAGCGCGCCGTCCTCGTCCACCTCGGCCCGGAAGATCCGATCGGAGGGCCCGTCGGTGTCTTGGCCTCCGAACATCCAGACGGCGCCCTCGATCACGGCGAAGGCGGAGAACGTGGTGGCTCGGCGCAGCGGCGTCTCCGCGCGCCATCCATCGTCGGGAGCGGTGACGTCGAGGGACCACACCTCGTCGCGAGCCGTGCCGTCGTCGCCACCGAGCACGTAGATCCGATCCGCCACGGCCACCGCACCCATGTGTTGCCGCGCCACGGGCAAGCTCGGCCCGTCTCGCCAGGCACCGTCCACGCCTCGCACCCACACCCCGTCCGTCAGGGTCGTGCCGGAGAAGCCGCCCAGGACATACAGCTGCTCCCCCGCTGCCACCATCGCGCCGCCTTCCCTCGACTCGGGAAACGGCTCGCTCTGCGTCCAGGCGGCCGGCACGGCCTCGCACGGATCCGGCTCCGACACCGGAGCAGGGTCCGTCGTGGATATCGACGAGGTCGTGCCTCCGCCCGCACAAGCCCCCAGGATCATCAGCCAGATCCGATGCACCGCCCCTCCGCCCTGGACCTGGCTGTGGTCCAGGGCCCGGTGTTGTCAACGCGCGCCTTCTTCCCACTCGAGCTCGGGCGCCTCGAAGGGCATCGCCTCGTAGGCGCGAGAGACTCCGCGCGTGCCCTCCAGGAACGCCGTCGTCGCCTCCGCCGTCAGCTCGTTGGCCCGCTCCATGTCCAGGAAGCCCTTGCCACAGCCATCGCCCTCGAAGGTGAAGCAGGCCACTGGCGAGAAGCTGAAGTGGCCTCCCTCCGGGAACACCGCCAGCCAGCGTGGCGTCACCTGCAGCGGGTCCCACATGCGGCGAACCTGGTCGATGGTGGTGGTCTCGTCGAGCTCCCCCGTCAGGATCAGGGTGGGCACCGTGATGTCTGCAGCCCCGTCGTCGAGGCGTCCGATCACGTCCCAGGGAGCGAGGGGCACGATGGCGTTGACGCGCGCGTCGGCCACGTCCAAGAACCCGGTTCCATCCTCCACCGCTCCACCGCCCACCGCCATCGCCGTGTAGCCGCCGAAGGAGTGACCGATCACGGCGTAGCCCTCGGCCGGATCGGTACACCCGAACCAGCTGGACTCGTCGCGCTCCACCTCTCCGAGCATCCAGTCCACCGTGTCCATGATGTCGCGGGGGCGACTGGTCAGCAGCGCGGCCACGTCCGGGAAGCCGTCGAAGAAGGTGTTTCCTGGGTGATCGGGCGCCACCACCACCCAGCCGTGGGTGGCCAGGTGCTCGGTGAGGAAGGCCGACTGGTAGCGGATCCCACCCGAGCCGTGGCTGAAGGCCGCCAGCGGGCGCGTCTGCTCGCAGACCACCGACGCCCCCAGGAAGGCCTCGCCCGCGAACACCCCGTCGTAGCGCACCTCGGTCCCCGTCTCGTCGGTGGTGGGGTACCAGACCTGCACGCTCAGGTCTCCCTCCGCACCCTTCACCGTCACGCGCTCGGTGCCCACGCCGAAGGGGCCCGACACACCGTAGTCTGGCGGCGGCTCCTCGGGCGTGGTGGCCGTGTCGGTGGTGGAGGTGTCCGACGTGGTGACGTCATCCGTCACCGGGTCGGAGGTACACGCTGTTGCCACGATCAGAACCCACCACCGCATCGAGACCTCCGATCCGCTCGTCTATCGACGCCGACGTGCGATCAGCCACAACAACGTCCACGAGAAAAGCGTCGGAGCCCCGCTGGCCCCCGACGCACAGCCGCATGCGGCGCGGCGCTCCTGCACGCCCCCCAGGCAGAACGACGTGAGATCCACCGACTCGGCGAGGCCGCCCACGCGCCATCCATCGGCGAAGGCCTCCACGCGCAGCTGGTGCACCTCGCCAGGCTCCACCCACGCCACGTCGCCGCGCTCCACGTCCCAGGTGCCGTCGTAGTCGAGGTCCCAGCGAAACTCGGCCCCGCGCACCTCCGACAGCCCCTGCAGGCGCACCTGGCACCGTCCTTCGTGCACCGCAGAGATGGGCGCCAGGGAGACGGCGGTGAGGGGCGGCGCAGGCGACGGAGGGGCTGCATGATGGGCCTCGAACCCCCGCAGCTTGCCCAGCCCGCCTGCGTCCTCGGGCACACCCGAGGGCTGAACGCCCGACAGGATCCGATCGCGGATGTCCAGGGGCGTGGCCTCCGGATCCGCCTGCCTCAGCAGCGCGGCGACCGCCGCCACGTGCGGGCTCGCACCGCTGGTGCCCCCGAATCGACCATAGGTGGCGTAGGCCGAAGGATCCTCGAGCGAAGACACCGGGGCGAACGGATCGTCGGGCGAGGACAGATCGAGGGTGCGCCGGTCGTCCAGCGTGGGTCCGCGGCTGCTCCACGACCGGATCTCACCGACCTCACCGGCATAGTCCCCGAAGCGCCCGCCATGGGCCGCCACCGACAGGCAAGCATCCGCCGTGGACGGCACCCCCATGGTGTTCGCGCGCACGTCCTGCTCGAAGTAGGCCCCTCGGCTCCAGCCGTAGCCGTCGGAGTGGTAGGCGTGCACGTCGGTATCTGCTGGCCCGTCGTGGCGACAGCTGACGTCATAGTCCCCCGCCGGCAGCGGGCTCGTGTAGTCCGGTGTCCACAGCCACAGCTGATGCAGCGCCGTGCGCTCGTTGGCGAGCGCGATCCAGCTCCACGCGCTCCGGCTTCCGAAGGTCTCGGTGAAGCCGCCGAAGGAGGGGGAGCCGCTGGAGCCGTCCGGGAGACGCACGGTGCACTCGGAGGGACCGCCCGCCGGCAGGTGCACGTCGACGAGCAGCTGCCACACCGTCGCCCAGACGGGCACCGTGATCGTGTAGGACACCTGGCCGGCCCGAGGCTGGGTCACGGCGTGCTTGCCCGCGTCGGCGAGGTTCCCCGCAGGGCAGACGTGCACGACGTCGCCTTGCGTCATCTGGCGGGTGACCAGCTGCTCCAGCTCCGAGGTGCCGTCCAGGGCATAGCCGGTCCAGGGCGCGTACTCGTGGAGCACGACGTCCACGCCCTCCTCCTCGGCCCACAGCAAGAACTCCAGGATGTCGGCGTCGGTGGCGGTCATGCGGTCCATGAGCACCAGATCGGCGTCGGGAGCCAGCCCCGCGGAGGGGCGCTGCAGGGGCAGCTGACCGCCCACCAAGATCCCCGACACGCCAGTGGCGTGATCGGACAAGACGGGAATGGGCTCGTACCGCAGCAGGTTGCCGCCTCGTCGGAACACACCCTCGGGCGTCCAGACGGCCGCCACCACGCTGCTCGACAGCCGCACCAACGCCTCTGGGGAGCGCACGACCCCGTCGCCGTCCGCATCATCGGCCACGAACAGGGGCTCCCCGAAGGCGGGGTCTTGCTTGGTGAAGCCCTCGTCGCGGCCCACGTTGCGTCGGCCGTCGCCGTTGGTGTCGAGCCACACCCAGTCGCGTGCCGGATCCAGCCCCGGGCCGTCGCCACCGACCACCCAGTCCTCGACGTCGGCGTCGTAGTGCAGCGTGGACGCGTGCAGCACCCGCGCCACCTCACCGTCGGCCACCTGCCCGTCGCCGTCCAGATCCACGCCGTCCACCCCGGGGGTGAGCACACCGTCGCCGTCCACGTCCACCCAGGAGCTCACCCCACCGTCCGCGCGGAAGAAGTGCGGGTGGAACAGGTCCATCGAGGTGTCGATGTTGGCGATGGTGACACCGGCGCCGGTGAAGCCATCCGCCTCCCCTGCCGGCATCCACAGGGCGTGGGCCCCGACCTGAGCACCCGTCACGTCCGTGGGCGGAGGGGCCGCCTCGGGGTCCATCCGCCGTGCCAGCCGCACCGACAGCCCGAGCTGCCGCGCTCGGGACAGCGCCTGCGCCGAGCCGCGCACGGTGAGCAGATCGCTGCCCTCCGAGGACCTCGCCACCAGCCCGAGCGACGCGAGCTGTGCCAGCGCGTCGTCTCGGTCGCCGTCGATCTGCACGAAGGCAGGCCATCCCTCCACGTGCCGCATCGACACACGCTCGGCGTGCTCGCTCGGCACCGGATTCCCGAACGCCACCGTCACCCAACTCAACCACATGAAGCGCCTCCACGCGTGGAGATGTGCGATCTCGGTACCGCCCGTTCACCCCGTTCGTGACGAGATCACGGGCAGCCAGGCGCCGGCGCGTTCGTGAGATCCAGCGTGAGGGGATCGGTCACGAGGATCCAGTTGTCTCCGTTCTGGTCGCGGATGTTCGCCCCCGGTGCTGCGTAGACCACGTTGCCCGAGGAGGCGATCTCCACGCCGCTGCCGTCCGCCGCGTACACCACGTGGCCCGTACCGAAGATGCGCATCTCGGCACCGTCCTCGAGGTACCAGGTGCCGTCGTTGCCGGTGGCATCCACGTCGTCGCGGTCGCAGATCCAGCCCTCGGCACCGTCGGCGGGCTCTTCCACGTCGCTGTCGTAGACCGTGGCGGAAGCAGGCACCGGGACGGCCAACCCCTTGGGGAACGTGGGGGGCGGTGGCTCCTGACCGAGGAGCACCAGCAGATCGTCGGAGGTGAGCGCCAGTGCGGTGCCACGCCCGCTGGAGTCGCGACGGACCTCGATGTCCGACAGCTCCACGCCCTTGCCCAGCGTGCCCGACAGGTCGAACGACAGCAGGCCGTTGATGATCCCGATCCCCACCCCGAAGGTGTTGGCCAAGGTGGGGATGGACTCGATGAGCACGGCGTTGTCTGCGCTCTGCGGGCCAGGCCGCATGTGGATCTGGGCGTCCGAGAGCACCACCCCGAAGGAGGTGTTGGACAGGCGCAGCGTGGCGGCGGCGTCGATGGCCATGATCACCTGGTAGCTGTCGCCGTAGGTGCCACCGGGGGTGTCGACGTCGAGGATCACCTCGCCCAGCTGCATGCGCGAGCCGCCCTCCTTGTCGATCCAGACGGGAGGCAGCTGTGGACTCAGGGCGAGGGTGCCCTCCGCAGCGGCTCCGAACAGCACCCGCACGGGAGCGTCCATCTCGATCTCGAGGTCGAGGGCACCGCCTGCCCACACCTCGAACAGCAGCCGGTTCATGAAGTCGTCGGACAGCTGCAGCAGCACGTCGCCGCCGGAGTCCGGCAGGGGCGGCGCGACGGTGAGGTGGCCAGGCACCTCGGGCTCGGGCCCGACGACGTCGAGGTTGATCGACAGGGCCATGGACAGCCCTCTGGAGTCGATGACCACGTCGTCGAAGGCAGGCTCCAGCAACATGGTGGAGCCGAGGAGATCGAGCTCCGTGGACAGGTCGAGGTTCGCCAGCGCCTCGTCGATGGTGGGCTGCAGCGAGCCCGCAGCACCTTCCAGCTGCTCCTCCAGCGTGTCCGCGAGGTCGTCGTCGTCCAAGAAGATCCAGTCGACGAGTTCGAGCAGTCCGGTGTCGAGATCGAAGCCCGACAGCTCCATGGTGAGCTCACCGAGGGTGGCCTGCAGTCCGCCCTGACCATCCGTGGACAGCGCCAGCTCGGCCACGAGCAGTAGCTCGTCCGCCTCGATGTCGGGGCTGAGCGTCAGATCGATGCCGAAGGGCAAGGCGTCTTCCACCTCCGCCTCCACGCCGATCACCACGTCGGGGATCACCACCGTGAGCAGCAGCGCCCCGTCGATGGGCACGAGCTGGATCGCGGGCTTGCCGAAGCGCACGTCCTCGATGATCACCGTGGTGTCGCCGTCGTCGATCACCGGGTTGAGCGCCTCGAGCTGCTTGGTGAGGGAGGCGGGCGAAAAGAAGTCCCCCGCCAACACGGTCAGCGCACCCAGCCCGTCGGCGGACAGGTGCAGCTGCAGCGCTCGAGGGCGGGGCCCCTGTGCTGTGACGAAGTCCCCGGCCAGCACGGCACCCGCATCCGACAGGACATCGCCCGCGTCGGTCACGCCGGTGACCTCGAGCACGTTCAGCCCCTGCACGAGGGGAAGGGAGGCGGCGTAGCTGCCCGCAGTGACCTGGGCGGGCTCACCGGAGACCGTCACATCGGACACCCGCCAGGCCACACCGGTCACGTCGCGCGTGCCCTCGGGCAGAAACGCACCAGCTGCAGGATCCTCCAGGGTCACCCGGGGCGTGTCGTCCCCACCTGGGGGACCATCGGCCACCACGTTCTGACCGTCGACGTCGACGGCCGCTCCGCAGCCCAACGCCAGAGCAATGGCAAGCACGCGCACCTCCTGGCGCATCTTACCAGCAATCTGCGGCGGAATTCAGCGCAGTAAGAAGCTACGAGGCGCGCTCGAACTCTCCTGCGTCGAGGCGTCGCATGTAGTCGTGGTACGCCTTCATCATCCGTGGACCGAACATCAGCATGATCGGGATGTTGGCCCAGAGCATCACCCCGGTGCCCAGCGACGTCAGCGCATCGAGCTGAGCGTCGGTCTCGATGAAGGGCAGCGTGGCCACCACGATGCACAGGCAGTACACGCCGCGGTAGGGCAGCACAAGGCCCTTGCCGAACAGGTAGACGATCCCCTGCTCGCCGTAGTAGCTCCACGAGATCATGGTGGAGATGGCGAACAGCCACGAGGCGATGAGCACCAACCAGGTTCCCAGCCCGGGAAGCGCCCGGTCGAAGGCGTGGGAGGTCAGGGCGGCACCCGGGTACTCCACGTGCACGCCGCCATCCACGAGCACCGGTGCAGACGCGCTGTCCACCGGCTCCCAGACCACCTGCAGGTCCTGACCGCCCTGCTCGATGCGCCCCATCACCCGATGCACGTCGGTGCCCGTGTCTTCCTGCATCGCTCCGTGCCGAACCACCACGAACACCTGTCCACCGACGTCGAAGTCGCCACGCGCCACTCGCGCGGCCTCGGCCGTACGCTCGGGAAGTGAGGTGACGCCCAGCGACCAGCCGTCCACCGTCTGCGTGAACACCGGCGGCGCCTCGCCGAAGTTGGCCTCGGGAGCACGATTCCACGCCCCTGTCAGCAGGATCACCAGGCTGGTGATGGTGCACACCACCAGCGTGTCGATGAAGGGCTCCAGGCCCGCCACGACGGCCTCTCGAACGGGCTCGTTGGTCTTCGCCGCCGCATGGGCGATGGGTGCCGATCCCTGGCCTGCCTCGCTGGAGAACAGGGCGCGCTTCATGCCCCAGAGGAAGGCATAGCCAGCCGTTCCACCCACGAAGGCGCCCTGGGCGTCCACCGCGCTGAACGCGTGGGACACGATGAGGCCGAGGGCAGCAGGCACGGCGGTGATGTGGGTGACGAGCACGTAGCCGGCCGCCAGCAGGTACAGGGCGCACATGAAGGGCACCAGGCGACCGGCCACGGCGCCGATCCGCTGGATCCCACCCAAGATCACCGCCCCCACGATCATGGCCAGCAGCATGCCCGTGACCACTGTGGGCACAGCGCCTCCAGTGGCATTGCGGGTCACGATCCCCACGTTCCACGCCTGGAACATGTTGCCGCCGGTGATGGTGGAGACCATCAGCGTGAGGCAGAACAGGCCGCCCACCAGCTTGCCCGCCGCACCGTAGCCGAGATCCTCCATGCCCTTCTTGGCCACCCACATCGGTCCACCGTGGGGGTTGTCGGGATCGTCGGTGTTCCGGAACAGCATGGCCTGCCCCACCTCCGTGAGCTTCAGCGCCATCCCGGCGAGCCCGATCATCCACATCCAGAAGACCGCGCCGGGCCCTCCGAGGGCGATGGCCACGGCCACACCCCCGATGTTGCCGAGTCCCACCGTGGCCGACAGGGCCGCCGACAGGGCCTGGAAGTGGCTGATGGCCCCCGGATCGTGGTCGTCGTCGTACACACCCCGGACCACCGCCACCCCGTGGGTGAGCGCTCGATACTGGGAGAAGCCCGACCACAGGGTGAAGAGCACACCGACGCCGAGCACCAGGTAGAGCACTGCGTCGGCCCACACGACACCGTTGATGGCGTCGAGAATCTCGAAGAAATCTGCCATGGCGGCGGCTAGCGCACGGCGGTTCAGCTGTCCAGCGCGCGGTAGCAGGGCAACCAGTCCGTCGGCGCCGGGCTCGCGTGGAACACGCCGCGCGCGACGGCACGCGCCAAGCACGTGGCGGCGGCGTGCCCCAGCATCCACGAATCGGCAGGATCGGACAGTGGTCTGGCGCCAGTGGAGGCCGCGAACACCAGATCGCCGTCCATGGGCGTGTGCGACGGCACCAGCGCCCGCGCGAGCCCGTCGTGTGCGGCCGTGGCCATTCGGGTGCACTGGGCCTGGTCGAGGGCGGCATCGGTGGCCACGATGGCGATGGTGGTGTTGCGAGGCGAGCCCTTGGGGCTGGGCCAGGCGGCGGGGTAGGTCTGGGCCGGCCCCAGCCCGCCGAGCTCGTCGCCCAGCTCCCAAGGAGCGGCCCAGAAGTGACGGGTACCCGGCACCACGGCATCACCCAGGGCATTGACGGCCACGAGCGCACCGACGGTGTGGCCCGAGGGCAGGACCACCGACGCCGAGCCCAGGCCGCCCTTCAGGCTGGCAGTCGTCGCTCCCGTGCCCGCTCCGTGGCTCCCCAGCTCGAAGTGCTCGGTGGCTTGAGCCAACGCGCGCTGCCCCAGGTCGTAGTACGGCGACCGTGTCCAGTCCTTGCTGCCCCCGTTGATCAGATCGAACAGGATGGCCGCAGGCACGATGGGAACCCGCTGGTCCGCCACGGCGAAGCCCCGACCGCGCGCGCGAAGCGCGTCCACCACCCCCGAGGCGGCGTCCAGGCCGATGGCGGATCCGCCAGAGAGTACGAGCGCATCCACCTGCTGCACGGTCTTGTCGGGCTGCAGCAGGGCCAGCTCTCGCGTGCCCGGAGCCCCACCCATCACACACACCCCTGCGGTGAAGGGAGCGTCGCCGACGAGCACGGTGGTGCCCGTCTTGACGTGGGCATCGCTGGCGTTGCCCACCCACAGGCCACCGACGTCGGTGATCAGGTTGCGCGGTCCGGTCTGCACGCACCGCGCCTAATGTGCACCTAGGCCCGAAGCCAGCGTGCCGCGCGCTCGCAGCTGCGCACTCGTGCGCCCACCACCCGAGCGCCCCTGGGACGACGACGCCGAGCGCGCCTGGACAGTGCGCGCCCTGGCTCGCAGCCTCAGCCCGACAGCAACTCGGTGACCTGCTCTCGCTTCAGACGCCCGGGGTGGCCGCGCCAGACCACCTCGCCATCCTTGAGCAACGCTGCCGCCGGGATCCCCCGCACCTGCAGCTGCGTCAGCAGCGGCGTGTCGGATCGACCGATGGCATAGGTGAGCTGGTGCTCCTTGGCAAAGTCGAGCACCTGGCCCTCGGTGACGTCGCGGCTCATGCGCGTGAGCCCGACGACCTCGAAGCCGTCGTCCGACAGCTCCTCGTGCAGTGCCTGGAGCCGGGGCACCTCCGTGCGGCAGTGGGGGCACCAGATCTCGAAGAACACCACGAGCTGCACTCCGTCGATCTCGGCCTGCCCTTGCAGCCAGTCGTCGCTGAAGGCCGCCACTCGCTCCCCCACCACGGAGGGAGGTGCAGCATGGGTCGGCGCCCCCTGCGGCAGGTCGCGCGCTGCGGCCACGGGCGCCACGTCGGCATCTTCGTCGGAGCAGCCCGCCTCGCGCATCACCTCGGCACAGGCCTCGGCGTCCAGCTCTTGCTGCGGGCAGCCTGCGATCAGCAGGCACACTGCGGCCATCACGGCCATCGGTCGCGTCATCTCGAACCTCTCGGTTGGGTCAGGGTCGGTTCAGGCGGGGCACTCGGGCGGCGCCCAAGGCTCCTCGGGACAGATCTGCGGCTCGGCGGCGGCCATCAGGTCATCCGAGGCCTCCAGGGAGGGCAGCTGCACCAAGAGCAGCACGGCCGCTGCCATCGCCACCGCCCAGGCGAGGGGCGCCATCCGCAGCACGGGCGGTGCCCCCACCGGCGGCAGCGAGACCACGGGTGGGGCCACGGGAGCGAAGCGGGCGTCGAAGGTGGCACGGCAGGCAGCACAGTCGTCCACGTGGCCCACCACCGGATCGGGCAGATCGGTGGAGGGACACCAGCGCACCAACACGTCTTGCACGTGATCGCAGGAGACCGTCACGACAACACCCCCACCTCGTGGGCCACCTGGGCCAGATCCTGTCGAAGCGCCGCACGCGCGCGAGCCACCCGACTGGCCACGGTGCCGCGCTTGCAGCCCAGCACCTCGGCCGTCTCCGTGAAGGACAGCCCCTCCACGTCCACCAGCCACACCGCCTCGCGCTGCAGATCGGGCAGCGCGTCCAGCGCGGTGGCCAGGGCGCGACCGAGCCAGCGCGCCTCGGCGGGATCCACCGTCGCGCCCGGGAGCGCCACCACCTGGGCGTAGGCGTCCACGCGGCGACGATGCCGCGCCTCCCGGTCTCGCCGGTCCAGGTGCACCGTGTACACGATCCGGTGCATCCACACCTTGAAGGCTCCCTCGTGGCGCAGCTTGCCGAAGCGCCCCAGGGCCGCCAGCACGGCCTCCTGCAGCAGGTCCTCGGCCTCGTCGGCGTCGCGGCACAGACGACGGCAGAACCGCCGCAGGCCCGGAAGCACGGGCTTGAGCAGTCGATCCAGCCGTCGGCGGCGAAGCCATCTCACGCGTCCTCCGGGTCCTCGCTTCCATAGACGGAGGGTCCACCGCTCCGTATCCACACCCCACGGAGGAATCCGTGGATCGCAGCTACACCGGCAGGTCTCGCCAGCCCGGATCCCAGCTCACGTGCACCGATGCCCCCGTGAAGCCCTGGCACAACCGCTCGAGCCCCTGCCGACCCGGCCCGTTGGCGGAGCGCGTATAGCACCACAGCCGCCGCACACCGCCACCCGTCTGGCGGGCCAGCATGCGCACCGTCTCCGACAGCTCCTCGTCGAGCCGGGCATCGAACTCGGCCAGCGCATCGGTGACCACCTCGTTGTCGGGCATGCCGGTCTGCCCAGCCTGGTAGGGGATGGACACGAGACAGAGCGTGTCGAACAGCGGCTCCAGCAGGTACTTCGCCGAGGTGCACGCCAGCAGCACCACCGGCAGCTCGTCGTCCACACCGCTGAAGGCGGCCCAGCTCGGCTGCTCCCACCGGCTCGGCAGTGCATCCAACAGCTGACGGAGCGCCATCACGCCGATGGCGTCGTCGGGTGCTTCCTCGGCGCTGGTCCCGAGCGACCCGAGCCAGGTCTCCACGGCGTCCTCGCCGAGCACGTTGTCGAGGGAGACGAACATCACCCGCGCTCGCCCGTCCTCGTCGAGGGCGGCGAAGGCCGGGTGGTGCACGATGACGTTCAGCCGCTGCCGTCCGTCGTCCTCCTCGATGGCGAAGCGGAAGTCGTCGAAGGAGACGGTGTGGGGACCGAAGCCCAGGGCCGTTCCCGACACGTCGCCCGGGATGCGCTGCCGCGCCGTGTGGTACTCGAACACCTCGTCGGCCGGCGGCCCAGCGGCCTTCCAGCGCTCAGCCAGCACACGAAGCTTGGGATCGCCCGTGGCGCTGACGCAGAACTGATGCTGCGCCACCACCCCCTTGCCGAACTCCCACTCGAGGTTGGGATGGATGGCGTCGATCCTCGCCGACAGCTCGGCGACGAAGGACAGGTCGGCCGTGCTGCCGACCTCGGCATCGAGCACCGGCCGATTGTCTTCCCACCACGACCAGAAGGCTCCGATGGCAGGGCCCACGTCAGGAGACACTGCACCTCCCGCAGAAGGGTATCAGCGTTCCCGCGCGCGCGGCACGTCGCCATCGGATCGACGCGAAGCTCGGTCAGGAACCCGCGAAGAACGCCTGCACGTCGGCGTCTGCCGGGAAGCTCCCCGTCTGGTACAGCGCCCGCCACACCGAACGCTTGGTGTCGTCGAACACCTCGAGCTGCGCCAGGATCTCCGCCGCGAACGCCACGCTGCCCGTGCCCGACGCCGTGATCACGCCACCGGAGCGCACGGCGAGCTGGCCGGACACGTAGCGCTCCGACCCCGCGTAGTCCGGAGCCATCGCTCCCAGCCACCCAGGGTCGTTGCTGGTGTGATCCCTGCCTGCCAGGAAGCCACCTCGCGCGAGCGCCACCGTGGCACCGCAGATGGCCGCCACCGATACCTCCGCATCCAGGCAGCGCGCCACCACGTCCTCCACGACGTTCCTCGGATACGCCTCCTGCTCCCAGGCCTCTCCACCCACCAACATCAGCAGCGACGACCCGGCCACGTCCACGGCCGCCAGCGCGCCATCCACCGCCACCCGCAGGCCGCCCATCGACGTCACCGCCTCCCCGTCGAAGCTGTGTGTGCGCACCTGCACGCCCGCAGAGCTGCGCAGCTCCGCCAGCGCCAGCGCCGGCTCCCAGTCCGCGAATCCATCGAAGAGCACCACGTCCACGCATCGAGTCATGCTTGCCTCCTGTGTCCACACAAGGAGTAGGACCGGTTGCTGACACCCCCCTGTCAGGGTACCCGCCGGCATGCAGCGAATGCGTAGGTTGCACGGGATCGTGGAGCTCCTTCGAGCGCGCCGTAGCCCCGTCACGGTGGCCGAGCTCGCACAGCGCTTCTCGGTGTCGGAGCGCACGGTGTTCCGGGATCTCGCCGCGCTGCGGGCCAACGACGTGCCCATCGACAGCGACACCGGCCCCACCGGTGGCGTGCGCCTGGCCCGCTCCTACCACCTTCCGCCCCTGGCGATCACCGTGGACGAGGCGGTGGCCATGTGGGTGGCGGTGAAGCTGTCGGAGGGCCCCGCCGAGGACCGGCTGGCCGCCGCCCTCGACAAGGTGCTGGGTGGGATCCCCGAGGCGCGTCGCCGCGAGGTGCAGCGCATCTTCCGCCGCATCGTCATCGGCCCCAAGGCCAGCGACGCCCTACAGGGCGCTGGGGTCCCCCCCGCCGCGGACATCTACCGCACCTGCGAGCAGGCCCTGGTGAACGCGCAGGTGCTGTCCTTGTCCTACGTCGACGCGGGCGGAGCCGCCTCGAAGCGCACGGTGGAGCCCCATGGGCTGCTGGTGCTCGATCCCGTCTGGTACCTGCTGGCCCACGACCAGATGCGGAGTGCACCACGGACCTTCCGCCTCGATCGGATCCGCGAGGCACGGCTCGTGGCCGGGCACTTCGACCCGAGGGATCCGCGCACCCTGTTTCCCTGCGACCCCGCCGCGTAGCTACAGCTCGAGCACCGCACGGGCCAACCGGTCGACGTCCTCGAGGTCGTTGTAGATCTGCGTGCCCACGCGCACGTACAGCTGCTCCTGGCGATGTGCCGTGTGCACCTCGATCTTGTGGTCGAACAGCGCCTGCCGCACCCGCAGCGAGGCCTCCCCCGCACCACGGAAGCGATCGGGCAGTCGCACCGTGACCATCGACGCAACCATGTCCCGAGGCACGTCGAAGGCCGTGCCCCAGGCAGCACTCAGGTGCTCGGCCGCACGCCGAGCGAGGTCGGTGTTGTACGCAACCACGCGCTCGACCCCGAACGAGTCCATCAGCTCGAAGGCCGTCGGTGCCGTCAGGTGTGGTGTGGGGTCGCGCGTGCCCACCAGGTCGAACTCCGCCGTATAGCCGAGGTCCAGCCCCCACGAGATCACCACGGGGTGCAGCTCGGACTGGCGGTCGGGATGGCACCACAGCACAGCCGACGACCGAGGCGTCCAGGCCCACTTGTGCAGGTTGCCCACGTACCAGGTGGCCCCGATGGACGCGATGTCGAGGGGAATGCAGCCCGGCGCGTGGGCCCCGTCCACCAGCAGCGGCACACCACGCTGCCGGCACAGCTCGGCGATCTCGGCGATCGGAAGCACCAAGCCCGTGTCCGAGGTGATGTGGTCCACCACCGCGATCCGGGTGGCCGAGGTGATCGCCTCGTCGAGCAGGCGCACGACCTGTGCCGGATCGGTGGGCGGAAAGGGAATCTCCACCTGCCGGATCGACACCCCTCGCGCGCGAGCCACGAACCGGGCCGTGCGCTCCACCGCCCCGTAGGTGTGGTCCGTGAGCACGATCTCGTCGCCCTGCTGGAAGGGAAAGGAGCGGAGCACGGCGTTCACGCCGGTGGTCGTGTTGTCGACGAAGACCAGATCGGGCCCCGCCGCCCCCAGGCGTGCGGCCACGGCCTCGGCCGCCACCCGCATGCGCGGCGCGGGATTACCCCCTTCCATCAGCGTGACCTCGGCGAGCTCGCGCAGCAGGAAGCGGGAGGGCTGCGCCTCGATGGCGTCGGCCAGCCGCCGCTGGGCTGCCAAGACCGCCCGGGGAGGGGCCCCCACCGTGCCGTGGTTCAGATAGGTCCAGCCCTCCTCGAAGGCCCAGTGCACACGCATGGAACGGCCGAAGCTCTCGGTCACGGGAACACCTCCCGACCCGACTCTACAGCTCCGTGGCGGCGGCGGCGTCTGGCGAGGCGGGCTGCTGCAACGTGATCTGCACGTCCCGCAGGTCGTAGCTGTGCACGGGCTTGCGATCGATGTTCAGTAGCGCGTCGATGCGATGGGGGATCTGCAGGCCCTCGACGTCGCGGTAGTCCGACATGGCGAAGAAGCCCTTGCGCGCGACGGGCATGGCCACCACAGCCTCGTACTCCCTCACCGTGAACTGGGCGTAGTCGATGCGGTGGGTCTCCGGGTGCACGTAGACCACCCAATGGTCGTAGGTCTCGGTGGGATCGAGCTGATCCCAGGTCAGGAACACCTCGTGGTAGCGGGTACCGCCGACGTCCACCTCCCCCAGCAGCGCGACGTGATCGGCCGATCCCAGCCGCATGGGCAGGCCGAGCAGGGCGGCCGTGGTCTTCACGAACAGCACCGACAGCGGCTTGGGCTCCTTGCCCTCGAGCCCCTCCCCCTCGAGGTAGCCCTTGCCGTCACGATAGCCCCAGACCTGACCCGCCTTCTTCCCGTTGGTCAGCGTCATGCGCAGGTTGTCGACGTCTTGACCCACGGCGACCATGTCGAAGGTCTGGGCCTTGTCGTAGGTCAGGAACGCCAGCTCCCCCATCAGGTGATCCCAGGTGTCGGTGGCGGAGAAGGTGAAGCGCTCGAGCCTGCGCCATCGATCCCAGCCGCCCGTGGCCGCTACGGCCTGCTCCAGCAGGGCGCGCCCCTCGTCGCGCTGCTCGACGGTGGGGCCGTCCTTTCGCAGCGACTGGGGACGCAGGTCCTTCAGCCCGCATCCGGTGGACGCAATCACCAGCAACGCAGTCAGTAAGCGAGACATCGGCAGCTCCATGGCTGACGGTCCCCTAGCGTCGGCGCCGATGCACACACAGCTGCGTCGGTGCACCACGGATCTGCAGCAACGCAGGTCAGCGGAGAACGGCCACGTGCACCTCCAGCTGACCGACCCGTGGGGCCGGGCCGGCGCTGGCCGCCTCCACGAAGCAGGCACCGAACCCGCTCGGCCCTCGGTCCCATGGCTCCCAGGCCCAGCCGCCGTCCCAATGGGCTCGCGTGCGAATCGGCGCGATCCTCGGGTCGTGACCCTGGCGGGCGCAGTGGTAGCCGGCGATCTCGAAAGCCTGTCGCCAGGTCTCGGCCTGGGACGGAACCACGTCGCCGACATAGGCCACGGCCACGTCTCGATTGTCCTGGTGCACGCCACAGGACGAGCCCGCGTAGGTGTGGCGCTCGGCAGCGCACATCTCGTCGACGATGCCGCTGTAGTGGCCGAGCCAGGCCCGAGCGCGACGGCCGTCCTCGCGAGCCAGCGCCTGGTCGAGCGCGAAGGCCGCCAGCTCCACCGCGTTGCCCAGCTCCGGAAAGTCCTGGGCGAACCACAGCAGCCGGTCCAGATCGGCGCCCTCGAGCAGCTCCCCTCTGGGTCGGGTCCGGAGCAGATCGACGGCCTGGCCCACCACCAGCGCATCGTCGCTGTGCCGCAGCAGATCCAACGCCACCGCACGCCCTTCCTCGTCGAGCTTGCCCGTGACGACCGCATCCAGGCGATACAGCCGCGCATACTCGGCCGCGGGATGTTCGGGCCAAGCATCCACCAGATCCTCGGCGAGAGCGATCTGCTCGGCGACGTCGGGCGGGCCCACCAGCGCGTCCATGGTGATGGCCCCGTTCTGCGGTCCCTCGCCTGCCCGGAGGGCGGCGGCGTAAGCCTCCCGCTGGTCCAGGCGTGCCGCCCGCCGGGCCACCTCGAGGGCGAGCACCCCAGCCCAAGGATCCTCCACCGAGACCTCGGCGGGATCCAGCCCCTCGCTCCAAGCGAGATCGAGCCACTCGGCGACTCTGGGGCTGTCGTGCCGCGGCACGTCGCTGATCAGATCCTGCAGCCCCTCTGCGGTGCCGCCGTTCGGAAACGGAGCCTCGCCCGGCAGGGGCCAGAACTGCTCGACGTCGAAGCGAGTGGTCCGGTGAACGGCGAGGAAGCCCTCGCCGGCCTCTCGTAGATAGACGACCACGATGGCGCTCGCAGACACCTCCTCGTCCTCGTCCTCCTCTTGGTCGGGTGTCGGCTCGGACGGCGTTGGGGGAGACGCGGCGGCCACTCCCCGACGAGCCGCCCAGCTCTCGGCGGGCGACGGCCCGGATCCAGTGCTCACCTGCGTCGACGGCCGCATCGACCACCAGAGCAGACAGAGCACCACCACAGCCAGGGCAACCGCCCACCCACGCAGTCGCATCGCACCTCCTGCCGGGTGTCGGACACACGGCTCGGCGGTCAGTTCCGAGACCGAGGCTCGTCGCGAAGACGCTGAAGAAACGGCCTCATCGCGTCCAGGAATCCCTCGTTCGAGTCTCCCACCACCATGTGCCGAGCACCCGCCACCTCCGACGCCGACGCCTGCGGCACCGCCGCCACGAACGCTCGGGCCGTCTCGTCCGTGACCACGTCGGACGCCTCCCCCCGGACCAGGTGGATCGGCACCCCGGCTCCCCGCGCCGCGCCCAGGAGCCGCTCGGCACTCCACATCGGCGGCAACCCATCCGACGGCATCCCATCCAGGATCCGCGGGTCCCAGTGCCAGATCCAGCGGCCCCCGGTGCGGCGGAGGCTCTGCCGCAGCCCCTCCGTGCCTCCCCGACGCCGCCGATGCGGCACGTAGGCTGCGATCGCCTCCGCTGCCTGCTCCAGCGACTCGAAACCCTCCGGGTGGGCGCGCATGAAGTGCAGGATACGCGACGCACCCGTCGCCTCCGTTCGGTGCGCCACGTCCACCAGCACGATGCCGCGGACCTGGGCCCGAAGCTCCCCCGCCGCCACCAGGGACGACAGCCCCCCGAGGGATGCCCCCACCAGGATGGGGGCCGTGGCGCAGGACGCGACCACCGCCGCCACGTCGGCGGCGAACCGATCGATGCCGTACACGCCATCGGCGGATCGATCGCTCCGCCCATGGCCGCGCAGGTCCACCGCGAGCGCCTCCCAGCCCTCGGCCGCCAGCCGCTCCGCCGCCACGGCCCACGCCCGGCGCGTCTGGCCACCGCCGTGCAGCAGCACCAGCGTGGGTCCGCTCGACGATCCGTAGCGAGTGGCGCTCAGGGTGACGCCGGCGCCAGCGATCCGCTCGTGGCTCATGTGTGGCTCCGCTCCAGGAGACCACGCCAGCGGTCGCGCTCCGGCGGCACCACCGCCGGCAGCAGCGCCAGGCACACCACCCGCCGCGTGGCGCGGTGCAGCGCGTCGTCGTCGAGGCGGCCACCGCACCACTCCAGGCACGCCCCCAGACACCCCAGCCGAATCACCTGCACCATCGCCGTCACCGGCGCGTCCGCCAGCAGGAGCTCCGCAACAAGCGCGTCGTCGATGGCCTGTCGCAGCAAGGTCAGCGGCCCGCGCCGCAGCACCACCGAGGCATCCCGCAGCCCCAGCAGCATCGCGCGATGCACGGCCGGATCCTCGAGGATCAGCTCCACCGTCTGCTGCACCACGTCGCAGCACCGCTGCAGTGGTGGGTGCGCCGAGAAGCCCTCCAGTCGCTCCTGCAAGGCATCGGTGAAGGCCTCGGCCATCGAAGCCCACAGCTCCGCCCGGGTCCCGATCAGGTTGTACAGCGTGGCAGGAGCCACCTCCGCCCGCCGAGCGATGCGCTCCTTGGTGAGGGGCACCTCGGGATCCTCGCGCAACAACGAGCGAACCGCCTCCACCACGGCCCGACGCCGACGCGCCTTGTTCCGTTCCCTCAGACTCATTGTTGGACCGTAGTCCAACTTTAGACGATGGTCCAATCACCAGCTACGGAGCGCGGCCCTCGATCAGGTCGAGGTCGCGCTCGATCAGGCCGCGCACGAAGCGCATGAAGGTGGAGATCCGCGCCGATCCGCGCAGCTCGGGGTGGGTCAGCACCCACAGGTAGCTGCCTCCGAAGGGTGGGTTGCCGATCCGACGCAGCTTTGGGTGCGCATCGCCAGCCAAGCACTGCATCACCGACGCACCGTGCCCCCCTGCCACCGCATCCACCAGCGCCTGGATCCCGCCCACGCGCAGCCCGATGCGCGCGCCTGGGGCGTTGCGCGCGATGAACTGGTCCACCAGGTGGTACACGCGCAGATCGTAGCCCACCCACGGGAACGCCACGAGGGGTGCGTCCTCCCCCAGTCGCTGCACCAGCTCCTCGCTCGCATAGACCGCGTGGTGGACCTCCGCACAGCGCTTGCCCACCAGGTGCTCCGGCACCTGAACGGCCACCCGAACCGCCACGTCCGCCTCGCGGTGGGTCAGGTTGGCCAGCGACGCCGCCGAGTCCAGCTCCAGCACAATCCCGGGATAGCGCTCTCGGAACGCGCGCAGATCGGGCAGCCACCGCTTCAGCAGCGGCTCGATGGAGGTCACGCGGATCGTGCCCTCCAGCCGGGCGTCCCGGCCCCCCAGGCGCGCATCCAGGTCCGCCGTGAGATCCCGCATGGTGCGAGCCACGCTCACGGCTTCGGCACCTGCGTCGCTGAGCACGACCCCGTGGGTGAGCCTGTCGAACAGCTTCACGCCGAGCGCTCGCTCGAACCGACGGATCCGCCGGGACACGGTGGTGGCGTTCACCCCCAGCTCGGCCGCTGCCGCCTTCAGGCCACCCGCCTCGGCCACCGCCAACACGATGCGCAGATCGTCCCAGCTCACCGGCGCTGATCGATGCCGTGCCCCACCGTCTCCTCGGTGCGGTCCGTCGCGGGGGCGGGCGCGGGCACCAGCGCGTTCACCTGGGCCACCACCTCCGGATCCAGCGACACCTCGGCCGCAGCGAGGGCGGGCTCGAGCTGGGCCACCGAGCGCGCCCCCAGCAGGGGTGCGGTGACGGCGGGATGCTGCGCCGCCCACGCCACCGCCAGGGTGACCGGGTGGAGCCCCGCGCCCTGTGCGATGGCCGAGAACGCCGCGCCCCGATCCTGCTCCAGGTGCGCGGCGTAGCGGGTCTTGTACATCTCGTTGCGGGCGAGGCGATCGTCGCCGCTCGCCGACTTGCCCGTCAGCAGCCCACCCGCCAGCGGCGAGTACGGGAACACCGCCAGGCCCTCGGACTGCGCCATGGGCAGCAGCTCCACCTCCGCCTGCCGCTTCAGCGCGTTGTACATGGGCTGGATCGCCACGATGGGCGACAGATCGTGCAGCGCCTGTAGGCCCAGCGCCTTGGTGACCTGCCAGGCCGCGAAGTTCGACACGGCCGGATGCAACACCAGGCCCTGCCGCACCAGATCCTCCAGCGTGCGCAGCACCTGCGCGAGATCGGTGTGGTCGTCGAATTTGTGGATGTAGAACAGGTCCACACGGTCGGTCTGCAGCCGCGACAGGCTGGCCTCGACGGACTGCCGCAGGTGCCGGCGTGAGGCCCCACGGTCATTGACGCCCACCCCCACGGGGAAGTACGCCTTGGTGGCCAGCACAACCTCGTGGCGGTGCCCCTGGACGAGCTCACCCAGGATCCGCTCGCTCGCGCCCTTGGTGTAGATGTTGGCGGTGTCGAAGTGGATGACGCCGGCGTCCCTACAGGCGCGGTACAGGGCCGCAGACGCCTCGCGGTCCGCCTCCCCGCCGAAGGTCATGGTGCCGAAGGCCAGGGCGGACGTTCGCATTCCGGTGCCGCCGATCAACGGATAGTCCAACACTCCTCCAGGGATGTCGTGGCCCACGGGCCATAGCCTGTCGCAGAGCCCCAGCTACGACAACGGCGTCCGTGGCCGCTCTTGCTTCACGCCGTCCACCACGATGTCCACCTTCTCGTTGTAGAAGCAGACCAAGCCCGCGATCTGGCAGACCTCGAGCAGCGGCGTGGTGTAGCCCCAGGCGATGTCCGGGTGCTCCGCCCCCCCGGCCGACACCGACCAGTAGCGCGCGAACCCTTTGTAGGGACACCCCGTCGACGTATCGGTGGGCGTGAGCTTGTCCATTCGCACGTCGGTCTGCGGCAGGTAGTAGCGCGTCGGAAGACCGGTCTCGAACAGCAGCTTCGCCCGACGGCTGTCGGCGACCTCCTCTCCGGCGACGAAGACCTGCACGCGGCGATCGCTGCCCAGCACGTCCACCCGGCTGTAGGGGCTACGAGGGTGCACGAAGACCTCCTCGGCCTCCTCCAGGATGGTGTCGAAGGCGGACCACCGGAAGGTCACGTGGCCGTCCTGCTCGCCATGGACGGCCTCCGTCAGGCCATGGGCCTCGAGCAACTCGGTGCGCACGTCGTCGAGGGGCACGTAGTACACGGGGTACGGCGGGCCGTCCACGGGCCAGCCGTAGCGAACACGAGTGCTGTCGATCACGACCTGACCCTTCACGAGCGCACGAACGCGGCGCGGGCAGGGCTCGAAGCGGACATCGGACATCGGGCCTCCAGTGGTCCGCTCCCTAAGGTGGCGAGCACCCGATCACCGTCGTTCCTCCACGCCCCGCGCCAGCGCCTCGATCAGGTCGTCCGACGGCATCTCGGTCGACATCCGCATGAAGGACTCGGTGTGGCCGCGCTGCGTCATGAGCTGCTCCAGGTTCTTCTTCAGCCGACGCTTCGACTTCACCAGCAGCGCCCGCGCTCCGGTGGATCCCTGGACACCGAGCACTTCCGTGATCCGAGCCACGGACAACGCCTCGTGGTAGCGCAGCCACAGCGCATCCTGCTCGTCGTTGGGCAGCTCGTCGATGGCCTGGCGCAGCAGCTCGCGACGCTCGCGGGCCCGCAACACGCCATACGCGCCCACCAGCACCGCATCCTGGCGCGCATGCAGCACGCCGTCCTCCACCAACAGCTCCGTACGCTTACGCAAACGCCCGATGCATTTCATTCGCGCAATTCCGATCACCCAAGTGGAGAACTGGCTCCGTCCCTCGAAGTCGTCTCGCTTGCGCCAGGCCGTGAGCAACGCCTCCTGGGCGACCTCCTCCGCCGCCTCCGGATCTCCGAGCCACCTCGTGCAATATGCCCGAACCTTGTCGCGGAGTTGCCCCCAGGGCTCGCCGTCTACGTCCCGCTGCTCGTCCGTCACCGGCCCCTCCCCACCCCTCCTATCGGACACGACGGAACGAGAACTCGTAAAATGCACAGCCGGATTTGTGACAGGTCATACATTCCCTTCCTTCCCGATGTTGCAGGCCCTCAATCACACGTCTCGCGGGAGCCCCCGATGATCGACGAAACTCCGCTGGAGGAAGCCGAGAGGCTGAAGCGATCGGCCATACGCCGAGCAACAGAAGGAGAAGCGCTCGACACAATCGCCAGCGAGCTGGGGATCGTGCGCTTGACGCTTCAGCGCTGGCTGGAGGAGGGGTTGCACCCTCCGTCCGCATCGAGGGACGACACCGTCTCGATGCCGGGCAGCCCCCGCGCCCCGAACCACGAGTCGCCGCCGCTGCTGGATCACACCGGACCCGACGGTCGCTTCCAACGCCTCGAGCTCCTCGGAGAGGGCGGCATGGGAGCCGTCTACCGAGCCTGGGACTCCCAGTACAGCTGCGCCGTGGCGCTGAAGATCGTGCGACCGCACCGCACCATGCGGCTCGAGCGCTTCAAGGAGGAATTTCGTCGCGCCGCCTGTCTGTCCCATCCGAACCTGGTCACCATGTACGACCTCGTCGTCGTGCAGGACCGTCCGTGCTTCTCGATGGAGCTCATCGACGGCGCTCCGCTGCGGACCACCCTGCCCTTGGCACCGAGTCGCGTGCACGACGTCGCGGTCCAGCTGTTCGCGGGCCTCACCTGCCTGCACGACCACGGCATCGTGCACCGCGACATCAAGCCCGCCAACGTGCTCCGCGAGAGCACCGGGCGGGTGGTGATCGTGGACTTCGGGCTCGCCGTGTTGGTGGATCAGACCAAGCCCAGCTTCGGTGGAACGCTGCCGTACATGGCGCCCGAGCTCTTCCAGCGGTCTGGGCAGCTCCATGCCGCAGTGGACGTCTACGCCGCGGGGGTGCTCCTCGCGGAGCTCCTCCTCGGCCGCCCCTGGCGACCTGACTACCACGGCCAGCCCGTGCCTGAGGAGTGGCTCGACGCGATGGGGACGGGCGAGCTGGCTGACGTCGTCCGTGCCTGCCTCGAGCCCGACCCACGGGTGCGACCGCTTGCGGGCGCGCTCCTCGGCCGCCTGCCAGGGCGCAAGGCGCACGTCTCCCGCCCGCGCCCACGCGCCGGGTTCGTGGGGCGCACCGCTCAGCTCGCTTGGCTGGACGCCCACGTGCAGCGAGGGTCCTTCGTGCGGGTGGCGGGCCCGGGCTCCATCGGCAAGTCGGCGTTGCTCACCCATGCCCTGGACAAGCGCCACACCATCTCCAGCGGCTGCCATCCGGCCGAGACCGTGCCGTTCAACGGATTCGACCGAGCCATGGGCGTGCTCGCACGCCGCCTGCGCCCCGAGTCTCCCGAGCGCATCACGCTGTCCGCGGCGTTTCCCGCCTTCGGGACAGCACGGCAGCGCCGCGGGGCCGTGCCGCTGATGGAGGACCTCGCGGCGGCGCTGGCACGCGCCATGGACGACGCCGAGGTGAGCACCCTGTGGATCGACGATGCCCAGTGGCTGGACCGCGACAGCACCCGGCTGCTACGCGCCCTCGTGGAGCTGTCGGATCGGGCCGCCGTGGTCGCGACCCATCGGCTGCTTCCCGAGGACCATCCGCTCCGCCGCGAGGGATGGTTCGTCGAGTCCGAGGTGTGCACCCTGGGACCGATGGATCGACGGGACGCCTCCACCCTGGCCCACAAGCTGGTGGACGACGATCCGGAGGGGCTGCTCGATCTGGTCGGCCCCCACCCGTTCCGCCTGGAGCAGTTCGCTCCGCACTGGCAGCGAGGCGAGCGCGTGGTTCCGCCGCTGGCGGAGCAGGTGCAAGCGGAGCTGTCGGGCCATCCCGCCGCGATGGAGATCCTCGAGCTGGTGGCCGTGCACGGTGCCCCCCTGCCGGTGCACGTGCTCGCGAGCCCCTTCCTGGACCAGCGCTTTCCCAAGGCGCTGGCGGTCCTGACCCGCTCGCGCCGTCTGCTGGCCTTCCACTCCACCCAGGAGGTGGCCTTCACCCACGACACCACGCTGGATGCGCTCCTGGAGGGGCTCGATCCGGCCACGCGTCGCAGCCACCACGAGCTGCTGGCGCGGGCGTTCCAGCGACGCGACCCCTCCGATCCGGGCAGCGCAGCCCGCCACTTCGCCCTGGCCGGCAACCTGCAGGCCGCCCACGCCCCCGCCGTGCGCGCGGCCCGAGACGCCGAAGCGGTCTTCGCCTGGGCTCGGGCAGCCGACTTCTACGGGCTCGTCGCGAGCCGCTCCGACTTCGACGCCGACACCCGCAGGGCCTACGCCGTGGCCCTGTCTCGCTGCGGCCTGGCCGAGCAGTCCGCACGCCAGCACCTCGCGCTGGGCACCCTCGAGGACCGTCGCCGCGCAGCGGAGCTGCTCGTGTCGTGCGGGGCCTTCGAGGAGGGCGACCGAGTGCTCGGAGAGGTCCTCCGAGACCATGGACTGGCGGCCCCGACGCTCGACGCGGGATCACTGCTCCGCGTGGCCTACTGGTCGGTACGGGCCCGTCTGTCTTCGTGGCGCCCCAGGCGGCGCTCCGAGCGACGCCTCGAGCCCGTCGTGGACGCGCTGTGGACCGTGACGGGCGCCCTGGGGCAGTTCGACTCCGTGCGAACGCTGGCCTACCACGGCCAGCACCTCGTGCTCGCCAAGCGCAGCGGCGACGTCGGCCGCTGGGCACGCGCCGCCGCCCTGCTGGCCTCCTACGCCAACATCGATCCCGAGTCGCCGCGACATCACCAGATCGACGCCGCCATCGACGAGCTGCTCCGCACCTGCGACGACCCCGATCAGCGCGCGTGGGTGCTGGTCAGTCGCGGCTACCGGGCCGTCATCACCTCCCGCTTCGCCGACGCCCTGCACCACTTCGATCGGGCCGAGGCCATCTACCGGAAGACGCGAACGGTGCGATGGGAGCGCACCCTGGGGTGGACCAACCGCCTCTTCGCGCTGGTCCACCTGGGTCGACTGGAGGAGGCCAAGCGGGAGTATCGCGTGCTGATCCGACGCTTCGAGGAGCTCGGCGACCGTGCCTCCATCGCCATCGTCGAGGCTGGAGCCGGCGCGTTCGCAGCGCTGGCCGACGCCGATCCGCAGCTCGCCGTGGCTCGCCTGGACCGAGGCCGGTCCCTGCTCCCCGAGCAAGCGCCGGTGACCTTCACGTTCCTCGACCTGTACGGGCGCGTGGCGGTGGATCGCTACGTGGGCGACCTTCAGCGAGCGCGTGAGCGGGTGCAGCAGGCGTGGCCGGCGCTGCGCGCCTTCCGTTGGTTTCGCATGCCCGCCCACGTGCTGGCGTACCTGTACTGCGTGACCCATCCCACGCGCCGAAACGTGCGCTGGGCCCGACGACGCCTAAGCCGGCAGCCGTCGCCCTACTCCCGCACGGCGCGGGACGAGCTCGCGCTGCTCCATGGAGACGACCCCCAGCACGTCGGCCGCCTCGAGGAGGCCGAGCGGCAGGCACGCCAGGCCGGGATCGCAAACGCGGCCGATGCGTTCGCGCTGCGCCGGGCTCGAGCCACCGAGGGCGACACCGACGCGGTGATCCGAGACGTCGCGCGACGAGGGGTGGAGGATCCTCCCTCGTTCCTGCGCCTGTGGGGGGCCTAGAGTCCGAGGGCGCGGACCACCGTGGCAAGATCGCGGGCGCGAGGCCCCCATGACGACCGATCTTCGGCACCTACTGGATGGATGGCGGCGGATCCTGGCTGGCGAGGCATCGTCTGCCGAGCGCTCCTCCACGCTGCAGGGCCTCGAGGCGCTGTTCGCCGCCGAGGAGCCTCGCGTGGCCGCGACCTGTGAGCGCCTCCTGGAGGACGCGGCGACCGCCCGCCGCGTCGCGGAGCAGCTGGCGACGACGGCGTGGCGTTCCCTGCACGAGCTGGAGGACCTCGATCGGCAGGCGTTCTCCCTCTGGATGAGCCAGCTGACCCTGGACCTGTGCACCCAGGCCCTCCGCAGCAGACCCGACCCCCTCGTGGAAGACGGCGTGACGACGCGTCGTCTCGCAGACCGAAGTCGATGGCTGAAGCAGGCCAGCGACGACCTGTCCCCCGCCGCCCAGGAGATCGCCTACGCCCGCTACGTCCTGCGGCTGCCCGTCGAGGCCATCGCCCGAAGCTTCGGTCGCTCCACAGACGACGTCGCCGCAGCACTGCGCGATCTCCGAGATGCCTGGAAGGGCCACTCTGTGGAAGAGCCGTGAAGCACCTGCGCCGCGACCGCCTGGTCCCCCACCCCTCCCCGCCACGCACCGACGACGAGCACGTCCACCTGGCAGGCTGTGTGGAGTGTCGCGTGAGGGCGCTGCTCCTGGCGAGCCATCTCACGGAGCACGCACCACAGTCCCCGATCGCCGGCCCGTCGATGGAGCGTGTGCGTCGCACCATCACACGGTGGGTACAGGCCTCGGGCACTCCGGAGCTTCGGGGCGGACAGTTCGGAACCGTGGAGCAGGCGCCCGACGGTCTGGTGTGGCGCCATGCGGCCCTTCAGGCTTCGCCCCAGGACCTCGAGCGTGCCGAGCGCATCGACGCCCTCGCCCTTCCAGGGGTCGTGCCGTGGCAGCTTCAAGGGCGTGACGTCGTCTCCGACTGGCTGCCAGGCACCACCCTCGACGAATGGCGCAGCACCGCGGAGCTCGGCGACACCGTCACCACACTCAGGGTGCTGCAGGACGTCGCCCACACCCTGTCCAGACTCCACCAGGCGGGCCTGTCCCACGGCGGGATCGCAGCAGATCGCGTGCTCGTCTGTCAGGGCCGAGGCTTTCTCCTGCTCGCCGGGCTGTCGTCGGCCGAGGGCCCGACCGAGGTGCACGCCTTCGGTGAGCTGTGCCACGAGCAGCTGCCCCCCACCACCACAGCACTGCTTCCGCCGCCCGGCACGCCGCTGCACGAGCTCGGTCCGGCCCTCACCACGGTGGGGCTCGACGAGGCCTGGCACACGGCAACCCACGCTCCCGACGCGCTCGAGCCGAACACCGTCGTGGATCGCTTTCGGGTGGTGGGGGAGCGCGGAAGAGGCGCGATGGCAGTGGTCTACGAGGTCCAGCACCGGCTCCTCGGAACGCGCCACGCCATGAAGGTGGTGCTCGGCAGGAGCGTCATGGTGCGACGGCGCTTGGTGCGCGAGGGCCGGCTGCAGGCGCGCCTCGGTCATCCGAACCTCGTTCCCGTCACGGATCTGATCGACGTGTTCGGCGAGCCAGCGCTGATCTTGCCCCTCATCGACGGCCCGAGCCTCGCCGAGGCCCTCGAGCACAGCACCCCTGACCGCATCGAGGCGCTCGCCCTGTTCGCCGGTGTCGTGGCAGGCGTGTCGTACGCCCACGACAACGGCGTGGTCCGCCGGGGCCCGGGTCACCGACTTCGGCCTCGCCAAGGCCTTGCACGGAGAGATGGGCGACCGGTTGACGAAAACGGACACCCACCTCGGCACCCTCGCCTACGCCGCTCCCGAGCAGCTGTCGGACGCTGCATCCGTGGACCAACGGGCCGACCTGTGGGCACTGGGTTGCCTGCTCTTCGAGCTCTCGACGGGAACCCTCCCCTTCATCGCACCAGACGGCTCCAGAGGGCCGCTGGATGCGGCCACGCTGACCTTTCCGGCTCCGGTCCACCCCGACGTGCCAGGAATGGTGCGCGGGCTGCTCCAGCGCGATCCGGCAGCCCGCACCTCCTTGCAGACGATCCGCACCACGCTCGACGCCATGGCCCCCTCACAGCGCAGCCCTGGGCGTTTGGCCCGATCGGTGCTTCATCGCGACCGTCAACGGAGTTGATGGTCGCGATCAGACCCATCTTCTCCAAAAAGCCATAGACAGCGGGACCCAAGTGACGTTTATGAAATCGTCACCCATTCGTGTCATCCACTTGTTGTACAACACCCAGTGAATGCCAGCTGGCGGGAGACAGATGGACAGGCCCTCGTTGTTGGTCCTCACCGTGGGATTCACCCAAGCTGGACGTGCCCTCGCCGCCGACCTCGGCAAGGCCCTGTACGACCGCATCTGCCGACCCCTCGACGAGCCCCTCGCCTCGGGGCCAGGCGTGTCGGTCCGGATCGACGTGGATCCCGAGAGCGTCGACCCCCACGCCGCAGACATGACCGTCATCGTCGCCGTGCTCGATCGTCAGCCGTTCCTCTGGCGAGGCAGGCGCAGCAATCAGGTCGTGAGCACCCTCGAGGGCTGGCACAGTCCGCCCAGTACCTACGTGCTGCCCCTCGTCACCCACGCCTCCTGGTCCCGGCTCGAGGATCGGCTGCCCGCCGCACCGCTGACGACGGAGCTCGAGGACCGCGACGACGGGACGTCGACGCGAGAGCACACCCTCGACGAGATCGTGCTCGCCTTGATTCGCGCCCTGAGTCCCCGCCAGCAGGAGGGCTCTCGGCTCTTCCTGTCGTTCAGCGGCGCCGACGCCGAGGCCCAGCAGGCGGCCGAGGACGTGCACGAGTACGTCAGCCGCAAGACCACCGCCCCCGAGCCCTACCTCGACGACGCCGACAAGGTGCTGCCAGGAGCGCGGCCACGCCGAGACCGCATCGGCAACGTGCTCGCCAGCAGCGTGTTCGTGGCGTTCGTGGGGGATCGCTACAGCGACGCCACGGAGTGTGTGCAGGAGCTGCTCGTGGCCAAGGCCCACGGCGTGCCCACCCTCCTCGTGTACGCGCTGCAGGACGGCCAGCGACACGCCAGCGCCTACCTCGGCAATGCGCCCTCGCTGGTCTGGCGCGACGATCCTCGGGTGGTCGCCTCCCGCGCCGCACTCGAGTGGCTGAGGGCCGAGGTGTTCCGCCGTGAAGCCGCCCGGATCCGGAACGCCACGGCCCACTCCGAGTCCAGCGTGCACGTGCTGGTCCGACCGCCGGAGGTGCTGGACCTCGCCCAGGGACCGCTGACACCGAGTCCGGGTGGGACGCTGGTGATCCACCCCGATCCCGAGCAGCGAGCGGCGGATCGGGAGGTGCTCCGGGGCATGAGCCCACGCCTGCGTCTCGTCACACCCACCACGGCCTACCGCCGTAGACTGGCCAACAACGATGGCACCGCCGACGTCGCCGCACCCCTCGACGGAGCGCAGGTGGCGCTGTCGCTGTCGGGTGGCGCCGAGCTGGAGCTGCCCAGCGGGCTGCTGATCCAACACGTCGAGGATGCCACGGTCTACTTGGCGCGATGTCTGGTGTCGGCGGGCGCACCCATCGCCTACGGCGGTATCTTCAAGCTCGACAAGGGCTACACCGAGCTGCTCGTGCGGCTGATCGCCGACTACAATCAGACGGCCTCGGACGACTGCGACCTGCTCCACAGCTACCTCGCCGCCCACCACGACCCAGCCGAAGCCAATGGCGTGGACGTCCAGCTGCATCACCTGGCAGCCCCCGACTCTGGTGCACTGCTCCCTCCCCCCGAAGGAACGCCGAGCCCCGCGCGCATGGCCCTGCACTACTCCGACATGCGTCGCGTGATGGCCGAGCGATGCTTCGCTCGAGTGATCCTCGGGGGGGCGGTCACCCCCAAGCGAGCCGACGATGATCGAGCCGGGTACCGCGGACGCTTTCCGGGGGTGGTGGAGGAGGCCTGGCGCACCCTCCAGGTGAAGCGCCCCCTCTACGTCGTCGGGGGATTCGGTGGGGCCAGCGGCCTGGTGGCCCACATCCTGTGCGAGCAGACCCCTCCGTCCGCGCTGATGGACGGCACCTGGTCCAGGCACCGGTTCTTCCGCAAGCGGGCAGCCGCCATCGACGCCGAGCCCGATCGCGAGCTGCTCGGGCTCCCCAGCAGCATGGTGGAGCTCGCCGAGCAGATCCATCGACTGGGGCAGGGCCTCCTGGGCCCCGACGCCGAGGCGATGAACGGCTTGACCGCAGCCCAGAATCGGCAGCTGATGGAGACCACCGATCCCCTCACCATCGCCAAGCTGGTGATGCGGGGCCTCGTTCGGGTCCACCAAGCGCAGCAGGCCGCGACGGGCGCCCTGTCCGTGGAGCTCGTACAGGGAGACGTCACCCACGCCCCCAAGCTGGACGTGCTCAGCATCGGGACCTTCTCCAATGTGCCGATGGCCGGAGCCGGCGAGCAGATCAACCGCAAGCTGCTGGGCCTGGCGTCCGCCAGCCGGTCTGGCGACGGCACCCAGGTCGTCCCTGTGGGCGATGCCGACCTCGACGCCGACTGGTTGTTCATGGCCGACATGGGGCAGCTCGATCCCACCGCCCTCCCCGCGGCCGCCGGGCAAGCCGCTCGGGCCACCGCAGAGATGGCGCTTCGACACGGGTTCCGTCGGATAGGTGTGGTGACCTTCGGCGGCAGCCTGGCGGACGACCTGACGACGCAGGTGCGCGCGATGGTGTCGCACCTTCGCTCCCTGAGCCAGAAGACCACCATCGTGTGGTGCGAGCAGGATCCGGGTCGCTACGAGGTGCTGCGGAAGGCACTGACGAGCGAGGTCGACGTGCAGCTGTCCACCTTGGATCTCGCCAAGGTGGTGCCGAGCTCGCCCCCGACCGCGGGTCCCCTCGGTGGTCTGATGCTCCATGTCACTCGAGGGCCCTCTCACCTCAACGTGACCGTGGCCCCTCCCGCCGACCTGGGCGCCCCGCTCCTCCACCAGGTACCCATGACCGACGCCGAGATCGTGGCGTTGAGCGAGGGCGGCGGCGTGGAGCAGCGCACCACGCCCCCGAGCGAGTGGGTGGCGCGGCGCGGCCAGGAGCTGGCGGATCGCTTGTTCGCCGGCAACCTCCAGCTGATGGGGCTCCTCGGGAAGCGTCCCATCGAGGTGGTGCACGACGAGCAAGCCTCCAAGCTCCCCTTCGAGATGCTGTGCACGCAGCCCCCCGACAAGACCACACCGCCTCCCGCGATCCGAGGTGGACTCAGTCGCCGCCTCGCGGTTCGGAACACCTCCATCGACCAGCTGCTACTGCCGCCAGCCCGGCGAGGCAAGCTCCGGATCCTGTTGGTGGCGAACCCCACCCCCGTCCTGGCGCCGCTTCCCGCCGCCGACCTAGAGGCGAACGCGGTGGCACGCATCCTCGAGGGGCTCGACCAGCGAATCGAGCTCGAGATCCTGAGGCACGGAGAGGCCACGGTGCAGGCCGTGCAGGAGGCGCTCAGGCGCAGCGACGTGCTGCACTACTGCGGTCACGCGTTCTACGACGGCCCCACCCCCGACGAGAGCGGCCTCGTGCTCGCCGGCAAGGCACGCCTCACCCTGTCGAACCTGGAGCGTGGCGGCGCGATGCCCCGCCTCGTGTTCGCCAACGCCTGCGAGTCTGCGCGCGTGCGTGGCGTCGACGAGGCGCGAGGAGCGAGCGCCTTTGCCGAGTTCTTCCTGCGGGGGCGGGTGGAGGCCTACATCGGAACACTCTGGCGAGTGGCCGACCGAGCCGCAGCAGAGTTTGCCTCAGACGCATATCACAGCCTAGCGGCGGGCAACTCCCTCCAGGAAGCCGTTCGAACGGCGAGGCGCCGACTCCTAGAGAGCGATCGCTCCGATTGGGCGAACTACGTCTTGTACGGAAATCCCCACATGACCCTTACCCACACGTAGCACGAATTTGTCTCACAGAAGATTAGCGTGCTCACGTTTGCCGAGATACCATAGTTGAACCCGCCAACCTTGGGTTGCCCTATTTTCTTGCAGGGGGGGCGATGGCATGGACGGTAGACATGATCGTCGAGCAGCTGGAGCAGTGCATCACCCGGTCCGAGGCCGCAGGTCAGACCTCGACCATCCGGCACTTGGCCCTCACGGAGCTCGTCGAGCTCCTGCCCGATGTGGCCTCGAAGCTCGCAGAGATGGACGACCTCCCCGCGACCACGGAGAACTGCCGACGGCGAGAGGCGCTGACCAAGCGTATGAACGAGCTACGGCTGGAGGCCCAGCACTATCTGGGGCCCGCTTGACGTTATTGCGCGAGGGATTCCCTTCACCCACACCTCGCAAGCAGGCCGGCCCTACGATCAGCCTCTGAACGTCGACCTAGGCCGCCCGTTTGACGGTGGATTTAGTTGCATCTAGGGTGACCCGGTGGAGGCGCGATTGCATGAACTCGACCTCGGCGAGGGCGTCACGCTGCGCTCGACTGCGGGTGTGGACGTGGGAGGCACGACTCGCGGCCCGCGCAGCACCAACGATGCCGCTGCCTGGTTCACGCTCCACGCGGCTCTCGCCGGTGCTGGCCTCGAGGCCGTACGCGATGTGACCCTCGCTCCACGAGCCGCGCCGGGCGACGGCACGCGGTCGGGGGCAGATCCAGGTGTCGAGCTCGATGTGGTCGTCGAGGAGGGAGCAGACGCCATCGTGCTCCTGGACCGAGGAGGGCGGCTGACGTGGCACCTGGGCGAGGTCGTGCCCACCCCGGCGGAGCCATCCCGCACCCGTCGCTTCACCCTGCAATCGGAGGCCGAGGAGCCCTCCCGCTTCGCCCTCGACGCGCTCCGCACCATCGTGTTCCGCTACGTCGCGGAGCGCGTGGCCACCGCCACCGCCACCGCATGGGTGGCGGGCTGGGAGGCCGACGTCCCGCAGGGACCGATCGTCGTGGAGGGCGCCGACGTGGAGCGCTGGCGTCGCGTGCCCGACCTGTCCTCGCTGCAGATCCAGCCCGGGGCCCGAGTGCTGCTTCTGCTGCACGGGACCTTCTCGAGCACCGTGGGCAGCTTCGGCCAGCTGTGCGCCCCCCCTGGTCGCAGCGTGCTGGAGGGCTGGCTCGAGACCTACGATCACGTGATCGGATTCGATCATCGAACGCTGTCGGTGGGGCCTGCCGACAACGCCCGAGCCCTGGTGGAGGCGCTGCAGCAAGCAGAATGGCCGCAGGGCGTGGTGCTGGACCTGGTCTGCTTCTCCCGTGGCGGGCTGGTGGGCCGGTGGCTCACGGAGCACGTGCTGCCCACCCACGCCCCTCACCTCACCGTTCGCAGGGCGCTGCTGGTGGGTGCCACCACCTCGGGCACCCTGCTGGCCAGACCCGAGAACTGGAAGGCGTTCCTCGACCTCGCCACGAACCTGAGCATGGGAACCTGTCGCCTCCTGACGGTTGCAGCTCCTCAGTCGGCGGTCGCCCTCGAGGTGCTCCGCGCGAGCATCGAGGGGCTGTCGGTGCTCGCCAAGGCCCTGGCGAACCAGGTCCTCGAGGCGGGAGCGGTGCCCGGCCTGCAGGCCATGGACCCACACGGCGAGGGAGTACGGTCCCTCAACGCAGGCCCCTCCCCCGCAGGACGCCCCGAGGCTGGGTACGCGGTCGTCAGCGTGGACTTCGAGCCGACGCTGTTCCGCAACGACCCGTCGGCCACCGGGCTGTCCCGACACGTGCTGCTCTGGCTCGCCGACACCTTCGTGGACGGCCTCTTCGGCGGCGAGCCCAACGATCTGGTGGTGGACAACGCCGCCAGTCGACGAATGCATCCCGATCTGGGACAGCCGCAGCAGCTGGAGCTGCCGCGCGGCGCCGCGGTACACCACCTGAGCTTCTTCTCCTCGGCGTGGTGCCTGCAGGCCCTGCGCTGGCTGCTCCACCCCTCCGAGCAGCCTGCGCTACCCACTCCCACGCAGCGCCTGACCCCTCCTCTGGCCGACGACGCGATCGCGGCGCTCCTCGCCGAGGCCAGGGCGTCGTCGCACACGCATCATCTGCGGATCCTGCGCCGACGCAGTCCCGAGCTGCAGGGCTTTTGGCTGGGCCCCGAGCTGTCGGCCGAGCCGCTGACGGACGCCCCCCTCCTCACCCTCACCCAGCACGACGAGGCCGTCGCGACGGACCTCGTCACACCTGCGACGCTGTGGTGCGAGGGGCACGATCACCGCACGCTGTGGGTGTTCCGCTGGTCCCTTCCGCAGCTCGCCTCCATCGAAGACGCCCACCTGGGCGTGCGCGTGCACCCCGATCGGGTGCACCCCACCTCCTTGGGCCTCCTGAGGTGTGCCATGCCCGAATCCCCGCCCGACGCAACCCGACGATCTCCTTCCCTCCTCGTGCCCGACGACTGGGTCACCCGGAGCACGATCCTCGAGCTGGAGCTCGGCAGACCAGGGGAAGAGACGAGATCCCTGGAGCGCCACCGCGCTGGCGGACTCACCTGGGACGAGCTCGGCATCCCACCGCTGTCGGAGGTGGTTCCCGCAGACGTCTACGAGGCCCTGGACCTGGATGCCGTCGAGCAGGAGATCCTGGAGCTCGAGGACCAGGTCCGCACCCTCGAGCGAGCGCACCGTGGTGAGACCACCCGGGCGGCGACCTCTCGCCTCGGCAAGCTGCGCAACAAGCTGCACTCGATGGCGCAGGGCGTGCACTCGGCGCTCGGGGCGCTCCAACGCGTGCGCGACGACCTGGGGGTGGAGTTCTACGAGATCGTGGGCCTGTCGGGCCCTCAGCGGGTGGGCCGCCTCGCGGTGTTCGCGCACATGGTCGCCCTCGAGGTGGGCGATCTGGTCGACGACGCGCGGCTGTCGGCCACCTGGTACGACCCGCTGCCCTGGGTGTGGCAGGGCGGTCCTGTGCCGCGTCGCGCCAACCTCGGGGCCCTGGGCACCTACGCGCTGTTCCCCCGAGGCATGAACCGCAGCGTCTACGGCACCTACCTGATGTACCTGTTCGCCTACGACGAGATGGCCCGATCCGCGGGCCCCCCCGCCTTTGGCGAGCTCGACGAGGTCGCCGCCCGCAGGGCCTACCGCGAGTCGCGCTTCCCCGACGCCCCCGCGCGCTCCACCCACCCCGATCCCCACAGCGACGTGTGGGTCTGCGACCGCCTCCTCAACGGTGTGGCCACGCCTTCCTTCCGCGCTGACTCGCGCTACCCGGGCGCGCGGGTGCTGGTGCTACGGTGGTCGGACCGTCGCGCCCCCGAGAACCGACTGGGCCAGCGCCTGTACCTGCCCGATCTGACGGTGGTGTGCGGCGAGCACCAGGGCGGCCTGTCGCTGCAGCGCATCGTGCTGTCCTACGCCGACGGCCCCACCCTCGACGTCGCGCCCACCGACGAGGTCCTGTGGGCGCGCGCCAAGGTCGTGCTGCGCGGACAGCTCGTCCTGTACGGCGAGCTCACACCGCACCTGGCGCGCGGCCACCTGATGTGCGAGCGCATGCAGGGCGTGGTGCACCACGCACGGCAGCGGCTGCCGAACGAGGCCAGGGCCCTGTCGCTGCTCACCCCCTTCCTCGACGGAGCCGACGCCATCAACCGTGTGGGGGACCTGCTGATCCTCGAGGACGACGGCGCCATCCCCGCGGGCACTCCCTTCGACGGTGCCGCCATCGCCGCGCGCCTCGCCCGCGATCTGGGAGCCGTGGACTGGTGGGGCTTCGCACCGCGCGCGCGGCAGCTCGAGCAGGACCGCTACGCGCACGCGGCCAACGTCTTCTGGACCATGGTCACGGAGTGGGTGGCCGACGAGCTGCCCGACACCGCCATCGAGCCTGCCCACTGGCAGGCCATCAACGCCGCCCTGGACGACTGCGTGGTGCAGTACCACCCCCACGACGGCGACCCCGAGGCCCGCTGGCTCGACGACAACGAGCACGCCAAGGCGATGGTCCGTGGGCAGCCCCACGGCAGCGACGCCTTCACCCGCCTCACCTCCGCCGACGATCTCCGTCAGCTCGTGGCGTTCGTGGTGTTCCACGCCACCTTCCAGCACAGCTGGGTCAACGATGCCCAGTGGGACGAAGGCGGAGACCCCTTCTTCGCCCCGATGGCCACTCGGCTGCGCATCGACGAGCGCCCCACGGCCTCGCTGCGGGCCTGGACGAATGCCGCCGGCCCCGCCTTCGTGGATGCCTGCTACCAGCGCCTCATCGCCTTCGCGCTGACCCACTTCGACTCCGGGTACGTGTGGTTCGACGACCTCGAGCCCCGGGTACCTGCCAGCTTCAAGGAACGCGTGGAGGCCCTACCAGCCCCCTTCGTGCATCCCGAGGCAGACGGACCGCCCGACGTACGCCTGCGCAAGGACCACATCCGCTCCAGGATGAACTCATGAACGCCATGGACAAGCTCGCGGAGCTCTGGGCACTCGTGCAGCAGGATCCCTACGACGAGGTGGACCTGCCGGAGCAGCTCGGGGAAGAGCTGGTGCGCGGGCTGGCGCTTCTACAGGACAAGCACACCTACATGGCCGAGGCGCTCACCCACGAGGGCGACGTCGTGCCGCCATCGCGCGCAGACCCGGCACGCATCGACGACCGGCTGACCAACCGGAAGCTGTTCCACGGATGTGGCTCGTGCGCCACGGTGACCTGGGTCCCCCTGGGCCAGCACGCCTACACGGGCTTGTTCCGCGATGGAGCCTGCGGGCTGCTGCGAGCCTCGCTGGCCGCCACGCAGGAGACGATCGTGAGGCGCCTGCGGCCCGCACGGTTCTCGCCAGGGTTCGGGCTGAAGCTGTTCGCAGACGGCGACGGCCCCACCGCCAACGTGCTGGCGATGCACCGGCTCGAGGGCGTCGATCCCACCCCTCGCGACTTCTTCGACTGGAGCGTGACCACCACGCTGGCCAAGCCCAGACCTCGCCGCGCGCTCCCGCGAGACGTGGCCAAGTGGCACGCGCTGATCGGCATCTTCCAGGGAGCCCTGCGCTGGGTGGATCCCACGTCGAGGCCACGCGACATCTTCACGCTGGACCTCACGCCGCTGGCCGCCGTGAACGCCGATGGCACCCGGGTGCCCGAGCCGCGGGCCCCGACCTCGCTCACCTTCGAGCCCTCGGACGAGGTGTGCCGGGCCTGGTTGCGAACCCGGCCCAACGCCGACTTTCGGATCCGGCTGGCGGAGCTGCAGGAGCACATGACCGAGGCCGCAGTGCTCTACCGCGTGCTGGACGAGCTGGATCGGCCGGTCGCCGAGCTGACGCTGACGTCGGCGTTCGTGGCCTCGCCCTACGGCGACCAGCAGCTGTTCTTCCAGCACCACATGGGGGCGTCCGTCGGCACTCCGACGTGATCACCTCACGACGGTCACCTGCACCTCGCCCGCGCGACCCGCTGGCCCCTGTCGCCCATTGGGCCCTCGTGCCCCCTGACCGCCGGTGCTCCCGCGATGTCCATCGAAGGTGCGACGCGTGCGAACACGTCCGTCGTCGTCGCGCTCTTCGCACTGAGCGCCCTGACCACCGAGGCCGGCCTTGCCCCCCGCGCCACCCGAGCCCCCCGGACCGCCGTAGCCCCCCGCGCCACCCACGCTGCGGAAGCGAGCGAGCACCCAGGCCTCCAAGGCATCACATCTCTCGTCGCAGTGCAGCGCCACCGTGATCCGACCTCCGTCTCCGCCCATGCCGCCGTCACCGCCTGGACCTCCGTCCGATCCATCGGCGCCATCGCCGCCCTTCCCCCCGTTTCGGTCGCAGCTGCCCGGCGCTCCAGGAATGCCATCCGCGCCGTCCTGGCCCGCCACGCCCGGTGTGCCCCTGGACCCAGCTCCACCCACCGACATCACCGAGAACGCGGGATCGGACTGCTCCACCACGGCCGCCCAGCCGTGCTGCTCGGAGCCCGGCCGACGCAAGCCGATCAGCAGGCGATCGTGGCTGATGGCGTAGACGTCGAGCGCCAGCTCGGGCCCGGCAGCCCCCGTGGACCCCACATGGACCAGCGATCGCACGGGCGCGAACACCACCGGCAGCTCGATGGGCAGCGCCGTGCCGCGCACCTCGAGATCCACGGCCAGCGCGTCGCCGCTCCGTCCCAGCGCCACCACCTCGTCCAGGGTGAGGCGCTGCCGCACCCGGAGCGCACCATCCGTCAGGGTCACCCACGGGTGGTCCACGGCCAGCTGCTCCTGCGGCACACAGGGCGTCGGCTCGAGGGGCGGGACGTGCACACACAACGGTACGCCCTGCTCGTAGCCCACGAAGTCCAGCGCCAGCGCGGCCAGCGACACCACGGGCTCCCGCGTCGCCTCCCCCTCGTCGTTCACCACCAGCAGCGTCGCCGACGACGCACGCGGGCTGGCCACCACCTGCACGCTCCGAATCCCCGGATGCTCCGACGCGAGTCCACCACCCGTGAGCCGCGCGCCCTCCGACACGGCAACCCGTCCGTCGTCCAGCACCTGCCGGAGCACACCCTCCGGATCGTCGCGCACCGCCGCGAAGGGAGACCGCGCGATGCGAGCGCGCACCAGCGCCACCGTGGCCTCGTGGCGCAGCTCCGCGTCGGGCAGGCGCAGCCGCAGCATCACCAACGCAGACTCGTCGAGCGCCGCCAGGCGCTGCGGGGTCACCTGCTCCCCACGCCAGCGCCCCTCGTCGGCCGCCAGGCTGTCCGCCAGCAATGCGCTGCTCTGCGACGCCTCCGCCTTCCGCAGCGCCTTGCGGGCCTTCGCCACTCGCTTCTTCTCGAGCGAGATCGACACCGGTCGCTGGGCGACGGCCTCGATCACGGGCACGGAAGACCCCTTGCCGAGCAGTCGCGTGGCCACCTTCAGCACCTGCGAGAAGCGCTGCGTGCGCACCTCGGCCGTGGCGTCGGCGTCGAAGCGCGCGAGGCACGCCAGGTAGGTCTGCACCGACAGCTCCCCGCGCTGCAGGGCGCGCAGCAGCACGCGAGGCACGGCTCCGTCCCCCGCCGCCACGCGCTCCCCGTCGGCGCGGTCCGGATCGCAGGCCGCGAGCTGCGGCTCGTCCGTGCCCAGGAAGTCCAGCAGCGCCGCCGCTCGCAGCCGCTGCGTGCCCTCCGCCTCGTCGGCCCTCGCCTCTCCGCCGCCGTAGATCTGCAGCGCCTCGAGCTCGCGCCCCCGGACCGTGCGGATCAGGTGACGCTCCTGCGGCGAGACCTCGAGCCGCAGGCCGTCGATGAGCAGCTCCGCCACGGCGTCGAGCATGTCGAAGAACACGTCGGGGGACTCGGCGATGTTGCCCATCACCTCGTCCGAGAGCACCACCTCGGCGCTCTGCGTGCTCACCACGCGCACGTTCAGCGCCATCAGCGAGCCCTGTAGCCCCACGATGCTGCCGAAGAGCAGGTAGTCGGCCCCCACCAGCTTGCCCGCCTCCACCGCCGTCGCCCGATCCACCAGGCCGGTCTGGCTCAGCTCGAGCTCCGCGAGGATCGCCTGGAGCCGACTGCGCTCCACCAAGGTGAGCGACGAGGCCCCCGCCAGCTTGGCCACGAGCACGTTCGCGGCCCCCGGGCCCGCACCGTCGAAGCGCGTCTCCCCAGTGTGGTTCTGCAGATCGGCGATCGCCAGTGTGGGCGACGCGATCACGAGATTGCACCAAAACAACGAAAGAACAAGGAGCACGGTTCCCCCGAGATCGTCGGGTTCTACCACGCCGCGACAGTTACGTTACGGAACGTAAAGCAATGGAGAGGGACGTGGAGCTTCTCATCGATGCGGTGGCGATTCTGAGCCTGACGGGCGTGGCGGGCGTCGCGATCGGCAGCACGCTGATCGGCGCAGGCCTGCCTGTGGTCCTCGTCGTGGGGTCGTGGGCGAAGATGCACGAGCCAGCCGTGCAGCAGCCCGAGGTGCGGGGAGATGCTACGAGCGGCCATGCCGTCCGAGAGCGGAAGACCGCGTGATCCCGAGGTGGACGAGCGCATTCTCGAAGCCGCGAGGGAGCTGCTTCGGGAAGGGGGCGTGGACCAGCTGACCATCACGGCCGTGGCGTCGCGGGCAGGGGTGGGGCGTCCCACGATCTACCGGCGCTACGACCGGCCACAGCAGATCGCGATGCACGTGCTCTACGACGATCTGGACCAGCTCGTGGGCACGCTGGCGGAGGCCCAGGACCACGACGCCCCGGTGCTCGAGCAGCTGATGGCGCTGGCGACGCCGATCTTGGGCTACTACGCTTCGAACCCATCGCTGTCGAAGGCCCTGCTGCAGCTGGGGCTGTTCGCCCCCGAGGCTTGGCGGAAGCGATTCGGTACCCAGGCCACCGAGTGGCTGGGGGGGCTGGCGCGGGGGCTGGAAGCCGCGAAGGGCGACGGGCGCCTGCACGCCGACGTGAACACTCTGCTGCTGATGCAGACGTTCTTCAGCCTGTACCTGACGATGGCCATCGGTGGCACACAGGGGGCGCTCGGGGGCCTCGACGCGCAGCTGTCGCTGCTCCGCGCAGCGCTCACACAGCACCTGCGAGGGCTCGTTCCCGGCACCTGAGACTGCGCCGCCACAGGTGCGGTAAGGTCCCAGTCTCGCAGAGGCCCCCTTTGATGACGTTGCCCCTCTCCTGGTTCGCCTTGTGCTCCAGCGTGGCCGTGGCCCAAGGCTTCGACGCGCAGCGCTACACGCCCCCCGCAGGTGCCGCCGGTGGACTCGTGGTGGAGCGCCCCTACGTGCCCTCCAACGTGAGCGTGGGACTGTACGCCGACGCCGCCGTGAACCCCGTGGTGTTCCGCGACAACGGCGAGATCGTGTCGCGGCCTCTGCAGTCGCTGGTGGTGCTCGACGTGCTGGCGTCGGTGGCCGTGGCGGAGCGCCTGGAGCTCGCCGTGGGCCTTCCCGTAGCCCCGCTGTACTCGGGCGATCGCTTCGAGCAGCCCCAGTTCGCCTACCAGGCCGTGGCCGGCGTGGGCGACGTGCGGATCACCCCCAAGCTCGCCCTGGTGGGCAAGGCGCGCGACAACGGCGGACGGGTCGGCCTGGTGGTGCCCGTGACCCTGCCCTCGGGCAACCCGCTGGCCCTGCGCGGATCCGGAGGGCTCTCCGTCACCCCCACCCTCCTGGTGGGCGGCCGCTCCGACGCGCTGTCGATCCACGGCAGCGCCGGCTTCCGCGTGCGGCCCGATCTCGATCCCCTCGCCCCCGTGGGCAACGAGGTCACCTACGGCCTGGGGCTGGCCTACGAGATCGCCTCGGGCCCGGACACCGGCACGGATCTGCTGCTGGAGGCCTCGGGTGCCTCGGACGTCAGCCGCACCGGTGCCCGCCTCACGGACCACCCCCTCGAGCTGCTGGGTGGCGTGCAGTGGCGACCGCATCGCAGCTGGAACGTGACCGTGGGCTTCGGCCCGGGCCTCACATCTGGTTTGGGAACCCCCGATGCGCGCTGGGTGCTCGGCCTGCGCTACGCGCCACAGGCCGCCGTCTCCTCCAAGCCCACGGAGAACGACCGCGACGGCGACCGGATCCGCAACGACAACGACGACTGCCCCGACAAGCCAGAAGATCGCGACGGCTTCGAGGATCGCGACGGCTGCCCCGATCCCGACAACGACGGCGATCGCATCGCCGACGACGACGACGAGTGCCCCAACGAGGCCGAGGCCCGCGGCGGCGACGGCGACGGCTGCCCCGACGACGGCGACGTGCGCCGAAAGGCCAACCGCATCGTGTTCGACGGCAAGATCCGCTTCGCCTTCGACCGCGCCGACATCTCGCCTCGCTCCAAGCGCCTGCTCGACCGGATCGCCCGCGTCATCAAGCAGCTCGAGGACGTGCGGCGCGTGGTGATCCAGGGCCACACCGACGCCGTCGGCTCCACCACCTACAACGACGACCTGTCGCAGCGCCGCGCCGACAGCGTGCGCAAGGCGCTGATCGCCCGTGGCATCGACGCGGAGCTGCTGCGCACGCGCGGCTTCGGCGAGCGCAGGCCCATCGCCCCCAACGACACCCCCGCTGGACGCGCCCGGAATCGACGGGTCGAGTTCGTGCTCAAGGAGTAGGCATGCTCGCGCTCATCGCTCCCTGGATCGTCGGCAACGCCGCAGCCACCCCCTTTCCCGATCAGGGCTGGGTGGCCAGCAGCTGTGGCGACGAGCCCATGCTCGACGCCTTCGACGACGAGGCGGATGCCGCCGATGCGCGCGACCTGGTGGGCGTCGCCGGGTTCGAGCTTCGCGCCGACGAGGGCCTGTACGTGCGGATGCGCCTCGACGACGATCCGAACCCGGGTGCGCTGCTGCCCCACACCTGGGCGATCCTGTTCGACACGGACGACGACGACGCCACCTACGAGGCCCAGGTCCGCCTCGACGGCGACGCCGCCCAGGGGGCGCTGCACGCCAACACCGAGATGACGCCGGCAGACGATCCGCGCGAGCCGCCCGACACACCGCCGCTGACCACCTGGCCCCTCGACGGCACCTTCCGCACCCTGGTGGCACCCGACTCGAGCAACGGCGACGACGACGACTTCTTCCTGGACGTGCTCCTGGACTGGGGCGATCTGCAGCAGGTCGGGGTCGACTTCAAGGCGGGCGAGGTGCGCTGGCTCGCGACCTCGAGCGGACCCGACGGGCGGCTGGATGGCGATCTGGTGTGCGACGACGGCACAGCGCCGGTCGGCCCGGGCGACACGGGCATGGCCCTGCTGGAAGGCGGCGGCGGGTGCGCCGAGGGCTGCCACACGAGCACGACCCACCCCCAGCTCGCATGGCTGGGAGTGGGCTTGCTGCTGCTGGCCCGCCGACGAAGGTCGTAGGCGCTACCAGCCATCTCCGCCGGCACCACCGTAGGCACCCACGTCGGCTGCGGTCTTGTCGGCGTCGAGCTGCGCAGGATCCCCTGCGTCCACCAGGTCCGAGTCGGACAGCAGCGTGAGGTCCCACAGCGCAGCATCGGCGCTGCTGATGTCGGTGTGGCCCGGGTCCACCACCAGGTTTCCGTCCACGCCCGCCGGCTCGTAGGACAGGCCAGAGATGGGGGCCGCACCTGCGTTGGCGAACAGGTTGTTGTAGCTCCAGGACAGGGCCGTCGCGTCGTCGACGAACACGCCCGCACCAGACAGCTCGCCCGACCCGATCAGCTCGTTGTGGCTCACGTTGGTGTGCTGCACGTCCAGCGCTCCGCTGTCTGCTTGCAGCGTCATGCCCCCCCCGCTCGCCTCGGTGGCCGTGGTCACGTTGCCCACCACGTCCAGATGGGCCAGGGTCAGGGTCCCGCCCCAGCTGGCCACGAACAGGCCCCCGCCACTCACGCGGCTGGTGTCGGCGTCCCCCACCAGGTTGCCCGCGACGATGGCGTTGCGGACCGACAGCTCGCCGTAAGCGAGGAGAAAGACCAACCCACCAGTGATGTCCTTGCTGACCATCGAGTTTCCGCGGATGTCGAGCCACTGCATGGAGAGGTCTCCGTAAGCGTAGAGCACACCCGCCAGCAGGCTACTGGAACCCGTGGCGTGCACCTCGTTGTCGACAAGTGCCACGTGACTTGCGTCGAGGCCCTGGGCAGCGGTCAACATGAGCACGCCGCCGGTCACGCTGGCGTAGCTCTCGGAGTCGAGGGACGCCCGGGTGCCTTCGATGCTCAGGTCCTCGAGGGTCCCTCCCACGTTGTAGAGGTGAACCAGTCCCTCGAGGTAGGCGTACCCGGAGCCCGACAGATCCATCGTGGTCCCCAAGACCGAGACGCTCCGGATGTCGCTCGTGGCGGAGCCAGAGAGGTCCACCAGCGCTGCCGACATGAAGGCGACCTCCCCCTGCAGATCGACGACGCTGTCCTCGATGACCCAGTCGGCGAGCTGTAGCTCGTCTGTGTACAGCGCCGCCACGCTGGCGGACCCGATGGCGTGGGAACAGGACAGCTCCACCGAGCGTCCCTGGCTGTGCAGCTGCGTGATGGTGGCCTCGCCTCCCTGCGCGAACAGGGCCCCGTAGTGGTAGCAGGAGCCGTCCAGCTCCGAGTCCGACGTGTTGGCCACATCGACGAAGGACAGCCCGTCGACGTCGAGCACCACATCCTCGGCGTAGAGGAACATTCCCATGGCGACGCCACTGCTGTTCCCCTTGTCGTGGGCGGCCTGGTGCACGGTCAGCTCGTGCACCGCCACGTCCAGCAGCGTGAGGTTCCCTCCCTGCGCGTGCAGCAAGCCCCCCTCCACGTTGGTGACCTGGCCGAACAGCTCGATGCGGTTGTCGTCGAACACCACGTCGTTCAGCGTGACGTCGCCGTCGATGGCCGACAGGAACGCGCCCTGTAGCATGTCGGTGGCGACGTTCAGGCCCGAGACCGTGAAGCCCGTCAGCATGGCCTCCCCCGCACCCGCGGTGATCAAGGGAAGCTCCGCCGTGCTCAAGTCGAAGAAGGTCGCATCCGAGCCGCCCGCACCCGTCAAGGTCAGCTCGCGCTCCCCCAGATCGAAGGGAGCGCTGTAGGTGCCCGCGGACACGCAGATCTCGGAGCCGTCGGGCAGCGCCTCGATGGCCTCGGCGATGGTGGCGAAGTCGGTGGGCACGAGGTTGTAGTCGACGGTGCCGTCGCAGTCGTTGTCGATGCCGTCGCAGATCTCGGCTCCGCCGGGGACGGCAGCGTCGCTGTCGTCGTTGCAGTCGGCGGGGTTGTCGACGTAGCCCTCGGGCTGGCTGCAGGCGCTCAGCGTGGTGGCGGCGTCGCCGAAGCCGTCGGCGTCAGCGTCGGCGAAGTAGGTGCTCCCGTCGGTGGGGTCGTCGTCGACCACGTCGTTGCAGTCGTTGTCGATCCCGTCGCAGATCTCGACGTTTCCGGGGAACCGAGTGGCATCGGTGTCGTCACAGTCGGTGTCGGCGGTGACTCCGTCGCCGTCTGCATCCACGGACTGGACCGGATCGGTGAGGGGGGCGGGTGAGGTCGTCTCGGAGGGGCTGGTGTCGTCACCCGTACAGGCGACCAGCGCGGCACACAGAAGGAAGAGGCGGTTCATCTCGAAGGCTCCAGCAGGTGTCACCTCGCCCTACGAGCTCTGGCTCCGAGCTCCGCCAACAAACCCGGGAGGTATGCTGCCAGCAGGGATGGGCACGTGGGTGACGCGGCGCGGATAGACCTGGAGCGCGCGAGGTTCCATCCCCCCTCCGGGCGCTGGGTCCGCCTCACCACCCGCGAGGTCGCGCTGCTCGCCTACCTGATGGAGCGGCCCGGTGTGTCGGTGTCGCGCTCGGAGCTGCTGCAGCACGTCTGGGGCTACAGCGACCAGGTGGTCACCCGCGTGGTGGACCGCACCGTGGCCCGCCTGCGCGCCAAGATCGAGGCGCACCCCGCCGAGCCTGCCCACCTGGTGACGGTCCACGGCGAGGGCTACCGCTGGGTCGACCGCGACGCGGAGATCCGACAGCTCGACCACCCACAGCCCAGCGAGCCGGTGCGCCTGGGGAGCACGGAGGTCGACCTCACCCAGCATCGCGTGCGGCGGCCAGACGGCACCACCACCCAGCTGACGGCCATCGAGGCCCAGCTACTCACGGAGCTGGCAGCTTCGCCAGGACAGGTCATGGACGCACAGGCGCTCGGGCGGAGGGTGTGGGGCCATGCGCCCAGCACAGGGGCGCTGCATAGTGCTGTGGCCCGCCTGCGCCGCAAGCTCGAGCACGATCCCCGTCACCCCCAGTGGCTGCAGACTGTTCGCGGCTCGGGGATCCGGCTGATGGTGAGCCAGCCTCCGCACGGACCCGCGCCTCCGTCCACCACCTACGTCGACACCGGCCTGGTCGCTGCCCTGCAGCAAGCCCTGCACCAGCATCGCCTCGTCACCGTGCTCGGGCCCGGCGGGATCGGCAAGACCCGTGCGCTGCTGGAGCTGTCCCACAGCTCGGACATCGAGCTCCACGTCGTGTGGTGCGACCTGTCGGACTGCGCCGACGCGGCTGGCATCGACTCGCGCCTGGGAGCCGCCCTGGGCCCCGGACCCGGCGACCTTCCGCACCGCCTCCGCCGACGCGGGCCGGCGTTGGTGCTGCTCGACAACGCCGAGCACCTGGTGACGGAGGTGCGCGACCGCCTGCAGCGCTGGATGGCGCAGGCGCCCGAGGCGCGCTTCGCGGTGTCGTCCCGGACCCGACTGGAGCACGCCGACGAGCACGTGGTGCGCGCACGCCCCATGACCGTGGAGCAGGCGGAGCAGCTGCTGCGCGACCGCGCAGGAGACGATGCCACGGGACCGCTGGGACCGCTGGCGGAGGCCTTGGACCGGCTGCCCCTCGGCCTGGAGCTGGCCGCCGCCGCACTCGCCGCCTGCACCCCCGCCGAGCTGTGCGAGCGGCTCGACGACCGCCTGGACCTGCTCGCTCAGGCCGGTCGCCCCCAGCGCCACGCCAGCCTGCGCGACGTGCTCGAGCACTCCTGGGAGCTGCTTCCCCTCGATCTGCGGCACGCGCTGGCGCGGCTGTCGGTGTTTCGCGGGGGGTTCGGGCTCCCCGCCGCCGAGTCCGTGCTGGACGGCCCCGCCCTGCGCTGGCTGCGTGCCCTGGAGGGGCACTCCCTGGTGCACCGTCGCGACGGTCGCTTCCACCTGCTCCACACGCCCCGGCTGTTCGCACGGGAGAAGCTCGAGGCGCTGGGGAGCACCGACGCCCGGGAGCGTCACCGCGCGTGGTGCGTGCGCTGGGCCGAGGCGCGACGAGATCCGAGCCAGCCCCTGGGGTTCGCCCCCACCGATGCCGCCCTGCACGCCGAGCTGCCCAACCTCCTGAGCTGCATCGACCGGCCTGCCACCAGCGAGGTCATGGCCACCACGCTGGTGGGGGTGCTGGAGGGCCCGCTGCTGGAGCAGCGCCGACTGCACACCCTCGACGCCGTGATCCGCTGGGGCCTGGACACCACCGAGACCCCCGCCGCTCGGGCGCGCATGCTGCTGCAGCGCGCCAACGGCGGCTACCTGGGCCACGAGGTGCAGCGCGCGCGGCGAGACGTTCAGCGAGTGCTGCAGCTCGTGCCCGACGACGCGCGCTCCGCGGCCAAGGCGTGGACGTGTCTCACCCTGATGGGGATCCGGCAGGGTCGCTGGAGCGACGCCACCCAGGCCGCCCACGAGGCCATCTCCGCAGCGCGCGAGACCGGCCACGACGCCATGATCGCCTCCGCCCTGTCGAACCTCGCCATGGTGCTGCGCAACACCGGCGACGCCGAGGGCGCCCGCACGGCCCTGGTGGAGGCGCTGCCGAGCGCTCCCGACGGCCCCGTTCGCGCCACGATCCTGATGAACCTCGGCATCGCCAACGCCAGCCTCGGGCAGCTCGACGAGGCGGAGGCTCAGGGCCGTGCAGCGCTGTCGCAGCTCGAGGAGGGGGTGCGTCTGGATCTGCAGGGTCGCTGCCACGGCCTCGTGGGGGAGATCCGCTGGCTGCGGGGCGACGGAGCGGCCGCCGAGCGCAACCTCGACCGCGCCCTGGCGCTGCACCAGGCCGAGGGCGCCGCAGATGCCGTGGCGCTGGTGCTGCGACGCCGCGCGCGCGTGCACATGGACGCGGGCCGGCTCGCGCAGGCCCTGGAGGACGCGGAGGCAGGCCTGCGGGAGGTGCCGACCGACAGCGCCCCCATTCGAGGCGCACTGCACGTCCTGCGCAGCGCCGTCCTGTGGTCCCTGGGCCGAGCGTCGGAGGCGCAGGCCGATCTGGCGCAGGCACGCACCCTGCTGGGCAACTCCCCCGCCGTGCTCACCCTGGCAGAGGCGTGTGACGATCGACCCGTCACCCTGCGCACCGACACCGACCACGACGCCGCCGCGGTCTTCCGGCTGCTGGGCTGAGCCGAAGACCCAACTCGACCCATCATGGCAGCCTGCTGACAGGCGACGCCCTCTACCCCAAGAAGGTGGAGGGACGACATGCACTCCGGAATCCCGCGCGACGGTATCGCGCTACCCCCCCCTTGGGTCCTTGGCTTCGTCTTCGTGGTCTCGGCCTGCAACAAGAAGCCCGACGACACACCGCCACCGCCTCCGCCACCCGCCGTGGCGAGCCCGCAGATCCCGTGGCTCGATCAAGGCGAGCCCGAGCTCGCCCCTCCAGCCTTCGTGTGCGCGAAGGACTGGCGCGCCGTGGACGCAGCCAGCGGGGTGACGGTCTGCGATCCGTGGCCCGCCTCCGGTCGGCAGGACTGCGAGGGTGACGAGGCCCACTGGCCCGGAACCGACGGCTGCGTCTCGGTGAGCGAGGCGTGCGACCCCAGCGGCTGGCCGACGGATCTGCCGGCAACGGGCGTGTGGTACGTGCACCCCGACGCCGAGGGGCCTGGCTCGGGCACCCTCGACGACCCCTTCCTCTCCCTCGCCGCCGCCACGGACATGGCCACCAAGGGCCAGATCATCGCGCTCGCGATGGGGTCTCACGTCGGCCAGGCGGAGCTCGCCGACGGGGTCTCGCTGGTGGGGGCCTGTGCCTCCGCCACTCGGCTGACGGCCGAGTGCAGCCCAGGCGACGCCGTGGTGCAGGGAGCCGACTCGACGATCCGAGGACTCACCGTGCACGACGCCGCCTGCACGGGGATCCGAGGCATCGACCTGGCGGTCCGCTCCGTGGTCGTGCAGGCCGTGCGCTCCAACGGCATCGAGGCCGAGGGGAACCTGGTCCTGGACCAGGTGATCGTGCGAGGCACGCGCAGCGACGAGGACGACGAGGGGCCCGGACAGGGCGTGCTCGTACAGGGTCCCGGAGCGCTGACGGCGCAGCATCTGCACGTGCAGGACAACCAGACCACCGGGGTGCGGGCCATCGGTCCGGCGCGCCTGATTCTCGTCGAAGACAGCGTGGTCCTCGACATGGAGCTGTCGCCCGAGGGCTTGCTCGGCCGAGGGTTCCACCTGTCCGACGTCGACGGCGACGTGCGACGGACGGTCTTCGAGGGCACCGCCGACAGTGCGCTGTTCACGGTAGACGGCACGCTGACCATCGAGGACGTCGACATCTCGCGCACCACGGAGACCGGCGACGGCTGGGCAGACGGGATCACCATGATCCGGGGCACCGACGTCACGATCTCGCGGCTGTGGTACCACGACGCCAAGGGCGTGGCGGTCTGGACGCAAGACAGCGACGGCACCGTGGCCGAGGACGTGGTGGTGCAGACCATCGCGCCGAGCGGGCAGGCCCAGGCGCGCGGCCTGATGGTCTCGAACGGCGAAGGCACCCTGCGACGCGCCCACCTGTGGAACATCGACGGTGACCCGGTCTACGTGACCTTGGGCGGACGGGCCCTGCTCGAGGACGTGCAGATCCACGGCAGCGGCCTCGGCGGCGGCTTCGGCGTGGGGGTGGTGGCCGTGGAGGAGGGATCCGTGGTGGCCGGCCGCCTCATCGTGGAGGACGGCCTACAGCTCGGCGTGCTGGCCTCCGAGCTGTCCGAGTTCGACGGCGTGGACGTGGTGATCCGGCGCACCCCCGCCGACACCAGCGGCGGGCTGAACGGGCGCGGGGTGGTGGCAGAGGGCAGCCTGGTGACCCTGAGCCGCACCTTGGTGGAGCAGAGCGCGTCCACCGGGCTGCTGGGGCTGGCGGCCTCGGAGCTGCGGGTGAGCGACACCGTGGTGCGCGACCTCGACGTGCCCGTGGAGGACCGCGACGGCGAGGGGATCTCGATGAACCGCGACAGCCACGCGACCCTCGAGCGGGTGGCCATCCAGGGCACGCGCTGGGGCGGCCTGCACACCTACCAGCGATCCACCGCCGAGCTGACCGACGTGTCCATCTCCGACGTGCAGGGAGACGGGAGCGGCTTCGCGGGCGACGGGCTGATGGCCTGGGGCAACAGCCGCATCACGGGCGAGCGCGTGCAGATCGTGGGCGCGCGACACGTGGGGATCCGCACCGCCGACGACGGCGAGATCACGCTGACCGGCGTGCAGGTGGCGCAGACCCGCCCCATGGCCTGCGTCGACAGCACCTGCCCCGACAACGACGACGCGGTGGGCGTGCACTCGGGCGGAGGCCCCATCGATCTGACGGACTTCTCCATCGTCGACAACGGCCTGGGCGCGGCGACCCACGGGGCTGGGCAGGTGCGGCTGTCGCAGGGGCTCGTGCAGGGCCATCCGGTGGGCACGGCCGGCAACGTGGTGCTCACGGACGTCACACTGCTCGACAACGACGTGGCCTCCGAGGACGGCGGCGTCGAGCTGTCGGAGTACTGATGCTCGCGCTGCTCCCCTTCTTCGCGTGCACGCCCGCGCCCGAGCCCCCGGATACCGCGGACTCGGGGTTCGCTGGCTGTCCAGCAGATGCGCTGACGCTGGACGACGAGCGGGGCCGCCACGTGGTGGATCACGTGTGGCGCTGGGACCCGTCGCAGCTGCTCGCCCACGACGGCGTGGTGTTCGTGGACGTTCCCGCCGACGTCGACAGCCTGCACCTCACCGTGGACGCGGGCGCCCACGACGCCACGGTGGCGGTGCACGTCGACGGCGCCCTGCACAGTCCAGCCGCGCTGCGCAGCCGCCCGGCGGTGTCGCTGCAGTGGCCCTTCGCGCCGGGCACGGCGCCCCCACCGGGCTGCTGGGCGATCCGACCCGCCGCCGACACCGCGAGCGCCGATGGCGAGGCAGGCCGCACCGTGATCCACTGGCGACGTGGAGGCGCCGTGCTCGAGCACCTGCCGCTGGTGGTGGGTCGCTCCAGCCAGGTGACCCTCGCCGACGACGCCGTGGAGGGGCTGATCGAGCGCGCGTCCACCGCGCTGCGCACCGAAGCGGGGCTGCGCCCCGAGCTGCTGGCCATCGTGGACCTACCCGACGACGACGGGGTGTTGCTGGTGGAGCGGGAGCTGCAGGCCTGGCTGCGACGACCGGCCGACCTCGACCTACCCGACGCCCAGTGGGTTCACCTGGTGCCGCGCTTCGACAACCTGGCGATCCTGGGGGCTGCGACCGGGGTTCCGGGAGCGGTGGCGCCGGGCACCTCGGGCAGCGGCGTGGTGATGGCCGTGGACCCCTTCACCGAGGACGGCAGCACCGACCTCGAGGGGCTCGCAGAGGTGCTGGGTCACGAGCTGGGGCATCACCTGGGGCTGTTCCACCCCACGGAAGCCGACGCCTCGGCCCACGATCCGCTCCCCGACACGCCGGAGTGCGAAGATGCGGATCGCAGCGGGAGGCTGGATCCGGAGGAGTGCCCACAGATGGCGGGCAACCTGATGTTCTGGCTGGCCGACGGCGTGCCCGAGTTCGAGCTGACCCCGGACCAGATCGCCGTGCTCCGCGCGTCCACGGCGCTCCAATCCGGAACTGCGGCCGCTCGGGGGAGTCGATAGCCCCCGAGGGCCTGCGGGGCCCGTGGGAGGACCATGCGACGCGCACTCGTGCTGGCACTGCTCCTGGCCGCCCTCGAGCTCGACGCCTCCTGGCTTCCCACGCCTCCACCCGAGGTCTCGGCCACCGGCTGGGGCCCGCCCCTCACGCTGCAGGAGGACGCCGAGCGCCCCGTATCCGCCAGGCTGGTCCAGCTGCGCGGGCGGGAGTTCGCCGTGGTGGCGGATCGCACGTGGCACGTCTTCGACCCCCGCCACGGCGAGGTGGCACGGGTGCGTGCCGACGAGCTCGCTACGGACGGCCGCACCGCCTGGCGCATGCGACGGACCGGCTGCATGGGGCGGGCCCTCAGGCCCGAGACCATCCACCGATTTCCGCCCTCCCCGAGCGGAGAGGCTCCTTCCGACGCCCACGCGGCACCCGCGAAGCTCCACTCCTCGTTCACCGACGCCAACGCGCTGTTTCGAGGCATCCCGTGGGACCTCACGCGGGCCCTGTACGACCCATGGGGTGTGTCCTGGTCCGACAACCGGGATCGCGCGGCGATCTGGAATCGCCAGGGCCGCATCGTGGTGTGGGAGCCCTGGGGTGACCGCTGGGAGGTCCAGCTCGCTGCCGGGACCGAGGCGATGCTCACCGCAGACGGCGCGCTGATGGTGGCCGAACGAGGCGGTCGCCTGGCACTATTCGACGCAGCCACCGGACAGCGGCTAGACGACCCCCACCGCAGCGAGGCTCAGTCCCCCGCCCTCGAGCACCGGCCGCGCCACGAGCCCACCTGCGACGCGCGCCTGCGCTGCCCCGCCGCACGGCCCGGTCAGATCCGGTTCCACGCCGCGTCGCCCAGCGCCGAGTGGCTGCGGCTGGCCATCGACGAAGCAGGGTGCGGCATCGCCTGGGCCGACGACCAGACCCTGTGGTTCGCCGATCCACACACCCACACGGTGCAGATCGTCGCCAGCCAGGTCGGACCCAGCGAGCCCACCTTCACCACATCCGGGGGACTACAGACAGGCCGCGGCGCCCACCGCACCGCCTGGACGTCGGAGGACGGCCTGCTCAGCGAAGCTCCCCCCTGGAACGACCCAGCCCTGGTCGTCGACGACGTCGGCCAGATCACGGTGTCCGAGGGCTACGGACAGTGGCGCATCGCCCCCGACGGCTCCGTCGCCGTGTTGTCCGACCGGCCTGCGGATCCTCCACGGCCCTACTGGATCCGCCGCAGCGGAAGGGCGCTCCCCTCCCCGCCACCCGCGCGCCCGAGCGCAGCGGGACGCACCGTCTACCCAGGCCCACGCGCGACTCGCATCGCCTCCGACGCGGACGGAGAGGTGCTGTGCACCCTGCCCGTGTCGGACGTCGCGGTGCTCTCCCCCAGCGCCACGCACGTGGCGCTCTCCGACGAGGGCCGGGTGAGCCTCGGCCAGGTGAGCTCGTGTCGACTGCTGCACTTCACCCCTCCCGCCCCGAGCGCGCTGCCATCGTCGAGAGGCCTGACCCGGCAGGTGCGCTGCAAGTCGGTGTCCACCAAGCCCGAGCACTGGACCTGTGGCTCCTCCACCGGTGGGCGCCCCGCCAGGACCTTTCGGTGGCCGGGGCGCGCCCCGCACCGCGCCCAGCTCACCGAGCAGGGTCACCTCGCCTGGCTGACAGAAGGCACCCTGCACTGGCTGCCGCGGGAGGACGACCAGGTCCGCACCGTGCCGTCGATCCAACACGCCGACGCACTGGACCAACTCCCCGACGGCACCCTGGTGGTCGCCGAGCCCGGCGTGATCCACCTGCTCGACGACACCACGCTGCAGAGCCTCAGCGTGGCGCTCGACGTCGGCGCAGCACCGTGAGGCCGAGCAGCAGCGGCATCCACGCCACCCCACCCGCAGCCCCCGACGAGCAGCTACACCCCAGCAGCTCGCGCACCGTGGCGTTGTGCACGTCGGTGAGCGTCGCCAGATCCGCCGTGAGATCGGTGAGCACCTCGGGCTCGCCAGCGTCGTCCATCTGCTCCACCACCTGGGCCTTCATCAGCCCCAGCTGGCGGATGAACTCGAACTCGGTCTGGCGATTCTGCCGGAACCACTCCTCGCTCGGCAGCAAGATCTGGCGCCCATCCACCAGATCGAGGCGTCGAGAGGCGTCCTCGCGCCGGCTGCGGTTCGCACCGCACTCGTAGACCAGCTCCGCAGTGCGCGTCTGCGCCACGAAGTGATCCTCCGACGACAGATCCGGATTGAGCACGAAGATGGGGTCCTTGGTCATCTCGACGGCGTCCATCGACGACGTCATGCGCGTCATCAGCGGCCGATCGAACAGCGCCGCCGCAGCGGTCAGCCCGCGCAGGAAGCGCTCCTCCAGCGCGTCCGTCGCCACCTCGCCGTCGAACTCGTTCGCCTCGAGCAGCTCGTAGCAGCTCGGACAGCGGTACACAGCGGAGGGATCCGCGGTGGCGGGAGCCCCCGCGATGTCGGCCACAGCGCTCATCAGCTGGTCCGTGCGTGGCAGCGGCTCCGCCTTCACGGCCTCCACCCAGGCCACTCCGTCGGCAGCCAACCGCATGCGCGACGTGTCGAAGTCGTAGGTCTGACGGAAGGGCTCGGGAGAGCCGAAGTAGTCCGTGGCGAAGGCCTGCCCCCCTGCCTCGTCGGCAGCCTGCGAGATCACGTCCGCGTAGTTGCTGCCCTGCTGCCACCAGTCGATGGCCGCTTCGTTGATCTGCACGTGCAGGTACGACTGCGGCACTGCCCGATGCTCCCCGAAGACGTAGACCTCGAGTGGCATGTCGTCGGCCGCCGCCACCGAGGTCAGCTGGATGGGGATCATGGCCCGATCCGACCGATAGCGCATGGCGATGGGCGTGATGTCGCCCGCGTCCTGGTCACTCGACAGCTTCAGCGCCACGAAGTGGGCGTCCACGCCGATGTAGGGCGCCAGCACGGGCCCCAGCTCCGCGGGCACGTCGTAGTCGTTGTCTTGCAGGAAGGCGAGCAGCGCCTCCTCGCCCTCGGCCTTGAGCACGATGGTGTCGAACACACCCACCTGCCCCTGGCTGACGATCTCCACCCCACCGCCCCCCACATCGATCGCGGGAAGCTGCCCTGGAGCCTGGTCGTAGGACTGCAGCCCTCCCCCGAGGTCCAAACCTGACGTGCGACAGCGTCCCTCGATGACCCGACTCAGCTGGAACACAGGCCTCGTCTGGGCCGCCAGCTGGTCGAACAGCAGCGAGGTGGAGGCGAACAGCTCCGGATCCGCCGGCACCGGCACCACCCAGGCGAAGGCCTCTGCTGGGCCCTCGTAGAATATCTGAACGTGCACGTCGACCGTTCCGGTCTGCTCGTCCACGTCGAACACGATTCGCTCGGCGTTCTGCACCACTGGCAGCAGCTGGTTGCAGAAGAGCCCACCGCAGGCCGCGGCCTCCGGCACGAGCCACGCACTCACCCACAGAAAGGACATTCCTATTCCAATACCCGCGACTGGAATGTACCACGTCCTGTCGTGGGGCTCAGTCGTAGCGGGCCTCGATGCTGGTACCAGCCGTCAAGGTGCACCCCGACAGCCGCACCGTGTCGAAGGCGGCGTCGTAGACCCAGCAGCTCGCATCGAGCAGCACGAACCCCTTCCCCTCGTCCACCCACAGCTCGAGCGTGGTCGGATCGGGGGTGTTCGTCAGCTCGTAGGCATTGCTGGTCCACCACAGCGCCGTCAGGTCCGCCACGAAGGCCGCCGGATCCACGTCACACAGATCCGCCTCGGCGCCGCCGATGGCGTCCACCACGCCCTCGTAGCGCGGATGCTCGAAGCCCTTGCAGCCCGAGACGCGCGAGAAGGTCACGTCGTCGGTGAAGGAGCCCAGCCCCTCCAACGTCTTCACCACGCTCTTCGGGGTCTGCGGGGACTGGTCGTCCTCGTCTGCGATCAGGACCACTGCGAGCTGCCCGTCGGGGCGCCGGAAGCCCGCGTTGGCGAGGGTGGCCTGGGTGGTCAAGGCCTCTTCGACGCTGTTCAGCCCTTGCTCCGTCGCCTGGCCGATGTTGCCCACTCCCGTCTGCTCCACGAACCGATCGGCGGCTGCCGGGGTGAGGGCATCCGTCCAGAGAGCTCCCTTGCCGTCGGGCCGCAG
>JAHQVJ010000051.1 GCA_019634415.1 Myxococcales bacterium
CGCAACGTCGTGCTCGACAAGAGCTTCGGCGCTCCTACCGTGACCAAGGACGGTGTCTCCGTGGCCAAGGAGATTGAGCTCAAGGACAAGTTCGAGAACATGGGCGCCCAAATGGTCAAGGAGGTCGCCTCCAAGACCAGCGACGTCGCCGGTGACGGCACCACCACGGCCACCGTGCTGGCCCAGGCCATCTTCGAGTCGGGCAGCAAGCTCGTGGCCGCCGGCGCCAACCCCATGGACCTCAAGTCGGGGATCGACAAGGCCGTGCGCGTGGTCACCGACCACCTCAACGGCCAGGCCAAGGAGTCGAACTCCCACGAGCAGATCGCCCAGGTGGCCACCATCTCGGCCAACGGCGACACCGAGATCGGCGAGATCATCGCCACTAGCATGGACAAGGTCGGCAAGGACGGCGTCATCACCGTCGAGGAAGCCAAGGGCATGGACACCACCTACGAGGTGGTGGAGGGCATGCAGTTCGACCGCGGCTACCTGTCGCCCTACTTCGTGACCGACCAGGACCGCATGGAGTGCGTGCTCGAGAACCCGCACATCCTGGTGCACGAGAAGAAGATCACGAACATGAAGGACCTGCTCCCGCTGCTCGAGAAGGTGGCGGAGACGGGACGTCCCCTCATCGTGGTGGCCGAGGACATCGAGGGTGACGCGCTGGCGACCCTGGTGGTCAACACGCTGCGCAAGACGCTCGTGACCTGCGCCGTCAAGGCTCCCGGCTTCGGCGATCGCCGCAAGGCCATGCTGGGCGACATCGCCACCCTGACCGGCGCGAACCCGGTCATGGAGGACCTCGGCGTCAAGCTCGACAGCATCACGCTGGACGATCTGGGCTCCGCCGAGCGCGTGGTGGTCACCAAGGACAACACCACCGTCGTCAACGGCTCGGGCTCTGGCAAGGAGCTCAAGGCGCGCGTGAAGCAGATCCGCGCTCAGATCGAGGACACCACCTCCGACTACGACCGCGAGAAGCTCCAGGAGCGCCTCGCGAAGCTCGTCGGCGGCGTGGCGGTGATCCACGTGGGTGCCGCCACCGAGATCGAGATGAAGGAGAAGAAGGCACGGGTGGAAGACGCCCTGAACGCCACCCGCGCGGCTGCCGAGATGGGCATCGTGCCGGGAGGCGGCGTGGCCTTGATTCGCGCCTCGGCGGCCCTCGACGGCATCGACGTGAGCGAGGACGAGCAGTTCGGCGTGGACATCATCCGTGAGGCCTGCCAGGCCCCGCTGAGGGGCATCGCCGGCAACGCTGGCGTGGACGCCTCCATCGTGGTGCACAAGGTGCTCGAGGGCAACAGCGCCTTCGGGTGGGACGCCGCCAACGACGCGTACGGCGACATGTACGACCTGGGCATCATCGACCCCACCAAGGTCACGGTGACCGCGCTGCAGAACTCCGCGTCCGTCGCGAGCCTGCTGCTCACCACCGAGGCCATGATCGCCGAGAAGAAGGACGACGAGTACCTGGACTGATCGGCGGCTCCCGGATGCTGGACCGCTGATTCTGGCCCCGGCCCGATCAGCGGTTCCAGCTGTCCGGTTACCCAGAGAGCCAGCGACGGGGTGCCCATGTTCCGCGACGTCCAACTCTCGGTCCAGGGTGATGTCGCCCTGATCCAGTTCAGTCGACCAGCGGAGGGCAACGCGATCCGCGGGCCGATGTTCGACGAGCTGCGCAAGATCGTGCTGCAGCTGTCGGACCGTCCCCCACCCTTCGTGGTGCTCTGCGGAGAGGGATCCGACTTCTGCACCGGTCTCGATCTGTCGCCTTCGGATCCTCTGCGGACGATGCTCGAGCCCATGCTCGCCAACCGCGACGCCTACCGCGTGCAGGAGCTGGTGGCTCGCCTGCGCGGCACGCTCGACAGCCTCACCCGCCTGCCCTGCCCGATCGTCGCGGCCATCGAAGGGCGCTGCCACGGAGCAGGGCTGGAGGTCGCGCTGACGGCGGATCTGCGCATCGCGTCGGAGGACGCGACGTTCGCGTTGAACGGGATGCGTCGCGGGCTGCTCACTGGCATGGGCGGTCTGGTGAACCTGTCCCTGCTGCTGGGACCGGCCCGCGCCCAGGACATCGCGCTGACCGGCCGCCTGCTGTCTGCCGAGGATGCCCGGGGCATGGGGCTGGTGAGCCAGCTGTGCCCCTCGGGATCGGCACGCGCCACGGCGTTGGACCTCGTGGCCGAGCTCCGGAGCACGCCGGACGCCGCTCGCCTCCAGACCGTGCTAGCGGCGCGGGGAATCCGGCAGCGGATGGCGGCGGAGTTGGTGGAGCAAGAGAGCCAGTGCGCCGCCCGCACCTGGATCGCCGGTGATTGGCGGTCCTCTCGGTAAACCGCTACATCGGGCGCCACTCCACCAGGTGACCATGCCCACCACCACTGCTCCTGCGCCCCTGTGGCTCCGCACCGTCGTGACCGCCTCGAGCGCATGGCTGCTCACGCTGGTGGTCCCGCCCGCGAGCTGGCACTGGCTGCACTGGGTCGTCTACCTGCCCATGTTCTGGGTGATGCACCCGGACACGCCGCGATCCAACCGTTGGCTCGCGGTGCTCTACGGCACCCTCAGCGTGGCGCTGCTCTTCCAGTGGATCGTGCACACCATCACGGTCTTCGCCTCCATCGTGCCCTGGGTGGGTGCGGTGGCCATCCTCCTGCTGTTCGGATTCGCGTTCGGTCTGCCCCACGTGCTGCTGTGGCCGATGGTCCACCCCCTACGGCAGCGATTCGGTCCGTTCTGGGTCCTCGCCGTGCCTGCGCTGCAGGTGGTGCTGGAGTGGCTGTCGATGGGGCTGATGCTCTTCCCGTACAACCACGGCGTGAGCCAGTACCGCACCCCCTTCGTGTGGCAGCTCGCGTCCGTCACGGGGATCTGGGGCCTGACGTACCTGGTGTTTCTCGTGAACGCCGCCCTCGCCGAGGTGATGTTCCGCGTGCAGGAGGGCAGGCCCTTCCCGCGCACCACCGTGGCCGGCGCGGCACTGGCCCTGGGGGGTGTGGTGGTGTTCGGGGCCTGGCGGTACGAGCGCGTAGAGACGCAGCTCCGACAGGCCAAGACGATGTCGGTCGCCCAGCTGCAGTCCGCCAAGGGCATGGAGATCCGACTGGCGGAGCACCCGCGTGAGGGCTTCAACGACTGGCTTCGTCAGACGGAGGGGATCCCCGAGGGCACCGACGTGGCCGTGTGGGCGGAAGGTGCCTGTCCGTTCAACCTCAACGAGACGCCCGGGCGACCCAACCGCGCCAAGGAGATCCTGTCCGAGGTCGCCAAGCGACAGTCCATCGAGCTGGTGGTGGGAGGAGGCAGTCGCGAGCGCACCCCCGATCCGGAGATGGGGGAGGACAGGGTCTCGGTGTTCAACTCGGTCTTCCACTTCGACGCCGACGGCGAGGTCACCGATCGGTACGACAAGATCGTGCCGCTGCCCTTTGGAGAGTACCTCCCCTTCGGCGGCTGGTTTCCAGGAGTCGCGAATGCGCTCAACATCGGAAACTTCGAAGCTGGGACCTTCCCAGTTTTGTTCAACGGACAAGACGCCCGCATGGCCTCCCCGATCTGCTACGAGGCAATTCTTCCCCGTGTCTGCAGGCTGTTCCGAGATGCAGATCTGTTCGTGACGGTCACCAATGATGCCTGGTTTGGCAATACTCGCGCGCCGCACCAGCACGCCATGCTCGCAGCCGTGCGAGCCACGGAGCTCGGCATCCCCATGTTCCGCTCCGCCTACACGGGCGTGTCGTTCGTGGTGGAGCCCCACGGAGCCATTCAATACGAAACAGAGCCGTTCACCGAAGTGCACCGTGTGGTGCAGGTGCGGCTGGGATCGGTCCGAACCATCTACAGTCGGCTGGGCGACTGGTTCGTGTGGGTCTGTGGCCTCGGCCTCTTGGTGGGCTGGGGCATTACGAGACGAACCGACGCCCCTGAGATTGCTGAAACAAATCCCTCGACTTAGGGGTTCGTTCCGGCGCCGCGTCGTGCCATGCACCCGCCCCGCGAGCTCCTCATGAGGCCGAGAAGGCCCCACTCGGGGGCGGGTGTGGAAGCGAAGCTACCAAAAGCATGACGCCGGTGTTTCGGCAATGGACCGCATAGTAGCAGAACGCGGGGTTCCTTGCACTGATGAAGAGCGGAAGGCTCCCCCGGTCCGCTACGTCCTTCGATGAAGCGTCACCCGTGGGAATGGGCGCGGTCCGAGGGGCCTGTCCGCTGACGATGCACAGACGCACGAGTGCCTCCTCCATTCGATGGAAGCGCCGACCAGGTACCTCAGGCGCCCCTCCGTCAAACGCTGTCTCGGAATCCCGAGTGGTGTGTCGGCGTGTTGCAAACTTGGAACAGGTGCTTGACAGCGGGGGGATGGGGAGTCTAATGTCCACTCAGCTCTGAAGAGTTCGAGACAGCCTCCTTCGCCGGCGCCACACCAGGCAAAGCTCTTGCGTCTCCTCCATCTCTAGCGGTGGGTACTTGCGAAGGGGGCTCTCGAACCCTCGGATGAAACGGGATGGCCCAGTCCCCCGCGGCGGATAGTGGCGCTGCGGAGGTGCTCCGTGGCACACGATCCCAGCTCCACCGGTGATCACATCCGCTTCGATGGCACTGCCCTCGAGCTGCTCGATCAGCGACTACTCCCCGCCCGCCAGCACACCGTGCGGTGCATCACGCCCCAGGACGTGGCCGATGCGATCCGCGACATGGTGGTGCGCGGCGCACCGGCCATCGGCATCAGCGCCGCCTACGGAATGTCGATGGCGGTCAGCCGCGGCGACGATCTTCGGGTCGCCGCCGAGACCCTGAAGGCCGCCAGGCCCACGGCGGTGAACCTGGCCTGGGCCGTGGACAAGCTCCTCGCCCTGCCACCGGAGGAGATCCCAGCGGCCGCGAGGGCCATCCACACCGAGGACGTGCGCATCAACCGGGCGATCGGCGATCACGGTGCGCAGCTCCTGCCCGACGACGCCCGAGTGCTCACGCACTGCAACGCAGGAGCGCTCGCCACCGGCGGCTACGGCACGGCCTTGGGGGTGGTGCGATCGGCCTTCGCCGCAGGCAGGCTACAGCGCGTCTACGCCGGCGAGACGCGCCCCTACCTCCAGGGGGCTCGCCTCACCGCCTGGGAGCTCGACACCGACGGGATCCCCTGCACGCTCCTCACCGACTCCGCCGCTGCCTCCTTGATGGCCGCCGGCGAAGTGAACGCGGTGGTGGTGGGCGCCGATCGGGTGGCCGCCAACGGCGACGTGGCCAACAAGATCGGAACCCTGAGCCTGGCGGTGCTCGCCAAGCACTACGGCATCCCGTTCTATGTGGCCGTCCCCTGCTCCACCCTCGATGCCCACACGGCCAGCGGCGCAGCGATCCCCATCGAGCAGCGAGATGCCACCGAGGTGCGCGGATTCGGCGAGGTGCGCTGGGCTGCCGACGTCGACGTGGTGAATCCCGCCTTCGACGTCACGCCCGCTGAGTTGGTCACGGCCTGGATCACCGAGGATGGTCTGTGGCAACCGGCCGAGGGCCAAGATACCTTCGGACCAGTCTAGGAGCGCGTCATGGTGGTCACGGGGTTTCTGGGTGGCATGATCGGAGCGCCCGAGCTGGCGATCATCCTCGTGCTCGTGCTCATTCTGTTCGGTGCGGGGCGTTTGCCGCAGGTCCTGGAGTCCTTCGGCAAGGGCATCCGCGCGTTCCGAAAAGCGTCGAGCGAGGATCCCATCGACGTCACCGACAGCAAGGGTGAGCTCGCCGACGGCGCTGCCAGCACGGTGGACGAGGCCCAGGAAGTCGAGCGGCAGCCGAGCGCCACGTAGCCGTCGGCTTCGTCGTGCTCAGGGAGCCGCCCCGCCGACGATCTCTCCCGCAGCGATCACCAGCGCGGGCGCGACTCCGGCCAGCCCCTGAACGAGGGCTGCCTCGGTGATGGGCTCGCCCGGAGGCGGACGCACTGCCACCACATCGGCGGGCCCCCCCACGTAGAGCCGCCCGAGATCGGGCCGCCCCAGGGCGCGCGCACCGTTGAGGGTGAGGCCGGCGATCGCCTCGGGCACCGTCAGCTTCATGCTGACGCACGCCAAGCTCGCGCAGAGCCAAGGATCGTACACGGGCGACGTGCCCGGGTTGAGGTCGGTGGCCACCGCCAAGGGTACGCCCGCTTCCCGAAGCGACACCACCGGAGGTGGATCGTCGCCCAAGGTGATCATCGCCCCGGGCAGCATCACCCCCACGGTCCCTGCCGCAGCCATCGCGGCCACGCCTTCATCGTCGATGCGCTCTAGGTGGTCCGCCGAGAAGGCGCCCAGGCTCGCGGCCATGCGTGCCGCCCCCGTGAACGTGACCTGCTCGGCGTGGATCCGTGGCTTCAGCCCCACCTCCATTCCCGCTCGCAGGATGCGCTCCCCTTCCTCCACGGTGAAGGCTCCGCGATCCACGTACACATCGATGAAGTCTGCGTGCTCGGCCACCAGTGGCAGCTGCTCCACCACGATCTGCTCGACGTAGCCTTCGCGGTCGCCACGGTACTCTTCGGGAACCGTGTGGGCTCCCAGGAAGGTGGTGAGCACGCGGATGCCCGCCATCTGCCCCGCCTGCCGCGCCGCCCGTAGCAGCTTCAGCTCGGCGGAGGGTGTCAGGCCGTAGCCCGACTTCACCTCCACCGTGGTGACGCCGCGGGCACGGAGGCGCAGGAGCCGCGCCGCGCACAGCTGCACGAGCTCGGCCTCCGGACACGCACGCGTGGCGCGCACCGTGGAGAGGATCCCGCCGCCACCCTCCAGGATGGAGCTGTAGTCGCGGCCAGCGAGCCGGAGCAGGAACTCGTCGGAGCGACTCCCCGCCCACACCGCGTGGGTGTGGCAGTCCACCAAGCCAGGCAGCACCACGGCTCCCCGAAGGTCGCGGACGTCGGGCGCGTCGGGCGCCTGTGCGTCTGGTCCGATCCAGGCCACCCGATCGCCAGCGATCGCGATCGCCGCGTCGGCGTGCGCGCCCAGCGCCTCCTCGTTCCCATCCAGCGTGAGCAGGCGCTGCACCCCTCGCAGCACCAGCGTGATGTCACCGCCCATCGCAGCCTCCGACCTGCTGCAGCGTATAGTGCACCCATGTGGTGGCTGTCCTATGCGCTGATGGCGTGGGCCGATCCCGTCGCCGCCGAGGGCATCGCCCAGTGGCACGGCGACCTCGCCGATCTCGAGTCGGGTGTGGGCACGCTACAGCTGCGCAATCCGCACCTCTGCCGCTCGCGGCTGTGGGTGGGTGAGGTGGCGCTGGGGCTGGTGAACCCGAGGGCCGAGGTACGCCTGCACGACGTGCGGCCTGGTCCATGGCACGTGCGCTGGGAGACGGCTGCAGGGTTCGTGCGACATCAGACGGTGAGCGCCACGGCCCCGGAGCCTCCAGCTACACCACCGTCCCCGGAGGAATCTCCGCGTACTTCCGAACGATGACGATTCCGTCCCGCACGCAGTGGGTCGGAGCATCCTCGTCGGGGCGATCGGGATTCCCGTGGATGACGGCTCCCGCACCGATCCGGGCGTCCTTGTCGATGATGGCTCGCCGGATCGAGGCCCCCTCACCGATCCCGAGGGGCACCGTGCCCGTCCGAATCAAGCGCTGGCGATCCTCACCCACCTCGTAGCGATCCGCTCCCATCAGGATGCTGTCCTCCACGCGACAGCCCGGCAGCAGCCACGACCGCTGCCCGATGGTGGAGTGCACCACCGTCGCCCCGTCGAGCAGACAGCCCTCCGCCACGAGCGCGCGCTCCACCGTGGCGTGCCGGTAGATCGTGGGCGGAAGGAACCGAGCACGGGTGTAGATGGGCGCATCGGGCACGTAGAACTGGAAGGGCGGGTTCTCCTCGGTGAGCCGCAGGTTGGCGTCGAAGAACGCCTGAATGGTCCCGATGTCTTCCCAGTAGTCGTCGAACAGATAGGCCTGCACGCGATGCGATCCGATGGCGGCCGGCAGGATCTCCTTGCCGAAGTCCACGTGGGCCTCGTTGGCCAGCAGGTTGGCCAGCACCTCGGCGCGGAACACGTAGATGCCCATCGAGGCCAGGTGGGTCTTGTCAGTGCCCCAGTGTGCTTTCAGGCCGTCGGGAATGCGCAGATCGGAGAGCACGGCCGCATCGGTGGGCTTCTCCACGAACCCGTGCACGAGGCCTTCGGAGTCGGGGGCCAGCACACCCAGCTGCGAGCACTCTCGCTCCTCCACCGGGATCACCGCCACCGTGATGTCGGCTCCCTTGGCTTCGTGCTCGGCGACGAGTTGGTCGTACCGCATGCGGTAGAGGTGATCCCCCGACAGGATCACCACGTGCTCCACCCCGGGTCGCAGGAAGCGGCGAAGGTGCTTGCGCACGGCGTCTGCCGTGCCCTGGAACCACCCCTCCCGCTGCTGATCGGTCTGCTCGGCCGCCAGGACCTCCACGAAGCCGTCCGTGAACATGTCGAAGCGATAGGTCCGCGCGATATGGGCATTCAGGGAAGCGCTGTTGAACTGCGTGAGCACGAAGACTTCACGAAGGTTGCTGTTGATGGCGTTCGACAGGGGGATGTCGATGAGCCGGTACTTGGCAGCCAGCGGCACGGCCGGCTTGGCTCGCTGGGCAGTCAGCGGGAACAGCCGGGTACCGCGCCCTCCCCCCAGCACCACGGTCATGGTTCTACCGAACGTCGCCATGGTCGCCTTGGCCCTGTTGTCGATCCCCCCGAGTGTAGGCGGATGCACCGGGGCATGCCAGGGTCCGGGATGCGAAGATTCGTATCCGGCTGCACGGCTGTCACGACTCGACCCCATCGGCGGGGCCGGATCGGCTGCCTGGCCAGAGGAGATCTCGCTACCCTCGGACGCCACGGGCACCTGGATCGGCAGTGCCTCGGAGGGCGACGACCAGGTCGAGGAGGGCACGGACTGGTCCGCGTCCTTCGTGGGACCGGACGTGCTCATCGGGCAACCCGACGCAGAGCGTGTGGTGCGCGTGTCGCCGATCACGGGCGAGGGCTCGGTCGAGCCGATCGCCCAGTGGCAGTCGGTGGCGAGCGACTTCGGCACCACGGTCTTCGTGCATCGTCGCGAGCCCGTGCTCGATCTGTGGGTGGGAGCGCCACGCGCCGGAGACCGGCTGGGGCCCGCGAGCGACACGGCGCCCTCTCGAGGGGCGTTCTACGTGTTCCGCGACGTGCTCGATCCGCCCGCCGCCGGCGCGGAGACGATCGAGGCCCAGGAAGCACCGCTGCTCGTGCTGGGTGCGAGTGCGGCGGATCGCATCGGCACCCACATCACCGCGTGCTCGGATCTGACGGGAGACGGCGTAGCCGAGATCCTCGTCGGGGCACCGTGGTTCACCACCCCCACGACGGCCAGCTGGCCCCTCGACGACGAGCAGGACATTCCGGCTCTGGCCGGTGCCGTGTTCCTGCTGGAGAGCGAGCGTGTGGCCACGGCCAGCGGCGTGGTGTTTCCCTGGGAGCTGGGCCGGGTGTGGTGGGGCGAGAGCTCCGGCGACGGCCTGGGCCAGGCGCTGGCGTGCGACACGGATCTGTACCTGGGAGCGCCGTTCCACGATGGCACCCGGGGACGGGTGTATCGGCTGTCGGGAGACGACCTTCCCGACTCGGGCCCGATCCCAGCAGAGGCCGCCCTGTTCGATGGCCCCGAGCCAGACGCGTGGTTCGGCGCCAGCTTGACCGTCCTGGACTTCGGAGACGCTCGCGGCCTGGCGGTGGGCAGCCCCGGCTTCGGCGGTGGCGCTGGCAAGGCCTACGCCTACGAGGTGGACAAGGGCGGCGATCCCCGCAACATCGCGACCTTCGTGCAGGCCGACGCGGAGCAGCTCGACCACCTGGCTCGCAGCATCACCGCCGCCGACATCGACGGAGACGGCATCGACGACCTGGTGGTGGGGAGCCCGGACCACCGGGTGGCGGAGAGTGGCTTCGACGTGGGCCGAGTGTGGGTGTGGCCAGGCGCCGACCGCGCGAGCTGGGGCATCGACACCAACATCTTCGATGCCCCCCACCAAGTGTCCGGCAGCCATCCCTTCATGCGAGTGGGACGCAACCTCGCCGTCGGGGATCCCGATGGTACGGGCTTCGACGTATTGCTGGTGCCCACGCGAGCGGCCGCGGTGCAGTGAGCGACGACGCCGTCCTCACGCGTCGGCGAGGACGTCGAGGGGCGAGCACATCTCTCGGACGAACGGCATGTGACCGCGGATCGCCTCGCGACCCCATCGCACCGCGGTCATCGCGTCGCGCAGAGAGGGCACGAGGTTCATGGGCGACAGGGTCCGAGAGTGCGCCACGTACAGGTCGGCGAAGCGACGCTCGGCGTTGACGTTGGCGGCCCGCACCAGCTGCTGGAACGGAAACCACGCCAGCCGACGCGGGTTGGGCGCGAAGCAGTCCAGCGCGAGCACGAAGGCGTTGCGGCGACCGCCCACCAGCCCCGCCGTGGCCGTCTCCCAGGCCGCACGCGCGGGCACGTTGGAGGTGAGCCCACCCTCCCCCAGCCGCGTGATCCCGTAGCCGCCGTACAGGTTGCCCAGGATCCGGTGCATCCGAGGATCGTGACGCAGCACGTCGTAGTGGATGACGGCCGGCACCGCGGCGGAGAAGCCCGCGGCATCGAGCACGTCGAACTCGGTGGTGCCCGGATCCCGACCGAGCACGATGCAGCGGAGCGAGTCCCGCCGCGCCGTGAACTCCCGCACCACGCCGATGGCCTTGAGCGTGCCCGCGATCCCGGCCAAGCCGGCACGGATGCCGCTGCGGCGCACATCGTCGTCGAGGAGGTGCTCGTAGTAGTCGAGGTCGTGCTTGAGCGCGTCCACGGTGATCCCGGTGGCGACGATGAGCAGCGGGATCTGCATGTCGCCGATCTGCATGGGCTCGCCGTCGTCGCGCTCGAACAGGGTGCCCAGGGCATTGCGCAGCTTGAGGCGCAACGTGGCGGGCAGACCGTACCGGTTGGTCGTCTCGAGCACCTGGAACACCCCGCCCCAGGACAAGCGCCGCGCCGCCGACACCAGCGGAGCGAAGTCGTAGCGACGACGCCGCGCGCGGAACAGCGACATCAGCGCACCAATGGAGGTGCCCACCATCAGATCCGGAACGAGCCCGGAGCGCTCCAGCTGCTGGTACACCCCAGGGTAGACGTAGCCCGCGCCTCCTCCTCCACCGGAGGCCACCACCCACAGGCGCTGGGTGACCTCGGCCTCCAGCGCGTCGCGATCCACCGGCGTGTGAGCGAGCAAGCTCCGTCGCGCCTGCTGCGTGCGCGCCGTCAGCTCCTCCAGGAAGGGGATGAGCGCACCCACGGAGTCCGCATCGGCGATGCGGGGCGACAGCGTACGCTGTACCCACTGGGCATGGAGCGCCACGGGGCCTGCCACCTCCACGTCGGCGCCATCGCACGTGCGCACGTGGGTGAGGCGGGCGAAGGACAGCGCATAGCGCAGCACCGACAGCACCGGCCGCATCCGCTCGTCACCGCGATCCACGAAGAGGCGCACCACGTCTCGTTCGAGCTTGTCGAGCGGCCGCCTGCGCGCCGCCCAGCGCTCCGTGTCGAACCCCTCCACGCCCGGGTCTCCCTGACGTGCTGGTATCACTCCGTGGCGGCGCCCTCCGCGAAGAAGGCAGCCACGCTGCCAGGCGGGTCGTCGGCCACCTCGGCCGCGAACCCCTCGGGCAGCAGCTGTTGCACCTCCCTCCAGCGGAATCGGCGGCCGACGAGCAGCACCACGCCCCGGTCCTCGGGTCGGCGAATCAGTCTCCCTGCCGCCTGGACCACCCGGGTGATCCCGGGCACCAGCGAGGCGTAGAAGAACCCCGAGCCATGGGTCAGCTCGTAGTGCTCTCGCAGCAGGTCGCGGGACAGCCCCACCGGGGGCAGCGCCGGCCCGACCACCACTACGGCGGACAGGGCCCCTGGCGGCAGATCGATCCCCTCGGCGTAGATCCCCCCCAGCACCGCGGCGAGCACCACGGACTCCCCGTCGTCGGCCAGCGCCTCGAGGAAGCGGCTCCGCGCGGCGTCGTCCATGTCGCGCGCCTGCAGCAGCACCCGCCGGCCCGTCAGCTGCCAGCGCTCGGCCACGTCCTCCAGCATGGCGAAGGACGGAAAGTACACGGCGACGTTGCCCGGCACAGCCTCGATACAGGCCTGGGCGAGTGCGGCGGTCGCAGGGGCGTGCCGCTCCCGATCCGCGTAGGCGGTGGAGATCCGCGGAGCGACGAGCACCCGGCGACGCTCGGGTGGGAACGGCGACGCCACCGACACCACGTCCACCTGCTCGGTGGTCAGGCCCAGCTGTCGCGCGAAGAAGTCGTGTGGCCGCAGCGTGGCCGACAGCCCCACGAAGCCGCCGAGCGACGCGATCTGGCTGCCCAGCTGGGGGCTCGGATCGAGGCAGACCAACCCCACGCTCCGGGCCTCTCCGCGCCGCGCCACGGGCACCACGGCATCTCCCACCGACGCCAACCCCGAGGCGAAGCGCAGCACCTGTCGGGCGAGGGTCAGCCAGGCATCGTCGGTGGTCTGCCACGAGATCGCGCCATCGGCCTTGAGCAGCGCATAGTCCAGTCCCACCGCGTCCACGGCCTCGGCGAGGGACTCCCAGCGCTCTGCGTCGGGCTCGAACACCTGCTCGTCCCCCGAGGAACGGCCCTTGGCCCCGTCGATGGCGTCGACCAACGCCGCCTCGATGCGCTGCGTGAGCGACGTGAAGACGGCGAACCGGGGCCCCGCCGACCACAGCTGCGCCGCCGCCTCGCGGACCACGGCGAGCTCGACGCGGGGCGAGAAGTAGCCCCGCACCCGCTCGGGAAGCTGATGCACCTCGTCCACCACCACCACCCAGCCGCCTGCGGCGTCCTCACCGAAGTGGCGCCGCAGGTGCACGGAGGGGTCGAAGACGTAGTTGTAGTCGCCCACGACCACGTCGAGCTGCCCCGACACGTCCAGCGCCACCTCGAAGGGGCAGACCACGTGCTGGAGGGCCAGCGCCTCGAGCAGATCGGACCCCAGGTGCTCCTCGCGATCGGCCAGCCGGTCGATCATCGCCGTGGCCCGAAGCTTGTCGTAGTAGCCCTCGGCGAACCGGCAGGCGTCGGGCCGGCAGCTCACCTCGTCGTTGAGGCAGACCTTGTGCTTCGCCCGGATCGTCACCGACCGCAGGGGCACCCCCACCTCGGACATCGCCCTAAGGGCGCGCATCGCCCCTTGCTGCTGTGTGGTTCGCGCGGTCGCCCAGAACACCTGCTTGTCGTGCGCCAGGGCGTGCCGCAGCGCGCCCGTCAGTGCCGCGGCCGTCTTCCCCAGGCCCGTGGGCGCCTCCACCAGCACGGACAAGCCCGCATCGAGGCCCCACTGGGTGGCCTCCACGATCTCGCGCTGGCCGGGCCTCCAGGTGGCGAAGGGGGCCTCGACGGTGCGGCTCCGGCGCCCAGCGAGCCATGCGATTCGCCGCTCGCGAGCGTCCACCAGCTCCTGCAGGCGCTCCTTGACGACCTGCGCCACCTGGGCTTGCTGCAGCGCCACACCCAGCACGTGGGTCGCTCCATCCGCCACGGACACCAGCACCAACCGTCCGACGGGGCGCGCGTAGCCAGACTCGGCGAGCATCCACAGGTAGATCTCGAGCTGAGCGACGAAGGCAGGCCACTCCTCCGCCGTGGTGCCATACAGCCGCGCCGCATCCAGCACGGTGGACTTCACCTCCTCCACCACCGTGTGGCCGTCCTCCTCGGCGAGCCCGTCCACCCGTCCCTGGACCACGCAGGTCCAGGCATCCACGGCCACCTGGCGCTTCAGCGACACCTCGGCCCGGTAGGCCTCGTTCTTGGCCGACTGATCGAGCTGCCAGTCGAGGTGGATCTGACGTCCGACGGCAGCGCGCGCGGCCCGTCGCTGCACCACCTCGAGGGTGAGGTGCCCCTGGGGGGCCCCCTGAACCACGAGGTCACGCACGGAGCACGTCAGCGTTCGCTCTGCGTCGTCGTAGCGGATCGCCATCCGCCGCGCTCTATCCGTCCAAGCCCATGGCGGTCTTCAGCTTGTCGATGGAGCCCTTGTCGCGAGGGCGCTCGAGGATCTCGATGATGGGCAGGACCTTCCGGCCCTTGCGGGACTCCTGAAGATGGGCCTTGAGGTGCTCCCAGGACCACTTGCTGCCATCGCCTTCCGACAGGGTGGCGTACGACGCGACGAGATCGGGCGCGACTGCCTTGATGGACTCCCCGGCTGCCAGACGCAGGCCGTGCACCTCGGCCATGCCCACATCCTTGGCCGAGCCGGTGCCCAGGAGCCGGTCGAGCACGTCGCGTGCGCGGCGCTGATCCCCGTTGAGGATCAGTAGCTCCGCGAGGCGAGCGCAGGCCTTGGGTCGCCCGAGATCACAGGCTCGCTGGGCGAAGGTGCGGCTCTTCGACAGATCGCGAGGCACGCGCGCTCCCAGCTTGAACATCGACGACAGGTCGTCGCAGCTGGCCACGTGATCGGCCTTGCAGGCCTGCTCCATCAGCACCACGGCGGCTGGGGCGTCGGCGTCGACCCCGATGCCGTTGAGCACCATGTCGGCGGCGCGAGCGCACCCATCGACGGACCCCGCCTCGCAGCCCTTGCGAAAGAACTCCACGGCCGCGGACGAGTCGCGATCCACCCCCTCGCCAGCCGAGGTCATGGAGCCCAACTTGGTGCAGCCTCCTCCGTCGCCCCCCTCACATGCCTTGCCATAGAGCTGTGCGGCCATGGCCACGTCGGCCTCCACACCGTCGCCCTCTTCGTAGAGCGCTGCCAGGTTGGCACAGTCCGAGGCGGCCCCCTCGTCGCAGCCCTGGGTGAACCGCTCCACGTCGTTGGCGGGCTCCGTGCCCTCGGGGTCCTCGGACCCAGCCGTGCACCCCCAGGACAGCGAGCAACAGACGACGATGCGGAACAGCTTCATGGACCCTCCGAGCCGATACTACTCCGCCGCTGTCGACGAACGGTGTTCGGCGTTCGGCGGTCAGCCGTCACCGCAGGCCTGCAGACACTCCAGGTAGTCGTCCCACTCCGGGCCCGAGTACGAGCCCCGCACACCGACGCATCGTGCCTCGATCGCACACTCGGCGTTGCAGTGATCTCGGGTGCCCGGCAGGCAGTAGTCGTCGGGGGGCTCCTCGTCGGACCACCACATCTGGAAGTCGCAGGTCACGAGGACCTCCTCCGCCTCGTCGCACCGAGTGCCGCTGCAGGTCCACACGTCGAGACAGGCGTCGAGCTGTAGCGCCTCGTCGAGGGGCGAGCAGTCCTGCGTGGCCTCGTCGATGGCCCGCAGGCACGCATCCGCCCTCCCCTCGGCGAGCTCACAGTCCCGAAAGGCGGCCGCACTGCGGTTGCTCGACGCCTCGTAGTCCGAGACGCACTCCCGCGTGTTCCCCCACAGCGCCATGAACCCGGCGGGGTCGCACGTCTCGGCGTGGGTGCAGATCGCCTCGGCGCGCTCTGCCTCGAAGTTGCGGGAGAACGGCGCACTGGCGCACCCGGCCGCCAGAACCAGGGCGGTGAAGCGTACCTGCATGTCAGACCTCGGCCGTGCCCCTGAACCTACCTACCACGGCGTTCCTCGGTGCCGCGACGGCGACGACGCCCCAGCATCAGCAGGCCCCCTCCGATCCCCATGAGCAACCAGGTCTGGGGCTCCGGTGCCGAGGTGACGTCGGGCAGGTCCTCGGAGCCGGTCTCCACCTCGCGGTCGAAGCGATCCTCCGATTCCTCGGCCCGCTTCAGCGCATCGCGCTGAGCCTGGTTCACGAGCACGATCATCGACGAGTAGGCCGTCACCACGTCGTGGCGAACGGCCAGGGCGTGCACTGCGTCGAGGTGGTCCAGGCTGCCCTCGGGCGCCGCCCGGTCGAGGGCGGCGATGGCCTGTCGCGCCGCAATGTGCGCGAACAGGCCGCCGCCACCAGCCTTCTCGGTGCGTTCGTCGACGGGGTTGAACGTGAACCGGTACCCGTCGTGCAGATCGGGATCGGACATGCGCGCGATCAGCGCCTGCACGGAGTCCGCCACTCCGCCTCCGCTGCGCGCCATCGCGTCCAGGGTGGCATCGGCGTAGGCCTGGGGCAGCACGCCGCCGAGGTGGAGGAGCCACAGGGGCGCGTCGGACGGCCACCCCACCAAGGCCTCGGGCTCGCCTGCCAGCGATGCCAGCTCGTAGGAGCCCTCGTCCGTCACCACCACGAGCGGCCCGCTGCCTCCCAGCCGAGCGGCATCTGCGACTTGATCGCTTAGCGCCCGCGCGCCGAAGAACAACGCGCTCGCCGCGTCGTAGCCGTCGCACCGCTGCACGACGGCGTCACGGGTGCAGATCACCTCCAGCTGGGTGCGCTCCGCCAGCGCTCGCAGGGTCTGCGACACCGCAGCGCGGTGGGCGTCCATCGACCGTGTGCCGTCCACCAGCACCCGGATCCGGCCAGGCAGCGGCCCCGCGGCCTGCTGGGCGGGCACCGCCACCACCTCGAAGCCGGCCACCACCGCACGCTGCACCCGGCGAGCTGCGTCGGGAGCGGCGACGCGTCGCGGCGTCCACGGATCCTGGGCATCGAGGGCCACGGACGTCTGGTCGACCCAGCGCTCGGTGTCGGCGTCCCAGAACAGGTTGCGCGCCTCGCGCAGGCTGGGCAGCGGCCAGTGCGCCTCGCCCCCCTCGCCCATCCGCGGCACCACCACCTCGAGCCACAGGTGCATCGGTGGCCCCTCCGAGGCGATGGACCACACGTCGTCGGCGCGTCCCGTGCGCGGCTCGATGGGGAAGGCGCGCAGTCGATACTGCTGCGGCCCCACCTGCTCGAGCAGTGCGGGATCCACCCGACGGCGCACCTGTTCCTTGTAGACCTGCTGCGCCGCACCTCGCGGGGCCACCACGTGGTGGAACGCCTCCACCCGGTCGGCGGTGGTGCCGAGCCACAGCCCGGTCACGGCGGCGGTCTCGGGCAGCGAGAAGGACAGGAAGATCTCCTGCTGCTGCCAGGTGCGGTTGCGGTAGACGTCGTGGATGGTGACCCGGGCGAAGTCGCCCTGTGGCTGCACCTCGACGTGCTGGGACTCCAGGTGCACCTTCTGCTCACCGACGTCGAGAAGGCCTGCCTGAGCGTCCTGCCAGTTCCAGGTCTGACGGGCCGCAGCCAGCAGCGTGGACCGCTCGGCTCTACGCATGGGACGGTCGAAGAACGCGCCGTAGTGGGCCTCGGCCCATCCGGCGTCGGACGGGGCCCAGCCTCGCAGTCCCCCCGGTGCCCGGTCGGGGTTCACGGGCTGGTACAGGAACGGCGCCATGGCCACGCACCACACGCGCTGGGCCGTCGAGCCGAGGAGCTCGCTGCCGGCCTCGCGCCACAGCTGTCGCACGTGCTCACCGTCCGGATCGGAGTCCAGCCATCGCTCGGACGACAGGAAGGCCGCGATCAACCCCTGACGGATCCGCTCGCTGTCCTGAAGCGCTGCCTTCCGATCGGCGTCCGAGGCGATGTGCTGGAGCGCATCGAAGGCGGCGTGCTGCGGCTGACGAGTGGCCAGCGCGAAGGCCCCGATCACGAGCCCGATGGTGGCCACGCTGGTGACACCGGCCACCGCCGGCCCCAGCCGTGCCTGGCTGGCGCGGTGCACCAGCTGCCAAGAGCGCACGCTGATCCCCACGGCAGCGAGCGGGAACAGCGCGAACACCAGCATCGTCATCAGCCAGAACAACATCATCGGCAGCACCCAGACCATCTGGGGATGCCGCCACAGCTCGGCCAGCAGCTCCAGGGGCCGGAAGTTCCACACCACCTCGGTCAGGAAGAGCACCCACAACCCCGAGGCGTAGATCCCCACCACCACGGCGCACCAGATCCCGGCCACGAGGTAGGCAGCGTGGGCCGAGAGGCGTACGAGCTGCAGCCCGTCGGAGGCCTCCTCCACCCCGTGCACCAGCGTGCGCAGCAGCGCCGCTGCTCCCACGGCCACCAGGCCCAGGGCCAGGGCCGTCGACCAGGTGAGCTGCTGGATGGCGAACATGCGAACGAGCAGCAACAGCAGCACGGGCGCCTGCACACCGTAGAACAATGACAGGAGCCGGCCCGGGTCTCGTCGCAGCCACACGAACCCCACCACCATCCCCACGGCGGGCGTGACCAGGATCGCGGCTCCCAGCACCACGTAGGGCCACGGCACCATGCCCGACAGCGCCGCCACCGTCATCTCCCAGAGCACGGCGGGTCCCAGACCCACCCAGAGAACGGTGAAGAACAAGAGGTTCCAACCCCAGAACAGGCCATGTCCCACGAAGGGCCACACCTGGTCGACCACACGCTTCACGCATCCTCCAAGCTCTGCGCCACGCTGGCGCGCAAGTCGTGAACGAGGGGCACCGCTGCCTCGGGCGGCGTGGCTCCCTCCAGCACCACGCTCACCAGGACCCAGGCCTCGTCATCGACGAGACCGCGCAAGATCCGCTCGGTGTGATCGTCGGTCTGACGACCCGCCGACTGGAACCACCACAGAGCCACGGCAGGCGTGCCGCTCCGCTCAGCCTCGGCCCAGCGCACCAGCGTCTGATCGAGGTGCACGGGGCGCTCCCCCGACAGCGTCCAGCCCCCGGCGCGCAGGCACCAGGTGGGCACGTGGTGGGCGAGCCAGGACCGGCTCGTGACCACCACCACGGTGCCTCGCAGGCCGTCGCGTGCGAAGCGCGCCTTGCGCACGGAGGCCCCGTGCTCCGCGGCGAACGCGGCCTCCTGCGGCGTGGGCACCACCGACACCATGGTGTCGGGCAGGGTCACCGGCCGCGCCACGGCGCGCTCGGCAGCCGGCAGCGCCTGCACCCCCACCGTGGCGATCAGCGCCACCCCCACTGCCACCGTCGCCCACGAGCGAGCCTTCTCCGCCGACCGGTCCGGCTCGGCGACGTCGGGCTCGGCGAGGCGCCGAATGGCCCACAGCCCCGGTGCCACGGCCAGCACGAAGCCGATCACGCCCAGGGGAACGTGCAGCACGTCGGCCAGCAGCGGCCAGTCCACCACGTGCAGCAGCGTCACCAGGGTCAGCACGCGCGAGGCGTTGGCCACCAGCAACCCCGCGAGCACCGCCACAGCGATGGCCCCGAAGCGCGCCCCCACGGGCCGCCCCCACACCACCGCTGCCCCCAGCAGCACCACCAGCCCCGACCACAGGCTCTGCACGCCCGAGCAGGGCAGATCCACGTGGGCGAAGGCCCCGTCCACGGCGAGCACCGTGCCCGCGGTGACCTCGGCGGGCCCCAGCGCCGTCGCCACCACCGCCGCGGTCGCCCAGCGCAGCGGGTAGCCGAGCACGATGTCGAGGTGGGACGACAAGGGCAACCACAAGGCAGCGAGCCCTGCCGCAGGCAGCAGCCGACGCCACGCCGCCTGGGTCAGGAACAGTCCCGCCAGCCCGTAGGCGGAGACCACCGCCGCCAGCGCCGGCAGTGCATCCACCGGGATCGTGCGCACCAGGAAGGCCGCCACGAGCGGTGGAAGCGCGGCCAGCGCCAACGCCGCCAGCGAGCGCCGCGGCGGCAGCGACAGTCGATCCAGCACCGCCACCGGATCGACGGCGGTGGCAGCGCCCACCAGCAGCGCCACGGCGAGCACGACGTGCAGCTGCCCTTCGTTGAGCCACCACGAGCGCACCAACCAGGAGCCCACCGCAGCGTGCACCCACAGCCACATCGCGATCACCGTCGTGTGCAGGGCGAGCCAGCGCACCCTCACCTCCCGTCGTTCATGTACGCATCGGCCAGCGGGCACGGTGAGGCCAGGACGCGGACATTCGCGGGCCGGGTTGTGCAGGAGCTGTGCACGGTGCGCTCTGGCGCTACCCCGCGCGGGCCAGGCGCCGGTACAGCACGATGTGCCCCAGCCACGCGAAGGGCACGAGCACCGCCGGCAACCACACGAAGGGGAAGGTGGCGATCCAGACGTTGGGAGGATCGGACTGGATCAGCTGCAGCGGCGTGGGGGCCGCGAGCAAGGCCGTGACCACCGTCACCACGAGCACGCCTGCCGAAGCCAGGTTCCAGACCTGCAGCCACCTCGCACCCAGCCGATCGGCCACGGGCGCGAGCAGTAAGGCCGTGACGCCGGGCACGATGTCGAAGTTGGTGCCCGTCCAGGTGAGGGTGGGTGACGCCAACCCTTGTGCGACGGCCTCGTGCAGCAACAGCTCCACGAGCACGCGGAACCCTTGGATCCCCACCAGCAGCCGAAGCGGCAGCGCTCCGAGGGCCTGTGCCCAGGGGGCCCGCATGGCCCACACCAGCACCACGAGGGCTCCCAACAGCACGCCCGCGATGCGCGGCGGCACCCACACGTCGAGCACGCCGCTGGCGGCCAGACTGCCCGTGAGCAGCATCCACCCCGCCGCCAGACCCGCGCCCGTCATGGCGGTGCGCTGATCGGTGCAGCGCCTCAGGGCGGCGACCAGCACAGCAGCCATCACCAGCGACAGGATCGAGAAGCCCCAGAACAACAGCGGCGTGGGATCGGGTAGCTGTGCGGTCATGCTCCTGGTTCTACCTGGCCCCGAGGCCACGGCACCATGCCGCAGGTGGCTGCAGCCAGCTCAGGAGGCGCGGCGAATCACGTCGCGCAGCTCGGCGGTGATAGCGGCCTCGAGCTGCTCGCTCACGGCCTCTTGCCCCCCCGTGAGCAGCGCGTCTCGGCAGCGTCCCAGCGCCCCCTGCAGCGCCTCTCTCGCCCCCTCCAGATCGCCCTGTGCCCACAGCGCCTGACCGAGGCGTCGCTGGGCCTCGATCAGCTGCTGCTCGGCCACACGGGCCGAGGCCGTGGGAGGGCGACCGAAGGCGGCCACCGGGTCCCGAGCTACGAAGTCCGCCACCGTGGGTGCACCGGCATGCTGCAGCGCGAGCACCGCTCGGGCAGCCTCCGCGGCACGCGCGTGGTCCCCCACCGCCAAGGCCCCACGGGCCAGATCGAGTCGCATCGACGCCCGCTGCTCGAAGGGCGGCTGTACCTGCTGGACCAGGTCGAGGGCCTCCTGCAGCACCCGAACGCCCTCCGCGGGCCGACCCAAGTGCACCACACAGGTATGCCCGAGCAGCGCAGCACACGCCAGGCGCTCGGGCGCCTCCGCACGCCCGATCACCTGCTCGATCACCGCCACGCACTCCGCATGCTGGCCTGCGTCGTGCAGCGCGTGGGCCAGGTGGGCGCCCAGCGACGCACGGTGCTCCTGGGCGGCACGGTCGAACGCACGACGAGCGGCCGCGACGGCCTCGGCGGAGCCCACGGGCAGGGCCGCCGCCATGGTGTGCAGCAGCACCCCCTCGGTGGTGGGCGTCTCCTCGTATCGGACGCAATCCGCCGGCAGCTGCAGAAGCGCCGTCATGCCCTCCGCCGCCAGCGCAGCCGCCTCGGGCTCCTTGCCCATGCGTTGCAGACACAGTGCCACCACCGCGCTTGCGTCCACCACCAGGCCTGCGGATCGAGTCCGCTGCGCCGCTACCAACGCCCGCTCCGCCCAGGGAAGCCCCAGCGCCGGATGACCGCTCTCCACGTAGCGAGAGGCGATCCAGAAGTCCCCGGCCCCCGCTGCTGCCGGATCGTGTGTGAGGTGACGGGCCGCCTCGGAGGCCTCGTCGAGCAGCCCCTGGTCGCGCAGGGCCGTGGTGAGCCCCAGCCAGGCCACGTGCTCGAGGCGACGATCCGCCCCAGCAGCACGCAACAGCGCAATGGCGCGCTGACAGCGATCCTCGAGCGCTGGGGGAGGCAGATCGAGGGCCAGGCTCATGCTCAGCCACCAGCCCCGCAGCAACCACCACAGCTCGAGCGGCCCCCTCAGCCCGCCGTCTCCTCGGATCCACACATCTCGCAGCACTGCCCACATGCCTGCGGGTACGCAGCCCGCGGACCGCCATTTCAGCGCGCGGGACAACGCCCGGAGTGACCGAGGGGATCACCCAAGAGAGGGTCAGCGGCCGGTAGCTGGAAGAGGATCACCGAGAACACGGCACGAGCGACTCCACACATGGCAGCGTACGCCATCCAGACCCCGAGAGCAGGCCGTACTACCAGACCACACCTTTGTTCTTGCCTGCCATGCAAGAAGGCGCGGTCAAGTTTTCCGATTGGAAGAATCCCACACGATCTCGACCAAAAACGGCGCATTACAAAGCTTATTCCATATAAAAATACAATCAGACCACATCAATCCAACTGCACATCCTTTTGACGCAAATCGTCAAGGACCTCACAATCTCTACTGAGTGACTGAGAGTGGCGTTCACACGCACACAGCGCCGCATCTCAAGAGCGACACGACACGATCTCTCCCAGGATCGTGGTGTTTCATGTCACCCTTCCTTGCTTGAGAAAGCGTAAAAGAAGTGGTATCCCACTGCACAGTGGACAATCCCACCTCCAAGTTGCTCCAGCGCGCGATTCGTGCGTTCGAGGAAGACCTGGCACACCGGCTTCGACAGGTCGGCGTAGAGCAGATCACGGCCAGCCGTTTTCAGCTCTTGCGTCACCTCGACGCAGACGGGATGACCATTACCGAACTGGCACGAAATGCCGGAATCAGCAAGCAGGCGGTGAGCCAGGCGCTGGGTCCCCTGGTTCGGGACGGTATGGTGCAGGTCACCCCCAAGCCCAACGACGGCCGCTCTCGCCTGGTGCGATGGACCGCGCTGGGATCCCGCCTGCAGCGTACCGCCCTCGAGGCAGTGGGCTCCATAGAAGCCGACTACGAGCAGCTGCTCGGCCAAGAGGACTACGCCACGCTGCGCGACGCTCTCACCACGCTCGCCTCACGTCCCCACGCCCGCTAATGGCGGGACATGCCCCTTCGACAGCTCGGTGCCGGCGCCTGGTATCGCTATGAGCCTTCGTGGCTCAGCCCCGAGGCATCTCGGGAGCTGCAGCGCGCACTGACCGAAGAGGTACCCTGGGAGCAGCGCCCGATCCGCATGTTCGGGCGAGAGATCCTCCAGCCGCGTCTGATCGGCTGGGCAGGCGCGCTACCCTATCGCTACAGCGGCCAGACACTCCCGCCACGCGCGGGCCCCGACGTGCTGCGGCGACTGCTCGAGCGCGTCGTCGACGAGGTGGGGGTGGCCTTCAACCACATCCTCCTCAACCGATACCGAGACGGACGCGACCACATGGGGCGCCACGCCGACGACGAGCCAGAGCTAGGTCGTGAGCCGGTCATCGCGGCCGTTTCCCTCGGCGCGAAGCGTCGCTTTCGACTCGAGAAGAAGGGCTCTCGTACCAAGCGCACCCAGCCGCTGGCCGATGGCAGCTTGCTCGTGATGGGGGGCACCATGCAGCATCGCTGGTACCACGCCGTGCTCAAGGAGACGGGGTGCACCGCCGAGCGGATCAACGTGACGTTCCGGCTACTTCGAGGTCCGCCGGGCACGCGCCAGCAGCCCCAGCGCCAGTAGCCACACCGTCGACGCCGCTCCCGAGGTCGCGTCGCAGCTGCATCCCGCCACCGTCACGCCCTCGTCCAGATCTCGCGACGGTCCATCCGTGGGGTTGGTGGGACTCGTGGGCTCGGTGGGCGAGCCCGGCTTCAGCGATCCGAAGGCCCCGATGTCCGCCACCGTGCCGTCGGCATCCGTCAGCGACGGATCTCCAGCATCGATGGCGGCCGACTTGGGCAGCAGACGCAGATCGCTGCCATTGCAGGCCGCCACGTCCAGCTCCACGTACAGCGGGTCGCCCGCGAGCTCCGTGTCGTCGAGCTCGACGGTGGGCCCATCTGTGCTGTTGCCCCCGTACAGGTTGTAACGGTGCTCGAAGGGATCCCCTTGGTTGGTGACGGAGACCGGATCGGCCGAGGCGTGGTCGGCGAAGATGTTGTGGGTGAATCGAAGCTCGTCGGCGTTGCCGAACAAGGCCCCACCCGTCCGCGACTGATTGGCCACGAAGTCGTTGAAGTGCAGCTCCACGTTCCCCCGCGCGGCCACCCCGCCCGCGGCGTTGATGGCGACGTTGCCCATCAACACCGAGCGCTCCACCCGAGCATCGCCGTCCAGCAGCAGCGCGCCGCCCGTGCCTGCCGAGTTCTGGCAGAACCAGGTTCCCGTGATGTCGATCTCGGCCCCGCCGTTCTGGGAGATGGCTCCTCCCTCGGCGGTGGTGTGGTTCGACAGGAACACGGAGTCCGTGATGGTGCACCTGGACGGCGCCCGACAGACGAGCGCTCCCCCGTTACCATCCGCCTCGCTCCCGGCGATGGTCGTGCCCTCGATGTCGCACCGGCCCGACGTCTCGCAGAAGATCGCCCCGCCCCCTTGGCCGGTCACCCCCGTGCGGAGCACGCTGTTGGTGATGGTGAGATCTGCTCCGTCGTTGACGAGGAAGAAGCCCCCGCTGTTGGTCGCGAAGGAGCTCTCGAAGGAGCTCTCCACCACCTCCAGCGTGCCTCCCTCGGTGACGCGGGCCGCGCCGCCACCAGCGCCGTCCCTGCGGGTCTGCCGGACCTCCGAGAAGCGCAGCGTGAGGCTACCGCCCTCGCTGATGTCGAAGGCGCGGTGGGTGCCTCCTCCATCGATGACCACGTCCACGACGTCGACCTCGGCATCCTCGAGGATCTCGAAGAATCCGAGCTGCGCCTCTGCTGGACGCAGCACCGGCCGCTCCTCCCCCTGGATGTCGATCCGCAGATCGGCGATGGGAACGGTCTCCCGGTAGGACCCGTCCTGCTCTGGTCCTTGCCCACCTACGATCACCACGGTGTCGCCGTTCTCGGCGTTGTCCACGGCATCCTTCACCGTGACGTAGGCCTCCTTGGCCCCCACTCGCAACACGTCTCCGCCCGCCATCGCCGTGGCAGCCCACACAAGCCCGATCATCGGTCCCCCAGGGGTCCAGCGAGTGTAGCCTGGCGCGAAGGCGTTGGGTGGCGACCGAGTCAGCTTCCCCGGAACGGCTTGAAGGACGCGTCGTCCGCGAGCCCCAACATGGCCTCGTCCCCACTGGAGTCGCCATAGGCGTAGATCGTGTCGTAGGCGTCCAGATCGAGCGCTTCACGCACCGCCCGCACCTTCTCGTCGTGGTTGACGTTGGGGCCCACCAGCCCGCCCGTGAACCGGTCTTCGTCGTCGAAGGCCGCCGTGGAGCTGATCAGGCGCAGGCCGCGCTGCTCGGCGAACGGCGCCAGCCACAGATCGAGGGAGGCCGACACGATCACCACCTCGTGGCCTTGCTCCTCGTGCCAGCGGAGCCGGTCCGCCGCCCCGGATCGGACGTGCCCTGCGAGCACGTCGACGAAGGCACGCGCCCGCTCGGCGAGCTCCGTCCGCGGCATGCCCCCCAGGAAGTGCGTCAGGAAGCGCACCTTGGCCACGTCTCCGGGAATCCATCGCAGTTGATGGCCCACCAGCATCGGCGCGAGCCAGATCAGGCCCGCCACGTATCGCAGCCCTCCACGGCAGTGGCGCGCGAAGGCCAACATGGAGTCGCGGTCGGTGATCGTACCGTCGAAGTCGAACAAGGCGAGAGAGGACACGACCCGACGATAGTCGACCAATGAGGAGTACGCATGGCCGCCGAGGTGCCCCACGTCGTGATCGTCGGTGGTGGATTCGCCGGAATGTCTGCCGCCACCGGGCTGTCTCGCGCCAAGGTGCGCATCACCTTGGTGGATCGCACCAACCACCACCTGTTCCAGCCGCTGCTGTACCAGGTCGCCACCGCAGGTCTGGCCCCCAGCGACATCGCCGAGCCCATCCGATCGATCCTCGCCGGCCAAGACAACGTCCACGTGCGGCTGGCCAACGTCACGGCGGTGGATCTGGAGGCCCGGACGGTGGAGGTGAGCACCGACGATGGCACCCCGGAGTCCATGGCGTGGGACAAGCTCGTGATCGCAGCAGGCGCGCGCCACTCCTACTTCGGCAACGACGCCTGGGCGGCCCACGCACCGGGGCTGAAGACCCTGGGAGACGCGCTGGACATCCGACGGCGCGTGCTGTCTGCCTTCGAGCGCGCCGAATGGACCACGGACCCGGAGGAGCGCGAGGCCCTGCTCACCTTCGTGGTGGTGGGCGCCGGCCCCACCGGCGTGGAGCTGGCCGGGGCCATCGCCGAGCTGGCCCAGCGCACGTTGAAGCGGGAGTACCGCTCCGTCGACACCACGCGCGCCAAGGTGCTCCTGGTGGAGGGGACCGACGCCGTGCTCCCCACCTACACCGAGACGCTGCGCATCAAGGCGCAGCGTCAGCTCGAGTCCATCGGAGTGACGGTGCGGCTCGGCACCCGCGTCACCGACGTGATCGCCGACGGGGTGGCCCTCGGCGACACCTTCGTGCCCGCACGCACCGTGCTCTGGGCGGCTGGCGTGCAGGGATCCAGCCTGGCCCGAACCCTGGGCGTGCAGCTCGATCGGGCTGGGCGGGTCCCCGTGCAGCCCGACTGCTCCCTCGCCGATCATCGAGACGTGTTCGTGGTCGGAGATCTGGCCGCAATGACCCAGGCCGACGGCAGCCCGGTGCCCGGCGTGTCCCCCGCCGCCATGCAGATGGGGCAGTTCGTCGCCAAGGCCATCGACCGGGATCTCGGTGGCTCGGAGCGGGGCGCGTTCCGCTACGTGGACCGTGGATCCCTCGCCACCATCGGGCGAAGCCGCGCCGTGGCCGACACCATGGGCCTGCGCTTCGGGGGCTTCACGGCGTGGCTCACCTGGGTGTTCGTGCACATCTGGTTCCTGGTGACCTTCCGCAACCGGATCGTCGTGATGACCAAGTGGGCCTGGGCGTGGTTCACCTTCGAGCGAGCCACTCGCCTGGTCTGGGCCCCCAGGCAGCGCGAGCGGCGATGACACGACCCTTACGTCCGCCTTGCTCCCCATCCGGCCACGGACATACACTGGGCGCAGGAGGCAATCCCATGCTTCAGAAGCTCTTCGCAGACGAGGAAGGCGCCACCGCTGTCGAGTACGGCATGATCAGCGCGCTGCTCGTGCTCGTCGTGATCGGAAGCCTCGCCGGCATCCGCGTGGCGCTGCAGACCACCTTCGTGGCCTGGTCCTCCTCGATGTAGACGACTACCCTCCTTCGCGGAGGGTTTTCGTATGGTGACCATAGGCTTGATCGCGGCCGCCTGGGAGGTGGTGGGGGTCGAGGTGGTGCACTGGCGTACCGCGGGAGAGGATCTCGTGGAGTCCTTGCGGTAGGCTGCCTCCGTGACGTCCCTGGCGCTGGTCGTGGCCCTCGATCCCCACGCGGCGATGCTCCGGATCACCCGAGCACCCGACGGCGAAGCTCCTCCGATCACGCACACTGTGCACCTCGGGGAGCCGGGTCGGCACGGACACCAGGGCTGGATCGACGAGCGCTGGGCCACCTTCGACGGAGCCGTCCTCGCCGCTGCGGGACCCCTCGCCGACGAGTCCACCCTGCAGCTCCGCTTCCAGCTGCCCCCAGGCTGGCGGCTGGTCACGGGCCTGCCGGGTCGCGGCACCACCCGCACCCTCGAGGGTAGTCACGGCCGGTCTCCCTGGCAGATCCTGCGCTCCACCTGCATCGCAGCGGGGCCCTTCGTGCGGCGGTCCGCCCAGGGATCGCCGCTACAGGTGTTCACGCTGCCCGATCACGCGCTTCCGGAGCAGGTGCAGCACGCGGCCGCCGTGTGGCGCGTCGCCCACGACGCCCTCGGGTTCGCGCCACCCCACGGCTACACCGTGGCCTGGGGGCCGCCCGCACCCGGCGGCGAGCCGGTGCACGGCGGCACCAACGAGCGTGGCTCCTGCACCAGCCACGACGGCAGCCACCGCCCGCTCGAGCTGATGGCCCACCGCCTGGCCCACGCCGTGAATCGCGACGGACCGTGGGCAGCACCTCCCCCCCACGCGCGGGATCACTGGTTCGTGGAGGGCTTCGCCACCTGGTTCGAGCACGAGGCGCTGCGTCGCGCCGAGGTGCCAGGTCGGGCCCGCCTGCCTGCCTGGCGCGCCCGTGCGGATCGGATCCACAGGCAGCACCCCAGCTGGCGCGTGCCCCTCGGCTCCGAGCCGCGCGTCTCCGGCGACCTGGCCGAGCACCTGCACTACGTGCGCGGCCCGTTGGCGGCCCACGCCCTCGATCAGGCCCTCCGCGAGCGCTCCGGCAAGGACCTGCTGTCCTTCGTGGCCCACCTCGCCCACACACGACAGCGACCCGACGATCTGCGCCGCGCCATCGCTCGTTGGTCCGGCGTGACCCTCGACGACGTCTTCGCCCGCTACGTGGAGTCCGCCTCGCCTCCGTCGCCTCGGTGACGGCAGACGGCCGAGGCGGTGTCCTCCAGAGCACAACGAGGTCAGCTCGACGGAGGCATCATGAGAATCACCTGGCTCGGACTCGTGGCGTGCATCACCGCTTGTGGAGGCACGGAGGAGTCCCCGCTGTCGGGCCCCGGCTTCGACGAGCTGTCGGGCGATCTGCTGGGCACACACGACACCTACCTCGTCGGCCTGACCCACCTCCAGGTCAAGAACGCCCCCGGACCGGGAGGCCGCTTCGGCGACCACGCCAACGCCGTCGCCAATCACCTGTTCGAGGAAGAGCCCGAGGGCTGGCTCGGCGCCGGCTTCCGCAACGTCGGCCGCCTGCAGCAGTGGACCATGACCGTGTGGGAGGACGAGGAGGCCATGCTGGACTTCGTCACCTCCGATCCCCACTTGGCCGCGATGGCCGACATCACCGACATCTCCGCGGGCGCCGTCAGCCGCTCCCTCGAGCTGGAGTCCTCGGCGCTGCCGCTGCCCTGGGACGAAGCGCTGGCGCTGCTGCTGGAGCAGCAGGACTACACCATCGGAGACGCCAAGTGGCTGCGCGAGTAACGATGCTCCTCCTCCTCGGCGCGTGCGACGCGGACCAGGTGGAGCCCGTGGTGGTGGCGGCCGCCTCGCCGCTGCTCTCCATCGACCGTGACATCGACCGCTCCCCTTGGGAGGGCACCGTACAGGACCGGCTCGACGCAGGCGCCTACGCCTACTGGATGGTGGACGAGGTGTGGGTGGTGGGCCTCGACAAGGACGTGCACGTGGGCGATCGGGTGCGGATCAAGCCCATCGGCCGGGCCACGGAGTTCCGCAGCACGCGGCTCGACCGCAGCTTCGCTCGTCTCGACTTCGGCGTGGTTCAGCCGCTGTAGACGTTAGAAGCCGGTGCTCACCTAGGACGACCATCATGACCCGATTCGTGACCGCCCTCGTCGCCGTGGCTTCCCTGACGGCGTGCCCCACCCAGGCGCCTCCCGACACCCCGGCTCCCGACGCCGATCCGCCCGCCGAGGCTCCCGCCCCGGCGCCCGAGGCCGCACCCGCGGCGATGACCATCCCCGAGCGCAAGGACGACGCCGAGCGCAAGAGCAAGAACGGCCACCTCGTGGGCAAGGTGGGCGACGCCGACCTCGACGTGCGCTTCGGCCGGCCCGAGATGCGTGGACGCACCCTGTGGGGCGAGCTGGTCCCCTACGGCCAGGTGTGGCGCACCGGTGCCGACGAGGCCAGCACCTTTGCCGTCACCAAGGACGTCACCGTGGAGGGCAAGGCCCTGGCCGCTGGTGTGTACGGCCTGTTCACCATCCCCGGCGAGTCCGAGTGGACGGTGATCTTCAACTCCGAGGCCGAGCAGTGGGGCGGCTACTCCTACGACGAGTCCAAGGACGTCCTGCGCGTCACCGTCACGCCGGGCACCGACGAGGCGACCGAGGCCTTCGACATCCAGCAGAACGACGATGGGATCGTGCTGCGCTGGGGCAACGTGGCCGTGCCCGTCAAGATCGCCGCCACCGCCGAGTGACGGAGTGAAACGTCTCGAGCCCTCGGCAGGACGTACCTGCGCGGAGGGCTCGTGATCCTCATCCTGCTGGCGTGCACCTCGTCCACGCCCCCGGCGATCTCGGTGGATCCGACCACCGGCTCTACGGCCGACACGTCCACCACCCCCGAGGTCCCCCTCCCCGACGACCCCACGGGCCTCGATCCCCTCGACGATCTGTCGGGGCTGGCGGGGCTGGACTGCGCCCAGATGCGCGAGTGCGCGCCGGTGGGCACCGAGTGGCTCGGCGACACCTGCTGCGCCTTCGGCGATCCCATCCGCAGCCTCGACACCGACGTCTTCTTCATCGAGGGTGTGGACGTGGAGGCGGAGGGTCGCTTCGTGGCCGCCTGCTCGGGTTTCGGCGCCGTCATCGGTACCGCCGACGAGCACGGCCAGCTGACCCTGACCGATCCAGGTGTGAGCCGCTGCCAGCGCATCGCGCTGGGGCCGGTCGAGTCCGACGGATCTCGGCTGGTGTTCTTGGCCCACCACGGAAAGGACACGTTCCTCGCCCCCTCCTTCCTGTGGACCTACCGCCACCTCGCCGACGGCACGCTGCAGCCCGTGTCGGTGCTCCAGGAGAAGGACGTGCTGTACGAGGGCATGCGCGTCGTCGACGGGCACCTGTGGGTCGCCACCCACGCGGGCGGGCTCCGCAGCTACGCGCTCGACGCCAAGGGTGCTCCCACCTACGTCACCACCCTGGGGGGCTTCGCCAACGCCACCAAGCTCGCGGTCGACGGATCGCTGGCCTACGTCACCGACACGGACGAGGTGGTGGTGGTGGACGTCTCGGATCCCGGCGCTCCCACCGTGGTCGGCCGGGCGGACACCGCGGGCATCCCCCGCGACGTGGAGGTCGACGACACCTTCCTCTACCTGGCCCTCGGCGGTGAAGGACTGCAGGTGTTCCGTCGAAGCGGGGCCACCCTCACCCCCGAGACCGTGCTGCCCCTCGAGGGCTCCATCCAGGCCGTCTCGGTGCATGGGCCCACCCTCGCCGTGGCCGCATGGGATCACCTGGCCGTGCTCGAGCGAGATGGCTGGCAGCGCGTCGGCGGAGAGCGTCTCAAGGGCGCCTTCGAGGAGACCTTCGGCGTCGCCCTGACGGACGAGCTGCTCTTCGGGCTCGAGTGGTACGGACTGCATTCCTTGCGGGTGCATCCCGGCTTCGTCGCCCCCGAGGTGTCGGCCGACAAGGAGTTCCTGCCCTTCGACGCCACCCAGAAGGGCAGCGGCCAGTTTCGGATCACCAACCACGGCCCGCTCAATGCCCTCGTGGGATCGGTGCGAGACAACAAGGCCGCCTTCGTCACGAGCCACGAGGGCGGGCGCCTGCGTCCTGGGGAGTCCCTGACGGTGCGGGTGGACTTCACGCCCCCGGTGGATCAGCCCGCCGCGCGTCCCGAGGTGCTCGCCTACACCAACGATCCCGACGACAGCGAGGATCCACTCGTCGTCGGCATCTCAGCCATCGACAGCGATCGCATCGACGTGGGGGAGCCCCTCACGGAGGACTTCGGCTTCCTCGATCCCACGGGCTCGGGTGATCTCGACAACCTGCGGGGCACCGTCACCGTGCTCGCCTACTTCGCGCTGTTTTGACCGGCGTGTGGTCTGGAGTTTCCCGACCTCGAGCGCCTGATCCATCAGCAGTACGACCCCGCGCGCGTGCGCGTGATCGGTCTGTACCCCGCGAACGAGCCCGTCGATGGCCTCGATGCCTTCGTCACCCAGACGGGCGTGACCTTCCGCCTCGTGCCCGACGTGGACCGCTCCTTCCTGAAGTTCGAGTTCCCGGAGGGCGTGAACTTCCCCTACCCCCGCGACGTGGTGATCGACTCGGATCTGACGGTTCGCTCCATCAAGAACAGCTTCGACGCCGACGAGATGCAACAGCTCATCGACGAGCTGCTGGCAGACTAAGGAGGCAGGGTTCCCTGGAGATCCCATGCCACCAGCCGACGATCCGACGCGCCGCGACACCCTGCTCACCCTGACCGCAGCTGCGTTGACAGCCTGCGCCGGCGACACGGGCACGACGCCTGCGACCGACACGAGCCCCCCCGAGACGGGCGACACGGGCACGGACACTGCGACGTGCGAGGACCGCACGGGGGCGCAGACGGAGGGACCGTTCTACCCAGGGGAGCCGCCACAGCGCATCGACATCACGGAGGGCCTGGCCGGGGTGCCAGTGATGCTCGACATCCGTGTGCTGGCCCAGGGCACCTGCGACCCGCTGGAAGGCGCCGAGGTGGACGTGTGGAGTGCAGACGGAGACGGCGACTACAGCGGCTACTCCACCTTCGACACCAAGGGCGAGGGGTGGTTGCGCGGGCAGCAGATCACCGACGCGACGGGCGTGGCCATGTTCGAGACCATCGTTCCGGGCAGCTACCCGGGTCGTGCGGTGCACATCCACGTGAAGGTGCGCGCCGAGGGGCGGCCCGAGCTCACCACGCAGGTGTACTTCCCCGACGCTCTGGTGCGCGAGGTGCTCGCCCTCCCCGCCTACGCCGGGGGTGCCGCCCACGTGCCCAACGGCGACGACAGCTTCTACGCCAACGACACCCTCATGGACGTCACCGGCGACGCCGACTCCACCGTTCGGGCCACGATCGACGTGATCGTCTGAGATTGGGTGAAGGTCACCCGGCCAAGCGGGCATGGTCCATCGAAGCGCTCCCCGTGGGCAGCGTCCTCGTTGGTTCGACACCCGACGACACCGGACCGACTCGCCTTGGATCCTTTTCGGCGACGGATGCTGCCACGGGGGGCCCCTTACCCATCACCCCCGCTTGTCTCCCGTCGCCATCCACAGGGTGCCGCCATGCACAGCGTCGGTGGACAGCTCCGTGCGCTCGAAGTGCTCGGCCACGGCCTGCAGTGGCTCCCACCCCTTCCGCGACAGATCCGCTCGAGCCATCCACTCCACCCATCGCCCCTGCAGCGACAGCTCCTCGGAGTGCACGTCCACCAGCACCACGCGACCGCCGGGCCGCACCAGCGCCCACAGCGCCGCGAAGGTTCCGGGCCAGTCCGGCAACACGCTGGAGCCCAGGAACACGTGCAGCCGGTCCACGTCCTCACGGCCCACGACGGACTGCAGCACCTCCGCCGTAATCGCGCCGGCGTCGCGCTCGAGCAGGTGCGCACCCTCTTCCCCACGGGTGCGCCGCCGCGCACGGTCGAGCATGCCCGCAGACAGATCCACCCCGACGTAGCCACCGCCCGGCCGAGCGGGACCATGCAGCGCGGCGAAGCTCTGGCCCGTGCCACAGGGCACGTCGAGCACCACGCTGCCCGGCACGACCTGCAGCGCCTCCGCCGCCCGCTTCCGGTAGGGCCGGTAGAGGGGCTCGAGCGCGGGATCGTAGAGAACCGAGAACCAGTCGTACCAACCCATGCACCACGACTTAGCCGGACACGACCCGGAAGCGCAGGGTGACGGGCCGTCCTCGGCGTAGCAGCTCGACTTCGAACTGGTCCTTCTTCTTGAGTCGCTGGTAGAGCATGTACACCCCCACCCAGCTACGGGTCTTCTTGCCGTTGACGCGCAGCAACACGTCGCGACGGCGAAAGCCCGCCTTGTGCACGGCGCTCGTGCACGAGAACCCCGAGATGTACCACCCCTTCACGCCGTCCTCGTCGTGGGGACGCGAGTAGCCCAGCGAGATGAAGGTCTTTAGGTTGGCCGTGACCTCCTCCACGTAGCTGCGATCGATCTCCACCACGCCGTCCGCGGCATGGCGCACGTTGGGGTGGTCCTCGAGGCACCTCGCCGCTCGGCGCCTGCGCCTCCGCACGCCGCGGCGCTCGTCTGCGGCCGCTCCCCGCCCCGCTCGCTGAGCCAGCGTGAGGCCCGCCACGGGCTGCACCGGCGCCGCCTCGGCGGCGGCGCCGTCCTCCCCCTGGGCATCGGGCACCTCGCTCCCGACTTGGGGAGTGACGGGCTCCGGCTCCTCGGGTGCGGGCTCGCTCGGCTCGGGGAGCACAACCGTGCGGCTCGGCGCCGCGACGAACACCACCGGTGCCGGCTCGGGGGCCTGCGCCGCCGCCAGCTCGGGCACGTCGCCCCAGAGCAGCGCCGCCGCCGCCAGCGCCCACGGCGCTACGTACACTGTGCCCGCCACCACGGCCGCCCAAGCGGCGGAGCCGAGCCACGCCCATCGGTTCAGGAGCTGCATCGTGCCTCGAAGGTTGTCAGACACCCCAGCCTCGCCCACGCTTCCGCCGTCGGGAGGTCGCATGCACGCCGTGGTAACCGCGGGCGGCACCCGCGAACCCATCGACGACGTGCGCGTGGTCACCAACCTGTCCACCGGACGCTTCGGCGCGGCCTGTGCGCGCGCCCTGGTGGAGCGCGGCTGCGACGTCACCTTGCTCGCCAACACCGATCTGGCCCGTCACCACGACTGGCTCGATCCGCGCATCCGCGTGGTGCCCTTCGGCAGCTTCCGCGAGCTCGACGCCGCGCTACGGCAGGCCACCGAGGATCCGCCCGATCTGCTGCTCATGGCCGCCGCCGTGAGCGACTACGCCCCCGTGCCCGCGACCGGCAAGATCCGCTCCGACGACGCCACGTTGAGCATCGAGATGGTGCGCAACGACAAGCTCATCGCCACCCTGCGCGCCCGCTGTGGGCCGCACACCACCCTGGTGGGCTTCAAGCTGCTCTCGGGCGTGTCGCCCGCGGAGCTCCACGACAACGCCCGCCGACAGATCGCCGCCAACCAGCTGGATCTGTGCTTCGCCAACGACCTGGCGGAGCTCGGCGGAGACACCCATCCGGCTTGGCTGGTTTCCGCCGACGGACAGGAGCGCCTCACGGGGTCGCGCCAGGCGGTGGCCGACGCCCTGGTGGAGCGGGCGCTGCGCACCCAGCTCCCCGCGGCAGACGCTGCCCAGGGCCTGCACGACATGGGCGGACCCGACGGTCGCCTCCACCGGGCCAGCACCGCAGACCCGGAGGTGGCGGCGCTCCTCGCAGCGCTGCCCGACGTGGACATGCTCCTGGAGATCCCGGAGGGCCTGGCACTCACCACCGCGGAGTCGCCACTGCAGGCGCCGGCGGCCCTGGCGGCCCTGGCTCGCACGGCGGCGGCCCGGCGCTGGCACGGAGGCGGCTTCGCGCTGCGCGATCCCGAGGCGGGAACGGTGTGGGTGGGGCTCACCGAGGCAGGTGCCGCGGTGGCGCGACATCGCTGGGAGCGGCTGCGGCGCGCAGCCCCCCTCCCCTCCGACACCGAGCTGCGCGCCGTGTTCGACGGGCCACGCCCCATCGGCTGGACCGCCACCGATCCCCACACCGACGCCACCACCCTGTGGCTGGATCCGAGCTCGCGAGGAGCCGGCCGGGGAGACGACCTGGCGCTGCAGCTGTCGCGCGCCGGTAGGCGAGCGTGGGTGCCAGGTGGCTGGGACGCGGTGCCGTGGCTCCAAGAGAGAGGCTTCCAGCCCGTACAGACGCTGCCCGACGAAGGCGGAACCGTGCTGGCGCCTCCCTCCGCACGCACCGACCTGAGGCGGGCCGCGAGCGTGTGCCTGCTGGATCCGGTGCACCGCCGCGTGCTGCTCGGTCGCAGGCTCACGCCACCCTGGAACGGCCACTGGGCCTTCCCCGGTGGCAGTCACGAGGGAGACGAGACGCTGCTCCAGACCGCCCTGCGCGAGCTCGAGGAGGAGACCGGCATCGCCGTGCCCCGCGCCGAGGCGCTGGCCGAGCGCCTCCTCGTGGTGGGCGACACCCCCGGCTACGAGGTGCACAACTTCGTGGTGTCCTGCCCCCACGTCCCGCCGCCTCGGGCGTCCGCCGAGCTAGATGCGCGCTGGGTCGACCTGCACCAGACACACACCCTGCGCCCCATGGCCGCGGGCACCCGACGGATCCTGCGCCGCCTGATGACCTCGTTGGCACAGCTGGCCCTCTGAAATCCTCCGGTTACGAGCTGGATTCTGCATCCGGGTCAAAAACATGAAACGAAGTTACGAAGGGATCGAGATGAGGCGTGCATCCAGCCCTTCGGGGCCCCATTGGCTGTTTCCGACCGCACCCGACGAAGGCACCGTCTGGCTCATCTGGCTCGTCCGCCTTCGCTGGCTGGCGCTGTTTGCTCAGGCCGTCACCCTCGCCTTCGTGTTCCAGATGCTGGACGGCGGCACGGCCATCAGCACATGGGTGGCCGCCATGGGCTTGCTGGTGGCAGCCAACGCCTGGGCCACGGGTCGCCTGTCACAGCGGGGCGCCGCCACGTCCGTGGAGGTCTTCGGGCACCTGATCATCGACGTGATGGCCCTGACCATGTTCTTCGCCGTGAGCGGCGGGCCCGACAACCCCTTCACGCCGCTGTTCCTCGTGCACATCGCGATGGCCGCCGTGATGCTCCCGCCGGGCTACGCCGGCATGCTCGCGGTGGTGGTGCTGGTCTGCTACTCCGCACTGTTCGGCCTGCACCTGCCCATCCACTACGAGCGCCACAGCCTCACGGAGGCCACCCTGGTGCGCCTGGGGCAGTGGCTGGCCTTCAGCATCACGAGCCTGTCGGTGGCCGGCTTCGTGGTGGGGATCTCGCGCACCCTGCGCAGACGCAAGGAGCAACTGCTCGAGGCCCAGGATCGCACCGCACGCGTGGACCGTCTGCGCTCCGTGGGCACCCTGGCAGCCGGCGCGGCCCACGAGCTGAACACGCCCCTGTCCACCATGGCCCTGCGGCTGCGTCGGATCTCCCGGCGCCACGAAGACCCCGACACCGAGCGAGATCTCGAGGTGATCTCCGACCAGCTGGAGCGCTGCACCTGGATCGTGCGACGGCTGCTCGTGGGTGCTGGCGATCCCGAGGTGGGGGACATCGAGTGCAAGCCCCTGGCCACGATGGTCGAGGAGGCGGTGCGGCTGTGGTCGCGCGGCGCCACCCTCGACATCGCGGTGGAGGACGCCTCGAAGGGCGTGCTCGTGGAGCTGCCGCGCATCGCCTTTCAGCAGGCGCTCATCAACCTGCTGGAGAACGCTCGAGAGGCCCAAGAGGAAGCGGGTGCATTCGACCCGCTCCAGCTCCGCGTGCTCCGCGAGCACGACGTCGGCGTCGTCGAGATCGCCGACCGGGGCGTGGGCCTCCCCGACAAGGCCGACCAGGTCGGCGAACCCTTCTTCACCACCAAACCCACCGGCACGGGGCTGGGGGTGTTCGTTGCCCGCCAGATCGCAGATGGAGCTGGCGGTGGCTTACAGTACGTGCCGCGAACGAAGGGCACGGTGGCCCGATGGTGGTTCCCCCAAGCGCCCAGGAGGCCCGCATGACGGAGAACAAGAAGCTGCTGGTGGTCGATGACGACGACGCCTTCCGCGAGTCCATGGAGCTCGAGTTCACCGACCGGGGGTTCCAGGTGTTCGGGGCTCCCGACCATCGCACGGCCCTCGGCCTGGCCGCGGTGCACCGCCCGTCCTACGCCGTCGTGGACCTGCGACTGGAGGGAGAGCGCGGCCTCGAGGTCCTCAAGGACCTGGTGGAGCGACTGCCGAGCATCAAGGCCGTGGTGCTCACGGGCTACGGCTCCATCGCCACGTCGGTGGAGGCCATCAAGCTCGGCGCTCGCCACTACCTCACCAAGCCCGTGGATCCGGAGGCCATCGAGTTGGCCTTCGAGCGCGAGCGAGGGGATCCCTCGGTGCTGGTGCCCGATCAGCCCCCGAGCCTGGCCCGCAACGAGCGGGAGTACATCGAGTACGTGCTGGCGTCCACGGGAGGAAACATCAGCGAAGCAGCAAGACGGCTGGGTCTGCATCGGCAGTCCCTGCAGCGCAAGCTGCGCAAGTACCCGCCGAGGCGGTGACCGCGGGGCTCGTGGACGACGGCGCCTAAACCCCACCTGGTAGTGTGCCGTTGAACCACCGGGGAGCACCGCGGAGAGTCGATGATCCTGCTGGCAACCTGGGCTGCATCGGCAACGGCGGCGGACGTCGACACCTTCGTCGTGGCGGGGTCCTTGGCCACGGGGACGGGCACCCTGCAGGGTGAGTCGCCTCACCTGTCCGACGGGGGCTTGTCGGGAGGTCTGTCGGTGGGCTTCTCCGCGGACCCCGTGGTGCGGCTGAACCCCGACGACAGCCGCACGGCCGAGGTCACGGCCCTGGTGCCGGTGCACCTGCAGGGGTCGTGGACCATCGAAGACATGATGCGGGTCGACGTGCTGGTCCCCGTCTACGCCTGGGTGGACGCCCCCCTCACCGACTTCTCCGGCGCAGCGCTGGGCGACGTGCGGCTGCAGAGCACCGTCGCGGTGTGGGACCGAGGCACCACGGCCTTGGCGCTGGTGCCGCGCATCGACCTGCCCACGGGCCGAGCCGACGCCTTGGTGGCAGGAGGCCTCAACGCGGGCCTGGTGGCCGCCCTGGGAGGCCGCGTGGGGCGGCTGGGTTGGGTGACCGACGCCGGCATCAGCCTGGCGCAGAACCAGTCGCTGGAGGCCGGCTCCTCCAACCTGGGCAGCCGGGCGACCGGTGTGGCCGGCGCCTGGTGGCACCTCACCGATGCAGTGCGCTTCGGGGCCGAGGTGGATCTCACCCTGGGGCTGGCACGCGGCGAGGGCAGCACCAACAACACCTCCACCGCCCACGGATTCGCCCAGGCGTTCCTGCCCTCCGGACTCGGCTTCGTGGCGGGCGCGGGCACCGGGCTCGTCTCCGGTGTCGGCACCCCGCAGTTCCACCTGTTCGGAGCCATCACCTTCGCCCCCGTGGTGCGCGACCGCGACGGAGACGGCCTGGCCGACGGCGACGACGCCTGCGCCATGGAGGCCGAGGACGTCGACGGCTTCGACGACGAAGACGGCTGCCCCGACCCCGACAACGACGGCGACCAGGTGCGCGACGCCGACGATGGCTGTCCGCTGGTGGCCGAAGACGTCGACGGCTTCGACGACGAAGACGGCTGCCCCGACGAAGACAACGACGACGACGGGATCGACGACGACGCCGATGCCTGCCCGGACGTGGGCGGCACCTTGGCGCTCGCTGGCTGCCCCGATGCCGACAGCGACGGGGTCGGCGACGCTGACGACGCATGCCCAGAGCTGTTTGGCGAGGTCGTGCACGGCGGCTGTCCCGACACCGATCGCGACGGGATCTCCGACGACCGCGACGCGTGCCCGCAGCAGCCGAAGCGGATCGACGAGGACGTCGCCACGAGTGACGGCTGCCCCAAGGACGTCTGGGTGACCGCCGATCAGATCAAGATCGACCACCGGGTGGAGTTCGAGACCGGCCGCCACGTGCTGCGCACCAGCTCCTTCACCGTACTCGACGGCGTCGCCGAGGCGCTGCGCGGCAGCCCGCAGGTGCGCCAGGTGGAGATCCAAGGCCACACCGACAACGTGGGGCCCGCGGACTTCAACCGCAGGCTGTCCCAGCAGCGCGCCGAGGCCGTTCGCGACTACCTCGTGGAGCGAGGCGTCGACGCCACCCGGCTACAGCCGCGCGGCTACGGCGAGTCCACGCCGCTGTTCACCAACCGCACCGAGAGCGGCCGCGAGGCCAACCGCCGAGTGCAGTTCGTGATCCTCGACGTCGAGTGAGGGGCTAGACGCGCTCCACGATGGTGGCCACGCCCTGCCCCACGCCCACGCACAGAGTGGCGCACCCCAGCGTGGCGCCTCGTCGCTCCATCACCGACAGCAGCGTGGTGAGGATCCGAGCCCCCGAGCACCCCAGCGGATGCCCCAGCGCGATGGCCCCTCCGTGCAGGTTCACCCGATCCTCGGGCAGCTCGAGCTTGCGCATCACGCCCAGCGACTGCGCCGCAAACGCCTCGTTGAGCTCCCACACCTCGATGTCGCCGGCCTGCAGCCCCGCGAGCTTCAGCGCCTTGCGGCTCGCCGGCACCGGCCCGTAGCCCATCGTGCGCGGATCCACCCCCGCCGAGGCGCAGGCTCGGATGCGGGCTCGGATCCGCCAGCCCTCCGCCGTGGCCCGCTCCTCCGAGGCCACCACCACCGCCGCCGCTCCGTCGTTGAGCGGCGAGCTGTTGCCCGCGGTCACGGTGCCTCCCTCCCGGAACACCGTGCGCAGCTTGCCCAGCGCCTGGAGCGAGGTGTCGGCTCGGGGCCCCTCGTCGACTCGCACCGTCACGCTGCCCTTGCGCGTGGGCACCTCGATGGCGATCCGCTCGTCGTCGAAGAGCCCCTGCGCTTCTGCGGCCAGCGCACGCTGGTGGGACTGCAGGGCGAAGGCATCCTGATCGGCCCGCGAGATCTGCAAGTCGTCCACGATGTTCTCGGCGGTCTGCCCCATGGCCTCCAGCGGGAACAGCGCCTCCATGCGCGGGTTCGGGTAGCGCCAGCCCAGCGACGTGTCCCACGCTGTCACGTTGCCCGCCTTGGGCTGCCGGATCCCGCGCGGCACCGACAGCGGCGCTCGAGACATCGACTCCACGCCCCCCGCCACGCACAGCTCACCGTCCCCCGTGCGCACCATCCGCGCCGCCTGGTTGACGGCCTCGAGCCCCGAGGCGCACAGCCGGTTGACCGTCACACCCGGCACCGACTGCGGCACGCCTGCCAGCAGCAGCGCCATCCGAGCCACGTTGCGGTTGTCCTCCCCCGCCTGGTTGGCGCAGCCCAGGAACACCTCGTCGATGGCCTGTGGATCGATGCCCGCTCGGTCCACCACCGACCGGATCACCTCGGCCGCCAGATCGTCGGGGCGGACCGCGGCCAGGGCCCCTTGGAATCTCCCCACGGGGCTGCGGAGTGCATCGACGATCACGGCGTTGGGCATGGGTCCTCCTGGGCGGGGCATCGTATGCCGATGCTATCGTGCCGCACCGTATGGACGACTCGACCCTGGTGTGCCGGGTGGCTGACCGCGACGCAGATGCGTTCGCCGAGCTGTTCCAGCGCTTCGGTCCCCGAGTGAAGGGCCTGCTCGCCCGCTCGTTGCCTGCCTCCTTGGCAGACGAGGTGGCGCAGGAGGTGTTCGTCCGCATCTGGCGCAAGGCCCACGCCTACGATCCGAGCCGCGCCGCCGCCTCCACCTGGATCTTCACGATTGCCCGGAACGCGCGGGTGGACGCGCTACGCAGAACCGGACGAGCCTCACCCGATCCCACCGATCCCGTCTGGGTGCCGGCCGGCACCGAGGCTCCCGACGCCGCGGTGGCGCGCCGAGAGGGCCTCGCACAGCTCCACGACGTGCTCGAGGACCTCCCGGCACCTCAGCGCGAGATCTTGCAGCGCACCTACCTACGGGGAGAGACCCTGCGGCAGGCAGCGGAGGCGATGCAGATCCCACTGGGCACGGCCAAGTCTCGGCTTCGCCTCGCACTGCAGCGGCTGCGCAGCACCTTGACGCCGCCGCCTCCGACACAGGGTTAGACGGCGTGCGTTCATCAGGGGGCGTCGTGCAGCGAATCGGGGTGATCGGAGCAGGGACCATGGGCCACGGAATCGCCCAGGTGTGCGCCATGGCAGGCTACTCGGTGGTCCTCACCGATGCCGATCCGGAAGCGCTTCAGCGGGCGATGGAGCACGTGCAGGCCAACCTCGACAAGGGGGTGGACCGGGGCAAGGTGGAGCCCACCGTGCGAGATCTGGCGCTGTCCAACCTCTCCACAGGTGACCTGGCGGCCGCGGCCAAAGACGCGGACTGCGTGATCGAGGCCGTGCCGGAGCGCTTGGAGCTCAAGCGGCAGCTCTTCGGGCAGGTGGCCACCCTCGCTCCCGAGGGCTGCATCCTGGCCACCAACACCAGCTCCCTGTCCATCGACGCCATCGCCGACGGGCTTGCAGCGCCCGATCGCGTCGTGGGCACCCATTTCTTCAACCCCGTCCACATCATGCCCCTGCTCGAGGTGGTGCAGGGCGAGGCCACGCGCACCGACGTGATCGACACCATCCGGGCCCTCGGCGATCGGATCGGCAAGGAGGTCATCGTGGTCAAGGACCGACCGGGGTTCGCCACCAGCCGCCTGGGCGTGTGCCTGGGAATGGAGGCCATCCGCATGGTCGAGGAGGGCGTGGCCTCCCCCGAGGACATCGACAAGGCCATGGTCCTCGGCTACCGCCACCCCGTCGGCCCACTGCGCCTCACGGACCTCGTAGGGCTCGACGTCCGCATGCACATCGGGACCTATCTGGCCCGCGAGCTGGGCAACCGGGCCTTCGAGCCGCCGGAGCTCATGCGCACCATGGTCGCCGAGGGTCGCCTCGGAAAGAAGACGGGCGGCGGCTTCTACGACTGGTGATCCAAAGCAAGAACGCGCCCGGGCCGAGCCCGGACGCGTTCGTGAAGCGACGTCGGCCCCACGGAGGGCCGACTCACCTCGTCATTCGCCGATACGCTCGATGGCGATGTTGGCCTCACCGCTGCGCTGGTAGATGATGCTGGTCTGCATCACGCGGTCCTCGGTCCACTTGGGCGAGATCGGGTTCACCTTGAGCTTGGGACCCGTCTCCGTCCAGAACACGTCCACCTGGCCGAGCCCGTGGTTCTGCTGCCCGTTGACGTCGATCACGAAGTCACTGGTGCGACGGCCGTTGAAGGGCCAGCGCACGTCGGGGAGCGGCGGGTTGAAGGTGATGGCCGTGACGGGCGTGGCGCGACCGTACTGCTCCACCGTGATGGAGACCAGCTCCAGGTAGTGATCCGACACCAGGCGGTAGTCGTACTTCAGGGTCCGCAGCGGCGTGGTCTGCACGGCCGTGACGCGATCGCCCTTCTGCGACACGAGCCACTTCAGGGTGACCTCGTTGCCGGACGGCATCTTGTGGACCGTGGAGAAGTTGTGGATGGTGGCCGGCCCACCGTCGGCGAGGGACTTCGTGTCGACCACGCCGTCCTCACCTTCGTCGGCCATGTCCTCCATGTCCTCCATGTCTTCCATGTCCTCTTCGCCGAGCTCGATCTCGTCGTCGAGGTCCTCGAGGAGGTCGTCGTCGTCGCCACCCTCGAGCTCGGTCGTGCCCTCGCCCAGGATCACGTCGGCCGGAGAGCCGTCGGCATCGGGCGCCACGAACGAGAAGGGCCAGCTGGCCGTGCCGTTCACCGACGTGTCGAAGCCCCATCCCTCGACGGCCGTGGTGATGCAGGCGGTGAGCGCATCGTCTTCCAGCGAGCCCTCGCCGATGGTCACCTCGGTGACCACACCCTCGGAGATGGTGAAGCCGACGGTCATGTCACCGGCGATGTCGGCGCCCTCTTCTTCCACGCGGGTGAGGTAGCAGCCCTTCACCGTGGAGAAGTTCTGAGCCACGCTCATCTTCACCATGGTCTCGCCGTCGAGCTCGGGCGCCTCTTCCACCGGACCACCGCCGGCCACGGACACCACGACCTCACCGTAGGACGGGCCGCCCGCTGCAGGGCCGTTCGGCACCACCTGGAACGTTCCGATGGCGAGGCCACCCTGCGCCTGCTGCTGCACGAAGCGAGCGGGGACGAGGCCCCCGATCCGCCGCATGCCCAAGCCCTTGCCCTCGACCGTGACGTCGGCCTTGAACAAGCTCTCCTGTGCGGAGATGTCGAGCACGGTGAGCAGCTGGTTCTGGGAGTGGTTGAAGGTCCGACCGTTGCGGAACTTCTCCGCCTTCAGCGGCGGGTTGCCCACGAGCTGGGCATCCACGCGGCTTCCGCGGCTGTTGTCGTAGCTGATGGAGACGTCGATGGTCTCGGCAGTCGACAGATCGGTGGTGGTGAAGTTGTCCACCGCCACTCGCCGCAGCGGAAGCTCCGGCATGATGGACTCGATGTCGTCGACGTTGGCCACGACGGTCTGCTCGCCGGCCTCCGTCGTCTCGAGTGCCAGCCACAGCTGACGATCGGGCATGTTGAGACGCGCGAACTCGAGCTGCTCGAAGTCGCCGTCGTTGGGCATCAGCACCACGTCGAGATCGAACGCGGCTCCGAACGCCATGAGTGGAATGATGGGCGCGCTGGAGGCAGGCTCCCGCCCGCTGTACACCAGCTGCTCGTGCGGCCGGTGAACGGGAAAGTTCACGGCTCGCTCATACGTGGTGATCACTGGCCCTTTGGCCTTGTACTTGGCCCCGCAACCACCGATCAACAGTGGAAACAAGCCGACGGCAACCCAGCGCATTGGTACCTCTCCTACCGGGGCCCCCCGGGTTTGGACGGCGTACTCTAAACGATGATCCGCACGGTGTCGCCACGCAAGCGTTACGGTCGGTGGATAAAGTGCGCCACACCTCGCTGATCAGGTCTTCCCAAACGTGGGCCCCTACTTCCTCCACCGTGGGGCGGGGCCTCGCGATAGGGCGCACCACGGGGCAATGATGTTGCATCTCGGACCGCTTCACTTGAATTCGCGACTGATCGTCGGCACGGGCCGGTATCGGGACTTCGAACAGATGCAGGCGTGCCACGTTGCATCGGGCACGGAAATGGTCACCGTGGCGCTGCGTCGCGTGGAGTTCGACGTCTCCGACGGTGCCGGCGTGCTCGACCACATCGACCGCGACCGAATTCACCTGCTGCCGAACACATCGGGGTGCTACACCCCCGAAGACGCCGTGACGACGGCGGAGCTGGGGCGAGAGCTGCTGGGCACGGATCTGGTGAAGCTCGAGGTGATCGGGGACGACCGCACGCTGTTCCCCGACGCGGAGGGCACACTGGAGGCGGCGCGTCGATTGGTGAAGGCGGGCTTCGTGGTGCTGCCCTACTGCACCGACGACCCCGTCCTCTGCCAGCGGCTGCAGGACATCGGATGCGCCGCGGTCATGCCCCTGGCAGCGCCCATCGGCTCGGGCCTGGGGATCCGAAACCCCACCAACCTGATGATCATCCGCGAGCAGGTCTCCATCCCCTTGATCGTGGACGCGGGCGTGGGAACGGCATCGGACGCGGCCCTCGCCATGGAGCTGGGCGCAGATGCCGTGCTGATGAACACCGCCATCGCGGCTGCCGACGATCCGGTCCAGATGGCCACCGCCATGAAGCATGCCGTGATCGCAGGGCAGCTGGCACGTCAGGCGGGCCGCATGCCGCGCCGGCTCTACGCGACGGCGTCCTCCCCCCTGGACGGACGACTCGGCACGCCGTGAGCGCTCCCCCGCCGCTGGTGGCGATCACCCCCGGCGACGGACGACCGCTGCTGCCGTGGATCCGCGCCCTGGCACGAGGCGGTCTGCCCGGGCTGCTGATCCGAGAGCCCCACGCCTCCGACGACGAGCTGCGCAGCCTGTGGCGGCACGCGTCGGACGCCATCGGCTGGGTGGCCGTGCACGCCAGGCACCCCCTCGCCCACGCCCTGCCCGGTGTCGTGCACGTCTCGGCGGCGATGCCCCGGCCAGAGGAGGGCCCGTGGGGCCGTAGCTGCCATCGCCTCGCTCAGGTGGATGCCGCCTTCGATGCAGGCGCCAGCTATGCGCTGTGGTCCCCCGTGTGGCCGCCCACCTCCAAGCCCGACGACGTGCGCGCGCCCATCGGACTCGACGCCTTCTTGGCAGGTGCGGCCGGCCGGCCGGTGCTCGCCCTGGGCGGCGTCACCCCCGAGCGCTTCGCCACCTTGCGCGCGCATGGCGCAGGTGCAGCCGTCCTCGGCGGACTGTTCGGGGTCGCGGATCCGAGCGCTGCTAGCGAACGGACATGCCGGTATCTGCAGTGCTCGACGTAGGCTGCTCGGGCAGCGTCTTGTCGGGGTCGAACACGTACAGCTCCTCGAAGCCCTCGTAGCAGACGCCCGCGGCGAGGTCCTCGCAGCTGGCGCCTCCCACGCACCTCCGGTGCTCGCGGAACAGCGCCAACAGATCGCGGTTGTCCCACTGCCGGTACAGGACCTCCTGTCGATCGCAGTTGGTCACGCACTCGTCGAGGGCCACGCGCTCGGTGTCGAGATCGCCGCAGTCGAACAGGGTCTTGCGACAGAGCCGCTCACACGTGGGGGTGCAAGCGACGAACAGGGGGATGAACACGAGTAGGACACGCATCGCTGGCCGGGTAACCCAACCCCGCGGGCTTGGCTGCGGCGCCTCATTGCCGATAGGGTGGCTGCCCACGGAGGACCCATGACGGATCGCTTGGTGTCAAGACACGGCAACCATGCCGCTCAACCGCCAGGTGGCCTGCCGACCAAGGCCGCACCAGTCCGCGAGACACAAGAGGTGAAGCCCCGGCCCTCCGCGGAAGGATGGACGCGAGCAACCGGAGGTTGGTCCCCAACTTCCTGGCGAAAAGGAGAGGCGACGTGAGAACGGCTGCAGCCGGTGTCATCGGCGGTCTGATTGGTGCATTGTCGGTCACTGGCTGCGGAGAGAGCTGCCAGTCGACCTGCTTCCACGTGTACTCCCCCGCGGAGTGTGGAGTACAGGTGAGCGGCGTGAGCGCCGACGAGCTCATCCGCAACTGCGACCAGGAGTGCAACGACGCGCTCGCCGAGGTGGGCAACATGGGCGCCTACAACCCGGAGGTTCGCCCCCCGGGAGGCAACGCCTTCGTGTTGCAGAACGAGGTCCAGGCAGCTGCCTGGATGGACTGTGTGTGGGGCGTCGAGTGCGAGGATCTCGCGTCGGTGGGCGGAGCCTGCTACGGGCCGTAGCCCTTCCCGTTGAACGGGCTTCTCGATCGCCCCCCGCGATACTGCCGACAAGGAACTGGCACACTGCGTGTGCTGGTCAGTCCCTTACCGACAGTACCGCAGCGGTCGCGAAGCCCTTGCGGACCTCAGGCTGAGACCACCCGGTCGGAGCGAACGGCCATCCCGGTGGGGAGGTTGGCCGCGACGGCGTCCGCGTCGTCCAGCGGCCAGCTGCGCTGCTTGAACACCTCCGACAGGCGCACCTTCAGCCGATTCGACTCCTCGTCGGGGTTCGCCAGGGCCTTCTCGAGGATGGGGCGTGCGCCGTCGTCGCTCTGGGCGAGCATCACCTCGGCCGCCGCGTAGCGGACGTTCTCGTCGAAGTCCTGCAGAAAGGGCGTGGCCACCTCGATGCAGCGATCGTGCTTGTGGTCCACCAGCCAGACCAGCAGATCCACCTTCTTGTCGGGCTTGAAGTCGTCCTTCTCGCGCTCGATCTCGAGGATCTCGAAGACCTTCTCCACGGCCTTGTCCTGGCCGACGAGATCCACGTAGAGTCGCAGGGGGGTCGCGATCTGGCGGCACCGCCTCAGGTGGCGCTCCAGCGGACGCATCACCCGCTCCCCCAGCCCCACGGCCAGGCCGTACACGACCTCCTTCTCGCCCTTGTCCTTGAGCTGGTTCTCGAGGTTCATGTCGAAGCGGGTGAGCAAGGCCACGTACGCCTTCGGAGCGTCCTGGCTGGCCAGCCAGCGAGCGGCATTCTCTCGATCTTCCGTCTGCTTGTCCCGATTGGTGAGGGTGCGCTGCTCTTTGGCGATACGCCTGTCCTCGGACAGGAACATGTCGAAGATCCCCATCCGGTCCTCCTGAAGTCCACGCGAGACTATCCACCACGTCGGCATGGTCAAGGTCATCTTGACGGGTCGTGGCCGCCCGAATACGAGCCAGCAGGTTCCGCGGAAGTGGCGGAATTGGTAGACGCGCAGGATTCAGGATCCTGTGCCAGAAATGGCGTGGGGGTTCGATTCCCCCCTTCCGCATACCTGGCGATCTAGTTTCTACCTACGGATTCCAGGACTGTCCCCACCGGGCTGTACCCCGGTGGGGACGTTTTGGGCACATTCCTCCGAATGTTTCATCTTGTGGCCCTCCCCGGAACGGGTAGAGGACTCTCGTTCGACACTTCGACGTACGTCGCCCGAGCCCGTGGGCTCAGATGCGCGTACCTCTGGGTCTGTCGGATGTCGGGGTGGCCGAGGTACTCTTGGACCGCCTGGAGCGGAACCCCAGCCATGACGAGCTGCGACGCGTAGCTGTGTCGCAGTCCGTGGAAGCTGATCGGCGGTAGCCCGGCCTGGTTGCCACACCGACGCTGCACCTTCCAAGGGCGGGCGGCGTCCGCCGCGGCACCCCTCGACCCGGGAACACCACGTCGCTGTGGAGCCTTCTCGGTGGCCAGCCAAGATCTCCATCAGCCGGGACGGGATCGGCACCTCGCGTACCTTCCCGTGCTTCGGCGTGGTGAGGTGGCCCTCGGTCCACGACTGTCGGACGTGGATCGTCTGCGCCTGCAGGTTGATCGCGGACCAGTCGAGGCCGCAAATCTCCCCAGCTCGGAGCCCGGCCATCAGCGCAACCGCCATGGCCTCCACGAGCTCCACATCGATCACGCGCAGATCCCGCGGGCCGAACCACGGCACCAGGTGGGAGGCCAGGATCCGTTTGTAGGACCGCTGCGTGGTGGGCTTGAGGTTGACCCGGATGTGGGTCTGGAGCCAGTGCTGGGCGAAGCCATCGAAGGCCGCCGCCTTCCCGACCGGCCCAGCCGGGGCAAGGGGCCGCAGCGCCTCGCGCCGCCACTCCGCCTCAAGCTCCAAGGCCTCACGCTTGGTCTTCCCAACACCCGTCGACCGGCGGAATCGTGTGGACTCCCCGGTCACGGGGATGCTTGTAGCGGAACATGACGTACCACCAGTCTCCTCTCTTCTTCACGCTCATCGCGCGACTCCTTTGTCACGCTGGCGTGCAGCCGTGTGGCTTGTACCACCTCGTCGAGGACGAAGCGGCGTCGGTTTCCGATCAGGTGTGAGGGGATGTCTCCCCGCTTGGCGGCTCGGCGCACCGTGCCTGGCGGATGCTACGGCGTGTGTGGAGGTATCGGGGGTGGATGTCGCAGACGTCGCGGCGGCCAGCAGCCTCCGGTTCGACACACTCAACCCGCGCGCCCACAGCTCCGCAAGGCGAAGGGGCGTCGAACACCCCTTCGGGGCCAGGTGGCCCACGGTCCGGGCGCACAGCACCGCGCACCACGCAGCGCCACGGTGGTCCTCCTTCGCGAGCTCGCGCGACGTGTCGCGGACGTCGCTCATGGCGCGAACCCCGCGGGTGGAGCGCTCCAATCTTCCGTGTGGTCGGCGCACCACTCCAACACGTTGCCGAGCATGTCGTACAGGCCCCATGGGTTGGGGGCCTTGGTCGCTACGGGCATCGTGGAGGCGACGTCGAACCAGGCCACGTCCTCGAGCGTGCCGTACCGAGCTTCGGTGGTGCCCGCACGGCAGGCGTACTCCCACTCGGCCTC
>JAHQVJ010000052.1 GCA_019634415.1 Myxococcales bacterium
ACCGTGTGGTGCTGGAGGTGGCCGCCGTGGACGAGCGCTGGTGTGTGCACGTGTCCGAGGCTGCCTCCCAGGCGGCCGTACGAGCGCTGCTGGTCGGGCTCGAGTGCAAGGACCTGCTGAGGCCCGCAGCACCGGATCATCCTCGCGCCGTCGTCACGTTGGTGCTGCGAGGCTGATCGGAGTTGCTCGCGGGCGGATCAGACGGTCGGCGTCTCGGTTATGGGGGCGCGCGGAGGATGGGTGTCGGAGATCGTCGAGCTCGACGGGGAGAGCCTGACCCTTGCCGTCGTGGACGCGATTGCGCGGGGTGCGGTTCGCGTGCGGCTTGCCGATGGCGCACGGCAGCGCATGGCTGCGTCGTACCAATGGGTGACGGACGCTGCACAGGGGCGTGTGGTGGACGATCAGGGGGCGCCCCTGACCATCTACGGCGTGAACACCGGCTACGGATCGCTTGCGCGCGTGCGCATCGATTCCGCCCAGATCCAAGAGCTGTCCTGGAACCTGGTGCAGTCCCATGCAGCCGGGGTGGGCCCCGCGATGGACGCGCCGTGCGTGCGAGCGATGATGGTGCTGCGCGCCAACGCGCTCGCCAAGGGGGCCAGCGGCTGTCGACCCGAGCTGGTCGATCTGCTCTGCGACATGCTCGATGCCGACGTGGTGCCGGAGATCCCGAGCCGTGGCTCCTGCGGGTCGTCGGGCGATCTCGCGCCGCTGGCCCACCTGGGACTGGTGATGTTCCGTGGCCCCCAGGGGCCAGGGCAGGCGGGCTTCGCCTGGTTCCGAGGGGAGCGGTGGCCGGCGGCGGAGGCGATGCGGCGCGCGGGGCTGACGCAGCTGGTACCGGGCCCCAAGGAAGGGTTGGCGATCACCAACGGTGCTCAGCTCACCTGCGCGATGGCGGCCCTGGGGTGCCACGCGGCTCGCAGCCTGGTGAAGGTCGCCGAGATCGCGGCGGCCATGAGCTTCGAGGCGCTGCGCGGGACCACGCGTGCGCTGCATCCCGACGTGCACCGCCTACGTCCGTTTCCTGGCGCCATCCAGACGGCGTCGGATCTGAGGCAGCTGCTGGCGGGCTCGCAGCTGGCGGACTCCGTGCCCGAGAAGGTGCAGGACGCCTACTCCCTTCGCTGCACGCCGCAGGTGATGGGGGCGGTGCGCGATGCGCTGACCTACGCCATCGCCCAGGTGTCGGTGGAGCTGAACGCAGCGACGGACAACCCGCTGATCCTGCTCGATGCGGACTCTCCGGACAAGGCGTTCTCGGCGGGGTTGTTCCACGGGGAGCCCGTGGGATTCGCAGCGGATCATGCCAAGCTGGCGCTGTGTGAGCTGGCGGCGCTCTCGGAGCGCCGGATCTACCGCCTGACCACGGGCAACCTCTCGAGTCGGCTGCCGCCGCTGTTGGCGGATGGACCCGGGCTGGGGCTGATGTTGCCCCAGGTGGCGGCTGCCGCGCTGGTGGCGGAGAACCGGCGGATCGCGATGCCCTCGTCGGTGGACTCGCTGCCCACCTGCGAGGATCAGGAGGATCACGTGGCCATGAGCACCACGGCGGCGCACCGGTTCCGCACGGTGCTCGCCAACGCGCAGCAGGTGGTGGCCATCGAGCTGCTGAGCGCCACCAAGGGGCTGTGGGTGCGTCACGCGGAGGATCCGACGGTGGTGCTGGGGAAGGGGACCCAGGCGGCGCTGACGGCGGTGGAGTCGGTGCTGGGGGGCGCGCACACGTCGATTCCGGCCGACGATCTGGCGGCGCTGGTGGCCGCGGTGCGCGACGGGCGCATCCTCGAGGCCGTGGAGGGTGCGGTGGGGTCGCTGGCCAGTGTGGGCGCCCCCGGTGAGGTGGCGGATGCGTGAGCTGGTGCTGGATGGCGCGACCCTGAGCCCAGCGGCGGTCCACGCGGTGGCCCACGGTGCACCGGTTCGACTCGGAACGGACGCGCGCAGGGCCATGGAGACCTCGTCGTCGTGGTACGCCGAGCACGGTGCGGACGACGTGCTGCGGAGCAAGTGGGCCTGGCTGGTGGGGGGACGGGTGCCCACTGATGCCCCTGGCGCGGTGCGGGCGTTCCTGGAGGGCCACTGTGCGGGCGTCGGTGCGCCCCTGTCCCGAGAGGAGGTCCGTGCGCTCCTCGTCGTGCGCGCCAACGCGCTCGCCGCGGGCTGGTCGGGTGTGCGACCCGTGGTGGTGGAGCGCCTGCTGGCCTTCCTGGAGCGAGGGTGGACGCCGGTGGTCCCGTCGCTGGGCTCGGTGGGGGCTGCCGGCTGCATCGCCTTGGCCCATACGGCCCGGGTGGTGCTCGGTCTGGGGGGCACCTTCCTGGCGGACGGTGATCCGCAGCCTCGGGATGCCGCTGTCGCACTCGAGGCGCTGGGTCCGCTGCTGCTCACCGAGAAGGAAGCCCTGTCGCTGATCAACGGCTCGAGCCTGGCCACCGCTCAGGCATCGCTGGCGGTGGTCCGGGCCCGCCGGGTGTTGGAGGCGGGCGAGGTGGCGTGCGCGCTGTCGATGGAGGTGGTGCGGGCCGATCTGCAGGCGCTCGATCCCCGCTCGGCTGCGGCCTCGCGGCATCCGGGGATCGCGAGCGCGGCGGGGCGGCTGCGGAGCCTGGTGGCGGGATCGGAGCTGGTGACGGACAAGCGTGCGCCGGACTCGTTCTCGGTGCGGTGTGCGCCGGTGGTGCTGGGGGCGGTGCGCGACGCACTGGATCACGTGCGGATGGTGGTCACCCGAGAGCTCAACGGTGCATCGGACAACCCGCTGGTGGTGGCGGGCGAGGTCACGCTGGAGGGAGGGTACTTCCACGGCGCGCCGGTGGCGATGGTGATGGACCACCTGAAGGTGGCGATGGCCCAGCTCGCGGGGATCTCGGAGCGCCGGATCTTCCGACTGACGTACGGCGAGCTGTCGGGCTTGCCGAGCTTCCTGGTGCCCGGATCAGGCGTCAACAGTGGGCTGATGCTGGCGCAATACACGGCTGCCTCCCTCACGAGCGAGGCGCGGCAGCTCGCGATGCCGGGCTCGGTGGACACGGTCCCCACGGTGCAACACCAGGAGGATCACGTGCCGATGGGGCCGAGCGCGGCACGGGGTGCGCTGGAGGTGATCGAGCGAGTGGCGGACGTGGTGGCCATCGAGCTGCTGTGCGGCGCTCAGGGGCTCGACTTCCGGATGTCGGGCGAGATGGTGGACGCCGATGGACAGGTCCGCGAAGGCACGCCCGTTCAGCCGGGACAGGCCACTCGTGAGGCGCACCGCCTGGTGCGCGAGCGTGTGCCGCGGCTGACCGACGATCGGCCGCTGCATCCGGATCTGGTGGTGATGGGAGCGGCCGTTCGTGACGGCGTCTTCCGGGCGGGAGTCGAGCCGCGGCGCTGAGGCGTCAGTGGCGGATCGCGTCGAGCCGGGTCTCGAGGCGCCACTCCGGATCCCAGGTCTGCGTGTGGCACCCGGTGCACAAGGCCTCGAGCACGCACACGGGGCAGTCCTCACCGAGGCCCTCGATGTTGTGGCTGCCCCCCTCGGCTTCGACGTGGGCCTTGCCGGGGCCATGGCAGGACTCGCAGCCGACGCCCTCGAAGGTGCGGAAGTCGCCGACGGAGCTGCCTGCGGGCATGGACGTGCCGGTGGCATGGCAGCGCACACAGGCCGGATCGTCGTGGCCCTCCTTGCGCAGCGAGCCCATGGCGCGCGCGTGGGGGCGCTGGGCCCAGGCGTCGTACTCGGCGGGATGGCAGCGCTGGCAGGCGGCGGCGCCCACGGTCTCGCCCTCGGCGAAGGCCAGTAGATCCCTCGGTGCTCGGCCCCGCCACAGCTGCTGGCGACGCTGCTCGATCTCGGCGGGGCTCAGGGCGTTGATGCGATGATGATCGAGCAAGGGCAGCCCCTTGTCGTAGCTGAAGGCGATGGCGTGCTTCGCGTCGTGGCAGCCCTCACACGTGCCCTTGGGCTCGGTGGGCTGACCGTCGTGGGGTCCGGAGGGGCCGTGGCAGGCCTCGCAGCCCACGTCCACCAGCGGACTGTGGGCGGCACCGGACCAGCCTCCAGCCTGCCCGGCACCGGTCACGTGGCAGCTGGTGCACGCGTCGTCCGTGGTGCGCTCCATGCGGCGCAGCGTCTGCCAGGCCACCGCGTGGTGGCTCAGGGACCACGAGGCGTGCTCTTCGGTGTGGCACGCACCACAGTAGACGTTGCCCAGGTAGGCGCCCCGCAGGGCGGGGGCGAGCAGGTTGCCGAGGATGCGCCCCTGAACCAGTGCGTCGGTGCCAGGGCGGTAGGGATACCAGCGGTCGATCACCTCCACCATTCCTGCGCGGGCGGGCTTCACCAGGACGGCCGAGGGCGTCGAGCGCGCCCCTAGGGCCGCGGCCATCTCGCGATCGGCATCGTGCAGCACGGGGAACGTCCAGCCGTGGTCGGTGCGGAACTCCTGTGCGGCGGAGGCGGAGGCGGATCCGCTCGCCACGCCCAGGATGGCGAGTTCCTCGCGGAGCTGGGCGAGCTGGCTCAGCCGGTGCAGCTCGGGTGCCACGTCGCGGCAATGCGGACACGTGGGGGAGAAGTAGACGATCAGCGTGGGGCCGTGGATCTGCTTGCGCAGCGCACTCGGCAGCTCGAGCGGGGCCAGCTCGGGCCCGGCCAGCGCGGCCTTCGCGGAGGCGGCCACCGTGCCCGATGTCCACCCTCGCGGATCGGCATCGCCCGCCAGGGTGGCAGACGCCGCGAGGAGGCTGGCGGCGAGCAGGGCCACGCGCGGGGCGGATCTCACGGTGCCTCGGGGGCGTCCTTGCGCTCTCGCTCCTTGGCGAGCTCCCTTTGACGCTGGCGCATCTCCTTGATGGCGCGCAGCTTCTCCTCGGCCTTTCGGGCCAGGGTCTCGTCGTCGAACTCGAGGCGGATGGCTCGCGCCTCCTCGGCGTAGCGCCGCGACCACGACCGGGTCCGGTCTACGGCCACGGCGTCGGCGAACCACCGGTAGGCCAGCCCCCATTGCTCGAGCTCCCGCGCGAGCAGCCCCTGGATGTGCAAGTCGTCGGCCAGCGCCGCCGCGCGATCGCGATAGTCGCGATTCCAGTGATCGCGCTCGCGCGCCTTCACCAGGAGCGCCACCTGCTCGGGGCCGTCGAAGCCATCCGAGGCCCGAGCCCAGCAGCCCGACAGCGCATCGAGCACCTGAGCTCTGTTCTCCGCGCGCCAGTCCTCGTCGCCAGCGTGGTGCATCTTGGCCTCGAACCAGAGGCGCTCTGCCCGATCGCACTCGTCCTCGCTGGCCGCGGCGATGGCCCCGTCGCGGTCGGCCAGTGCCAGGCGGTCCCGCTCGTCGGGAGCGGTGATGGTCAGGGCACTCGGGAATCGAACCTCGCCGCGGACGAAGCGAGCGGCGGGAGCCTCCTCGTCGAGACCCGCCACGAACAGATCGGCGGGCAGCTCGCTGTCGATGGGCAGGATCGGCTCACCGTCGGCACCCACGAAGGAAACCCCCACGTCGTAGTCGCCAGGCTCGAGCTTCTTGGGCAGGGTCAGCGTGAACTTGCCCGTGAACACCTGGTGCGACTCCCACTCGTGCGGCGTCAGCCAGTCGTAGCCGGGTGGTAGCTCCCACATGTGGAGCGCTCCCGCGTCGTCGGACAGCGAGATCCAGATCCGGAAGTTGTCGGCCTGGGTCTTGCGCGGGCGGGTGGAGGACACCCCCAGCTCCAGGTAGACGTTGCCGGCCTTGCCAGGCTCGCTCGGCAGCTGCAAGCCGTGGAGCACGATGCCGTCGTCGAAGGCCACCCGCTGCGGTCGGCCCTCCCAGTGGTCGCCCACGATGAGGTCGCGACGCACGTGGTTGCCGATGTGGAACTGGGTCTTGTTGGCGACGTAGCCGGGGATCTCCACATACTGCTCCCGCCACTCCGGATGCGTGGGGATCCGACTGTTGGACGCCCAGCCGCCGTGCACGTGGGCGAAGTGTGGGCGGATCTCCTCGAACACGTACTCGCGCACGAAGTCGCGCTCGAACTTGTGGTGGCCCAGCGGCACGTCGATGAGACCTGCGATGTCGATCATCTCGAAGTCGGACCAGTACAGGTGAGCCCCCTGATCCACGTCGAGGTCCACCCACCGCTCCTGCACGTGCAGTCGGTCCCGCACCTGGTCGACGTACTTCACGCGGACCAGGACGTGCTCGGGGCGAGTCTGGGGCTTGGCCATGATCTTCTGGGTGTGCACCACGTTCGCGGGGATCGTGGCCAGGGTCACCGCCGCGAGGGTGGCGTAGCCCGCCCAGCTCCAGCCATCGGGAATGCGGCTGAGCATGCTCTGTACGAAGCGTCCGAGGGACTCGGCACCCAGCGAGAACAGGACGGCGGAGGGCACCACGGCCGGAGCGTACCAGCGGTAGCCGGCCATCCAGTCCCACTGCGCGATCAGGGCGAACAGGACCGCCGCCATGCACAGCCACCACGTGAGCATGCGCCCCTGCCACCCTCGAGACCCTACGCCGAAGAGGGGGAGCACCACGCCCAGTCCGATCAGCAGGAAGGGCGGAATGGTTTCGAGGTAGTCGGGAGCCGGCACCATGTTGGGGGACATGCCGTAGCGCTGCCGCAGCAGCTCCGAAAGGGCCACCAGGCCCACGGCGACGCCGAGACCCGCCGCGGCCAACCACCGAGGAGGGTTGTCCTCGGTCATCCGCAGCCCGCCCCAGAAGGCCGCCAAGGTGGCCCCCACGATGACCACCAGCAGACCGCGCTGAGCACCCGACAGCTCCACCACCAGACCGACCGCGACGCAGAGGGCGAGCACGAACGGCGTGCGCCAGCGCCGATACCCGACGGCACCGAACACCCACACGGGCAGGAAGAAGCCCCAGCTCATCTCGAACATGAAGTCGCGGGTGTAGCGCCAGGGCTTGCTGTCCCAGTTGAACAGGGGCAGATTGGGCCGACGCTCCAGCTTCGCGTAGTAGGTGTTGGGGAACTCCCAGGCGAAGTAGCTGTAGCGCCAGGCGTGGTAGATGCCGAAGGGAAGGAAGAAGGTGAACAACCACTTCAGCGTCGGGATGAGGGAGAGACGCCGATGCAGGTGGAACACCATCGAGCAGAAGCCCGCCACGGCGGCGTAGAGGATGGCCTCCGGCCGGCTGATGGCCACGCCGAACCACAGGGCGGCCGACCAGGGCCACCCGCCCACCCGCACCTCCACCAGGCTGCGCCACAGGGCCGCGGCCATCAGGAAGCTCATCAGCGCGATCTCGAGGCCAGCGCCTCCCCACCTGGCGAACTGGGAGCTCACCGCCATGATGGCGGGGGCCACGAGGGCTGCGTGCGGGGTGTCTGCCGGGCTGTCGTCGTCGTGCCGCGGGGTGAGGACCTCGCGGGCGGCCAGGTAGACCAGGGGTACCGTGGCGATGCACAGCAGCACCTGGATCCAGCGGACCGCGGCGTGCAGATCGAGCCCCACGAAGCTGAAGGGAGCGAGGAAGAACACCCAGGAGGGATTCGAGTACCCCTCCACGCGCTCTGCACCCACGAAGGGGACGAGGCCTTCGCCCAGCGCCAGGTTCTTGGCGTAGGCGAAGCTGATGGCGGCATCCTCGATGTACCAGGTCCACGTGGCGCAGTGATGCGCCACGGCCAAGGCCGTGAGGAGCACCACCGCTGCCGCGTGCTGCTTGTCTCGAGCGCTCCAGTCGCGGAGGCCCAGTCGTTCCAACCACATCGCTGCCGTCCTTATCCTACCCACGACGGCGGGTCCCGAGGCGACCGAAGCGCGCTGAAGAGCCGGCGATGGACGCGCGCATACGGGCCTTGATCCGCTTGAGTCGCCGACGCCGCACGCGACCCCAGGCGTCTTCCAGCTCCGACCACGACAGGTCCTCGGGGCGGGTCTTGTCGAAGAGCATCAGGTGGGCTGCGCGCTTGGCGCGATCGAGATCCGAGCCGGCCTCCACGGGCACGCGCTCTCCGAGCAGTCCCACCAGCCGCGCCGCCAGGCGAGGTCGCCGTGCCTCCATGGCGTGCTCGATGGCCTCCACGAGAAACTCCATGTCGTCGTCGGTGAGGAACTGCTCCACGAAGCGATCCTCGGCTTCGCGCGTGCGGTCGGGCAGAGCCATGCACACCCCCTTCGTCAGTGTAGAGCGGCCTGGCTCGGCCCGCAGGGGATCAGCGACGCGCTCGTGCCTCCTCGGCGCGTCGACGGGCCCAGGAGCGCGTTCGATCCACGGCGACGGCATCGGAGAAGAGCCGATGGGCGCGCTCCCAGTCCTCCTGCGCTCGGGCGGTGAGTCCTTCGGCGTAGAGCGTGTCGGCCAAGGCCCGTGCCCGGGAGCGATAGTCGGGATGCCAGTGGTCCAGCTCTCGGGCCCGCACCAGTGCGGCGATCTGCGCCTGCCGCGTGGTCGCGGTGTCGGACGTCCGCGCCCAGCAGCTCGCCATGGCACCGCGCACCTCGGGCGCCTCCGCCATCGCCCACGTGGCGTCTCCAGCGTGGTGGCGCCTCGCTGACTCCCAGGCGGCTGCAGCCTCGTCGCACCGGCCCTCGGCGGAGGCCTCCAGGCTGGCTCGGCGATCCGACTCGGCGAGGAGGTCCCGCTGCTCGCTGGTCACCAGCGTCACGGCGGCGGGCAGCCGCACCTCTCCCTTCGCGACGACCGGCGTCTCCTGGGCGTCCTCCTGGTGCAGGGGGGCCAGGATGGTGCCGTCCGCTGCGACGAACACGAGGCCGAGGTCGTAGGATCCCGGTGTCAGGTGGTCGGGAAGGGTCAAGGTGAAGGTGCCCTCGAACACCTCGTGGGGCTTCCACTCGCTGGCGGGCAGCCAGTCGTAGCCAGGAGGAAGCTCCCACAGGTGCTGGGTGCTGCCGTTGGTGAGGAACATCCACAGCCGAACGTCGTCGGCCGCCGTCTTTCGCGGCTTCGTGGACGACAGACCGAGCTCGAGGGTGAGCTGCTCTGCCACTGCCGGCTCGCTCTGCACGGTCACGCCATGCAGCACCACACCACCGGCGAGCGCCACGCGACGCGGCTCGCCTTCGTAGCGGGGGCCCACGATCAGGTCCCGTCGCACGTAGTGGCCGGGGTGGAAGAACTTGGGGCCCGCTGGGTAGCCCGGGATACCGAGGTAGTCCTTGCGGAACTCGGGGAAGGTGAGGAGCCGACTGTTCGTCGCCCAGCTCCCGTGCAGGTGCACCAGGTGCGGACGCATCTGCTCGAACACGTACTCCCGCAGGAACCGGTGCTCGAACTTGTGGTGGGCCAGGGGCACGTCGACGAGGCCAGCGATGTCGATCATCTCGAAGTCGGACCAATACAGATGGGCGCCCTGGTCCACGTCCAGGTCTCGCCACCGCTCGCGGACGTGCAGCCGGTCCCGCACGCTGTCGACGTAGCGCACACGCTTGCGGACGGCCTGTGGGCTCGTCTGAGGGCTCGCCACGACCTTCTGGGTGTGCACCACGTTGGCGGGCAGGAGCGCGACGCAGAGCAACAGGAGGGTGATGTTCCGCAACCAGCTGGAGGAGCCCGCGGGATCGTCCAGCATGTCGCTGACGATGCGCGCGAGCGACGCCGCACCCAGCGCGAAGAGCACGGCGGCAGGCACCACCGCCGGAGCGAACCAGCGATAGCCCACCATCCAGTCCCACTGTGCGATCAGGGCGAACAGCACGGCGGCCATGCACAGCCACCAGGCCAGGGCTCGCCCGTACCAGCGCGGCGTGCCGAGGCCGAAGAGCGGCAGGGCGACTCCCAACGCGAGCAGCACATAGGGGGGGAGGGCGGACAGGATCTCGGGAGCGGGCACCGGGTTCGGCGCCATGCCCGTCCGCTGACGCAGCAGCTCCGACAGCGCGACGAGGGCGACGGCTACGCCCAGGCCTCCGGCGGCGAGCCCCCGAGGGGGGGCTTGCTCCGACCAGCGCAGCCCGCCCCAGAACACGGCGAGGGTGCTGGCCACGAGGACCAGGAGCAGGCCTCGCTGGGTGCCCGTCAGCTCCGCCAGCAGACCCACCCCCACGCAGATCGCTACCGCGAGACCCGTGCGCCAGGCGCGATGCCCCATCCCTCCGAGGACCCACACGGGCAGGAACAGTCCAACGCCCATCTCCGACAGGAAGGCCTTGGTGTAGTTCCAGGGCTTGGAGTGCCAGTCGAACAGGGGCAGCTCGGGGCGTCGCTCGAGCTTGGCGTAGTAGGTGTTGGGGAAGGCCCACGCGAAGTAGCTGTAGCGCCAGGCGTGGTAGAGCCCGAAGGGCACGAAGAAGGTGAGCAGCCACTTGATCGTGGGGACCACCGTGCGGTGCTCCATCAGGTGGAACAGCATGGCGCAGAAGCCCGCCACGGCCGCGTAGAGGATGGCCTCGGGTCGACTGAGAGCCACGCCGACCCACAGGGCGGCCGACCAGGGCCAGCGCTGTGGCTCGCGCGCCTCCACCAGGCTCCGCCAGAGTGCGAGCGCCATCAACAGGCTCATCAGGGCCATCTCGAGCCCTGCGCCTCCCCACATGGCGAACTGGGAGCTCGCGGCCATCAGGGCGGGCGCCACCAGGGCCGCGTGGGGCGCTCGGCCGTCGGAGTCCGGTCCGAGAGCCTCTCGCGCGGCCAGGAAGACCACGCCCACCGTGGGAATGCACAGCAGCACCTGCAGCCAGCGCACCGACTCGTGCAGATCGAGCCCTACGAAGCTGAAGGGAGCGAGGAAGAGCACCCACGCTGGATTGGAGTACCCTTCGACTCGCTCGCCACCGATGAAGGGGACGAGCCCCTCGCCCATGGCCAGGTGCTTGGCGTAGGCGAAGCTGATCGCGGCGTCTTCGATGTACCAAGACCACGTGGCGCAGTGATGGGCCACTGCAGCCACCGTGAGCGCGGCCAACACCACGGCGTGCTGTGTGTCTCGGGGAGTCCAGCCAGAGCCCGCGCTTGGTCGCATATCCGCGGAGCATACCCTGGCGCGGAGCTAGATCGTCTTCTTGACGCCCTCGGTCTGGGCCTGCTTGCGGGCCGCCATCTGCCGCTTCATCTCCTCGAGCTGGGAGCGCGCACTCGAGTTGGCGGCCTTCTCCTTGATCTTGGCGAGCTTGGCGTCGAGCGAGTCGCCCTGGATCTCCGACCCGATGTCCGCCTCGGCCTGCAGCTTGGAGATGTGCTCGCGCACGTTGTCGAGGGCCTTGACGTCGGCGTCGGTGGACAGCCCGTCGAGGGTCTCTTGGATCTGGATCCTGGCCTCGGCGTTCGCCTTCTTGGCCAGCATCTGCTCCTTCTCGCGCTTGAGCTTCTCGATCTCCGACTGGAAGGCCAGCAGCCCGGACTTGGCCTCCTCGGCCTGGTCGCTGACCTTCTTCAGCTCACCCGACAGCGTCTCGATCTGGCTCGTGAGCTCGTCCTTCTTCTGGATGAGCACCAGCGCCACCTCGTCTTCGCCATCCTCGATGGCGACGGGCAGCTGGGTCATCACTTCCTTGAGCTCCTTCTCCTTGGACTCGAGCTCGGTGGAGAGCTTGTTCCGAAGGTACACGATGCCCGAGACGGCCTTCTTGAGCTCGCGGTGCTTGCGCACGCGCTCGTCGATGGCCGCCTCGTAGACCGCCTCCGGATTGCGGGACTCGATGTCCGAGACCCACAGGCTCAAGAAGCCTCTCCAGATGTTGGCCAGGCGGTCGAAAAAGCCCATCTCGCGCTCCGTGTGTCGTGGCGATCCCTAGCGCCGCGATCCAGCCGCGGCAACCGTCGTCACCTACCCGCGTACGGGGGCGCGTCGGCTCTATTTCAGAGCCTATACCGATCGATCCCGCCCAGGCCGGCGTTTCGACGGGTTGTGACCGGGGGCGTCCACAGCGCGCTAACGAAGGGCGCGGGAGGTGAAGGTGACAGGGATGTTGTGGGTGGCCTCGGGAGGGGCCGTCGGTGCGATGGCGCGCCACGCTGCGTCGCTGTGGGCGGCGAGCGTCCTCGGATCGCGCTTCCCGTGGGGCACGCTGCTGGTGAACGTGCTGGGGTCCCTGGTGCTCGGGGCGCTCGCCACCTACGCACCGCGCGCGCCCGGGCTGTCGGAGCCAGTGCGACTGGGGCTGACCACCGGCGTGCTCGGAGCCTTCACCACCTTCAGCACCTTCAGCGTGCAGACGATGGCGCTGGTGGACCGGGGTGCCATGGGGGCAGCCCTCGCCAACGTGCTAGCGAACGTCGGCTTGAGCTTGGCGGCTGCGGCACTGGGTGTGGCCCTGGTTCGGTGGTGGGCCACCTGAAGCGCTACATTGGGCACTCGCAGGCGCCTCTGCGCCGCGGGAGGTCGATGTGCTTGTCCTCGCTCTCTCCCACGCCTTCGCCGTGCCGATGGCGCGCCCCGACGCATCGCCGAGCGCGTCCGGACCTCACCACGCACAGGTGATGCAGTTCGGAGCCGAGGGGGCCAGGGGGCGCGCGACGGCGCCGCGAGGCGGTCTGCCCGTGGCGGGGTCCAGCCCCGACATGACGGTCTACGGGTACCTCGCCTACTGGGACGACGATCTGCCCTCCCTCCCTTGGGACACCCTGACCCACCTCGCCCTGTTCTCGGCCGAGGCCACATCGGACGGAGGGCTGCTGCGCACGGAACGCTGGGACGCAGTGGACGACGCGCTGGCGCTGGCGGAGCCCTACGGAGTGCGCGTCCATCTGTGCGTCACCAACTTCGATCCCACCAGTCTGGACGCCTTGTTGAGCAGCCCCGTGAGCCGATCCGCCCTGGTGGACGAGCTGGCGGGGTGGGTGTCCAGCACGGGCGCTCACGGGGTGAACATCGACTTCGAGGGGGTGCCCGCCGCCCGCCGCGACGACATGGTGGACTTCACCGCCGAGCTGGCGGATCGCGTCGGAGAGGTGGTGCTCGCCACACCCGCCGTGGACTGGTCCGGTGCCTGGGACTACGCGACCCTGACCAACTACGCCGACCTGTTCCTCATGGGGTACGGCTACCACTGGTCGGGGTCGAGCCATGCGGGGCCCACGGATCCCCTCGAGGCCGGCGCCGGAACGGTGTGGGACGGCATCAACAGCCGCTCCCTCACATGGTCTGCCGCCGACTACCTCTCGTCGGGGGCGGACCCCACCCGTGTCATCCTAGGCCTCCCCTTGTACGGAATCCGCTGGGACACCTCCACGGACACCGTTCCGGGAAAAGCCGTGGGGACGGGGACCTCGGTGCTCTTCCGGGATGCCTGGTCGCTGGCCGAGACCCACGGGCGTCGCTTCGAGCAGTCGGCCGCCTCCCCATGGCTGCACGATGGCACCGGGCAGGTCTGGTACGGCGACGCCGACAGCGTGCAGACACGCATCGGCTACGTGCGTGACGAGACCGCATTGTCGGGCGTGGGCTTCTGGGCGCTGCACTACACCGACGACGTCGACTTCTGGGGGATGGTGCGCCGAGAAACGCGGGCAGCCGTGGTGGAGCCGGGAGACGAGCCCGTCTCCGAGTTCGTTGCCAACGCGGGAAGGCCGTTCATCGCGTACGTGGGCGACACGGTCGAGCTGTCGGCCGAGGCTTCCACCGGGCCCGAAGGCGTGGAGCTGCAGTATCGATGGACTCAGCGCGCTGGGCCGGCCGTCGGCCTGCGGCGGCCCGCGTCTGCGACCCCCCGCTTCACGGTGGAGCAGGTAGGGAACGTGGTGTTCGATCTAGAGGTGGGCGACGGCACGATCTGGTCGGAGCCCGTCCGCAGCCATGTGGTGGTGATCGACCCAGATGCGGCACGGCGACACAACGCAGGCTGCGGCTGTGCCGATGGGGGGGCGTGGCCCGTGTGGTCTTGGTTGCCTGCCTTGCTCTTGTTGCGCTATCGGCACGGTGTCAAGCGTCGTGGGCGGCGCGGCCGTTGATATACTGACCCACTGGAGCGTGCCTTGAACCGTGCTGCTGGCCCATTCGAGATCCTGGAGGTCCTCGGCGAAGGTTCCTTCGGCACGGTGTGCGTGGCCCGGGTCACCACGGATCCGCTTCGTCGCAAGGTGGCGCTGAAGATCTTGAAGGGGGCCTACGCCACCAACGAGAAGATCCTGAACCGCACCCGCGACGAGGCCCGCCTACTGTCGGCCATCAACCATCCGAACATCGTGCGGGTGGAGCGGCTGATGGAGATCAACGGCCGCCCCGTGGTGGTGATGGAGCACGTGCAGGGCGTGTCCCTGGACCAGCTGCTCATGCGATTCAAGGAGGGACTGCCCGGAGCCATCGCGCTCGAGGTGGTGCGGCAGACGTGCTTGGCGCTGCACGTGGCGTACTCCGAGGCGCTCGGCGACGACGGACGACCGCTGAAGGTGATCCACCGCGACATCAAGCCCAGCAACGTGATGCTGTCGATCCACGGCGAGGTGAAGGTCCTCGACTTCGGCATCGCTCGAGGCGAGTTCCAGGGCCGCGAGGCACGGACCGAGTCCGTGGTGATGGGCTCGAGGCCGTACATGGCTCCGGAGCGGCTCGATGGTCTGAACGACACCCAGGCCGTCGACGTCTACTCGGCTGGGATGACCTTGTTCGAGCTGCTCACGGGGCGGCCCATGAGCCTGTCCATCAACCCCGTCAGCCACGATCAGGCCATGAACCGCCAGCTGCAGCACATCCGGCTGCAGGGCATGTCGGTGTCGGCCTGCGAGGACCTGCAGGGTCTGATTCGTCGGATGTGCGCCTACACTCGTGACTACCGGCCGAGTGCAGACGATTGTGCGCGCGACCTCGAGCAGCTGCAGTACGCGATGGATCGGCGCTACCACATCGCGCTGGAGGAGTTCGCTCGCTCCACGGTGCTGCCGATCTACGAGGCGCGTCGGCGTGTGTCTCCGGACGATGCCGGTGCGGCCGACGACGAGGAGTTCTTCAAGGAGGTCACGGAGCACTTCACCGGCACGGCTCCGCGATCGCAGCAGCCGCGGGTGGCGCTGGCTCCGTATGTGTTCGTGGGCGTGCTCGGGTTCGTGGTGGTCTTGCTCGGTGGGCTCGCTCTGGTGAAGGCCCTGAGCGGCGATCCCGACACCCAGGCCCCGGACGGCCTGGTGCGGGTGGAGGTCTGGATCCCCGACGAGGCTCAGGCGCGTCTGGGGGAGACGTTCCTCGCATCGAGGGGTGCGGCGTTCATCGCGCCGGGACCCACGCTGCTGGAGCTGCTGTTCAACGACGGGAAGGTGCTCAACTGCACCTTCGAGGCGATGAGCGGAACGGAGGTTCGCTGGGTGGGCGACGACTCCGTGAGCGTGGACGACGGGGACTCGCAGTCCTGCGAGCTGATCCGGGCGCCCCGCACCGCGGGCACGCTGGACTGATCTCGAAGATGGTCAGCCCGAAGGCGGGGCCGACTCGTCTGGATCGTCGGGGTACTGGGCGCGTAGCTCGGTATTGAGCTTGCGCCGACGGGCAGCGAAGCCGTTCCACAGCTCGTCGGGGCGCTCCGTGGCCTCCGCCCGCCGCACCACGAACAGGAAGGCTCGGCGGTGGGTCTCGGGCAGCTGCACCTCGTAGTAGTCGGGCACGTAGCGGTCCATGACCCAGGTGGGCACGTCCCACTGCTCCAGTGCATCCTTCATGCGCCCCGCTGCGAGCTTGCCGTCCACGGCACGAGCGTACAGAAAGCGAGGGGCGTACTTGACGAAGAACTCGGGCGGCACGTGCTTGTCATGGCCTGGTGACGTCCGCAGGGGCCCGTCGGGCACAGGGCGGTAGGCCACCTCCTTGGTGACGAGGCCGTGCTGATCGAGCACCTCGATCCCGCTGAAGTAGCCCACGGCTCCCACCGCGCCTGCCACGACGCTGTCGCGAGGGTCGGCGATCTGTGCGAGGGCCCGGCCGCGCATGGTGAAGCCCACGGTGTTCGCCGCCTGGTTCGACCAGCGCCTGGACTCCGACAGGAACGCCTTGTCGGAGAGCCGCACGTGGAAGCGCTGGCGCAGCCCTTCGGGCACCAGGTGCACGTCTGCTGCGGGGAGCAGTGTGAGCACCAGCGCTGCGATGCCCAGGGTCGAGACGGCACGCGACGTGTGGCTGCGGCGCGACACCTCCTGCAGGACACCCGCCAGCAGGAGCCCCACGAAGGGCACAGACGGCAGCAGCAGTCGGCCGAAGGGCATGAAGTCGCCACCGACGGCGACGGCATAGGCAGGGAACGCCAACGCCAGCGTGAGAACCGCGAGCCAGCGTGTGCGCTGCTCGGTGGCCCTCAGGAGGCCGGCGGAGAGCAGGGTGAGCAGCGGCACCAGGCAGGTCAGCCAGAACAGCCCCACGTACTTCACGCCTCGCCACAGCAGGCGGGGACCGAACGACACCTTGGCGAGGGCCGTGTGGGGGAGCCAGGTGCCGTACAGCTGCACGCGCCAGGCGGTGTAGAGGCCGAACACGGCAGCCACCGCGAGCAGCGCGCGCCCGAGGCGTGCGGCGAGGGTGGGCGGGATCGAGCCGCTGGACCGCCGAAGGACGACAGACCCGAGGGCCAGGGTGATCACCCAGGCGAACCCCTCGATGCGAATGAGGGTGAGGGCTACGGCCAGCGCGGCGTCCACCCGCCAGTCCCCCGAGCGGTCGGACAGGAGCCAGCGTTCGGCCAAGGCGAAGAAGAGGAGCGCGAAGGGCATGGTCGCGAGGCCAGAGCTGGCCCACACCCCCACTGCGGGACTCGCGGCCACGGCCAAGGTGCCCCACAACGACGCCGCCTCGGACAGGCCTAGCTCGCGTCGAGCCACGAGGTGCACCCGCCAGACGAGCAGCGCGCCACAGGCCGCAGAGATCCAGGGAACCACGGAGTGGCTGGGGATGCCGAGGGCCTCGAACATGGCGCAGAGCACCAGCCAGCCGAAGTTGGAGTACCCCTCCACTGCGGGAACGTCGCCGGGGTTGAAGGTCAGCCCCTGCCCCGTGACCCAGTTCCGCGCGAAGCGAAACGTGATGAAGGCGTCGTCGCACAGAAACCAGAATCGAACGACCAGCGCCGCGTAGACAGCGAAGAGGGCCGTCAGGTGGGCGGGTCGTGCCTTCGCTACCATCGGGCACCTTTGACCACGCAGCATCGGGATAACCCAGCGCTCCGGATCGGGGAGCGATGGCGCCCGAGCCGGTCATCAGCTACCCCACGGCCCATGGCGTCGAGTTCCGACCGGACCGAGTGGCTGATCGTGATGGCGGCCGTGCTGTGGCATCTCTTTGCGGTGTTCTCGCCGCCGCAGCAAGCGGTCCCGCCGGACACCGCGGGGCGCGACTACGCGTCGTACCACTACGCTGCCCAGGTGGCGCTGGACGGTGGCAACCCCTACGACAAAGCGCAGCTCGATGCTCGCGCTCGGCAAGACGGCACGCGCAGCCAGGTGCACCCGTTCTTCTATCCGCCGCCGTTCCTCCTCGTGGCGGCGCCGATCGCGTTCAGCTCCTTGTCGTGGGCCTTCGACGTGTGGTTCTTGCTCAACGAGCTGTGCCTGCTGGCCGCGTGTCTGATCTTGGCTCGGTGGTGGGCGCCGCTGGGGCGGTCCGTGGGCCCGCTGCTGGCCGTGCTGGTGGCACTGCAGTACGGCGTGGCCTACGGCGCCGAGCTGGGTCAGGCGAACGCGCTGGTGTTGCTGGCGGTGATCGCGGGGCTCGCCCTGGCGACGCGGCGTCGGCCCGAGGCGGGGGCGGCAGCAGAGGTGGCTGGCGGCGCGCTGTTGGGGTTGGCCTGCATGCTCAAGATGAGTCCGGCCCTGGTGGTGGCCTGGCTCCTGTTGCGGCGTCGGTTCGTGGCGGTGGCCGCGGCGGTGGGCACGGCCTTGGTGTTGACGGTGCTGTCGCTCGGGGTCGTGGGTGTCGCCGAGCAGTGGGCCTTCTACTCGGACGTGCTGCCGGGGCTCGGAGCGGGGGACTACAACGGGCTGCGCATCAAGATCGGCATGTTCGGCAACCACTCGGTGCCCAACCTGGCCCAGCAGCTGCTCCCGGGTGCCTCCGAGCACGCCCTGTCCACGGGGGCTCGCATGGTGTCGGCGGGCGTGTTGGTGACGGTGCTCGGAGGCCTCACCTATCTGTTCGAGCGCCCCACCTCCGATCCCACGCGGATCGCCGCACAGGCATCGGCGGTGCTCTTGGTGATGTTGCTGGTGCCGGCCTACACCTACGAGCACCACCTGATCTTCGCGCTGCCTGCCATGGTGCTCGCAGCGGTGGCGCTGGATCGCGGCTGGCTAGGAATGGTCTGGGCGATCCCGCTGGGGCTGGCGGTGGCGGTGCTGCTGTTTCCGCTACCTCACCTGCGCGCGCTGTCGCAGCAGCTGCTGGCGCCTTCGGTTCCCGCCGCGGCCTGGGTGGTGCAAGAGCTGAAGTTCGCGGGCCTGCTCACGCTGCTGGTGGCCATGGCGCGGCTGGGCACCACCACGGTGCAGACGTCGGGGCTTCCGCCGCTGGCTCCGCCACCGCGTCCCGTCTGACACGACGAGGAGGGGGCTTCGTCTCCTCAGCGGCGAGACGACTTCGTGGGATCGAGGCTGACGACTGCGGCGACTCCGTCCTCGATGAAGGCGACCAGCACACGCGCACCACGCTCGATCCGGCCTCCGTCGTCGCTCCGTGCAGGAAGCTCCACCCGATCCGCCAGGGTGTGGATCACCACTCGTCCGCGACCCGCGCCCACGGGAAGCATGACGGTTCCCTCGGATCCGACGAATCGGCCCAAGCCGATCTCCGCCGACGCCTCGTGGAACAGCGGGTTGATCACACAGGAGAGCACACCGGCTCCGCCCAGGGCGATCGCCAGGGGCAGGGGTACAGCGAGCTGCAACAGGGTCAGCGGCGCCCCGATGAACCCGAACAACGCCAGGAAGATCGTCCAGAACCGGAGCCGATTGGCTGCCACGTCCGGCTGGCTCGTCGGGGCCAGAAGCGAAGTTCCAGCCACAGCTGTCGCCAGCCCGAGACTCGCGATGAAAAGCCCGAGCACGCCCACCCTCTCTGTTTGAAGCGTAGCTGCTTTCTCCGCAACTCGCTGATTCCCACATCGGACCATTCGGGCCGGATCCTTAGCCCGCGATCGCGATTCGTCAGAGAATCGTCAGGTGTTCGCACACACGAGAAAGCGGGCGAACAACGAAGGATTTTTCACGCCGGCTCGCGCGAGGCTCTCGCTTCCTTCGTCACGGCCGCGCACGGCATCGATCGCACGGGCGTCGAGGGTGAAGCCCAGCTCGTCGAGGGCCTGAGTGGCGGCCTGCAGCTCCGGGGTGGGGTCGCCCCCTCGAGCGGCGACGGCTCCGGCGCGGATCAGCGTGGCCCACGGCCCAGTCCAGGGGCGGCTGGCCTCGTCGAGGCGGGAGGCCGCTGCAGAGGCGCCCCGGAGATCGCCAGCGTGCAGGCACACGATGCCCCGAACTCGCCACGTCAGGCTCCGGATCCAAGCGTCGGGCACGTCGGGGATGTTCGTCGCGAGCGCGATGGCCTCGGGTCCTGGCGTCAGCACGCCAGTGAGCCACGCCCGCGCGATGCCGATCCATGCCGCCTGGCGTGTGGAGGGCTCCCAGCCGTCCACGGCGACCGCGGTCTCGAGCTGCGTGAGGGCCGCCTCGGGATCGGTGGCGGCCTGGGCCAGCACCAGATCCCCTGCCGCCAGCTCCACGGCTCCCACTCGGTCCTCGGCCTGCAGCGCTCGCTTCAGGAGCGGCCCGATCTCGGCCTGCACCTGCAGCGGCTCGCCGCGCCACAGCTGGGCGCGCAGCGCGGTGGCGCGCACCTGCAGCCGCAGCCAGCCGCCGGCAGAGGCCGTGCGTCGCAGCAGCACCTCCGCCCCTCGGGACGCCTCGACGGCGGCCTGGAGCTGCCCCGTCTGCAGGGCCACCGTGGCCACGGCGGTGGCGACGAACGCCTCGGCCACCTCGTCGCCCAGCGGTTGCACGCGCTCGCGCAGTGCCTCGAGGGCGGCCACGGCGTCGGCGGGATCGCCATCGGCGGCCATCGCGGACACGTGGCCCGCGAGCGCCCGCACGGCGCGCTCCGCCTCGCCCACCTCGAGGGCGGCCTCCACGTGGATGGGGCGCATCGCGTTGGCGCGCGCCGGATCCGTGACCCGGAGCACGTCGGCGGCGGTCCAGGTGGCATCCACCCGCGTGAGCTGGTCGACGTCCACCTCGAGGGCGCTGCGTGCCTCGAAGTCGAGCTCGGAGGAGCCCGCCCACCAGCGACGCCAGGCGGCCACGCCCCCCGCCAGGAATGCGGAGGGCACGCTGGGGCAGCCGCTGGCCTCCAGCACCTCGTCGAGCAGCGGAAGGCCCTCCGCCGCCGCTCCGCAGGTCAGCAGGGCCTCGGCGGCTCGTAGCTTCAGGCGCATCTGTCGATCGTGATCGAAGGCGCCGGCGGCGCGTCGGTACCAGGTGGCGGCCTCGCGACCCTCGCCCAGCAGGAGCAGGACCTCGCCCAGGTGACCCTGCATCGAGGAGCGCTCTCGCTCCGACCAGCCGTCGTGGGCCAGCGCCTGGCGGAGGAGCCAGGTGGCTTCGTCCCAGGCGCGGCTCTCCAGGGCCTCGCTGGCGGCCGACCAGGCCAGCATCGCGGCTTGCTCGGTGGCGCCCGCACCCGCCCAGTGCCGCACGAGGGCGCGCACGTCCGAGTGCCCCGCCAGCTCCAGGGCTCGAGCGAGGTCTCGGTGCCGCTCCCGTCGCGTGGCCTCGGACAGGCGACCCTGGACGTAGTCCGACACACCGCGCAGCGTGACCTCCAGATCCCCGGACTCCAAGGGGGTGATCAGGTCGTGGGCGCGGAGCACCAGGATGGCCGGATCGGGATCCTGAAGCTGGCTGGCGGCCATGGCCACCGAGCGGTCCAGCGGCGACTCGGCCACCACGAGGAGCTCGAGCAGGCGTCGTGGCTCGTCGGGCAGCCCCTCGATGGCGCTGGCCACGAGCTGTGTGAGCTGCCCCGACAGCTCCGCGCGGCGCCCCTCGGCCACCATGGCCTCGCGCACCCGCTGGTGCAGCGTTCCCACCACCCCCTTCGACGCCTTGGCGACGCTCTGGGCCACGGGATCGTCGGGCCCGAGTCCGAGCATCTCGGCGGCGAGCTGGCAGGCCTGGCCCTCCGTGAGCGGCGGGATCGGAAGCTGGGTGAAAGGCACCCCGGCTTCCTCCAGTAGCGGCGACAGCCACCCCACGAAGCCGTTGGGTGGCTCGGTGGGGTAGGTGATCATCAGCAGGACGGGAAGCCCGGCCTCCGTGGCGGCACGCAGCACGCGCATGAGCGCGTCTGCCGAGTCGGTGTCGGCGTGCTGCACGTCGTCGATGGCCAGCAGCAGAGGCTTGCGCGCTGCCAGGGTGAGCAGCACGGTGCGGAGCTCCGACAGCGCCTTGACGCGCAGCGTGTCGGCGGGCGCCTCGGTGGCGGCGAGGATCTCCAGCGCGTCCACGCGGCTGAAGGTGGGGAACTGCGCGGTGAGGTGCGACAGGTCCTCGGTGTCGAGGATGCGGAGCAGGTCGTAGTCTGCGCGCCGCAGCACTCGGGTGAGGTTGTCCACCAGGCCGTCGATGGCCCGCAAGGGCACGCTCTCCCACTCGTAGCAGCGCGTCTTCAGGGTGGCGGCGCCCATGCGGCGGATCTGCTTGACGAGCTCCCGCAGCAGGCGGGTGCGGCCGATGCCGGGGGGGCCGTGCATGCCGAGGACGGCTGGGCGCGCCTCGTCGACGGTGGTGCGCCACACGTCGAGGGCGGTCTCGAGCTGGGCGTCGCGGTCGCGGAAGGCCGGATCGAGCACGGGCGTGCGGCCCGAGGGGCCGGGCTGCACGCGTCGGTAGCGCAGCTGCGCGAGGATCTCGCTGCCCTGTGGGCGCTTCATGGGGTTGCGGTGGAGCAGCGCCATGCACAGGGCATTCAGGTCGTCGGGCACGCCCGGCACGAGGTCCGCGGGAGCAGGTGGATCGAGCTGCTGCTTATTGGTGAGGATCTCGTAGACGTGGCCGCCGTAGGGCCAGATCCCCACCAGCGACTCGTACAGCATCACCCCCACGGCGTACCAATCGCTCGCCTCGTGCAGCGGTCGACCCATCGCCTGCTCGGGGCTCATGTAGGCTGCCGAGCCGGCGATCTGCTGGTGCAGGGTGCCGCCGGTGTAGTCCTGATCGATCTCGGCCACGAGCCCGAAGTCGAGGACCACCACCCGACCGGCATCGGTGACGAGCACGTTGGACGGCTTCAGGTCGCGATGGATGCGTCCTGCGGCGTGCAGCGCCGCCACCCCCTCCACGAGCTGGCGGAGGGTGGACCGTAGGCGCAGTAGATCGGGGAGGTCGCCAGGAGGATCGGACTGGAACAAGGGGGTTCGGTTCTCCTCCGTGGCGGCGGTGCCGGCGGGGGCCGAGGAGGAGAAGGCGAGGGGCTCGGCAGACAGGTCGCTCGAGGTCCGCCACGTGGACCAGCCACGCTCGAGGGATGCCTGGCCCGCGGCTTCCCCGCGAGACCACGACAGGAAGTCCACCCCCTCCACGAGCTCCATCGTGACGAACCACCCGTCGTCGCTGCGGATCAGCTCGTAGAAGCGAACCAGGTTGGGATGGTCCACGTGGGACAGGGCGCGGAACTCTTGCTTGAGGCGGTAGAGGCTGGGCCCGTCGAGGTGTCGCAGGGTCTTCAACGCGACCACGCCGCCATGGTGCCGGTCGCGCACCTTGTAGACGACGCAGGTGGAGCCCTCGCCGAGGGATTCGAGGGGCTCGAAGCGCGACGTGCCCGCGAACGGTGGGATCTGTCCGATCCCGGATGGCGGCACCGAGCTCACAGAGGATCACCGGCTTCGGACGAGGGGGGACACCCCATTGTAGCTTCGATCCTGGGTTTGGACACGACCAGGCGCTGACCACCCCCCAAGGTCCGCTCAGGTCACGGGTTGGCCGTGCGGCTCCGTGGTCGCTGGACGTGCGCTCGACAACGGCCGCCAGTCCGTGTAGAACGGCATCCGCTGGGAGGAGGTCCAATGACTCGCAATCTCGCCCCGTTGCTGGTGATGGCCTTCGTGGCCGCTGGCTGTGGCGGCCCGCCGCTGTGTGGCGTGGATGGCAACGGCGACGAGCTGCCCATCTGCGTGGAGCCCGACACCAACATCGAGTACTGCCCGCAGGATCACTGGGCAGCGGAGAACGGCTGCAGCTGCGCCTGCGACGACAACGGCCAGATCGTGTGCAACGACGGCTGCGGAGAGGCTACGTAGCTCCACCCGATTGGAGCATGGATGACCTACGCAGAGGTCCTCGAGCGCATCATGCGCGGGGACTACGACGACGCGTCGGCCGAGGAGCGCAGCCAGGCCGTGCGCATGTCGATCCAGGCCTGCGCCGTGGCGTCGGCAGCGGTGACGATCCAGCCTTTCCCCTTGGTCGACACGGCGCTGTTGGCACCGATCCAGATCGGGATGGTGCAGGCGATCGGACGGATCCACGGTCATCGACTGGACACGAAGTCGGTGCTGGAGATCTTGTCGACGCTGGGCGCATCCATCGTGGCGCAGAACGCCATCATGGCGGCGGCGAAGTTCGTGCCCTTCCTGGGGTGGGTGGTCACGATCTCGATGGCCTACGCGCTGACCTGGGCGATCGGCGAGGTGAGCGACCACTACTTCTCGAGTGGGCGCGGAGCGACGTCGGAAGAGCTGCGGGAGCGCTTCAAGAGCGTGTACCGGGCGAAGCGCGAGGAGAAGCAGCGCGAGCACGGCAGCAACGACTCGCTGAAGTCACGGCTGCAGCAGCTCAAGGAGGCCTTCGAGGCGGGGCTCATCGACGAGGCTGAGTTCGACCGCAAGAAGCAGGATCTGCTCAGCGACTTCTGAGCGGCCTCAGGCGCTCACCTGGGGCGTCCAGGTCTTCCAGGCCTGAGCCTGCTCGAGCTGCGACGCCACCTGCAGCAGCCAGTCCTCCCGGCCCAGAGGGGCCGCGAGCTGCGCGCCGATGGGGAGCACGCCGTCGCTCATCAGCGCGGGCACGCTGATCGCGGGCTGGCCCGTCTGGTTGAACAGCTGGGTGTTCGGGGTGCGCTCCAGGTTGTCCTCGGCCAGGGTGTCGAGCAGCCGCTGCATCACCCCACGTGCCGGGAAGCGCCGGAGCAGGGACAGTCCCAGTCGCTGCCCGCGCGACAGGGCCAGCTCGCCGATGCGCACGGGAGGCTGGGCCACCGTCGCCGTCAGCAGCAGGTCGTAGCGCTCGTGGAACGCGCCCAGCTGGCGACCTGCGGTCTGCACGGCGTCGCGTGCGTGCTGCAGCTGCACCCCCGTCATCGACCGGCCGATCTGAGCCAGCATCCAGGTGGACGCCTCGAACTTCGACGGGTGGGGGGTGCGCTTCGTGAGTGCGGCGAAGTCGTCGATCTCTGCGGCCACCCCCACGGCGATCTGGGTGAGGTAGGCGCGCACCAGCGCGTGTCGGTCGAACTGGGGCTTGGCCTCCTCCACCACGTGGCCCAGCGACGCCAGGGCCCTCGCGGTACGGGTGACAGCCGCCTCGCAGTCGCGGTGGAGCTCGTTTCCGAACAACGAGTCCGTGCAGTAGCCGATCCGCAGCTTGCCGGGGTTCGTGGACAGCAGGGGGGTGTAGGGGCCAGCCGGACCCGGTGCGGCGTAGGGATCTCCGGGCATGGGACCGGCGATGACGTCGAGGAACGCTGCCTGGTCGCGCACCGTCCGGGTGAGCACGCCCCACTGCACGTAGCCGCCCCAGTCCTCGCCGCGGTGGGGCCCGAGGGGGATCCGGCCGCGCGTGGCCTTGAGCCCCACGAGCCCGCAGTGGCTCGCCGGGATCCGCAGCGAGCCCCCTCCGTCTCCACCATGGCCGGCGGGAATGGCGCCGCTCGCCACCAGCGCCGCCGAGCCGCCCGACGAGCCGCCCGTGGAGTGATCGGGGCTCCAGGGGTTGCGCGTGGGCCCGCGCCACTCGGGCTCGGTGGTGCCCACGATGGCCAGCTCCGGCAGGTTCGTCTTCGCCAGGAACAGCAGCCCCGCGCGACGCAGTCGGGCGATGATCTCCGCGTCCTGATCGGGCACGAAGCCCTCGAGGAACCGACTGGACGCCGTGAAGGGCACGTCGCGCACGAAGCCGTCGAAGTCCTTGAGCACCATGGGCACGCCCGCCAGGGGCCCCTCGGGAAGCGGCTCCTCCGCCCGCTCCGTGGCGCTGTCGTACATGCGGTACACCACCGCGTTCAGCGTGGGGTTGACCCGCTCGATGGCGCTGGCCGCCTCGCGCACGAGCTCCCTCGGGTGCACCTCCTTGCGCCGGACGCGCGCGGCGAGCTCGGTGGCGTCGACGGCGGTGTAGTCGTTCACGGACAGGTCCCCACGCGGATCCGCTGCGGCCCCTGAGGCGGCTGGATGCAGCCCTCGGTGGCTTCGGCCGCAGCGTAGAAGATCTCGCGTAACAGGGGACCTTGCTCCAGCACCTCGGTGCCGGCGAAGGCGGGCCCCAGGTGATCGCCTCCGGCGTGCAGGAAGTCGCTGGTGATCACCTCGTAGGTGGCGTCGTCGCGCAGGGGCGCTCCATTCACCGTCACGTCGCGGCACAGCCGGTCGCGCTCCCAGTCGGCGAGCTGTCCGTCGCGATCGAGATCCGTGCCCCGATCGAGGCTCGGATCCACACCATAGGTGGCGCCGGCGATCTGCAGGATCCCGTGGGCCCCGCTGGAGCCGATGCGCAGCATGGCGCGCACCTGGGCGCCGGTCATGCGGACCCGGAGCGTGCGGTTGTCGAAGGGCATGACCGCCTGGAAGTGCTCGCGGCGCAGCGAGCCGGCGGGCAGCGGCGCACGAATGCCCCCCGAGTTCTGGATGGCGAGATCGGCGGTGGGAAAGGCGGCGAGCATGGCGTCGGCCATCCAGCTGCCGAGGGGAGAGGCCGCTGTGCGGTTGCGTTCCAGGGGATCGTCTGCGCAGGCGATCTCCTCGCACAGCGATCCCGACGCCGCCTCGAGCTCGTCGACGAGCGCGAGGGCTCGGGGGCTGGGAGCCAAGGTGCGCCCCCCCACGTCGCGCGGGGTCAGGTCGAAGGCGGTATCGGTGCAGCCCGGATCCGCGGGATCGTGCACCAGCCCCCAGACGTCGAGCACGCGGCTGCGGTCGGCGTCGACGCCGTCGGGTCCGATCACCAGGTCCACCTGGGTCAGCGCGTGGCCCTTGGCGCGACTCTCGAGCAGGAAGGTGTCGCCCACTCGGTGGGCGAGCAGCGTGTGGGCGTGGCCCAGCACCATCACGTCGAAGGTGCCGACGGGAAGCTCGGTCAGCAGCCGTCCGATCTCGCCATCCGGAGTGCAGGGCTCCCCTGGCTCCAGGTAGTCCTTCGGCTCGCAGCTCCCGGTGAGGTGCGCCACGAGGACCGTGGCGTCGAGGTCGGCCGCCTGCAGCTCGGGCAGCAGCTCACGCACCGCCTGCACCGGATCGCCGAAGGTCAGGCCCTCCACGTGGGTGGGCACCGTGGTCTGTGGCGTGTCCATGGTGGACAGCCCCACCACGCCGATGCGCAGTCCAGCGCGCTCCAGCACCGTCCAGGGCTGTACGCCCTCGGGTTGCCAGCGCGCGCCGTCCTCGCTGATGTTCGCAGCCAGGAAGGGGTAGTCCGCAGCAGCGGCAGCGGTCTCCAGCGCGCCGCGCAGCGGGTGTGCTCCCTCGCTGCCGCCGTAGTCGAACTCGTGGTTGCCCACGGCGGCGGCGTCGAGTCCCAGAAGCTCCATGGCGCGCACGCTGCCCATGCCCTGGCTGGCGTTGACGGGCCAGGCGCCCTGGAACTGATCGCCGCCGTCCAGCAGGATCAGGTCCGGCTCGTCGGCGCGGAGCGCGTCGACTGCTGCCACCAGCCAGGGCAGGCCACCGATGGCCCGTCCGTCCGGGGTGGCTTGCTCGTACAGCGCGCCGTGGAAGTCGTTGAGGGCCGCGATGCGCACGGTGGCGCTGGGGGATGGAGTGGCCGCAGCAGGGGGGCGCGGCTTGCATGCCATCCACATCGGCCAGAGCAGCGTCGTGAGCGTCATCAGAGGAGGCCCTCCAGGAGATCGGGGAGCTTGCGGAAGGCCCGCCCGCGGTGGCTGATGGCGTTCTTGTCGTCCATGGACAGCTCCGCCAAGGACCGGCCCGGAGTCTCGTCTGCCAGGAACAGCGGGTCGTAGCCGAAGCCCCCATCACCCTGCAGGGCGTGGGCGATCCGCCCCTCGCAGCGGCCCTCGGCGGTGCGCTCCACGCCGGCGCCCACCACCGCGATCACGCAGCGAAAGCGGGCCACGCGGTCCTCGATGCCTGCCAGCTCCGAGAGCAGGAGCTGGTTGTTGGGTCCGGGCAGCGCCTCGGGGGAGTAGCGCTTGCTGTGCACGCCGGGCCGGCCGCCCAGGGCGTCCACCTCGAGCCCCGAGTCGTCGGCGACACAGAGCTGACCGGTGCGCTCGTAGACCCAGCGAGCCTTCTGCAGCGCGTTGCCCTCGAAGGTGTCGCTGGTCTCCGGCGGATCCTCGGTGAAGCCCGTGTCGGCCAGGGTGACGAGCTGTACGTCGGTGTGAGCGAGGATCTGCAGGACCTCCTCCACCTTGTGGCGATTGTGGGTGGCGAACAGGAGCTTCACGCGGTCTCCCCGCTTTGGTGCGCCGCTGGATCACCCGCCGCGGGGCAGCTGGCAAGGCGGACTTGGAGGCGCCAATCCGTGCTCGTAGGCGTAGATCACGGCGTGCACGCGATCCCTCAGGGAGAGCTTGCCGAGGATGCGGTTCACGTGGGTCTTGACGGTGCTCGTGGAGACGAACAGGCGTGCGGCGATCTCGGGGTTGGTGAGTCCTCCCCCGATGAGCCCCAGCACCTCCGTCTCCCGTGGGGTGAGGCGCTGGGAGTGCGGTGCGTGGTGGGCAGCTCGGAACCGCTCGAGCAGTCGGCGGGTGGCCCGGGGGGCAATCAGGGCATCGCCACGGGCCAAGCTCCGGATCGCCGAGCGAAAGTCCTCGGGGGAGGCGTCCTTGAGCAGGTATCCGCTCGCTCCGGCGCGGATGGCCGCCATCACCTGGGTGTCGAGGTCGAAGGTGGTGAGCACGAGCACACGGCTGTCGGCCAGCTCCGGATCCTCGGCGATGGACCGCGTGGCTGCGATGCCGTCCATCCTGGGCATGCGCACGTCCATCACCACCACGTCGGGGCGCAGAGCGCGCGTTCGAGCCAGGCCTTCGACGCCGTCGCCTGCTGTGCCCACGACCTCGAGATCGGGGGCCCTGCCCACGATGCTGACGAGACCTTCGCGAACGAGGGCCTGGTCGTCCACGAGGAGCACCCGGATCACGTCGGGCTCCGCGTGCACACGATGGCGCGGAGCTGCAGGCCACCCTGGTTCGAGCGCACCGTCATGCTCCCTCCGAGCGCCTCGATGCGCTCGCGCATGCCGCACAGGCCGTGCCCCGCCACGATCTCACCGCCGCATCCGTCGTCGTCGACGGTCACCACCAGGCTGCCGTCGGCGTGGTCGACGCGCACGCGCACGCGAGTGGCGCCGGCATGGCGCAGGGTGTTGGCCGTGGCCTCCTGCACCAGCCGGTGGATGGCGGCTCGAACGGGTGGGGAAGCCTCGTCGAAGGTGTCGTCGATGTGGGCGTCGACCCGGAGCCCGAGCGCCTCGGTGCGGTGCAGCACGGCGTGTAGATCCTGAGTGGTGGCCGGGGGCTGCTCCGCCTCGCGCAGGGCGCGAACGAGCCCGCGGATCTCGCGCATGGCGTCTCCGCTGACGTCGACGATGGCTTGCAGGGAGCGCCGAGCACTCTCGGGATCGTTCGTGGCGATCTCCACCGCCGAGGCCGCCTGGATTCGAATGGCGCCCAGCCCATGGGCCACGATGTCGTGGACGTCCCGAGCGATGGCCGCCCGCTCGTGCTGGGCCTGCAGGGCGTGCTGCAGCGTGGCCTGGTGCAGCATGGCTCGTGCGAGCTGCTGCTCGTGTAGCCGGGCCTGCACGCCCACCGACCACAGCAGGGTGCCCACGAGGCCGAACAGCACGATGTCGAGCAGCTCGGCGTCGGGGCTGTAGGTTCCGAGGAAGCAGACCAGCAGCGGTGCAGCCAGGGCCACGCCCGAGCGCGGCAGGTCCCACTGGCGGCCCACGGCATGGACGGCGACGAAGAGCATGCCGAAGGTGTCGAGCTCGTAGTCGAGCATGGCCAGGCCCAAGAAGCCGAGGGTGCAGCCCACGAGGACGGCGAGGGGCTGCCGATCTCGCGCGAGGAGGGCTGCGGTCATGGCGAGGAGCACGAGCACCGCGGTGTGGTCGAAGGGGCGCGGCCCCGGTGGGCCGAACAGCCCGGACGCGAAGGCGAGGGCCGAGGCGGTCAGTGCCACGAGCACGCTGAATCGCGAGGGTGGAGAGGAGGGCTGTGTCGTCACGGGACCTCATCGCCAGCCTACTCGGGCCTTGCTCGGAGCGCGTCCACCCTGGGGTGGACGAGGCTCCACCTACGGTCGTCGGTGGATTCCGTCCGTCGGCCGACGCGGGGAGGGGCGAGCGAGGGCGAGAGTCGGGGCAGTACTGGAGGAGATGTGCTGTTCGTCACGTTCCTACTCGCCTGCGCGCCGGGTCGCCCGGAGCCGGACCTGCCGAGGATCGAGTGCCCCTTCGAGGAGCCGGCAGACACCGTCTGCCACGAGCTTCAGACCCCCACCGGACCGGTGGTCGTCTCCCTCGTCCCTGCGGAGGGGCGAGTGCGCCGAGATCCGCTCGTGCTGCAGAACGGAGGCCCTGGAACATCGCCCTGGGACGACCTCGGGGAGGTCTTCTCGGGCCCCCTGCGGCCGCTGTTCGGCGCCGACCGTGACCTGGTGCTCGTGGAGACCCGCGGCTCTCGCTACGGCGAGGAGCCGATGGTCTGTCCAGCCTACACCGAGGCGCTGGCGGGCGAGGCCTCCGACGATGCCGTCGTATCGGCGTTGTTCGCCTGCTTCGATGCGTGGCATGCCGATGGGTTCGACTTCTCGGCGTTGGCGGGTGCGCGTCTGGCGGACGACATCGCCGCGGGAGTTGCTGGTCTCGGCTACGACACGTTCGACTACTATGGAGTGTCCTTCGGCACGATCATCGGTCAGCACCTCCTGCGTGACCATGGCGCGCATCTCGGCGCGCTGGCTCTCGATGGCGCAGTGCCCCTCGGCACGAACTACGTGGACGAGCTGCCTCGCAACGCCGATGCCGCGCTCGTACGCCTCGATGTGGCGTGTGGGGCAGACCAGGCCTGCACCGACGCCTACGGCGATCTGGGCCAGCTACTGGAGCGCCGGCTCGGAGAGGTCGATGCGGAGCCCATCGTGGCCGTGGTGGAGGGGACGGACGAGGAGGTCGTCATCGACGGGGACGGGCTGGCGGAGCTCGTGGTGCAGCTGCTGTACTTCGGATCTGGCGCCGAGTACGTGCCGGCGCTGCTGGAGGTGACCGGGCCTCGCGCGGCGCAGGCCTTCGGCTCAGTGCTGTCGCAGATCGGGGGCTCCGATCCCTGGTCCGAGGAGACCGTGGTGGGACTGAACCTCGCCGCCACGTGCGCGGAGACGAGCGGTCTGGTGGTGGTGGACTCGGACGTGTCGGACTTCGGTGAGCGTGCGGGGCTCGGGCTTCCGGTGTCTGAGCTGTGCCGCGAGCTGGGGCTGCCGGCGTCGACGGAGAAAGAGCGGGAGCCGGTCCAGGCCGCCCATCCGGTGCTCGTCACCAGCGGCGAGCACGATCCCGTCACCCCTCCTCGCTACGGCGTGGCCCTCGCCGAGCAGCTGGGCGCCTTCGAGATCACGGTCGCAGGGACGGGGCACGGCGTGCTGTTGTCGGACTGCGGGCTCGAGACCCTGGTCGCGTTCTTCGACGACCCACAGGGTGCAGCTGGACTGGGAGGCTGCCGAGACGACGATCCCATCGAGATCCATCCGCCGTTCTGAGTGCTACGCGACGCCGACCCCGACGCGGGGTAGGTTCGGGGCATGAAGGTCGAACTGGACGAGCTGGTCACCCAGCTCGACGAGCTGCTGGGCGAGCCCATTCTCACCGAAGACGATGCGCTCGAGGTGGCGATCGTGGCAGGCCTCGCTGCGCGGCTCGGGGCGTCGGACTCGCAGCTCGAGGACGCCGTGGACTGGCGCGACGGCATGGGCGAGGACTTGGTGGAGTCCATGTGGGAGCAGGTGGATCTCGATCCCCTGATCGCCGCGGTGGACGCCTGCACCACGTCGGGCGCCGACGAGCTGGCGGTGGAGAAGGCGCTCTACGACGTGGACGACGTGATCGCCGCGGCCGTGTGGTGCGGAGAGGCGAACCGGGTGCGCGCCTCTGCGCGGGAGCTGGCCTCCATCGTGCGCATGGTGCCCGAGACCTTCGCCTCCGAGGCGGCCTTCGCGGCGAAGGTGGCCGTGCTGCCCGGGGTGGCGGACCACATCGGACTGTACGACTACTGGCTCGCCCTGGCGGACACGGCGGCCGCGTCGTAGTTGCCTCTCGCCATCACATGAACTAGTGTTCAGTGGTGAGTGGGGCGACACCAACCGCAGATCTCGATGCGCTGCGCGCCAAGATCCGCGCCATCGAGGGCGGGCCGCGCGTGGTGCGCCGGCGTGTGCCCACCGGCGTCGAGGCCCTCGATGCGCTGGTGGAGGGGCTTCCCGTGCCCGGCATCGTGGAGATCTGCGGGCGTGAGGGCAGCGGTCGCAGCCGCCTCGCGCTCACCATCCTCGCGCGGGCCACTGCGTCGCACACCGCCGTGGCCTGGGTGGATCCGCTGAAGCGGCTGTATCCGCCCGCCGCCGCGGATCTGGGTGTGGCGCTCGAGCAGCTCCTGGTGGTGCGGCCCCCCGAAGACGGCTCCACGCCTTGGGCTTGGGCCACCGAGCAGCTGCTTCGCTCGGGGTGCTTCGGCTGGGTGGTGGTGGATCTGCCGCCGCGCAGTGGCTCTCGCCGCGCGCTGTCCCATACTTGGGCGCGGGCCGCGGAGTACGGCTGCTGCACGGTGATCGCCATCTCGGAGCGGCCCACCCGAGAGCTGCCCGCCGACGTGCGCTTGTCGGTGGGGGAGGGGCGCTTGTTCGTGGTGCGGGATCGTGGCGGGAGGGCCGGGGGAGGCGTCCCGTGGGGATGAGGGCGCTCGCGCTGTATCTGCCTGCGTTTCGACTCGAGCGCTGCGGGTTCGATGCGGCGGAGCCTGCGGGCTTGATCGACGAGGTCAAGAACGCCATGCGGCTCGTGGCCCTCACGCCCGCGGCGTTGGCGGAGGGCCTGCGGGTGGGGATGACGGCCACCGCTGCGCGAGCGCTGCTGCCTGGGGTCGCCCTCGAGGAGCTCGACGCCGTGGGGGAGGCCGAGGATCGGGCTGCGCTGCAGCGGGCCTTCGATGCTGTCTGCGACGACGTCACCTTCCCCTTCGACGATGTGCTGGTGTTGCAGATCCAGCGGGTCAGCCACCTCTTCGGTGGCGAGCACGGGATCGCGGCACGGGTGTTGGATCTGGCCACCGAGCTGGGGCATCGGGCTCGGGTGGCGGTGGCCGACGATCCCCAAGCGGCGCTGGCGCTGGCGCAGTGGGTGGCGGAGTGGTCGGAGCCCCTGGTGGCGCCTCGCGGGGAGGCTGCGGGCTTGCTCGCGCCGCTCCCGGTGGAGAGCCTGCGCTCGGAGGCGCTGGCCGATGCGCTGCGCTCGGTGGGGATCGCCACCGTGGGGCAACTCGCGGCGCTGGATCCGGCCTCGGTGGCGGGCCGCTACGGCCCCGAGGCGATGCGGCTGCAACGAGTGGCGCGAGGGCTGCGAGGCTCGCTGGCCCACCTGGTGGGGCAGCCACCGGACGGCGATCCTCGGGTGGGGGTCTCGCTGGCGAGCGCCACCACGCTGTCGGAGCTGCACTTCGTGCTGCCGGGCTTGCTGGCACAGCTGGTGGATCTGCTGGCGAGTCGAGACTTGGCGGTGGTGCGGCTGCGGGTGGTACTGGAGCTGGAATCCGTGCACGGTCGCGGGGTGCACACCGAGGTGGTGCGGGTGGGGCGTCCCACCCGCAACCAAGCCACGCTGGAGCGGCTGATCCGTCAGGCCCTGGAGCGCGTGCGTCTGTCGGCCCCTGTGGAGCGGCTGGTGCTCGACGCGGTGGAGGTGGTGCCCGAGCAGGGCTGGCAGCCGGGCTTGGCCGATCGGGCGCAGGCCACCGAGCCGCTGCCCGATCTGCTGGCGCGGTTGGCGGATCAGCTCGGGGAGGGAGCGCTGTTCGCAGCGCGCTTGGTGGACGCCTGGCGCCCCGATGCTGCGTGGTCCGCCGTGCGGTTTCCCCCCACGCAGCGCTTCTGGTCGCCCTCTTCGGTGCACGAGCGGATGCGGTCGGAGGATCCGGTGGAGATCCAGGAGGCCTTCGAGGGAGGCGCTCCACTGCCCAGGCCCACGCTGCTCCTCGACCCGCCCGTGTCCATCGAGGTGCAGACCCGCCAGCTGCGCGATGGCTATCCCTGTCCCGAGCGCGTCTTCGTGGGCACGCGGCGCTCGGCAGCCGACGAGGTGGTGGGTCCCGAGCGCCTCACGGGATGTTGGTGGGATCCTCGGGCGGCCTTCGAGCGCACTTACTGGCAGGTCCGCGTGGAGGGTCGTCGGGCCTGGATCTTCCAGGAATCCCGCCGCTGGTTCCTGCATGGCTGGTTCGACTGAGGGGGGGCGAGTCGTCAGTGAACGTCACCTGACCTTTCCATTCGGGCGGAGCGTGCATACAAGACGCCGAGAGGAATCCATGAAGGTCGTTGCACATCCCCTCGTCGTGGCCGTTGCTCTGGGACTTCTCGCCCCTCCCGCGCTGGAGGAGGTTGCTTCCGAGTCTCCCCGTCCCTGCGTCGACTGCGACGACGACGGAAAGACGGTGAGCAAGTGGGAGCCCACCGCGGAGCCCTCCGCCGAGGAGTTTCATCGCGTGGAGCTCGCCTACGAGGCGCTCACCGCCCCGAAGCTCTCAGTCTGACGGCGCGTCCATTCGCAGCAGGCCACCTTCCTCCCGCTGCACCGACACGTACACATCGCCCGCCCCGCTCACCGACAGCGACGGGTGGCTGCCCACCGACCACGGGTGCAGATCTCCGAGGGGCGTGCGCTCTGCGGTGCGCAGATCGTAGCGGAACAGCACCGAGCCATCTGCCAGGATCAGGGTGTTCGACGTCTCCCACGTGGCGGTGGACGCTCGGATCTCGCGACCGAGGGACGTGCCGGAGGCCAGCTCCACCACCGTGAAGCTCTCCCGATCCACGCGCACCAGCAGCCGATCTCCCTCGGGTGAGAAGGGCCCGGCCTCCGTGCCGTCCAGGCCGATGGCGTCGGCGGACAGCTGGGGCTCCCAAGGGCTCCGCGGATCCACCACCACCACCGGGATCTGGTTGTAGGTCCACGACAGCGACTGGCCGTCGGGGGACCAGAACGCTGCAGACACCTCGGACAGCGCAGCGTCGCTCACGGGGCGTAGATCCGTGCCGTCGACGAGCACCTCGAACACCCCTCGCCGCTCGCCCACCTGACCGCTGAAGGTGATCCGGCGTCCCGCAGGCAAGCTCGGCGCCAGCACCTCCTCGGCTTCGAGCACCGGTCGCCAGCGCTCTTCCGGTGCACGCACCCACAGGGTCTGCTCCGACGCCGCCGTGAGCCAGCGTCCGTCCGACGAGACTGCGGCCCAGCCGAGGCCTCGATCCGTCGGGCTCACCACGTCGTAGGTGCCTCCCGCCAGATCGAGCTGGATCACGGCGTGGACACGCTGTGCCACACCCACCACCAGCTGATCCGCTGCCACGTGGAAGGACCGCGCGGGCCGCGCGAGCTCCACCCAGGACTCGGGGGAGCGCCATCCGTCCGCCGAGCGACGCACTCGGCACAGCCGCATGCGCGACGCATCACACTGGGCCACCAAGGTGGCGTCGTCGAGCCAGACCGGCTGGACCACATCTGCCACCTGCTGTGCGGGTCCGAGGACCTCGCTGTCGGTGCCCACCGCAGCCACGTGCAGGGCGGTGGCGGTGCTCCAGGCGAGGTGGGCTCCGTCCGGGGACCAGCTCGGGTGCCGGGGACCGTCGGCCCTCTCGGGAAGCGCCATGCGGATCTCGGAGGTGGTCAGATCGAGGATCTTCAGTGCGGCGGGGCGGGGCTCGTCGGGCTGCAGTGCTGGGGAGGGAGCGGTGACGAACGCCAGGTGGCGGCCGTCGGGAGACCAGGCGGGGTCGAACCCTGGCGTGACCTCGAGCAGCGGCTGCCCTCCCTCGGCGTCCATCACCCACAGGGAGCGCTGCGCGACGAACGCCAGTCGAGATCCGTCGGGAGACCAGCTGGCGGAGGTGGCGGCGGGCGGGAACGCATCCGTCAGGTTCCGGGTGGTGTGGCCCTCGAGCGCGATCACGTGGAGATCTCGCTGGTCGGAGAAGACGACCCGCCGACCGTCTGGCGAGATCGCCGGATCGATGGCTCCCGGCACGTTGCGCGCCAGGCGCCACGATGGTGTGCCCGACGTGCTCGGATCCAACATGGTGTACGCCACGGCGGCGGCAGCCAGCAGGCCGATGAGACCGACGCCCGCGAACGCGGCGAGCGCGCCGTCTTGGGGGCCCGCCGCGGCGGACACGGCGGGGGTGCGGCCGAAGGCGGTGGTGTGCTCGTTGTCGGTGGCCTCTTCGGGCTCGCGCAGCGCCAGGATCGGGCGCAAGCTCCGCAGCTCGGCCGCCTGCCCCTGCCCGAGGGACGTGAGCGGACGCGTGGTGCGGCCTCCCCCTCGGGTCCACAGATCCAGGAGCGCTCCGGCGGTCTTCGGTCGCGCGTCGGGATCGGCCTTCAGGCAGGCCTCGATGGCACCTTCCATGCGCTCGGGGAGATCGTCGCGCAGCTGACCTGGGGGCACGTACTGCAGGGTGTGCACCCGCTGGCGTACCTCGGCGTGGGTGGGCCCTGCGAAGCACCGCTGCCCCGTGGCGAGCTCGTACAGCAGCGCCCCCACCACGAAGACGTCGCTGCGGGCATCGCCACGGCTGGGATCGTCGTGTTGCTCGGGGGCCGTGAAGGACGGATGCGACACGTCGCGAGCGCCCTCCAGCATGGCCAGGGCCCCCCCGAGGCCGAACCCGGTGACCCGCGCGCGGAGGTGCTCTCCGGAGGTGTCGAAGAGCACGTCGTGAGGAGTGAGGTGGCCATGCACGTGGCCTGAGGCGTGAGCCGCGTCGAGCCCAGCGAGGATGTCGATGGCGAAGGCGTCCACCTGGTCCCACGGCAAGGCCGCCGTGGACGCCAGCAGCTCGGCCAGCGACGGGCCGTCCACGAACTCGGTGACCAGGGCAGGGGAGCCGTCGAGCAGCCCGTCCTCCACCACCGACACCACGTTGGGATGCTGAAGCGACTGCAGCGACCGGCGCTGCCGCTTGAGCCTCGCAGCCACGCTGCGGTCGTCGGTGGCGAGCTGGTGCACGAGATGCTCCGTGCGCCGATCCTTGTGCTTGGCCCGGTACACCACCACCATTCCGTGGCGATCCGCGAACCCCGTGGTCCGGTAGGGCCCCATCGTGGTGCGGCGGGCCACGAGCTCCATCGAGGCCGCATCCGCCCGCGTGGGCCCGGCCCCCGTCGAGGAGCGCCAAGACGAGCCGAGCACGCCGCCTGCGAGGACCCGAGCGCCTGCCATGGCGGGGCGGATCTCCTCGAGCTGGCGTGCCTTGGCACGCTGCGTTGACCGCACGCGCCGTCGATCCACGCGGCACATCGGGCAGATCGTGAGGTGCTTGCGCACGGCCTCGGGTGGCTCCGTGAGCTCCAGCTGCGCGAAGGAGGGGTGATCTCGGCGTCCGCCATACACCTTGAGACTACGGGCGCGCAGGGCGAGGCCGAGCTTGTGCCGGCTGCGCTGCAGCAACCCGCGGGCCCCGGTGCCCTCGAGCCCCATGACCGCGTTGATCTCGGACGGCTCGAGGCCCTCCACGTAGCGTAGGTAGACCGTCTGCTGCTCGTCGGCGGTGAGCACGTCCTGCCCGACCCGTCGGAGTAGCTCCTGCCAGGTCTCGCGGCGCATGTCGGCGATGGACCGAGCCATGTCGCTGCCTGGGATCAACACGCCGTCGGCGGTGAGCAGGCCTCGCTTCTGAGCGAGCTCCCGCAGGCAGCGCTGGCGCACGATGCCGTACAGCCACGACCAGAAGGAGTCCCCCGAGCGCCCCCACTCGCCCAGGCGGCGGTAGGCGATGGCCACGGCCTCCAGGGTGAGGACCTCAGCGCGATCGGCGTCGCCCACGAAGCGCAGCGCGAGGCCGAAGGCTCGATCCTGGTGGGCAGCCAGGAGATCCGACACCTCCTGCTGAGCTCGTCCGATGACCTCCACGGAGGCGTCCACCGCGGCGGCCCGATCCAGCAGGGCCACCAGAGCGTCGTGTTCCATCAATCGATCCGCCTTCGTCTGATGGCGAGCAGGCCCAGGGCCAGCAGGGCCCAGCGTGCGCCGCCTGCGGGCGTGGACACGCCGCAGCCGCACCCCTGACGCCGATACAGGCCGTCCACGAAGCGGCCCGTGTCGTCGCCACAGGGGCCATCACTGGAGTCCACCTCGAGGAAGTCGTAGATCCCGTCGCAGTCCGCGTCTTGTGGCTCTGCCAGTGGGCCTGCCTCGTCGGAGTCCGGCACGCCGTCTCCATCGGAGTCCAGGTCGTGGTGGTTGGGTAGCTGGTCACCGTCGATGTCGAGATCTCCCTCGTACCAGGTGGGGATCCGATCGTCGTCGTCGTCGGCGTCGATCGGGTCGATGAGCGTATCTGCGTCGAAGTCCTGAATCTGGCCGTCAGCGTCGAAGGCCTCGACACCGTCGGGGAGTCCGTCGTCGTCGGTGTCGTCGTCGTAGGGATCCATCCGAGGGTCCAGCTGAAGCTCCTGCGCCGTGGTCAGCCCGTCGCCGTCCGGGTCTCCGTCAGGACCATCCTGATCGTAGGGATCGAGGTAGTCGGGGATGCCGTCCCCGTCTAGATCCCCGTCGCCTTCCTGCGCACTGGGTACGCCGTCTCCGTCGTCGTCGGTGTCGAGGAAGTTGGGCACGTCGTCGGGGAACAACGGGATGGCTCCGCCCACGTCGGCGTCGGCGTTGGGGTAGTCCGCCGGGTCGTTGCTCGTGAAGTCGTAGGTGAGCAGCACGCCCTGTGCATCGAAGCAGTGGAACGTCCAGTAGGCGTCGTAGGAGACGTTCAGGCGCTCCCCTGGGCCGCAGGCGATCCCGTTCTCCTCGGCCGACGAGAACGTGTCGCCGTCGTCGTCGGTGTCGATGTAGTCGGGGGTGCCGTCCCCGTCGGAGTCGATCGGGTTCGTCAGATCGGCGCCCAGCTCCACGCCGTCGATGATGCCGTCGTCGTCCATGTCGGGATCCACGGTGCACCAGGTGGCGGTGGAGCCGCCCTGGGGGCACAGCTTGGCCTCGTCGCAGTTGAGGATGCCGTCGACGTCGGAGTCTCCTGCGCATCCCGAGTCGTCGCAGTCGAGGTAGTCGGGCACGCTGTCGCCGTCGCCGTCGGCGAGACCCTCGGTGTCGCTGGTGGCTCCGATGGCGTCGTCGAGCAACCCATCGTCGTCGCTGTCGCGGTCCAGGTAGTCGGGGATGCCGTCCCCCGCGGGAACGGACGTGCCCGCCAGGCAGTCCAGATCGCTTCCCGTCTCTTGGGAGCCGGTGAGCAGGCCGTCCCCGTCATCGTCGGCGTCCAGTGCGTTGATCAGACCGTCGCTGTCGCGATCCCACGGGTTCTCGCAGCCCAGGCCCGTGTTCACTGCGCCGTTGTCGTCGGCGAAGTCGACGTCGGGGTTGTTGACCGGATCGTACAGCTCCAGCCAGATGAAGTTGTACCACTCGTCTCCGTCGAGGATGGTGTCCCCGTCGATGTCGGGGGCGATGTGGTCCACCCCGTACACGAACTCGCAGCGCGTCTCGATCCGGTCGTTGTCGTCGTCGGTGTCGAGGAAGTTCGGGATGCCGTCGCCGTCGGGCCAGTCGTAGACCCGCGGGTCCGTGGAGAGCGGACCTGAGAAGCCTGGGGGAGCGTCGAAGTCGGAGGTCTCGATGATGGTGGGGATCCCGTCCTGGTCGTCGTCCTCCTGGCGGTAGTTGGGCCTGCCGTCTCCGTCGGCGTCGTCGTCGCGCGGGTCGCCGTTGCCGTCGGGGTCCTCGAGGCGGGTCGGGATCCCGTCGCCGTCGTCGTCGTCGTCGAGCCAGTCGGGCAGCCCGTCGGGGTTGGACCACGGTCCGGTGAACACCAGATCGGTGTTGTCGTCGCGCGGGTCGCCGTCGCCGTCCGGGTCCTCGTGGCGGGTGAGCACGGTGTCGTCGTCGTCGTCTTCGTCGAGGTAGTCGGGGGTCCCGTCGCCGTCCCAGTCGTCGTTGTAGGGCATGCCGTCGTTGCAGGTCAGGCTGCACTCCACGACGGTGTCGATGAGGTCGTCGTCGTCATCGGTGTCGAGACGGTCCTCGTCTCCGTCTCCGTCGGTGTCCACGGCCGTGCCGGTGAAGGCGCCCTCCCGCTCGTCGGGAACATCGTCTCCGTCGGAGTCCATGTCGAGGAAGTCGCCGATCCCGTCGCCGTCGTAGTCGGTGATCACACCTCCTGCTGCCTCCTCGTCGTCGTCGAAGCGGTCGCCGTCGGAGTCGGTGTCGATGTGGTTGGGCCAGGGGTCTCCGTCGGGGTTGCGGCCAGGGGGCTGCGCGTTCTCCACGATGGTGAGCAGGCCGTCGTCGTCGTCGTCGGTGTCGAGGTAGTCGGGGGTGCCGTCGCCGTCGGTGTCGTCGTCCGCGGGCGTGTTGCCGCCGTCGGGATCCTCGGTGTGGGTGAGCTCCCCGTCGTCGTCGTCGTCGATGTCGAGGTAGTCGGGGGTGCCGTCGCCGTCGGTGTCGTCGTGGCTTCCCGGCGTGGGGTTGCCGATCTCCGTGGCGCTCGGCACCTCGTCGTCGTCGTCGTCGTCGTCGACGCGGTCGTCGTAGCCGTCGCCGTCGGAGTCGGCGGGGGAGGCGGGGCCGCCGGCCTCGTCGGCGTCGAGGAGGGTGTCTCCGTCGGAGTCCAGATCGATGTAGTCGTTGCGCCCGTCGCCATCGGTGTCGGTGCCATTGGGGCCGCGCTCGGTCCACTCCTCTCGGTCGTCGTAGCCGTCGCCGTCGGAGTCGTCGTCGTGGTAGTTGGGCACGCCGTCGCCGTCCCCTCCGTCGGGATCGGTGGCCTCCACGCGGGTGGGGATCGAGTCGTCGTCGTCGTCGGTGTCGAGGGCGTCGTGGGTGCCGTCTCCGTCGGTGTCGACGGGTGAGTTCGGGTTGCCGCCCACCTCGGTGCCGTCGTCGAGCGTGTCGTCGTCGGTGTCCGATCGAGCCGGGCTCGTGAACGTGACGTTGAACTCGGTGCCATCTTCGAGCGTGTCGCCGTCGGAGTCGGTGTTGCAGTCGTCGGTGCCCAGGGACTGCTCCGTGCCGAAGGTCAGCCCGTCCCCGTCGTCCTCGAGGAAGCTGGCCGTGGCGTGGTTGCCTTGTCCGTCGCAGTTGTCGTCGATGCCGTTGCCACAGACGTCGCTGGCACCCGGGTTGGTGCCGGCGCGGCCGTCGTCGCAGTCCTCGCCGCCGACCACGCTCCCAGCGCCGTCCCAGCCTCCACCGTCGATGATGCACACCACGTAGCCGTCGCCGTCGGCGTCGGACTCGGCGCCGGGCAAGGCCGTGTCGCAGTCGTTGTCGAGCCCGTCGCACAGCTCGGGGGCGCCGTTGTACTGGGTGTCGTCGGCGTCGTTGCAGTCGATGTCGTCCGACGCTCGTCCCTCGCCGCCGTCGCGGCAGTCGAAGTCGGAGCTCACCACCGTGAGGGTGGCGTCACGATCGCCGTCGTCGTCGGCGTCGGCGTAGCACAGCTCCTCGCCGTCACAGTCGTTGTCCACCTCGTTGCCTGGCGTCTCGGGGTTGCCGCTCGCCCGGTCCGCGGTGGCGTCGTCGCAGTCGACGGCGTCGGTGGCGAGGCCCTCGAAGGCATCGTTGCAGTCGGCATCGCCGTTGCCTGCCGTGGTGGCCGTGCCGAGTCGATCTCCGTCGTCGTCGCCGTCGACGTAGCAGGTCTCGGCGCCGTCGCAGTTCTGATCCACGTTGTCGCCCGCGATCTCGGCGACTCCGGGCTTGATGGTGTCGTCGTCGTCGTCGCAGTCCAGCGGATCGGTGGCCTCTCCCTCGTTGGCCTGCTCGCAGCTCGTGTCGCCCGCGGAGGTCTCGAAGGTCCCGTTGGTGCGCGCGCCGTCGTCGTCGTCGTCGAAGTAGCAGCGCTCGGTGTCGGTGCAGTCCTGATCCACGTTGTCGCCGGGTGCCTCCACGGCTCCCGGCCGAATGGTGGCATCGGTCTCGTCGCAGTCCTCGGCGTCCGTCGCCAGGCCCTCGAAGGCGTCGGCGCAGTCGTCGTCGGTGGAGTTCACCGTGTTGGACGCGTGGCGGGCACCGTCGTCGTCGGCGTCTTGGTAGCAGACCTCCGCCCCGTCGCAGTCCTGATCCACGGAGTCGCCGGTGATCTCCGGGTTGCCCGGGAAGCGATCGTCGTTGCCGTCGTCGCAGTCGCCGTCCTGGGTGGCTTCGTCGTTGGCGGCCAGACACACCGCACCCGTGGAGGCCACGATCACCGAGCCGTTGCCGAAGGTGTCGCCGTCCAGATCCTGGTAGCAGTCGTCGGAGGAGTCGCAGTCTTGATCGATGCCATCGGCGATGACCTCGGGCGCCCCCGGGTAGATCTGATCGTCGGCGTCGTTGCAGTCGACCCCGAGATCGAAACCATCCCCGTCGTTGTCGGGCAGGGGAATCGGCCGGTGATCCTGCTCGGGCCGTGTCTGTCGACGCTCTTCCTCGAGGAGGGGCAGCTCCGTCGGAGTCCACGGCTGCTCGTCCACCGTGACCCAGCGAGGACCGGGCAGCCACACGTCCACGTCGTCGGAGTCGGTGTCGTAGACCAGCGCCAGTGCGTGGACCGTCGCGTCGGGAAAGGGATTGACCACGCGCACCAGCGCGCCGGCCACGCGGTGGTCGGCGCACTGCAGGGCCACGAAGCGGTCGGCCTCGTTGGGCACGGGATCGCCGTGAGCAACGGCGCTGAACGTGTCGTAGTGGAACCGCACGACGTAGGCGGCCTCACCGATGCCCTGGGAGCCAGCGGTGAGCAGCTGCAGCTCGTGCACCAACCGAGGACCGTCGGGGACGGGGCCCGAGGTCTCCGACGCAATGTTCTGCGCCGATGGATCGTGTGGAAGACACCGCTCCTCTTGGACGGAGACGGGTTCGGGGCCGACCGAGGCGGTGGCCACGGCCGCCACCGCCAGCAGGGTCATGAACGAGAGGGAGGAGATCCGCATGCTCACCGTCCGACTGGGCGTGGATGTAGCGGCAGGAGGGTACCATTCGGGTGATTCCCGCGATCGGGGTGATCGCGATGGCCGCGATCAACGAAGTTGGTCGCAGCTGTTAGTCTCCAGGAACGCCGCTTCGCGCTACGTGGGAATGCAGTGATGCTGCTGGACACGACCGCCAGGATCGAGACGCCCGAGCGCATCCGGTTCCGTTACCGGCTGGCCGGACCAGGTCAGCGAGCTGCGGCGTGGCTGGTGGACCTGGCCCTGAGCGCCTTCCTGGCGATGTTGTTGGCGATCACGGTCGCCTCGATGGCGAGCGTGCCCGGGCTCGGTGGCGTGGGCATGGGGGTCATGCTGCTGGGGCTGTTCGTCTTGCAGTGGCTGTACGGCGTGGTGCTCGAGACGGCGATGTCGGGCCGCACCCCCGGCAAGCTGCTCCTGAACCTGCGCGTGGTGCGCTCCGACGGCTCCCCGGCTCGCTTCCCCGACTTCCTGCTCCGCAACCTGGTTCGCTTCGTGGACTTCCTGCCCATGGGCTTCGGCATCGGCGTGGCCGTGATGACCTTCGACGGCAAGCTGCGCCGGCTGGGGGACCTGGTGGCGGGCACGGTGGTGGTGACCGAGGAGAAGTCGAACGTGCTGGGCAACGTGCGGATCTCGCCCGCGGTCACCGAGCAGGAGCGCCAGGCCATGCCCGCGTCGGTGATGCTGTCCAACGAGGAGCTGCAGGTCATCGAGTCGTTCCTGCGGCGGCGCCCCCGCCTGTCCGACGACAGGGCGGAGGAGCTGGCACGCTTCTTCGGGCCCGCGCTGTCGGATCGCACCGGGATCGAAGCTCCCTCGTGGGAGCGTGTGCTGACGCTGGCCTATGCCCGTGCCACGGGTCGTGACCGACCGGCCTCGGACATCGCGCTCGCCGCCGAGGAGGATGCCGCGTGAGCCTCGCCGATCGGGATGCCTTCGTTCGCGAACGCCTGAAGCGCTGGTCAGAGCTGGAGCGCTTGCTGGCCATGGGGCCCAAGGACGGGCGCGGTTGGGGCCAGCTGGCCACCGGCTACCGGGCGGTCTGCGCCGATCTGGCCCGAGCGCGCAGCCTGGGCCTTCCCCACGACGTGCAGGGCTTCCTCGACGACCTGGCGGGCCGCGCCCACAACCGGCTGTACTCCGTGCGTCCCACCGGCCTGGGGCTGGGGCTGCTGCGAGATGCGCTGGTGGGCTTCCCGGTGGAGCTACGCCGTCAGTGGCACTTCTTCCTGGCCTCGTCCCTGTTGTTCTGGATGCCCTTCCTGGTCGGGGCGATCGGGGCGGCGGCCGATCCGGCGTTCGCCTCGGCCATCCTGCCGAACGGTCAGCTCGAGGCCCTCGAGGACATCTGGTCGGCGGAGGAGCTGTCTCGCGGCTTCGGCGGGGATGCCTCCATGGCTGGCTTCTACGTCTTCAACAACGTGGGCATCGCCTTCCGGTGCTTTGCCACGGGCATCCTGGGCGGCCTGGGCTCGGTGTTCTTCCTGGTCTACAACGGTCTGCTGATCGGCACGACCTTCGGCTACCTGTCCGGCATCGGGCTCGGCTGGAACCTGCTCGACTTCACCAGCGGGCACTCCGCCTGGGAGCTCACCGGGATCTGTGTGTCGGGGGCCGCTGGCATGCGCATGGGCTGGGCGCTGGTGGTGACCCACGGTCGAACGCGCATCGGGTCGCTGCGCGCGGCCGCTCCGTCGTTGTATCGCTTGGTGCTCGGGATCGTCGTGCTGCTCGTGGTGGCGGCTGCCATCGAGGGATTCTGGTCGGCAGGCCCCGTGCCACGGGCGGGCAAGTACGCCTTCGGCATCGCCCAGTGGGTGTTCGTCGGGGCCTGGCTGCTGTTCGGGGGGCGGGGGCCCACGGCCGACGTGCCCCTCGAGGAGCGCGCCCCATGAATCCGAACCTCTGTCGCGTGGTGCTGCGGCCCCGAGGGCCGCTGGAGGTCTTCGACCTCACGCTGGCGCTGATCCGGGTGCACGCAGGCCGGTTCGGTCTGCTGGCCGCACTCACGGTGTTGCCCTTCGTCGCCTTGGCCTTCGGTCTGACCTACGTGGTCGACGACCCCTGGCTGATCCCCTTGTTCCTGCCGTTGGTGTTCGGGCTGCTGCAGGCGCCCTTCACGGTGCTGGCCGGCCGGCTGCTGTTCGCCGACGAGGTCCCGCTGCGCCAGGTGGTGATGGAGGTGTTGCGCGGGATCGTGCCGACCATCGCCGCGTCGGGATGGTTGCTGCTCGCGCTGCTGCTCGGCCTGGGGTGTGGGTTCGCTGGGGTCGCCATCACGGTGCCCGCGACGGCCTATGTCACGGAGGCGGCACTGCTCGAGAAGGTCGGTGTGATGGGCTGCTTGAGGCGCTCTATGCGGTTGGCTTCGTCGAACCCGGGGATCGCCTTGTCGACCGCCTTCGGCTGGGCCTTCCTCACGTTCTGGGGTGTGGTCGTGGCAGAAGCTGCAGGGCAGTCCATGGTGGGGTTCGTGCTGCAGCTCGGCCAGCCCTTCGGCAGCTTGGTCGCGGGCCAGGTGACGCCCTATGCCTTGTTCGGTGCCCTGGCCGCGCAGCCCTTGATGGCGGTCTACCGGCTGCTCCTCTACGTCGACGCACGGACTCGCATCGAAGGCTGGGATCTGCAGGTCGGCCTTCGGGCCGCCGGGTTGGCAGCCAAGTGAACGCTATGCTGCTGGCGATGGTGAGCGTGTCGTCGCTGCTGGGCTGCCCTGCGGAGGAGGCCCCCGACGACTCCGTTCCGTCCGCCCTCGACGACGAGGCGTTCCGCTTCTGCCACGTGCCCGGCGCGAACGCGGAGGAGGCGCGTGACTGGTGCAGCATGCTCGACGGGGAGGCCGACGACCGCTGCCCGGGGCTGCGGGCCACCTGTGAGGACGGAGCGGTGGCCACGGACCCCGTCTACTCTCGTGGCTGCGACGAGGGCACCACGGGCCCAGCGGACCGCCTCGCCGCGGATCCGGAGACGCCTCCGCCCGAGCCGAAGGGATGTGACGAGCTCGAGGCCTTCGACGAGGCGGGGCTGCAGGCGCTGATGCGCTGGGTGGCGGCCATCTTCGTGGGGGTGATGCTGCTCGTCTTGCTCCGCATGCTGTGGGGCACCCTCGGGTGGAACCGTACGCGGCCAGCGGATCTGCCCCCGGTTTCGCAGGAAGAAGACGAGGACGAGCTGCTACCCGACGTCCCGAACCTTCCGAGCACGGACCTGCTCGGGGCAGCGCGCGAGGCCCTGCGGCAGGGAGATCTCGGCCAGGCCGTGTTGCTCGCGCGCGGGGCTGCGCTGAAGCACCTCGGTGAGTCGGGGCGGCTTCGGCTGCATCGCTCCCGGACGGACCGTGAGTACGTGCGAAACGTGCGCGGGCCCCGCGAGGTCGAGGACGACCTGAAGGAGGTCGTGGTGGCCGTGGAGATCCACCGTTGGGGTGGGGCACCGCTGGGGCTACCGCGTGCCGAGCGCGCAGTGGCCGCAGCCGAGCGGTTGCTGGCGCTGGCGGGGGCGCTGCTGCTCGCCCTCTGGCTCGGGCTGTCGCCTTCGTCTGCCCACGCCCAGACGCCGGAGCGGTTCGCTCCGTCGGGCGACGCGGCCTTGGTGAAGGTGCTCGAGCTGCACGGCTACGACGCCGGTTGGCGGCTGCGCAACCTCGCCGATCTCGACGAGAACACCGACGTGGTGATCCTGGACCTGTCCGCCGTGGGGCCCACGGAGGAGCAGCAGGAGCACCTGCGCACCTGGGTGGATGCTGGGGGTGTGCTGATGGTCGGCGGCGACGCCACCGACATGTTCCCCGAGCTCGGGGAGCACCTCACGCTGCCCCCCGACACCGGTGCTCGCCTCGGAATCCTGCTGGAGGGTAGCGACATCGCGATCCCGCGGTGGCCCAACGGGGTGTTGTACGCGTACGACGCTGGAGAGGCCTGGGTGGTCGCCACCGGCCGCTCGGGTGACAGCCTCGGTGCCGCGGTGGCCGTGCTCTACGTGGGTGCTGGGGTGGTGGTGGGCATCGCCGACCCGCGCTTGATCTGGAACGGCGCCTTCGTGAGCGGCGACAACGAGTCGTTCGTCGGAGACCTGCTGTACTTGGGCCAGGGCTTCGCCGGATGGCCGCTGCCGACGCCTGCTCGCGTGCAGCTGGCCACCACCGCTGCCACGTCGGGCTCGGGTGGCGGGGCGGGAGCGCAGTCCAACAACCCCTGCGAGTCCATGTCCAACGCCAAGCTGCTCCCGTTCGTGTTGCAGCTGCTCATCACCTGGTTGCTGCTGGGCTTGTGGCGTGGGTGGCCCTTCGCGCCCCTGCGCGATCCGCCGAGCGAAGGGCGGCTCGTGTTCGCCGAGCACGTGCAGGCGCTGGGCACGCGGTGGTATCGGCTCAAGGCGTCTCGGCACGCCCTGGGCCGGATGGCCGCCTTCTGGTTGTCTCGGTTGGGCCACGGTGGGCTGCGGCTGGCCGCCGAGCGTGCCGGCAAGACGCCAGCCCAGGCCCGCGCCTGGGTGGACGGGCTCCAGCAGCTCGCGGACGCCGATGAGCAGGACGTGCCTGGGTCGGCCGAGGACCTCGATCGAATGGAGGAGTTGTGGAAGGTCACGAACCGGTCGGGATGACGGCGCCAGCGGCACCCGTCGACCCGGCTGCGATCGATCGGTTCTCGTCCGTGTTTCGCGCGGCGCAGGATCAGGTCGAGCGCGTGCTGCTAGGGCAGCGTGGGGCGGTGCGCTCCGCTCTGGTGGCGCTGTTCGCGGGTGGCCACGTGCTGCTCGAGGGCCCTCCCGGCATCGGCAAGACGCTGCTGGCGCGTAGCTTGGCTCGCGTGATGGGGGTGGAGTTCAAGCGGATCCAGTTCACGCCGGACCTGATGCCGAGCGACGTGACCGGGGGCAACCTGTTCAACCAGGCCGAAGACGCCTTCGTGTTCCGCGCGGGGCCCGTGTTCACCCAGGTCCTGCTGGCCGACGAGATCAACCGGGCGCCCGCGAAGACGCAGTCGGCGCTGCTGGAGGCCATGAGCGACCGGCAGGTCACCGTGGACGGCGAGACCCGCCCGTTGCCCGATCCGTTCTTCACGCTGGCCACCCAGAACCCCGTGGAGTCCGAGGGCACCTACCCGCTCCCCGAGGCGCAGCTCGATCGCTTCCTCATGAAGGTGCTGCTCGACCATCCCGCCAAGGACGTCGAGGTCACGCTGCTCCAGAGCTACCTCGGTGGCTTCGATGCGGGTGATCTCGATGCTGTGGGCCTGCACCGCGTGGTGGACGCAGCCGGGATCGCGCAGATGCGTCGGATCGCGCGCGGCGTGCGGGTGGATGCCGAGATCCTCGACTACATCGCCACCATCGTGGGGCGGACCCGCGAGGACGCGGCCGTGGACCTCGGTGCGTCGCCGCGGGCGTCGATCGCGCTGCTGCTGTGCGGCCAGGTGGTGGCTGCCGCCGAAGGTCGGGCCTACGTCGTGCCCGACGACATCAAGGAGCTGGCCGCGCCCGTGCTGCGCCATCGGTTCTTGCTGCAGCCCGATGCCGAGCTCGAGGGCGTTCGTCCCGACGACGTGGTGCGGGGCATCCTCATGGACGTGCCCGTGCCCGGTGGGGAGCACGAGGATTGAGCCAGCTCGCCGTCGACCTGCCCGTCCCCGCGAGCGGTGCTCCCGAGCCCCGCATCGGGGCTGCCGCGGGCTCCGGCACCGAGCTCGGCACGGTGCGCCCCGTGGGCTGGCTGCAGCGCGTGGCGGGTGTGCCCACCGGCATGCTGGTGGCCCTGAGCATCGTGCCGCTCACCGCGTCCCTCGCCGTGGTCGTGTCGTCTGCGGCCATCATCCCCGTGGTGGCCCTCGATCTGGTGCTGCTGGTGCTGGCGTTGCTCGATCTGCTGCTGGCGGGCGGAAGGGTGGAGGTCTGGCGTGCCTTCGCTCCCGTGCAGGCCGTGGGGCGGGCATTCGAGGTCACTGTGGGGGTGCGGAACGCCGGTCGCCGGATGCTGAGGGTGCAGTTCACCGATGATGCTCCCGGGCAGGCCACCGGGCTGCCCGGCTGGGCCATGCTCGGGTCGGGCATGGAGTCCGAGGCGCGCTATACGGTGGAGATCGATCGCCGCGGACAGCATCCGTTCGGCGACGTCGTGGTTCGCTGGCGCTCTCCGCTCGGGCTCTGGCGGCGGCAGCGCCGCTATGCCGTGCAGGGGGCGGTGCGCGTCTATCCCGACTTCGGGCAGCTCCGAGAGTTCGGCATGCGGGGGCGGCTGTCGGAGGACAGGGTGCCCGTTCGGTCGAGGCGTCGTCCCGGCGGCGAGAACGAGTTCCAGCGCCTGCGCCCCTACGTGCAGGGCGATCCCTACCGGCACATCGACTGGAAGGCCACGGCCAAGCGCCGTGAGTACATCACTCGTGAGTTCGGTCAGGAGTCGAACCAGAACCTGATCTTCCTGCTCGACTGTGGTCGCATGATGTCGGCTCGCAGCGGCGGGCTGACCGCCTTCGACCACGCGCTGAACGCTGCGATCCTCATGGGTCAGGTGGCGCTGAAGCACGGGGACCGCGTGGGGCTGCTGGCCTTCGACTCCAAGCCTCGGGTGTGGCTGCCACCTCGAGCTGGCAAGCGCTCGGCGGGTCGGCTGATCCGGGCCACGTACGACCTGTTCCCCTCGATGGAGGAGCCCGACTACGCGATGGCCTTCCGGTACCTCACCCAGCACGTGCGGCGGCGCAGTCTGGTGGTGCTGTTCAGCTCCGTGGTGGACCAGGTGAACGCCGAGATGTCCACGCAGCTCGTCTCGGCGCTGTCCAGTCGCCACCTGCCCCTGGCGGTCTGGATCCGAGACGCCGACGTCGACGAGCTGCTCCATCGTCGTGCCAGCAACGACCGAGATCAGTACGTGCAGGCGGCCGCGGCCGATCTGTTCCACCAGCGAGATCAGGCGCTCGCGGGGTTGCGGCAGCGCGGAGCGCTCGTGGTGGACGGCAACCCCGCGGAGGTCACGCCGAGCCTGCTCCACCGGTACCTCGAGATCAAGGCCCGACGACTGTTGTAGGAAGCTCCAGGTCGGTCGAGGGAACCACCTCTTCTGCCCGTGCTCGGGGCGAGGCACGAGGTCGTGAGGAGCCGGTCGAAAACCCGTCAAGACTCCGTGTGGAACGAGTCCTTCGTGGTACGTCGCGGCACCTGGACCCAGAGAAGCTGGAGGCTCGATGCAGTGGCTGAAGTGGACATCGCTCTCCCTCGCGATCCCCGGAGCCCTGCTGGGCTGCTCTGGTGACGAGGTCGATTTGGAGTGCTCGCCCTACGACGAAGTCTACGTCTACGTGGACGAGGACGGAGACGGTTTCGGCTCCACGGTGGGGGTGGGCTACGTCTGCACGCCGACCGACAACGAGGCCACCAACAACGTGGACTGTGACGACGCCAACCCGGCGGTGAACCCGGGGGCGGAGGAGGTCTGCGACCTGGAGGACAACGACTGCAACGGTCTGGTGGACGAGAGCCACCCGAAGGTGCCGTGGTACCCCGACGAGGACGGAGACGGGTACGGGGGTGACGCGCAGTCCGAGAGCTCGTGTCTGTCGCCAGGGCCCACGTTCACGCAGATCTCCGGGGACTGCAACGACAACGATCCTGTCGTGAACCCGCTGGCGCGAGAGGTCTGCAACAACGGCGCCGACGACGACTGCGACGGTCGGGCCGACGATCAGGACGAGGGCGTCGATCCCAGCACTCGGATCACGTACTACCGAGACAGGGACCGCGACACGTACGGGGACCCCGAGACCTCGGTGAGGCGCTGTGCTGCGCCCGCGAACTTCGTGAACAACGCGCTGGACTGCGATGATCGCAACGAGACCATCAACCCCGAAGGGGCTGAGGTGTGCGACAACATCGACAATGACTGTGACACGCTCATCGACGACTTCGACGGGGATCCGGACCATCCGCTGAACGGCACCACGTCGACGGTGGATCCGTCCGGGCAGCTGGAGTTCTTCGCGGACACGGACTGCGATGGCTGGGGCGATCCG
>JAHQVJ010000053.1 GCA_019634415.1 Myxococcales bacterium
CGCCGCGTGGCCGATCCAGACGAACCCCACGATCCGCTCCTGCGTGGCATCGATCCTCAAGATCTCGTAGGTCCGAGGATGGGTCGTGACCTTGCCGGTGCTCCACTTGCTGTGGAACCCGTCTGCGTGCAGCGACAGGGACAGGTTCTGGATGGCGCAGGCGCAGGTCGCGTAGTCCTCCTGCTCGCGGCCGGGATCGCCCGCGAGGACCTGGCGGACGACGAGCAGGCGATCCGGATCGAGCATCTTGGCCCTTAGCGCCCGTGCCAGCTCCGGTGTGGGGCTCCGCTGGGCGGACTTGAGCTTCAGGTTCAGGGCGCACAGCGCTTCGCGGGCCTCGCCGCCGGGCAGGGTGAAGCGCCAGGGCCACGTGAGCTTGTGGTTGGGGGCGAAGGTCGCTGCGGTCAGGGCGCGGTCCATGACGTCGTCGGGGACGGCGCCAGGGACGAAACGCTGGACCGTCCTGCGGGTGATCAGTGCCTGGTGTAGGTCCATGTCAGGCCTCCGAGCCGCGGGTGCGGATGCGTCGGTAGAGGGTGATGCCCGCCATCAGGACCGCCGCGAAGACCGCCAGGCCCGCAACGCCCCAGACGAGGCTCATGCTGTTCTTGAGCACGACGAGGAACACGATGGAGACCAAGAACAAGGTGGCGAGCTCGTTCCAGATGCGGAAGAAGCGACCCGATGCCACCGCCTCTCCTCGCTGCAGGCGGGCGTGCATCTGGTGGCAGGCCCCGTGGTAGGCCACGAGCCCGACCACCAAGGCCAGCTTGAGCTGTAGCCACAGGCCGGGTGGCCAGAACATGGGCAGCAGCGCCAGCCCGAATCCGATGGTGGCCAGTCCTGCCGGCCAGGTGATGCCGAACCACAGCCGGCGCGCCATCAGGCGAAGCTGTGGTTGCAGTACGTCACGCTCGGAGCTCGGGCGTTCCTGTGTTTCGCGGAGATACACGAACAGACGCACGATGTAGAACAAGCCCGAGAACCAGGCTACCATCGAGATGATGTGCAGCGCCTTGAGTGGCAGGTACAGCGATGCCTCCTCGTGCCGACTATCACCGGACGGCCCATGACCCCGAAGACCGCCCCAGCGAGGCACGTAGCCACTTCGGATGACGATGCGCACGCAGCGCCTCGCTGGGGAGTGCACGGGATCGCCCTGCCCATGTGCCTGCGCGACCCCGAGGTCGGCTCGTGGGATCTGGCTCCCCTGATGGCGTTGGCGTGGACGCCGGTGATGCTGCTCCTCACGCTGTGGGGACTGCAGTGGGGGGCTGCTTGGGGTGGGGCTGTGGCGCTCCTCGCGGGGCAGCTGGTGGGATGCAGCCTGTACGTGCGACTGCAGCGGTGGCGGGAGGCGCGCTTTCGGGTGGCGCTGGAGGTGGACCCCGTGCGCGTGCGCGTGCTCTGCCGCGGGCGATCGCTGTTCGACGTGCCGACCGCTCAGGTGCGCGTCGTCTCGGATGGCTCTCACCTGGCCCTGCGTCGCGGATCCGGCCCCTCGCTGGACCTTTGGGCGTCGCCCACCGCCGACACCTCGGACTGGGCCTCGGTGGTCCGCGACGTGGCGGGGGTCTGCAAGCAAGCGCGACGTGCGGCAAGCGGACGGCGAGCCGCGAGCCGGGCGCTGGCGAGCCTCAGGCGACGTGCCACGGCAGCCAGCGCAGAACCGGATTAGAGCTGGCCTGCGGGGGAGACGTCGAGGCCCTTGTCAGGGCACGTGAGGAGTCCCATGAGTGGCCATTCCTATCCGCACCGTCGGCAGCGGCGCCTGCGCACTCGTCCCGCCGTTCGGGACCTCGTGCGCGAGCATCATCTGAGCGCCAAGGATCTGATCCAGCCCCTGTTCGTCAAGGAGCAGCCAGGCCCCGACGAGCCCATTCCGTCGATGCCGGGGCAGTTCCGCCATGGGGTGGACAGCCTCGTGGCTCGGGCCACACGGGCTTGGGAGGCAGGGGTGCCCGCGGTCGCCCTCTTCCCGAGGGTACGCGACGAGATCAAGACCGAGGACGGTCAAGCGGCCTGGGACCCCTCCGGGTTGGTTCCTCGAGCCGTGTCCGCCCTCAAGACGGCCCTTCCCGACCTGTTGGTGATCACCGACGTCGCCCTCGATCCCTACAGCAGCCTGGGGCAGGACGGTGTCGTGGTCGACGGAGACATCCACAACGATCGCACCATCGAGGCCTTGGTGCAGCAGGCGGTGTGCCAGGCAGAGGCGGGTGCAGACGTGGTGGCGCCCTCCGACATGATGGACGGTCGCGTGGGCGCGATCCGCGAGGCCCTCGACGACGCCGGGCACACCGACACGCTGATCCTGGCGTACTCGGCAAAATACGCGTCGGCGTTCTATGGACCGTTTCGGGACGCCCTCGACAGCGCCCCGCGTGGTGGCACGGACAAGCGGACCTACCAGATGGACCCCGGCAACGGAGACGAGGCGCTGCACGAGGTGGAGATGGACCTCGCAGAGGGCGCCGACTGGGTCATGGTGAAGCCAGGGATGCCCTACCTGGACGTGCTGTGGCGCGTGCGGGAGACCTTCGGTCGACCCACCTTCGTGTACCAGGTGTCCGGTGAGTACGCGATGTTCAAGGCAGCTGCCCAGCAGGGTTGGATCGACGAGCGCGTCTGTGTGCTGGAGGGGCTGCTCGGCTTCAAGCGAGCAGGTGCCAACGGCGTGCTGACCTACTACGCCACCGATGTGGCCGAGTGGATCGGCTGACGGACCCGGCGCCCCGTGTGGGGTGCGTACCGTGGGCGCGCCGTTGACTTTCCGCTCAGGAAAGAAGCGGGTCTCGGAGGTGGTTCTTTACCTCCGATAAACATGTTGCAAAGTATATTTTGGGCCTTTGTGCGCGTGTTGGGTACAACGGCCACATGGTCGCCTCACATCCGCTGCAGCTCACGACGGTCACTCATCTGCGATTGGCCCGCGCCGTGCTGGATGGGTTCTCGTCGATCCCCGTTCCGGTTCGTGAGGAGCTTGCGCAGGAGGCGGCATTCCGCACCTGGTGTCGCCGAGGCGTGGCTCACGAGCGAGCCTACGTGCGCCGCACGGCCCGCAACCTCGCCGTGGACTGGCTGCGTCATCTGGATACCGTGCGCGCACATCAGCGGTGTCGGCCGCCTCTGCCCCCCGATTGGTCGCTGGACGATCAGCTGGATGTGCGTCGTGCGATCGCGATGCTCGAGGCCGAGGCACCTGCCGAGTACCGCGTGGTGTTGCGGCTGTACCTGGAGGGGGCTCCCACGGACGAGTTGGTGGAGGAGGTGCTGGGGGCGCCACGCCGGCAGGTGGAACCGGCTGCGTGGAGCCGGGCTCGCGATCTGCTCTACAAGCGTCGTGCGCGATCTCTACGGTGGCTGAGGGCTCGGCTCCAGCCGCGGGATCAGTAGGCCGACCAGCTCACGTGAGCGAGCTCGCTCCCGAGCTCCAGCTGCTCCTGGGCACCCAGCCGACGATGCCGGACCACGGTGTTGTCGGACCACACCCCGTTGGTGGAGGCCGTGTCGATGACGAACACCTGCCCCGCGACGCTGAGGAAGAGCAGGTGAACCCTGCTGATGCGGTGATCAGAGAGCACGGGTAGGCCCGCGTTGTCACAGCGGTCGTAGCGTCCCAGGAGCACGCCTCCCTGAAGGGCGCGCTGTCCCAGGACCAACGACGAGCGGCCGCGTGGGGAGCGCACCTCGAGGCGTCCGACGCGTTGTTCCGACGAGCCCTCGAGATCGATCTCGGCGAACCGAGGCCCCCGCACCACCTGGACTCCGGTGGTGCCGGGGACTGCGAAGGCCGCGAGTACCTCGCTCTGCTGGGCTCCGCGGGTTCCTCCTCCCGGGGTCTCGCGGGTGTAGCGCCGCTCGGGGAGCTGCTCCCAGGCCTTCTTGGGATCGAGGGGCCAGCGGCGGTGTGGTTCGAGGGGCAGGATCACGAGCGCGTAGCTGCCCACCTGCACCAGCAGCGGCCCGTCGGCGGCCAGGTGCTCCACCGGTCGACCCCGCTCGTCGGTCAGCCCCAGCGACGTGCGCAGATCGAGGAGGCGAAAGCGGACGTGTGGGTCGTGCGGCGAGGTGGGATGCAGCACCAACGCCAGGTGCCTCAAGGAGATCCCCTCGTCCTTCGGCAGGCACAGGTCGGCCGCCGTGTGGCGACCGATGATGGCCGTGCGGATGTCTGTCGGATGCGGATCGAGCAGCGTGTGGATGCAGGTGTTGGCGTCGTCGATGGCAAAGATCGCCAGGGTGCGTCGCCGCACGCTGCCGCAGATCTGGCGAATGGCGGGCCACGCGGTGACGAAGGCGACCTCGCAGCTTGGTCGTTGCACCCCGGAAACGGTGCTCGGCTTCGGCTCCACGAACAGCGTGGACGGGTTCCTGCGGATGCGTGAGTCGGCCACGGACGTTGCTCCCTCGTCAGTCTACGCTGCTCTGGTCGCGTTCGAGGGACACCGCGGTTTCACGGGTCGGTGGGAGGGCCCGCACTCCCTCGAGGCTCCGGGATCTCCGCGAGCCAGATCTCGGCCGCGGAGGTCGGGTCTCCTTCCGCCCAGGCCACCGTGGAGCCGTCGACGTCGACGGAGAAGATGGCGCGTGGGCTGACGTGAACGGGGTGTGCCGTGGGCGTCGTGTCACCGCCGAGGGTGCTCAGGTCCAGGTGCACCAGCTCGGTCTGATCCCGACCCGTGCACCCGAGCATGCCTGCTCGCGTGGCTCGGGCACAGTCGCCCTTGTCGGCGACGGACAACACCTCGTGTTCGTCGAGGAACCACGAGGAGCGATGGGGCAGGCCTCTGCGGGTCAGGGTGCCTGCTCGCGTGGGGAGTAGACCCAGCGTGCCTTCGAAGACCTCCGGAGCGCCACCCTGCAGCGGCACGCGCCAGGCACGGCGCCCCTGGTCCACCAGGATGGCCTCCTGCAGGACCGAGATGCGAGCGCCGAGGCACGCTGCGGCTGCAGCTCCCCCTTCCTCGGGGGGAACCACGCCGAGGTCGGCCAGCGTGACGTAGCTCTCGCCGTCCGAGGCGAGCCGCACGAGCCGCGTGCCGTTGCACGTGTAGACGCCGTCGGGTGCCGCGACCACCTGATGCAGCAGCGAGCCCCCCTCCAGCACGGGGGTGCTGGCCGCCGGATCCGCCTCCGTGATCCTCAGGATCCGATCGTCGCAGGGAACGAACAGCGCGCCCGCCGAGGTGGCCAGGCTTCGCGGCCAGCAGTCCGACGGAAGCTCGGCCACCACCGTGGTCGCGCCCCCAGATCTGGGGACACCCAGGATTCCACCCGGAATCGAGAAGGCGACTCGAGATCCCCACAGCGCCACGGCTCCGGCGCGCGACGGCGTAGCGAGGGTGCGGCGGCCGTCGGCCTCGGTGCGTGGCTCGATGGTGGCGGTGGCGGCGACACGCTCGGGTGTCGTGAGCCATGACGTGCCACATCCGACGGCGAGTCCAAGAAACAAGGTTGCAGGCACCTTCACCTCGAAGTGATCGTGGGGCTGCTGCCCGCGGCGATGTCAGGATACGACCCCCCTCCTGCGCACCGCAGCGCGGGACGTATCAGGAGCAACTGCACATGAGCATCCAGATCGGGGATCGCATCCCGTCCGCCACCCTGCACGAGGGATCTCCCAAGGACCACGTCGATCCCGCCGAGGCCTTTGGCTCCGGACGCGTCTTGATCTTCGGTGTGCCAGGTGCGTTCACGCCTGGCTGCGACAAGACGCACCTGCCTGGCTACGTCGGCGACCACGACAAGTTCAAGGCCAAGGGGATCGATCAGATCGTCTGCGTGGCTGTGAACGACGCCTTCGTCATGCAGAGCTGGGGCGCCTCCCAGAATGCAGGGGAGAAGGTCCGGATGCTGGCTGACCCGGCCGCCGAGCTCACCAAGAAGATGGGGCTCGAGGTCGATGCCACGGCAGCGCTCGGCGGCGTCCGCTCGAAGCGGTACGCCATGGTGCTTCAGGACGGCGTGGTCACGCACCTGGAAGTGGAGCCCGATGGATTCGGTCTCTCCTGCAGCCTGGCCGGTTCGATCCTCGAGCGGATCTGACTACGGTGTCGCCTCCTGCCCGGCCTCGTCTCCCTCTTCTTCGGGGACGAGGGCGGCGCAGTAGCGCTCGACGGCCAGCTTGATCTGAGTGACGCCGTAGCCCGTGTCGACCACGCAGATGGGCACGCCAGCTTCGTTGGCCGCTGGTCTGATCAGGTCTTGCTCGCGATGGGAGATGAACCGTCGCAGCAGGATCACGATATCGACGTTGCCCTTCTTGATGCGGGAGGCCAAGGCGGTGACGCGCCGGACGTCGGTCTCCTCCCACTCGGCCTCGGCGAGCTGGAACGCATCCTTGATGCGCTCGAGGGCGAGCGGTCTCGGATCGCCTCCGAGGATGACGGCACGCTTGCCCTCGGTCAGGTGGAGCATGGGCCAGTCGGTGGGAACGGCGCTGGAGGTATCTTCCTCCACCTCCGACTCGTCTTCCGCCTTCAGCGCGTCGCGGAGCGCGGTCTTGAGCGTCTTGAGGCCCCGGGCCCCCCGGATCATGGACTGGTAGGGGGTGAGCAACGCCACCAGCCGGGGATCGCTCTGTGAGAGGCCTCCTGCCACGGCCTTCTGCACGCTCTCGGCAAAGGACTTCCGGTCGTCCACGCCGTCTTCGAGCATCTTCTCGAGCTCGGCGAGGGTGTGCTCTGGAGTGATCTCGTCGGAGGGCTCCGGTGCGCCCCGATGGATCTCCGTCCACCAGTGGCGGCCGTCGTCGAGCCAGGAGCCGTGATCGGGTGCGTTGGAACGCGACAGGCCGGGCACGAACCCTGGTCGGTTCTCCCTGGACCACGCTGTCATCCTGGAGAACGCGGCGCGAAGTGCCTCGTCTTCCTGGAAGGTCAGGCCGTACTCGCTCTCGTCCTGGATCTGGCGAGCCAGGCTGCTGGCGAGGCCCATGAGCGCCTTCTGACCGTCTTGGGGCTGCTCGAGCCAGGTGTCCATGCGGGTGATGGCGGACCCCAGGCGCTCCACTGCACCCGAGATGTCTTCCCGCGTCTCGATCTTGGTGGGCTGCCCGATCACCGCGGCCATGGCGCGGAGCTCGCCCATCAGCTCTTCCATGCTTCGCGTGGAAGACCAGCGGGGGGTGATGCCGCCGTCGACGAGCGCCCTCAAGGCGGCGCCATTGGCAGGGCGCGAGGCGGTGGGGGTCACTGCAGTGCCGCCGCCAGGTCTGCGGAGCACTCCTGGGACGTCGGAGACCGTGTCGGGTCCGTTGCTCGCGCGGCCTGCGGTGTCACCCGAGACGCCCACGGTGGCGCCTAGGGAGGTGAGCTTGACCACAGTCTGGCCGATGGTGGCTTCGAGCTGCTTGCGCTGTTGCAACAATGCACTCAGCTCAAATTCGGCGTCACTGGAGGGTATGGGCTCACGAGACAGCACACCGTACAGTTCCGTGATGCGACGGACCAGCATGTGAGCTTGCGCAATCTGCTGTTCGAGTGCAGCAGATGCGTGGGCCATGCCGTTTTGCATCGGGTCATTGTTCGGGGCGGTCGACAGGATGTCCTCCAAGTGGGGCAGGTATCCTCGGAACACTCCATTGCCGAGGTCTAGGCCCGACCCCGGCTGGCCATCTTACCATCATTTAGCAGGAACCTGATTTTTGGTATGGGTACACCCCGGTGACCCGGATGGCGCCGACGTGATCCGTGCGATGGCTCGCTGCAACAAGCCGAATGGTGCCAGGCGCTTGAGGAGCGTTCTGGACATCGCCCCCACGCCCATGGGGTGGCGGAAGCGAGGATCGGAGGCCTCCAGCACCGCGCAGATTCGGTCCGCCACCTCCTGAGGATCCCGTGCGACCTGCTGAACGCGCTCGGTGGCCAGCTCGTCGAGGGAGCGGGCCCAGGCGGCGTAGGGGCTCGCCTCGTCGTGGGCGTTTGCGGCCACGCGACGGTTGCGTCCGAAGATGTCGGTTCGGTACGCGCCTGGCTGGAGCACCACCACGCGGACGCCGAAGGGTGCGAGCTCGTGACGCCAGGCCTCGCTGAG
>JAHQVJ010000006.1 GCA_019634415.1 Myxococcales bacterium
GGGATTGCCCGTGCAGCCCAGGGCATCCGCCCGCAGCTGGTCGATGAAGAAGTAGATGATGGGTCGGCCGCGCAGATCGGTGGCCGTGCGGGCACCGCATGCGGAGGCGGCACCGCCGAGCAGCGTGACAGCGGCGGTTCCTTCGAGGAGCTGACGTCGGGTAGGCCTGGGCATGACCTCCAGTGTACCCTCCAGCTCCGCCGGCTGCTGACTAGCTCTCGTCTTCCGACAGCAGGTTGGTGGGGGCGGCCACCACGTAGGCGAGCCAGGTCAGCGGCGCGGTGATCCACCCGATGAGGAACGGCATCAGGGCCACGTTGATGGCCTGCAGGATCCAGTAGCTGGCCATGATGCCCAAGCCGGTGCCCACGCGTCCCTTGTACAGGTGGCCCAGCCCGAAGGTCTGAAAGAACGTTCCGGGCACGGCCTCGAGCCCCACGGCGATCATCGTCTGGTTGCGGTCCAAGAGGAACCTCCACACGAATCACGTACCAACCCCACAGGGCATTGCACGAAGGTGGGGCTTACTTGGCTTCGACGGGCTCCGGTACGACCTCGACGGCAGGCCACTCGTTGTCTTCCCATCGGCCCAACACGAAGGGCGATGCCAGGTGGGCGAAGAAGTTCTCGGGGAGGGCCACACCCTCCAGCCCCACCTCCTCCGGGCTGCCCTCGGGCAGGTCGCGGGTGCCGAACACCACGTCCCACAGGATCAGGTTGCTTCCGAAGTTCGTGTTGGACTCGTCGAAGTCCGCCGAGTGGTGCCACCGGTGCAGATCTGCGGTGGCGAAGATCCAGTTGAGCACGCCGTAGCGCAGGTCGATGTTGGCGTGCTGCAGCATGCCGTTGACCGCGGTGAAGACCGACACCAGGGCGATGACCTCGATGGGGGCGCCCAGCAGCGTCAGGGGCAGCAGCTGGCTGCCGTGGCCCAGGATCGCGTTCATCGGGTGGTTGCGCGCGCTGGCGAACACGTAGAGGCGCTCGGAGCTGTGGTGCATGGCGTGGATCCGCCACATCAGCGGGGAGCTGTGGCAGGTGCGGTGCACCCAGTAGGCGCCGAAGTCCCCGATGAGCAGGGCGAGTCCCACCTGCAGCGCCATCGGCCAGGCGGTGGGCCACAGCGAGGCCCCCACGGTGCCCTGCAGCCACAGTGCACCGGCGGTGAGCAGCCCGACCGTCAGGGCCCGGTAGGTCTCGGTGGCGATGCCCGTGGACAGCATGTGCAGCAGGTCGATGCCGAAGTCCTTGGGCTTGGCCTTCCACCGCTCCTCGAAGGGCATGAGCTTCTGCGCGAGCAGGATGACGGCCGTAGAGCACAGGATGGTGACGACGACCACCAGGGTGGGGCTGTGCCCTGCGCGAATGCCCAGGAGTGCCGCCGTGAGGCTGACGAGGAGGAGGCCTGGGTACAGGGTCCACGCAGTCACCGTTCGCACCATCGTCGTCTCCTCTCCTTCTTCGAAGCGCACGAAGCCATCGCACTCGCAGGGCCCTCGCCGAGCAGGTACGTCGCCGCGTCGTCTCGCATGATCTCGTATCGGATCATCCGATTCCGACCGCTGGGTCATTTTGGGATCTTGTAGCGACGGTCACACGTTCTCGCAACGTGCAGCCGCGGGATATCCTTGGCCGCCTGGAGGTGAGCGTGACACGAGCCGTAGTCTTGATGGGGTTCCTGGTGGCCTGTTCGGGCGACGACGTCGTCCGAGAGTGCGAGTCGGAGGCCACGTCCACGTGTGACTCCACCCTCAAGGTGCAGTTTCCCGACGACCGCACCGAGTTCCGCCTGACGCTGAACGACACCGAGGGGATGGCGCTCACGTTCGACTGCCCCACGGAGAAGGGCGACGCCACCGTGTTCGAGAACTACTCGTGGGTGTGCGGTCAGGGCGAGGCCACCATCTCCACCCACCGCTTCTTCGGCCAGGACGTCATCGTGCAGGTGGGTTCGTCGGTGCCCAACGAGTACACCCCGCAGTACCAGCGTGGGGGCGACTTCTGTGGCAACCCCTGCACCAACGGCGTCGTCGACATCGTGAACCGGTGAGCGATCGCCCTCACTTGTGGATGCGTGTGGGCGAGCCGCGGCGGTTCTTCCTGGTGCCGTCGGGCGAGTCGATGCCTGCCGGCGACGACGAGCTGTCGGATCTGCAGCTCGTCGTGCGAAAGGTGGATCTCGCAGCGATGGAGGACTTCGAGGTGGATCTCGCCACGGCGCAGGCGCACGTCGATGCTGGCTGGGGTCGTGTCCTGGGCACCGTGCGCGATGCCCTTCGGCAGCTCACGGGCAAGCCGGCCACCGACGAGCCGCCCGATCTCAGCACCTGGATCGGCGTCACGCCGGGGCAGGTCGCGCTCGATCCGCAGGCGCGTCGGGCCGGGCGCCGAACGCTGCTGGCACGTGCGGGCGAGCTGCTCGGCCACGACGTGAGCGAGGAGCGTCTGGACGAGGCCGAGGCTCGGATCGACGACTTCATCGACAACGCCCCCCGCCCCGCTGACGCTGCGGCAGCCGTGGGGGAATCGTTGCGCGATGGGGCGGAGCGCATTCGCGAGGCGTTCGTGGCCCGCACGGGTGGAGATCGTCAGCAACGGGAGGGAGAGGAGTGAATCGTCGCACCATTGCAGGGCTAGCAGTGATCGCCGTCATCGTGGCGGGTCTCGCGCTGTTCGCCCTGGGACCCCAGGACACCGAACCCGATGTACCGGAGCCGGTGGAGAGGCCCGAGACGAAGCAGGACCGTGAGGTGGTCAAGGCCTACCCGCGGGCCAAGCCGATTCCGCTGCCTCGTCCTCCGGACATCGAGGTTCCCGAGCCCTTGGAGGACCGACCGAGTCCCGTGGACATCGGGCACGAGGAGAAGCTCGAGATGAACTACGCGGTGGACGACGTCCTCAAGGAGGCACGCGACTCCTGCATCGTCGAGTGGATCGACGGCATCGCGGATCCCACCGAGGCCGAGTTCGTGTTCGACGCCGTGCTGGTGGATGGTCGCTTGAGCGACGTGACCATGCGGTCGCTGAACCTGGAGATGCCGCAGACCGTGGCGGACTGCATTCGAGACGCCGCCTGGTACGCGGACTGGCCCACCTGGGACCTCGAAGGAGAGCTGCGGCTTCAGCGCCAGATCTCGTACCGCAACGCGGCTGCGATGCCGCCACCTCCCTAGGTGGTGGCGCCGAGCTTCCCGGTGCTGAGGTAGCGCTTGGCCGCGTCGATTACCTCGGGGTTCACCATGATGAAGGTGTGCAGCGCGCGCACGAGGAGGAAGTCCTCGGCGCCCTCCAGGTGGGTCTCGGCCACGGTGACGGTCATGTCGTTGTCGCCCTGGAGCAGCGGGTTGTAGCCCCGCTCGTCGCCGGTGCCTCCCGCGATGATGGCGAAGGGCACGTCAGGTGTGGGGAGCTGATCTGCGCGGGTGGGGCGGAGCTGCCCGAGCGCTGGTCCGGCCACGGCGCGGAAGGGTCCGATGGAGCCCAAGTGACCCGCGATCTCCGCGCCCTGGTTCGGCGTGCCGATCATGAGCAGCCGATTGGGCTCGATGCGCCGTCGCCACAGGGCGCCCGATCTGGACAGGAGCTCCCGGGCCACGATGCCCCCCATGCTGTGCGTCACGAAGGAGACCCTGCGGACCCCCTCCATGCGGTTGAGCAGGGACTCCAGCTGATCGGCGTGGTCCTGGATGGACTGACGAGTGGAGGGGTAGTTCAGCGCGTGGGCAGCGTAGCCCTCCTCGCGCAGCGCTCGCGTCATGGCGCCGAAGGAGTCCTTGGACCGGAAGATGCCATGGAGCAGCAACACGAGGTGCTCGCTGCTGAAGCGTGGCTCCTGCTCGCGCTGCACCTGGCGGAACCGCTCGTGGCACGTGTGCCAGCTGCCGAAGGCCAGGCGCAGATCGGCGGGATTCAGGAGGCGGTGGTGCCTGGTCAGCACGTTGCGCTGGATGCGGTACCCGGCGTGAAGGAAGACGTCCCCCCACAGCTGCTTGCCCCCGAACGTCGGCACGGCGAGGCGCGTACGTGAACTCGTCATGGCTCGATCCTAGGATCGGAGACGGCCTCTGGCCAGGGGGGGCACCTGGTCACGACCTCTGTACTCACACCGTCGTCTTCGAAGGCGTACTCTCGATGCGTACGTAGGAACCCATTTGGATAGCCAAACCTCGGGAAGTGGTTGCTTCGGGTGTACTCCTGAGGGCTGGCGCTCGATTCCATCGACGGGTATCTCACGCCGGTGAGAACCGGATCGCTGCCAGATGTTCACGGCTACGTGTCCTTCAGGGCCTACCTGAGGGACTGGTACGAGGCGCGAAAGGGAGCGGATCGGCGCTTCAGCCACCGGCTGTTCGCGCGGCGTGCCGGCGTCACGAGCCCCTCGTTGTTCAACGAGGTGGTGCAGGGCAAGCGCAACCTGTCGGCCCAGGCGCTGGACGGGTTCGTGCGGGCGCTGCAACTCACGGGTCATGCGGCCACCGTCTTTCGCGATCTGGTGGCCCTCGATCAGGCTCCCACAGAGGCCGAGCGCAACGCGGCGTGGGAGCGGTTGTCGGCCAGTCGCCGGTTTCGCGGGGCGCGTCCCATCGAGGGTGCCGCCTTCGCCTACCTGTCGCACTGGTACTGTCCGGCCATTCGAGAGCTGGCCGTCCGCCGGGACTTCCGTGCGGATGCCGACTGGATCGCCCGCACGCTGCAGCCGCGCATCACCGCGGCGCAGGCGCGCGAGGCCCTGGAGGTCCTGTTCGAGCTCGGCTTGCTGGTACAGGCGGAGGACGGCTCGGTGATGCAGGCGGAGACCAGCGTGGCCACTGCGCACCAGGTGCAGGGCTTGGCGGTGCACAACTACCACCGACAGATGCTGCAGCGCGCGGTGGATTCCCTTGAAGGAGCGGCCTCGGGGGAGCGGCACATCGTGGGGGTCACGGTCGCCATTCCCATGTCGCTGGTGGGGGAGCTGAAGGCCGAGCTGGATCGGATGCAGGAGCGCTTGCTGCACCTGTGCGACGCGCACGCCGACGGTGAGGAGCGTGTGTACCAGCTGGAGCTGTGCTTGGTGCCGTTGTCTCGGGATGTGGGGAGGTCGACGTGAGGGCTGGACCAGCGCTGCTGTGGGCGTTCGTGGTGGTGGGGTGCGATCAGGTCCCCCGACCTGGCACCGCCGTGGGCAATCCGGGGGACATGGACGTGGTGACGCGGGTCCTCGACCAGGATGTGTCCTTGGTGGACGTGGAGGTGCCCCTCCGATCCCTGGTGCTGGATCCGTGTGATGCCGCCGTCGCGACCGCGGTGGTGGAGGAGGTGGTGGTCCTGGATGGGCTGGCGCCGTCCGAGGAGCCCGTCGGGTTTCCCGGGGGCGAGTGGTGTCGGCTCACGGTGGAGCTGGACGGGCCCGTGGTGGCGATGGGCCAGACCGCCACCGGCACGCTGTTCCTGGTGGAGCTGCCGCTGGAGCGGATCGAGCTGTCGGGGCGCATGGCGATGGACGACGACCTGTTCCTGCTGCGGCTCGATCTTCCCATCGAGGCGCAGACCCTGGACTCCGAAGGGGACGACGTGGAGCTGCTGGCCGAGGATCCCACCGCCATCGCCTGGGCGGACCGAGCGGCCGAGGAGTCCACTCTGTGGCGTGACGTCGTGCTCGACGGGGTGCTGACCCCGGACGATCAGCTGCTGGGACCGCTGTCCACCAGCTCGCCCCCCAATGCCGCCGCCGATGGCGCAGGCTGTGGGTGTGGCTCGGGGCCGGGTGGGTCTGCCTGGATGGTGGTGCTGCTGTCGACCGTGCTGACTCGTCGTCGCTACTCGGCATCGAGGAAGCGAGGGAGCTGACGCTCGATCCCAGGGGGGAGTCGGCCGGCGTCGCGCTCTCGGATCCGCCAGATGGCGACCACGGTGAAGGCGCCGCGGACGTTGCCATCGGGAAGGGTCAGCTGCCAGTCCTCCACCTGCTCCCAGGTCAGGGTCCGGGAGGCATGGGAGCCTGATGGACGCACCGTCAGCGCGTTGTCGTCGAAGGCGAGGACCTGCCCCCATTGACCCCGGTATTCGTGGTCCAGTCCCGCCACGCGGAACTTCACCAGCACCTGGCTCCGCCGGTGTGTCAGGTGTTCACGAAGCAGGCCCAGCGTGTCTCGCGTGCGGATCCGGGCCTGCTCCAGCAGCGGATCCGAGGGCGAGATCCGGATCTGCTCCGGGCGCGGCGGATCGGGAGCCATCAGCCACCAGCTCGCGATCCCCACGAGGGCGAGCACGATGAACAACCAGGGCACGGCGAGATCCAACGCGGCCTCCGTGTCAACCTGACCGAGCAGGCGTGGAGGCGGAGGCGCCATGCTGACACCCCGTCATCTCTGTCCGTGAGAGTGGGCGTCTCATCGTGGGCACGCTCGCTGCACCCAGCGGCGGTGGAGGTGTGGAATGCAACGTCGCAGACATCGTCGTCGAGGAGTGTCGCTGGTGGAGGTCATGGTGGTGATCGCCATCACGATCACGCTGATGTCCATCATCGGTGGAGGAGTGCTGTACACGTACCGTGTGGCACGCGTGGACATGACACGCCTGGTGCTGGACCAGACGGCCCAGGACGTCATCATCCACGAGACTCGGCATCGTCGGCCCCCCGAAGCCCTGGCGGAGGTCTATCCGGGACAGCCTCTGCCCGAGGACGCCTGGGGAACACCGCTGGGCTACGAGCGCGTGGCGTCGCGCTGGGACTTGATCTCGCTGGGCGAGGATGGGCTCGAAGGGGGCGATGGGTTCGATGCAGACCTGCGCTACGCCGAGGGGCGGACGCCCTAGTCGAGGAGGCACACGCGGCGAAGGGGCTTGCGTGCGGCCAGCAGGGCGGCGTCCCAAGGTACACCGGGATCCTCCGCCCAGCGGGTGCACTGGCCGAACAGGCGGTTGGTGCAGGTGCGCTTACGTCGAGCGTCGCGCACGCAGCCGAGCGCGACCAAGCCCATGAAGTCGCACAGGTTCTCCCAGCTGCCCGGCCGGGAGGTCGAGGTGGGTACCCCCTGGGCATCGAGGTCGCGGAAGGCGCACTGCATGCCTCCGCCCCGGAAGATGCGCGCCAGCTCGGCGCGTGCACCCTGTGGACCGGTGCGCTCGCGCCGATCCAGCAGGCGATCGCTCCAGCGCAGGTACGCCTCGTAGTCGCGGGCCCACCCCGCGACACCGATGCAGTCCTCGTTGAGCTCGTCGCCGTTGACGGGGGCGGAGTCGAGCGCGGGCCAGGCTGCCTCGCAGTGCTCCAGGGCCCGCTTGGCGGACTGGCGGGCCTCGCCGTGGTTGTTGCCCTTGTAGGCGTTGATCGCCAGGAAAGACTCGAGCATCTCGGCGGCCCAGTGCGCCTCCACGGCCAGCCAGGCGTCGTCGCCCATGGTGGACAGGCCGGCGATGGCGTCGCGCAGGTGGCGTCGGGCGGCTCGGCAGCGTCGGCCATGCTCCCGGCCCTCGGCAGGCATGAGCCGGCAGGCGGCCGACAGCGCCATGCCGCGGGCCAGCAGGCCTTCCTCCGTGGGGCTGTCGTCGATGGCGAGCAGCGTCTGCTCGTCGGCGATGGCCCACTGCTCCGGGTCCCACGTGGCGGTGCTCCAGTGCCAGCGCTGGCTCCACACCAGCGCAAGGGCCTCGACACCGAGGGCGTGCGGGGTTCGCGAGATCGCGGTGGCCTGCTGCGCCTGCTCGAGCACGCGCAAGACCTCGTCCTGCTTGTTGAACTCGGGATCCGTCTTGTGGCGCTGCAGCTGCGACAGCGCCACGTCGGCCACGGCGTTGGCTTGCTCCCGCGTCTGTGCCTTGCGCGCCTCCATGTAGGTGCCGTAGGCCACCTGAGCGCCAGCCGCCCCGAGCACCAGCAGCAGCGCGGCCATCGCCACCCGCAGCCAGCGACCGCGGGCGGCGGGGGGCACGGCCGGCACGGATGCGCTGGTGGGGTCGTGCTCCGTGGTGCGCTCGTCGACGTCGTCGAGGCCAGGCTCGGGGCTGTCGCGCCGCACCTGCTGGACCATCTTGGGATCCACCTGGATGATGCGGCTCGGCGGGTTGTGGGGCTCCGCGTCGGTGGGATCGGGCTGGGGGATGGTGACCGGATCGGGGCCGCGCGGCACCCGCGCCACCACGCCCAGCGGTGGGGTGGGATCGTCGACGCGGGTGGTGGAGTCGTCGCCGGTGGGCTCGGCCGCCGGCACCTTCACGAATGCCCCGAAGCGAGGTGCTGGAGGGGCGTCCATGAAGCCCTCCAGCGACACCCGCTCGCCTCGCAGAGCGGCGGCCACCGCAGAGGCGCGGGGGCGGGCCTGAGGAAGGGGACGCAGACAGGCTCGGAGCACCTCGGTCCAAGGATCGGGGAGCTTGTCGACGAGCTCCTCGGGAAGCTCGGCCCGGGTGAGCACCCGCACGGCCTCGGCAGCGGGGAGCTCGGTGAGCAGGGATCCCGACAGGGCACCGAAGGACCACAGGTCCGAGCTCAGGTAGGCCTCGTACAGCGCCTCCTGCTCGGGGGCGGCGTAGCCCGGCGTGTACTCCAGGCTCCGCACGGGGGCGTCGACGCCGGGCACCTCTCGCAGGGTCTCGAGGTCGATGAGCACCGCACCGTGATCGTCGTTGGCGATGACGTTGCCGGGCTTGAGGTCACCGTAGAACACGCCGTAGCGATGCAGCGTGGCGAGACGCTCGGCGACCTGCTGCAGCAGCTCCGTGCGGCCCTCGGTGTCGAGGGTGGGCCAGACCTTGTCGAGGGTCTCGCCGGGCACCCAGGCGGTGGCGACCCACACGAAGCCGTGCCCCTGCGGGAGCTTGGGACCGGGGTGCTCGGCATCGGGCTCGGGCACGAGCACGCCGGCGTCCACCACCCGCGCCACTCCGTCCTGCAGCCCCACTCTCGCTCGCACCCGGAAGCCCTCGAGGGTGCGGCTCACCTCGGGGGGCAGCCCCTCGATGGAGCCTCGCCCCCGCAGCACCACGCCCCGCAGGGTGGTGGCGAAGTGGCGGGGCACGGGGGTGAGGAGCACCAGCACCGTGCAGTCCCCCGATGGCCGGCGCGTGCGCAGTACCAGGCGCTGGCCGGGCACGCGCCGCAGCACCTTGAGGGCCTCGTGGCCTTCGGGAACCAGGGTGGGGCTACTCATGAGGGATCCCCCCCGAGGTAGCCGAGCTGACGCGCTCCTGCGAGGATCTTCAGCGCGGCGGGCGCGGCGACGGAGGCTCCGGTGCCGGCGCGGGGCACCACGACGGCGATCGCCAGCCGTCCGGGTTGGGCCGCGCTGCACGCCGACATCTCCTCGTCCTCGGCGATGGCGATGAACCAGGAGTGAGGTCGGTACCCCGTCTTCTTGAACTCGAGGCCGTAGGGCTCCTCGTCGCGCAGTCCGATGGAGTCCGCCGTTCCCGTCTTGCCGTAGATGCGCACGCCGTCGATCTTCCGGTTGGCGCTTGCCGTTCCCCGCGTCATCGTGCCTCGCATCCCGGCGAGCACCACGTTCAGCGCATCTTCGTCGTCCACCACCCGAATCTCCTGGCACGGAGCTGCATATTCCAGGGTAGACGGGCACGTCCGGTAGGTGCCACCGGCTGCCACCATGGCGGCCATTCGTGCGGCCTGGCTCACGGACATGGCCGTGGCCCCCTGGCCGAACCCTGTCTCTGCCAGGGTGCGCGAGTCCACCTCGCCGGGCCGGAAGCGGTCGCTCCAGCCGGTCTGCAGCCCGTCACGGACCACGGCGCGGAAGGCCTCCGGCCCGAGATCCAGCGCGATCTGGGCGAAGGTGACGTTGCAGCTCTCGGCGATGGCCTCGGCCAGGTCGATGCGGCCGTGCACGTCGTCTTTGTAGTAGTCGTGCACGGGGCTGCGCCAGTCGGGCATCGTGAAGCGCGGCCCGCGTGCAGAGGGCGTGACGCACTCGAAGCGCTTGCGGGTGCGCACGTCGCAGCCGCGGCCGACGCTGTCGTAGTCCTCGCGCACGGCGGCCACCGCCGTGAGGATCTTGCCGATGGAGCCGGCCTGGAAGATGCCTCGGTGCGTCGTCATGTCGCTCCAGGCTCCATAGACGCCCACGAAGGCCGGATCGGACGCGCGGACCTGAGGTAGCCACGCGCCGGGATCGGACGGATCGATGTCGGGCACCTGGGCGCGCACCAGCACCTCTCCGCTGTCGACGTCGATGACGACGGCGGCAGCGGCCTTCCCCTTGGCGGCGGCGTCTTTGAGCGTGCTGGCCGCGAGCTCCTGCAGCTTGGCGTCGAGGGTGAGGCGCACGGAGCGGTCGTCCACCGTTCCGAGCAGCTCCGCGATCTTGGCGGGCCTCTCCTCGGGGGCGGTGTGCAGCACGGGTACGAGCTTGCGGTAGTCGGGGGCGGGCAGCGGCAGCTGGCGAATGGCGTCGCCGTCGGCCAGCCGCTCGGCCCGCCGGCGATCTCGCGGGCGCTCGTCGCGGGTGGGCGTGGCGAACAGGGCCCGCTCCTTGCCGCTGTCGTCCTTGGCGAGCCAGGCGGAGGGTCCATCGGGCCGATGCCCGTAGCCGCGGAGCTGCTCGTCGAACTCTCGCTCCAGCGACCACGACGGACGCAGCACCACGTCGTCCACGGGTCCCAGGAGCGTGCCCAGCCCATCGCCGAGCGGCGTGACGCGCGCGCCTTCTTCGTCGTTGCCCGCGAGCACGGCGCCGTGTCGGTCGCGCAGCTCCCCTCGGGGCACGCCGGCGGCGATGGCCTCCATGCGGCGGTCGTGGCGATGCACCACGGTGCCGTCCCCCAGGGTGGTGATCACGCCTGCCGTGGAGGTGGAGGGCCCCAGGATCACGCCCTCGGCGAACATCACGCCCACGGCTCCCAGCAGCAGCAGGGCCACCGTGGCGGCCACGCCGATCACGCCGCCCCGCAGCTGCTCGAGCTCGTCGGTGTAGGCGCGTGCTTGGCCGTCGCGGGCGAGGGCTCCGATCAGGGCCACCACCACCAGGAACGAGACCATGGAGGTGCGGCCGGCCGACAGGAATGGCACGATGACGCCGGTGAGGGGCAGCAAGCCCGTGGTCCCGCCGAAGATCACCAGCCACTGGCACGCCAGCAGGGCGCACAGGCCCGTGGCCAGCAGCACGCGCTCGGGGGTGCGGTTGGTCAGGGCCACCCACATGCCCTGGGTCACCACCGTGGCCAGCAGCACCAGGTAGAGCACCACGCCGCCGAAGCCGAGCTCCTCGGCCAGGTGGGCGAGCACCAGATCGGTCTGCCCAGCGGGCAGGGCGCCGATGGCGGCGGCACCGAATCCTTGGCCCGTGAGGCCACCCGCGGCGATGGCCCAGCGCGACGCAGCCAGCTGATCGCCGTTGGGCAGGGCGTTGGTCCACGGATCGAGCCACATGCGCATGCGCAGCGCCAACGCCTCGCTGCCCACGGCGTCGGGCGCGCTCGCCAGGAAGCCCACCACCAGGACCACCATGCCCAGCGCGAAGACGGCCCAAGGCACCGACCGCGTGACCACGGTGAAGAGGATCAGGAAGGTCAGGCCCAGGATCAGGATCGGACCCAGATCCCGCACCAGGAACAGCCCGAGGAACAGGCCCAGCAACACCAGGGTGGCCGGGAAGAGGAGCCGTGGCCGCGGCACGCGCAGCAAGCCGCCGAACAGATAGTTGCGCTGGTAGCGCAGCGACGCCGCTCGCCGACCCAGGAACACCGCCACGTAGGCCACGAACGACAGCTTCACGATCTCCAGCGGCTGGAACGGCCCCAGGTTGATCCGCGTGCCCGAGCCCGTGGGCCCCGATCCGAACAGGGTGAGCGCGGCGAACGCGATCAAGATCCCCGCCAGTAGCACGTGCCTGGTGCGATGGAACAGCTCGCCCCAGTCCCAGGGAACGGCCAGCACGAGCCCGCCCACGAGCCCACCGATCATCACGCCGCCGGCGAAGTTGGGGCCGGGCCACCCCGGGCCGCGCAGCGGGTCGCCGTAGCCCATCTGCAGGGCGAGCCCGAGGCCCGCCGCGAGGATGGTGGCGGGAAACAGCAAGGGGATGGGGATGGCCTGCGAGCCAGCGTTCCAGCGCCCCACGGCGCTGCCCACGAAGAGGCTGAAGGCGCCCGCGGCGAAGGCTGCCAGCGCGATGTTGCGCGCGTCCGCCACGTCGTTCGCCGAGCGGAACAGCACGCCCTCGCGCAGTGCAGACTGATCGAGTGCGCGCTGCAGAGCGACGTCTGCGGCGAACAGCGCTGCCGCGATGGACAGCACCACCAGCAACCCCTCGATGGCGAGCCACGACCGGTTGTTCATGGTTGCTCGCGCCCCGAGGGCCCCTTCATGTGCTGGCGCAGGTCGAAGGCCTGCCCCAGCGCCGCCACCAGCTGGGCGGCCGCCCGCCTGCGCCGGACGGCCACGATGGTGATGTTGTCGACGCCTCCGCGCTCGAGCGCCATCGCCAGCAGGCGATCCGCCAGCGCTTCGGAGGCCACGCCGTCGGCGCGCGCCTTGGTGAGCAGGCCGAACAGCTCGCTGCTGGGCACCATGTCGTGCAGTCCGTCGGAGCACAGCAGCAGCAGGTCTCCGCGGGCGAAGGGCGCCTCGACGATCTCGATCCAGTCGGTGCCGTCGTGATCGGTGCGCCCCACGTCGTTGGTGACGGCGTGCTGATGGGGCAGGTCCATCGCCTGGGCGTCCGACAGCCCGAAGGCCTCCTGGCTCTGGGCCTTGGCCGTGTGGTCGCGGGTGAGCTGCTCGGTGCCGGCGTTGGAGGCCAGGTAGGCGCGGGTGTCGCCCACATGGGCCAGGTGCAGCGTGTCGCCCTCGATCTTCACCGCCGTCACCACGCAGCCCATGCCGCGGCGCTCGGGAAAGGCCTCGGCGTTGGCGCGCACGGCGTGGTTGGCCTGCAGGATGGCCTCGGGCAGGGCGTCGCCGTCGCGCAGCGCCTCGCGGGTGAGGTTGGCGGCCACCACGCCTGCGGCCTTGCCCCCCATGCCGTCGATCACCGCGAAGCGGCCTCGCTTCGGGTCGACCATGAAGCTGTCTTCGTTGGTGGCTCGGACCCGCCCGGGGTGAGTGCGGGCCGCCACGTCGTAGTTGGGGCTCTTCACGGCGCCGCGGGCTCCTCGACGCGCAGCACCAGGGCTCCGTTGGACAAGGACACCTCCACCGGCAGATCGGACACCGCGATCTGCCCGCCCGGTTGTATCAGACGGCCGTTGACCTGAACGGCGTTCGACGACGACAACCGGCCGATCACCGCGCCGCCTTCGAGGCCGGGCTCGATGAAGAGCTGCCGGCGGTTGATCTCGTTGCCGGCGCCGTGCAGGGGCACGAAGGAGCCGGTGGCGTCGACGTGGGGGCGCCCCAGCACCACGCGGATGCCCGCGTTGACCTGAGCCGAGTGCTCTCCCCAGCTCACCGAGACCGCACCCATCGCTGCGGCCACGGGATCCGTGACGCGTTTTGTGGAGGGCACTGGGGGAGGGGTCGGCGCGCGCCGGCCCGCTCGCACCGTCACCGCGCCGGCCGGTCCGGACTCCTTGGCCTCGTTCTGCGGTGCGAGGAAGGCGGCCTGCACCACCAGCGTACCTGGCTGAAGCCGCTCCCCTTCGCTCACCAGCAGCTCCACCTGCAGGCCCCCCACCAGCGTGGCGTCGCCTTCGTTGAAGCGCTCCTGCAGCAGCGACGCCATGTCCTGCTCCAGGCGGGTGATCAGCGGAGCCAGGCCGTCGAAGTCGGGCTGCGACAGGAAGATGCGGTAGTCGTTCCACATGAGCCGCTGCCCGCGCACGTCGCGGGACTGACAGAAGTCCATCACCGCGAACACGGCCTTGGCCACCATGTAGGGGTCTACCCGTACCGGGGTGCGCTTGAGGCGACGCCAGAAGGAGCCGCTGCCCATCTGGCCGAGATCTACTTGGAAGCTGCGCTCGTCGCGCTGCGTGACCGCCATCTATACGTCTCCCGACGGCGGCACGAGGGTGGGGAAGGTGCGGCGGGTGGGCTCGGCGTCGAGCTCCACGGAGGCGCGGAAGATCGGAGGCTCGGGGGGGGTGACCGCGGTGTCGTCCTCTTCCTCGTCGTCTCCTTCCACCTGGATGCGCCGCGACACCGACTTCAGCACCAGCGTGATCTTGGCGTCGGAGCCGTCGGTGAGCTCGATGCGGTCGCCCGGTCGCACGGGCGCCCAGCTCTCGATGGTGCGGTTGGGGCGCACCCGCTCGCCGTTCGGCTTCACCACCACCAGCTCGTCGCCCTGGTCCAACGCACGGATGCGGATGTGGCCGCCCAGGCGCCGGATCCGGGCCGCTCGGCGGCTCACGAAGGTGTCCTGCTCGGTGACGATCAGGTCGTTCTGATCGTGGTCGCCGCCGTGGTGGGGCCCGCGACCCATGCGGAGATCGCGCTGGGAGGTGGGCACCGAGATCTCCTGGCCGTCGAACTGCCCGCCGCGGATCTCGAACGCCAGCTCGAGGGGCTGCGACACCTCGTGGACCTCCACCGAGTTCCGCTCCCCGGCGGCCACCTTGTACAGGCGCAGCGGATGCGCCGACTGAGGCACGTCCAGCAGGCGATTCAGCAGTCGTTGGCAGATCTCCTCTTCGAAGCTGGAGTCCTCGATGAACCTGCGGACGACCCCGATGGAGCCGCTGTTCACCGTGACCACCACCTCCACCTCGGTGGGAAGGTGCGTGACCCCCTTCCGGCCCCGCGTCCGCATGTTCACGATCCCCTCGACGACGAGCCGAACGAGGTTGTCGGCAGTGAGCTCGTCGGCTCCGCCGGTGAACGCGCGCGCCAGAAAGTCACTCCAGTTGGATGCCATCCTGCCTCCGCGACCCGCGGCGCCGCGGGACTGGTCAGATACGCGTGTGCGCTACGCGTATTTCATGGGCGATGCGAGCCCTGCTTACGCATGGTTTCCCTAGCCTGGATCAGCGTAGAGCGGAGCGTGGCTGGCTCGTCGGATCTGCGGTGGCCTCTGCAGGAGCGAGGGGGCATGTCGGCGTGGCCGTCTCCATGCGGATGGCGTCGCGTTGGGCGCGAACGGCGCTAGGCCGCAGCGAAGGCCTGGGCGGATGCAGTCTGGCGGCCCACGATGGCTGGCGCCACGCCCACGAGCGAGTCGTCGGTGAGCGCGCTCACCATGAACAGCGCGAAGTCCGTGCGCCGGGTGCGGTTGCTGGCCAGCACGGGATCGCCCACGTGGCGAGCCCACAGCGGCAGCCCCTGGCTCTCTCCTTCCTCCAGATCACTGCCGCGCACCACGGTCCAGCGCCGATCGCTGTCGAAGATCAGCCGGCACGCGCGCACCTGATCGTCGACGTCGACGAAGCGGACCAGGCGCCCGAGCCACGTGAACACCGGCAGGAGCAGGCGTAGCGACAGTGGGTACACGTCCTGTCCGTCGTGGGTGATGTGCCAGCCACAGGAGAACACCAGCCGCGCGTCGGGCTCGGCGTGATCGAGCACCGCCTGGGCCGTGCCGCTGGAGTAGTCGTTCACGCCGAACGGCACGAGCACCGTCAGTACGCCGTCGCAGCCCGCCACGGCGCGGCGGATCACGTCCCGGTCGTCGGTGCGGCCCGGCACCACCGTGATGCGGTCACCGAACCTGTCGAGCTTGTGCACGCTCTTGGCGCGACACACTCCCACCACCTCGTACCCGCGATCCAGTGCGTGCTGAACCATGTACTGCCCAAGCTTCCCCGATGCGCCGATGATGCAGACCTTCACGATGCCTCCGCTGTGACGTGTGGAGACTAAGTCTGCGAATCGGAATGGTCTGCGCCCAATGTCGCATTCGGGATATGCGAATCTGCATGGACTGGCGCTCCATCGGCTTCGACTGGAACCGGGCGCGGGCCTTCCTGGTGACCGCCGAGGAGGGCTCCTTCTCTGCGGCTGCGCGGGCTCTGGGCATGGCGCAGCCCACCATCGGGCGGCAGGTGGCCGCACTGGAGCAGGAGCTCGGCGTGCTGCTGTTCGAGCGGGTGGGTGCCTCGCTGGAGCTCACGGAGGCCGGGCTGGGGCTCGTGGAGCACGTCCGCGTGATGGCAGACGCGGCCAATCGGGTGTCGCTGTCGGCCACGGGGCAGGCCACCTCCATCGAGGGCACGGTGTGCATCACGGCGAGCGAGCTAGTCACAGCGTTCCTGTTGGCGGGCCCGCTGGTGGAGCTGCGCGTCCAGCATCCGAGCATCGAGATCGAGCTGGTGGCGTCGAATCAGGTGCGCGATCTGCAGCGACGCGAGGCCGACATCGCCATCCGCAACGTGGCCCCGACCCGGCCCGACCTCATCGCGCGCAACGTGGGGGCTCGGCGGGCGCGCGCCTACGCGTCGCCTGCGTACGTGGCCCGCGTGGGCGACCCCGGCACCCCCGAGGGGCTCGAGAACGCCGAGCTGTTCGGCTTCGCCGACAAGAACGTGATGATCGAGGTGTTGGCCGGGCTCGGCGTGGCGTTGACGCCGGACAACTTCTCCATCGTGGTCGACAACCACCTGGTGCAGTGGGAGCTGACGAAGGCGGGGCTCGGGATCTGCTTCGCCATGGAGGAGGTGGGGGACGCCGAGCCGCGGGTGCAGCGCGTGCTCACGGAGCTGCCGCCTCTGCCGGTGCCGATGTGGCTGACGGCTCATCGCGAGCTGCGCACGAGCCGCCGGATCCGGGTGGTCTTCGATCTGCTGGCCCAGGCGCTCACGACGGCGTCGGGCTGACGATCACTCCGGCTCGTCGCCGTCGTCCGACGGCCGGGCCGAGACCTGCTCCGTGGGGGCCAGCACCCTGGCCAGCACGGGGAAGAAGTCCCGGTGGCGCATCTGCGGCCCGTCCTGCTCGGGTCGGAGTCCGGGCTCGAAGCCTCGGCCCAGGAAGGTGTCGAGCAACGACGGATCGGAGGCCACCACGTGCACGGGGACCTGCCAGGAGCGGTTGCTCGCGATGAAGGGCGGCTGGTGGTCGCCCATGATGATCACCAGCTGCTCGCGAGCGGGGCCCGTCTCGAGCTGACGCGTGATCACCTCCATGTCGTAGAGCACGGTGTCGAGGTAGACGTGGGGCGTGAACTCGTCGACCCAGGCAGCGGTGCGGCGCCAGCGAGAGTTGAACAGACGAGCGAGGCTGCGGAACCAGCGGAAGTCGAAGTTCGTGCGCGGGGGAGGCAGGGGGCCGCCCAGGCTGTGCCAGTCGGTGTAGTGGTCCATGACCACCGGGGCCTCGCGCCAGGGGCTGTGGGCCGTGGCGAGGTGGAAGAAGGCGAAGGTGGGGCCGTCGAGCTGGCTCAGCACCTTGTCGTGGGCGTGGCCCACGGTGTACTGATCGGGAGGGGCCCAGGGGTGGGGCGGGCCGTGGTAGTCCAGATCGTCCTGAAAGACGGTGTGCTCGAACCGGAAGTGGTTGACCAGGCGGATGCCGGGTCGCGCGCGGTCCACGGGGCGCACGAGCACGGTCTCGTAGCCGCGGTCGGCGAAGAACTTGGGCAGGTGTGGCAGGTCGTCGATCACCGACGTGATGTGCTGAAAGGCGGCCTGGCGGGCGATGGTGATGCCCAGCATCATGGTGGCGTCGGCGAGCCAGGAGCGGCCACCGTGGACGGGCGCTCGGGCGAGCCCGCTGGCGGTGTGCCACCCGGCGTCGGTGAGGCGCTCGTCGAGATCGTCGATGGCCGCCGTCCACGGCTCGAGGAGCACGTCCTCGCGCACGACCTCGCCGTAGCTCTCGACGATGTAGATGTGCACGTCGGGGCTGCGGGCCGGCGCGATCTCCTCGAGGACGGCGTGCTTGCGTGCGTCGATCTGCCCCTGCACGGCTTCGTAGGTCTTCCACGACCTCGCCACGCTGTCGACGAACTTGGGCACGAGCCAGCGCGACGCGTCGAGCAGGTGGCCGACCACCGACAGCACGAGCACGACGGGGAGCACCACCCGGGCGGACCAGCGCAGGTCCCAGCGCTGAAGCCAGGTCTCCAGGCGCGCGAAGATCAGCAGCCCGGTGGCCCACAGCACCAAGGGGAGCACGGCGGCGAGCACGCCTCCCACGGTGGCGACGCTGCCGTACATGTCGTGGCCCACGACCCACAGGTGCTTGCTCAGCAGCACCAGATCGTACAGCGGTAGCTCCTCGAAGGTGACGATGGCGGAGCCAGCGCGCACGCAGCCGTAGGTGGCGAGGGCAGCCCAGGCGGTGCCGACGAGCCGGGACCGCCAGGAGCCGAGCCAGCCGGCGGTGGCCTGGCGCTGCCCCACCCACTGCAGACCCCACAGGGCAGCGAGCAGCAGCGGGACTTCGAGGGCGAAGCCGAAAGTGTACTTGGTACGGTACAGCCCGACCGGGGCGATCGGGGTCATCAGCAGCACGATCAGGGCCACGACGAGGGCGCCGATCCCCACTGCCGCGCGCAACCGCGGCCTCTCCTGCGTCATCGGGTGTCTCTCCACATCGCGCTCGTGCGCCTCGTGGGCGCTCGGGAACATCCAGTCAGCCTATCGCCTGCGCGGATGATCGGCCGCTGGGAAAAGCACGGCTGGGCATGGTGGCGACGCCATCTGGTGGGGGTTGCACCTGGGTGCGTCATTATGGTGGGCGAAACTGTGTGGATTCGAGAGATATGGTGCACGAAACTATGAACTGGCGATTGTCGCATCGATTGAGACAGTTGTGCACAGTTGCGTCTTGCTAAGGTCTGCTTCCTCGGTGGCACCACCGAGGCTCAAAGGAGAGAAGCCATGCGTTTCCAACGTTCACCTGCGCCCGCCTTTCTGCTTGTCGGCTTGGCGCTATCCTCGACGGCGAGGGGGAGTGTCGTCTCGACCATGCCTGTCGATGCCGAGGTGGGGGCTCCAAACGATGTGCAATATGAAGCCGAGACCACCGTCAACGAACACCTTGTCTTCGAGGAGCGGCAGTGCTTCGACCTCAGTGCCGACCTCGACGTCGGAGCTGAGCAGTCGATCGCGGCAGGTACCAGGGTGAGCTGCACAATGATCCACCGAGATGAGGTGCTACGCGACGCTGACAACATCTACTACCTTCCACCTATCGCCAAGGTCACCGTGTCCGTGATGTTCGACGAGCAGATTCTGGCCGTCCTCGACGACAAGACCACTCTGGACGACTCTGACGACGAGTGCGGACTTGCCAGCGTTGACTACCCGTCGTCGGCAGATGGCAATCAACGGGGGTTGGAGGCACCATACGTGTGGCAGAATTGGTTGGGGGCGACCATCTTACACGAAGATGAAGCGCTGATCGTCTCCCAGTACATCGTGGACGTCACGACGGACGGGCTGACGAAAATCAGCAGCAACTACGACGATGGATTCGACCAGGTGCGAGTGATCACGGCATGCCCACCTTAGTCCTGAGTCACGGGCAGCGTTCTGGTATGCCTTAGGGTGCGCGATCTCCTCGTATGGGGGGGCAGGGGGTGTCCTGAGATACGTGCTCTGCCCAGATCCGCTACCAGCTTGCCCAAGCCAGCTCGCGCGGTGCAACGCTTCAGTGCTTCTCGCGCAGCGTCCGACTGCCCGTCGGCGCACAGAGCCAATGTGTACCAGGTATTCGTGACGGTTCGATCGAGCTGGAGGTCGGTCGACTCCAGGATGGACAACGCCTCCGCGTAGGCTGCCAGAGCTCGCTCGATGGAGTGGGCCTCGTGGAGTCTTCGACCCAGCTGGGCCAGCGCCGTGGCTTCCATGATGGGACGTCCTTCGGTGCGTGCTCGTAGGCGGATTGCGCGCAGCCTCTGTCGGGCTTGCAGAGGGTCTTCTGTGAGTTCCGTCAGCCCGAGCTCGATTCTGAATATGCGCGTGATGTCGCCCAGCTCGTGAGCGATGGGCTGAATCGAGCCGAAGATCTCCGAAGCTCGCCTGACGTCGTCCAGCTCCGTCGCAGCCAATGCAGCAGAGAATCCAGTGGTCAAGATTGCACTTGCGATCTTTGTTTTGGTTGCTTGCCTGTATGCACGTTCGGCCAAGGCAGCGTGCCGCTCCGGGCGTCCCATCAGCCGGTGGATGACGCAAAGGCTGACGACGGCCATCGAATGCAGGTCGGTGCGGGCTTCGAGCAAGTGAGCTGCCTCCTCCATCTCCGCGAGTGCCGTGTCGTAGTCTTGAAGCCGTTCCGTGACAGTGGCCTTCAGCCACAACGCGCTTCCCAGGAGCAGTTCGGGTACACGATTGGCTCTGGAGAACGAGATCAGATCCGTGCACTCCTGCACGACCTCGCTGGCGCCGCTTCTCCACATCTTGTTCGTCAGGACTCGTGTCCAGCTTTCCACGATCTGTTCGGTGGTACCCTCGCGGCGCGCTGCGGCTAGTGCTCTTTCAGCTAGGGGCAGTAGTGCCTCGCTTGGCGCAGCGCTGGCCTGCAATGCCCAACGTACGTTCATCAGATCGATCCTCAGCCTGCTAGGTAGCTCATCGAGGTCTAGCGCCTCGAGCAGCTCCGTGCTGCGTTCTGGGCGACCATGAAGCAGGTCGTGAGCACGAATGGCGAGCGCAAGCCAGGCGACCTCCTCTGCGGACGAGGCGTGCGCGGCCGCCTCCACATAGGCTGGCGTCTCCTCGACTAGAGCCCTCATGGACTCGGGCGGGTCTGCGTAGACGAGTCCGAGGGCCCGCTCCGCGCGCCCTGCCGCCCAGGTCACGAAGCGCTGCTTCAGCTCGTCGCTCGCCCGCTCCAGCGCAAATGCCCGCACCACGTCCAGTAGGTAGAAGCTCGGCAGGTCCTCCACCACCAGCGA
>JAHQVJ010000054.1 GCA_019634415.1 Myxococcales bacterium
GCTGGTGATACGGCACTCGTTGCCTGGCTGTGGGGTCACCAGGAACAACCCTTCGCTATACACCGTGTTGTCGTCTTCGTCGGTCTCGTCGACCTCGCAGTCCGGATCGATCATGGCGCACAGCACCGCACCTTGACGTCGGTGGCGCCAGCGATGTCTGTCACCTTGGCGGCTACGATGGGCTCGAGGTTCGCGCCCTCGGCCGTGGCCAGCAGGTTCTCGTCGGCCACCCACCGGCTCGGATCGACCGTGGCGTGGGACGTCCACGCCTCGAGCGGATCTTCCGTGCCGCTGGGGGTCCCTTGGGGCTTCCACCGATACAGCATGAGGTTGGTGAAGGTGCCGCTCGGGTCGTCATCGTACAGGTTCGACAAGCAGGTGTACGCGTGGGGATCTACCCGAGCCGACGGCCCCAACCCCTGGCCGCCGACAGCCCACCCGGGATCTCCTCCCGATGGGTAGATGCCCGTGAGAAGAGATAGTTGCTTGTACGTCGCGTGATCTGCCCAAGGATCGGGACACATCGAGCGCAGATCCGTCGACGTGGTCGCCGCATCCAAGAGCGCCTGCATGTAGTCGTCCCCTGAGGGCCCCAGATGCTGGTGCCCCAGCAGAACGTGCGTCAGCTCGTGCGACACCGTCTGCTGCAGCGAGAGCTTACCTTTCGCGAACTGCGGCAACTCCTCACCCTGCGATCCCCAAGGCATCCCGGCGTGGATCACGACTCCCACGTTGCGCGCGGCGCACGTGCCCGTCACGGAGTCGAACGCGGTAGCCCCGTCGGATACCCAGGCCACGCGGCCGGGGTGTCCGGCCGCCGCCCATTTCGAGGTGTCTCGGACCTTAGACAGGCTGGGAGCCTCTTCCTCGCAGTCGAAGTCCGTTCCGGGCGTGAACCAGAAGAAGAGGAAATCCGCGTAGTTCTCGAAGCTAAACCACTCATCAAGCTCGCAGAGCCCCATCACCGCCGGGTTCCAATCCTTCTTGACCAGGCGGACGTCCACGCCTTCGTAGATGACCGAACCCTGCTCGTTGGACCACTGCGCCGCAGCAGCGATGATCCCGGCTTGGTGCTCCATCGGTACCTGGTCTGAGATCGCATACCAGATCTCACGAGGATCCCCGGCCATCGACGGATCTCGGGTAGCGAAGGTGCGGGGAATCAGCTCGTACCCTCCCGGATCACCTATCGTGGTGAGATCGACGCACGCTTCGGGAGTGTGGATGAGATCGCTTGGATACCGACCCGGCGAAGCCACCGCGATGTTCGCGGAGATCCATAGCAGGCTCACAGCTCCCCCGACGCGGAGCGTACGCGGGTCAGGAACGTAGCCCAGGGCATCGCATCGGCTGCAGCTGTGGCGGGATCGATGCGCATGGCCCCGAGGGACGGCACGGGCTTCTCGAATGGAAACGTGATCCACTCGAAGGCATCCGCCTTGTCGAGCACCAGGGCCAAGCCGACAGGCCCCCGGCCAGCGACGACCCCTGTGGTCCCGCCGTAGTCCAGAGCGGCGACGACCGACAGCTCCTGGCGCACCATGGAGTCGTAGATACGACCATCCGGCGTCCTAGGATCTGGAGGCAGGACGGCCCTCCAGACCGCCACCGAGGCCCCCGCGGATTCGGTGTAGGAGTAGGGATCCAGGAAGTAGACCGCCTCACCCCCGATCGGCATGCGTGCTGCGCCCATCAGTTCGGGAGCCACGGACGGCACGGAGTCGTCGTACCAAGTGAAGAACGAGATCGAGTCGCCCACCGCCAGCGCAGCCCGGTCATGGTCCTCGTGGAAGACTTCGAGCACCTCGAGCGTCTGCACCCAGCGGCGACGCTTGCCCACCGACACGCCCCCCGAGGCCGTGACCTCGGCGTGCACCACGAGACCGGCCTCTTCGATCTTGTCGTGCAGCCCCGTGCGGACGAAGCCCGCGGAGGTGTCCCCAGTAGCGGCTGTGTCCTGACCCGCGACTGGACTGGCCAGTGTCGCGACGACCAGCAGAATGGCTCCCCATCCCCATCGATGTGCCATGACTCTCTCCCGAGACCCGTCTGGCGGGCCTTGCTAGCGTCCGCGCAACGACCCACGAATCCTCGGACCTCGCTCTGTAGGTGCTGGTGCTGTGTCGTTCGTGTGAAACGCGTCACGGGTCGCACCCTGACTTCGCCCAGGTGTTGGCACTGTGCGGATCCGGTGTTGGTCCGTACGGGTGTTCCTCGGACTCAGGAACAATGCCATACCGGCGATCCACGTCGAGCGACAATAAGCTCAAAGGCGTTAAAAAAAGTGCGAGCCCTCGTATACATATTGACGAAAAGGCCACCCAGCTCGGCAAGAGCTGCCGGGTGTCCCCGAGCCCGAGGTCCTGACCACCTCGGTGTCCCGAGGCACGTCGGACACCTCAGCGGCGACGCAGGTTCCAGCTCCTTGCCTCGCATGACGGGCTCGTGCCCTGCGACATCCCGCAGTCCCGTTCACTGGCGCCAACGAGTTCGACGCTCACGCGGGTTCCGGTCGGGGCCGAGCGCCTCCGGGGCCTTCCACCGGTACATGGCGTATCTGTCCACCAGCTCCAACGCGAAGCGGACGTCAGCGTCCGCATGGTCGTCTGGGTGACGGATCGACAGCAGCGCATACCCGAACTCGTGGGCGGCACGTGGCTTCTGGACGAGGCGCAGGTTGGTGCCACCCACGACAGGCGAGCCCAACTTGTTCGACCACCTATCGGCGACGGCGACGATGTCCGAGGCGTCGACCGCATGCGGTGCGGAGTCCGTTCATCTGTAGGCGGCCCGAGGGTCTCGATCGAGCTCTCTCCTTCGCTTAGGACGGCTCGACCTTGTCCTGAGTCTTGTCGTCGAAGTCGCTCGCCGCATGACGCTCGTGCAGCTGGCTCGCCGGATCGCCCCAGGCCCGGTTCACCATGCGGCCCCGCTTCGCCGCCGGGCGCTCCATGATCCGATCCGTCCAGCGGAGGACGTTCGTGTACTCGTGCACCGACAGGAACGTGCCCGCGCTGTAGAGCAGGCCCTTCACCAGCGCGCCGTACCAGGGCCAGATCGCCATGTCCGCGATGGAGTACTCCGCTCCCGCCATGTAGGCGTGCTCCGCCAGGTGTCGGTCGAGCACGTCGAGCTGGCGCTTCGTCTCCATGGCGAACCGGTCGATGGCGTACTCGATCTTGCTAGGCGCGTAGGCGTAGAAGTGGCCGAAGCCCCCGCCCAGGTACGGCGCAGCCCCCATCTGCCAGAACAACCAGCTCATCGCCTCGGTACGAGCCCGCGGGTCCGTAGGCAGGAACGCCCCGAACTTCTCCGCCAAGTACAGCAGGATCGAGCCCGACTCGAACACGCGCTGGGGCTGCTCACCGCTGTGGTCCACCAACACCGGGATCTTGGAGTTCGGGTTGGCCGCCACGTAGCCGCTGCCGAACTGATCGCCCTCGTTGATGTTGATGAGCCAGGCGTCGTACTCCGCTCCCCTGTGCCCCGCAGCCAGCAGCTCCTCCAGCATCACCGTGACCTTCACGCCGTTGGGGGTGGCCAGCGAGTACAGCTGCAGTGGGTGCTCCCCCACCGGCAGCTCCTTGTCGTGGGTGGGCCCGGCGACGGGTCGGTTGATGTTGGCGAAGCGTCCGCCGCTGGCCTTGTCCCACGTCCACACCTCGGGGGGGACGTACGCCGACTCGTCGCTCATGCTGTGCTCCCGGCAGCTGGTACCGGCGCCATATGGACACGCCTGGGCGAGGACCACCTACGCCAGCCAGGTCGGCAGACGGTCACGCCACAGCGTGGGGATCGGGGAACAGCGACACCTTCGGTCCGTAGACTTGCTGGAACGCCGGACGTTGCTGCAGCCGGTCGAGGTACGCCTGCAGCACCGGTTGCTCGTCGAGCAGGCCCAGCATCTTCGCCCAGGCCACGTCGTGGCCCACCACGCAGTCCGCCACCGTCAGCGACGAGCCGAGCAGAAAAGGGCCCTCCCCCAGCGCGTCCGTGACCAGCCTCGCCCGACGGGCGAACAGCTGCCGCTGGCGCTCCGCTTCCGCCTCGTCGCGCTGATCGAGGGGCAGAAAGCGCGTGTGCTGGTTGAGCACGTCGAGCCGCCGATCCATCTCCGCCGGGCCGAACACCACCCACTGCAGGCAGGCCCGCCGTTGCGCGCCCTCCTCCGGAAGCAACCCCGCCTCCGGGTAGGTCATGGCCGCCCACAGCGCCAGCGCCGACGACTCGATCATCGGCACCCCGTCCACCGTGGCAGCGGGCACGTAGCCCATGGGGTTGACCGCCAGGTAGGCGGGCTCGCTCTGCTGCCCCTGGAAGACGTCCACCTCCCGGCCCTCGAAGGGCACACCCGCCTCCAGGAATGCCCAGCGCGCGCGGGCGGAACGGGTCGGCTGAGGCGAGAAGAACAAGGTGATGTCGGACATCGGAACCTCCAGTCAATTGACTTTCGATTCGCAAGCTACTCAGATCACTTGCATTGAGCAAGTCATACTCAGGCTACAAGGACCCATGACACCCGACGGCATCGAGCGCCGATCCGACTGCCCCATCAGCTTCGCCCTGGACGTGTTCGGGGACCGGTGGACGCTGCTGGTGGTTCGGGACCTGGCCTTGAAGGGCAAGCGCACCTACTCGGAGCTGCTCGCCTCGGACGAGGGCATCGCCACCAACATCTTGGCGGACCGCCTGAAGCGGCTGGAGGAGCTCGGCATCGTGGTGAAGCGCCGTCACCCCGACGACGGCCGCCAGCGGCTGTACGGGCTCACGGACGCAGGCCTGGACCTGCTGCCGGTGCTGGTGGATCTGATCGTGTGGAGTGCGACCCACGATCCGCAGTCGGCCGCACCCGCCGCCTTCGTGGAGGAAGCCAGGCGAGATCGCGACGGGCTGCTGGCCCGCCTGCGCGGCGAGCGCTGAGGATGGGCTCCTACCAGCTCACCTGGTGCCCCGTCGGGGAGGGCGAGATGGCGCTGGGCCACCGCCCCGGCAAGAAGCTCCGGGCCCAGCTGGAGGCGCAGTCATGCACCCTGGTGGTGAGCCTGCTGTCACAGACCGAGAGCCAGGCGAGCGAGCATGCCGGTCGCGTGCGACTACCCCTCGCGGGAGCGGTGCCTCCCCCCGAGGAGCGCGACGACGACGTCTTGGCGCTGTTCCGGCGAATGAACCAGGAGATCACAGACGGCGGCCGGGTGTTCGTGCACTGCTCGGCGGGCCTCCATCGCACCGGGATGGTGGCCTACGCCTTCCTCCGCTGGCGCGGCCGGGCCGCCGCCGAGGCCGTGGAGCACATCGGCCAGATGCGCGAGCTGACCGCCGACGAGCTGACCGCCGAGCGACGATCCTGGGGCGACGCCCTGATCGAGCATATCGAAAGCCCCGCCTGAGCTACATCGACAGGGAGCCTTTGCGGAAGTCGCTGCGCCCCAGCAGCGCGTTCACCAGCACCGGCGTGCCCGAGCGCGAGGTGGTGATGGCCTCGTCGAGCACACCGTCAACCTTGTTCGCCTCGCTCACCACGAAGCCCTTGCCCCCACAGCCGTCCGCCACCGTGTGGTAGTCCATGTGGGTGAGCTGACAGGCCACCGCGCTGCCCAACACCGGCTCCTGGTCGCGCAGGATCTGGGTCCAGCCCGCGTCGTTGCCCACCACGCTGATCACGGGCAGGCCGTGGCGCGCGAAGGTGTCGAGCTCCATGATGGAGAACCCGGCGGCGCCATCGCCCCACAGCAGCCACACGTCGGCGTCGGGCCGCACGAGCTTCGCGCCCATGGCGAAGCCCGCCCCCACCCCCAAGGTGCCGAACACTCCCGGATCGAGCCACGACAGCGGCCCCCGCGGCGAGACCGTGTAGGAGACGGTGGCCACGAAGTCGCCGCCGTCGCCCACCAGCACGCTGTCGTCGTCGAGCTTGGTGTCGAGCCGCTTGCAGAAGGCCAGCGGGTTGAGCAGCTCGCCGTCCTGCTCGGCCATGGTGTCGATCTCGGCGTTGCGCGCAGCGTCGCGCTCCTGCAGCTCCCCCATCCACACGGAGCGATCCGGCGCGGTGGGCATCAGCGCTGCGATGGCCTCGAGCGACCTCTGCGGATCCGCCTCGATGCCGATCTGCGGCCGCCGGTTGAGGTTGAGATCCCGTGTGGACCGACTCAAGCCGATGACCTGGGCCCGAGAGACGTGGCCGCCGTAGTCCATGCGAAAGTCGTTGGGAACGCCAGCGAGCACCACCACGTCGGCGGCCTTGAGCGCTGCCCGCCGCTTGTGGCGCATCTGCAGAGGGTGCCCCTGCCCCAGCAGTCCCCGCGCCATGCCCGACAGATACACGGGCGCTCCGATGTGCTCGATGGTGCGCACCAAGGCATCGATGCGCTTCGGATCGAGCATCACCTGAGATCCGAGCACCATCAGCGGGCGCTGCGCCGTTGCGAGTAGGTCGGCGGCCTTGCGCACCTCCCCCCGGCCCGGCGTGGGGATCTCGGGGGGCTTCGGATCGTGGAAGCGCGGGTCACCGCTGCGCTGGTAGGTCCAGCGCAGGTGCCCCTTGAGGTAGACGTTGATGGCCTGCTCGGCGAGGCTCGGATCGGGCTTCTCGAAGCGGGACTGCATCTCCTCGCGGACCATGTCCTCGCCGTAGAGCAGGTTGACCGCGAGCTCCACGAACACCGGGCCGGGAACGCCGCTCGCCGCCTCGTGCATGGCCCGCTCCATCACGGGGATCACGTCGCGCAGGCGTGTGGGACGCGCCATCCACTTCACGTGGGGCTTCATCAGCGCAGTCTGGTCGATGTCCTGCAGCGAGCCCCGTCCTCGCAGGATCGTGGCGGTGGCGCCCCCGATCAGCACCAGCGGCGACTGGGCCAGCTGCGCGTTCTTGATGGCGGTGATGGCGTTGGACACCCCCGGCCCCGCGGTGACGGCGGCCACACCGGGGATGCCCGTGAGCCGCCCCACGGCGTCCGCAGCGAACACGGCGTTGACCTCGTGACGCACGTCGATCACGCGGATCCCGCGGGCCTCGGCGCCCACCAGGATGGGCGAGATGTGCCCCCCCACCAGCGTGAACAGGTAGGGCACTCCATGTCGCTTGAGGACCTCGGCTACGCGCGCGCCACCGTCCATGTCACTTCTCCCGGTCGACCAGGAACGCCTGATATCCCCAAACGGAGGCGGGTCCGAACATGCCCACGGCCAAGGTCACGAAGATCCCTGCGTGCAGAGCCACGCCGACCCACAGCGTGATCGCGCGGGTACGCCGCCACAGCACACCGGGCACGAAGGCGAGCTCCCAGATCACGGTGGCCCACGACAACAGCGCCGACAGCGGATGCCCCAGCGGCGAGCGCAGCACGGGATCCAACAGCCACGGGGCCCGGCTGAAGGTGGCGTCGGCGATGGCGTAGTAGATGGCGGTGCCGTCCCACCACATGGCACCTCCCAGCTTCGAGATCCCGGTGGCGGTGTACATGATCATGAGCTGGAGCTGCACGAGCCTCATGGCGAGGATGGGCACCGTCTGGCGCGTCTGTCCCCCCAGGCGACCGGCGATCCAGGCGTCCAGCGACCACCGCGCCCCGCTGGGCGTGAGCAGCATGGTGAGCGTCCAGATCCGCAGCAGCCGGTCCCCACCGTTGTGCACCCAGGGGGCTCCGTGCCACAGGCCCACGAGCAGCAGCGCCACCGCGGCGTTGGACACGGGTGTGGCGAGGCCCAGGGTGAAGGCCACGATGGCCAGGATGCCGAGGGTGTGCACCTGACGCAGCTGACCGGCCGTCAGCCCGTCGAACAAGGGCACGCGCCAGTCGGTCCAGTGGGTGCGGAGCAGCTGCTCGTCGAAGGGCCCCTGGCGATGCAGCAGCACCTCGAAGTCGGAGCCCCACTGCAGCCAAGCCCACAGCAGCAAGATCCCGAGGGTGATCCGCATGACGGCGGGCCAGCGCGCGTCGATGGGGGCGAACCAGAGGTGATTCCAGGCGGTCAGCGCGCGGTGGGGCAGTTCCACGTGGTGAACTCCTTGCGCTGCAGCTCCCAGTCGGTGCGCGGACCGGCAGCGGCAGCCTCGGACGGCGGCGGCGTGACGCGACCATAGCGGATCAACGCCACCTGACGGATGGGATCTGCAGCCTGCCGCTGCGTGCGGCACGCCCAGCGCACCACCGCCATGCGAATGCGCTTGCGGCTGCTGGACACGGTGTTGCGGGCGAGCTTGCCCCGCCGGTCGTAGACCCAGCGCGCTGCGTCGCGGGGAGGCTCGGGCGGCAGCAGGTTCAGCGGCAGGCGGCTGCCGTCGGCGCGCACGCCCTGAACCTCGATCCACCGGGTGGTGCGCGGCGGCGTCACGAACATGGGCCAGTTCTGGTGGACGCCCAACACCTTCTCCCACGGCATGCTGACGGTGCGGACCACCGGCCCGAGGGGGGTCGGCGTGAGCAGGCTGCCCGCCATGGCGAGCAGGTGGCACAGCAGCACCACCGACAGCACGGCCCGCCCGACGGGGCCAGGCCCAGCCAAGGCGTCGTCAGTCGCCATCGGGAGGCGCCTCGGGCACAGCAGGCGGCGGTGGCGACCGATCCCGGAACAGCGCCATCAGCCCCCAGGTGACCGCCGCGAACGCCCCCACGGTCACGATGAGCGTGAGGAACAGCGGAGGATCCGAGGCCTTGTCGAGGGAGACTGGCGCCTCGGGAACCTCCTGGCCCGCAGTGGTGGGGGCAGGCTCCACCGTCAGGTCCGCAGGTTGATGGGCGGCGTGTGCGACGGCACGGCCTCGTTGCGCAGCTGCCGCAGCGCCTCGTGGGGCAGCGGGAACCAGCGCAGCGACTCGAAGTCACTGCCCAGCTCCACGGGCTCCAGATCCGGCCACTCGGCGTAGCGCTTCACCGCCGTGTCGATGATCTCCCTGGCCTGTCGCAGGTAGTCGGCCAGAGCGAACTCGGGCTCGGTGCGATGCTGGCTGCGGTACTCCATCCGCCCCGTCACGTAGGTCACGTCCGACAGGCGCATGGCCGGATCCGGCCGACCGTCGCGGTGCCGCCACAGACCCGTGTCGGGGAAGAAGCGGTAGTACGGAAGCAGCTTCCAGCCCTCGGTGGCCACCAGCTCCACAGCGTCGAGCAGGAAGTCCCGCACGGTGTCGCTGATGAAGTAGTTGAAGTTCACCCGCACCCAGCCAGGCTTCACGCCCTCACAGCCGCGGTTGATCTCCCGCTCGAACTCGTGGCTGCGCGTCAGATCGATCCCGAGCAGGCGGTGCCCGTAGGGCCCGGCACAGGAGCAGCCGCCGCGGGCCTGGATCCCGAGCAGGTCGTTGAGCAGCGCCACCACGAAGTTGTGGTGCAGGTACTGCTTGCGATGCTTCACCACGAAGGAGACGATGGACAGCCGCCAGGCGTCGGGGTTGCCAAGGATCTGCAGGTTCGCGTTGGCGGACCAGCGAGCGATGGCCCGCTGGATGTGGTGCCCCTCCAGCGCCCGGATGGTGTCGGCACCCACGGCCTCCTTGAGCTGGAACACCAGGCCCGCTCGAATCGACTCGACGATGGCCGGGGTCCCCCCCTCCTCGCGATGCTCGGCGTCTTCGATGTAGGTGTGCATGTCGCTGCTGACGTAGCTGACGGTGCCGCCACCAGGCACCGTCGGCACGCGGTTGTTCAGCAGCGCCCGCTTCACCACGAGCACACCGGGCGTGCCCGGGCCACCGATGAACTTGTGGGGCGAAAGGAACACGGCGTCCTTGTAGATCAGGTGCCCTTCGGGCCCGTCGTCGGCCATGTTCATCTCGATGCGCACGTAGGGACCCGCCGCCGCGAAGTCCCAGAACACGAGCGCACCGTGCCGGTGCAGCAGTGCCGAGACGTCCCGGGTCTTCGAGCCGATCCCCGTGACGTTGCTGGCGGCGCTGAAGCTGCCGATCTTCAGGGGCCGATCGGCGTGGGCGATCAGCGCCTCCTCGAGGGCGTCGAGATCGATGAGGCCGTCTTGGTCCTCGTCGATCACGACCACATCGGCGATGGACTCTCGCCACGGGATCTCGTTGCTGTGGTGCTCGTAGGGCCCGATGAACACCACGGGACGCCGCTGGGGAGGGATCTGGTCCGACAGCTGGTACTCGTCGTCCAGGTTGGCCGGGATCCTCAGGTTGAGGACGTCGATGAGCTTCATGATGGCGCCCGTGGCCCCCGAGCCACAGAAGATCACCGCGTCGGCGTCGGTGCCCCCCACGGCGTCGCGGATGATGCGGCGGGCGTCCTCTCGAAACCGCGTGGTCTGCAGCCCGGTACCCGACGTCTCCGTGTGGGTGTTGGCGTACAGCGGCAGCACCTGGCTGCGCACGAAGTCCTCGATGAAGGTCAGGGACCGTCCCGAGGCGGTGTAGTCGGCGTAGGTCACGCGGCGCGGCCCGAAGGGCCCGTCGATGGCGTGATCGTCGCCCACGATGTTGTTGCGGATGTGCTCGATGAGACGCGTTTGCATGGGTCTTCCTACCCAGGTGGGCCAGGAATGCGAAGGGGGTCGCGCTGGAAGCAGCTCGCCAGGGCGTCCAGCCCCGCGGTGGGGGCGGCGATGGTGCCCCCCACGCACACGAGCGCGTCGGAGATGGCCAGCTCGGTGATGGTGATGTCGGCGTTGCCGCGCCAGGTGGCTTCGTCCACCGTCTCGCCCGTGGCGGGATCGATCCAGAGCAAGCGCAGCTCGTCGTCGACGTCCATCGCCACCACCGCTCGGCCGGCGGGATCCAGCTCCACCGCCAGGGCGGCGTTGGTGCTGCCCTCGTTGTAGGTGCGGTCCCAGAGCAGGTTGCCGTCGAGATCGAGCCCCAGCATCACGCCGCGCCCGTCCTCGGTGGATCCCGCCACCACCAGCGTGTCGCCCGCAGCCACCAGGTCGTGGGCTCGCTCGGTGAGCTGGAAGCGCTCCCCCCACTCGTAGGCCCAGGAGATGCGCAGATCTCCGAGCTCGATGGCGGCGACGAACAGCTGACCGGTATCGTCCTCGTCGGCCGGGTCCTTGGTGCGCCCCGCCACGAAGACGCGATCGCCCACCACGACGGCAGCTTCTCCCTCCTCGCGCTCACCGCGGTCCCACTCGCGCCGCACGATGGGCGACAGATCCGACTCCACGCGGGCCACGAGCAGGTTGTCGTCGGCCCACCCGGTGATCACCAGCTCCTCGCCCTCGGCCAGGATGCTGGTAGCGGCGTCGCGGCCTCCGGTGGCGTTCCACTCCCAGGCCTCCACACCGTCCACCACCTGCCCCGTGGCCAGGTCGGTCTGCACCACGATGGCACGCTCGTCGGCGTCGGTCACTCCGTCGCCGCCCCAGCGCGCACCGGCAAACCACGCCCAGGTGCTCGACGCCACCACGTGGTGCACCTCCTCGTCGAACTCCCCCCCGAACAGGGTGCGCCACACCTCGGTGCCGTCGGGCTCCATCCGGAGCATCAGCATGTCCGTGGCGTCGGGCACCGCCATCTCCACGCCGAGCAGCACGTCGCCACCGTCCAGCAGATGGATGGCCCCCACGCGGTCGTCGTTGATGGACGCCGCCTGTCCGTAGATCTCGACGAAGCCCTGCACGCGGCGCTCGGGGTCCTCCGTCGTGTCGGTGCCGGAGTCGGTGCCCGAGCCGCTGCACGCCAACATCCCGATCACACTGATCACACCGCCTCCTCGATGGATGGAACAGACGCCCGGGACGACCCGGCCGAGTCCGAGCGTTCGTATTACCCGATGGTGAATGTCGACGTCCTTCCTGTTCGGGTTTGCTGACGCCCTCGTGACGCGCCTGCGCGCCGACGGCCTCGTGGAGATCGAGGCGCGCCACGCCGCACACGTCAAGGCCTACCTGGCGAACTACCTGGGCACCACAGCACGGGGTCACTCCCTCCTTTCGAGCATCGAGGCAGCACTGCTGGACTGCCCCGAGGTCGCCGAGCTCTACGCCGATCTGGATGCGTTGAAGGCCGTGGTGGAGGACCTCCGCTAAGATGCTCACCATGACGCCTGCAGCTGATCGGGAGGCTCTCTGGTAGCCGGCCTGCGCGACCTCCCCTTGGACCGGTGGGCCCATCGGTTCACAGGTGGCACAGCGCGGCTGTCGGGGCGGCTGGAGGAGCCCTTCGTGGGCACCGTGGCAGGCTTGCACCATCAGCTCCCGCCAGGGCCGGTAAAGGTGGAGATCGCCTTCTTGGGCGGCACGGACCCCGTCCTCACCGCCTTCGAGCTGGTGGCCAACGACTACCGCAGCCGCCTGCCCGAGGGGCAGCAATCCACCGGACGGGGCCTGGCCACGCTGGTGCGGGCGCTGCACGACGCAGCCTTCGTGGTGCGAGCGGAGCCCGACGGTGAGGTGCTCGTCAAGATGGACAACGGGCTCGAGGCCGTGGTGCCGGAAGGGGGCACCATCACCCTCACGGCCGTGGTGGAGGGCCCGCCCGACGCCCCCCTGCTCTGCGCCCCCCTCGAGGCCAAGGTGGGGGGCGAGGGGATCCGCGTGAGCCACAGCAGCGTGCGCTGGCTGGCGGCCCTCGCTCAGGTGCGCATCCACCGAGTGGCGCTGCACCCCGATGGCTCGGTGGAGATCCAGAGCCACAAGCAGGGCAGCGTGCTGGACCGTGCGGTGGACCGAGGTCTGCGCAAGGCGAGCAACACGCTGTCGGATCTGGTGCGCAACTCGCCGCGGTTCGAGCGCGTGCGCACGTTCCTGCCCAGCGGGTAGCCAGACCTCGTCGAGGGCCCGAAATCCCTCGGCGGAGGCGGTGTGTCCATCGCGTATTCAGGGCGCCTTCGCGCTGCCGATTGGGTCCACGAGACCCAATCGGGAGGCCCGTCTAGCGTGGACAACCTACATGGAATCCTGCTCGATGTAGGAACCAACGAGGTCGAGATCGCCTCTCTGCGTCTAGGGGGCAACCCCTACGGGATCAACTGCGCCAAGCTGCGCGAGATCATCCCGCTGGCGATGAGCGACATCACGAAGATCCCGTCCAAGAACCCAGGGATGATGGGCATCCTCATGCATCGTGGCGACGCCGTCCCGATGATCGATCTGAGCGCACTGCTCCACCTGGACAACCAGGTGAATCGCGTGGCCATGGTCATCGAGGTGAGCATGGTGCGCTGCGGGCTCGTCTGCGAGGCGGTGGACCGCATTCACCGACTGTCTTGGAAGGATCTGCACCCACTCGGCGCCCTGAGCTCCTTCGGGGCGCCGGTGACCGGAACCGTCATCATCGACGACGAGATGCTCCCCATCCTCGACATCGAGAGCCTCGTCGCCCAGGTGCTGCCCGCGGCGAGCATGGACGAGGCGGCGCCCCCCGTCATCAACGAGCACATCGAGACCCAGCGCAGCGACCACACCATCTTCGTCGCAGACGACTCGGGACTCATCCGGCGGACAGTGGAGACCTACCTCCTCCAAGCTGGCTACAAGACCACCACGTTCTCCACGGGCAGGGAAGCGTGGCAGGCCATCGTCGACGAAGGGAAGCGCCCCAGCCTGCTGATCACCGACATCGAGATGCCGGAGATGGACGGACTGACCCTGTGTCGCCGCCTCAAGGAGCGCGACGACACCAAGTCCCTGCCCATCGTGCTGTTCTCCTCGTTGCTCGCGGGCAACGACGACGACCGCGGAGATCGCGTTGGGGCAGACGGCGTGTTCGCCAAGCCACAGCTCAACGCCCTGGTCCCCGCCGTCGACGAGCTCCTGAAGATCGAGCTTCAGAGCGTCGAGGAGGAGTCCGAGCCAGGCACGGCGGTCACGGAGTAGATCGTCCCGCCGGCGGCGTTCCCCACCTCGGTGATCCCGGCCACCCGTCGCGTGTCGAGATCCACCTCCATCACCCGGGTGGGCAGCTTGCGGCCTCGCACCCCCCGCACCAGCAGGCGCGCCACCTCGCGATGACGCGTTCGGCGCAGCATCGTGAAGCCCACGAACAGCCGACTCCCCACCACCTCGATCCCGCGGCACCAGCCGAGCATGCGGCGCTCCCCGGTGATCTCCGCCAGGTCCAGCTCCAGCTGGCGCTGAAGGGTGTGCGGATCCACGGCCACCACACGCCCCGTGACCTGCGTGAACCACAGCCAGCCGGCGCGCAGCCGGCCGTCGTGGGGCATCGCCTCGGGTAGCTCGATGGTCCGCCCCGAGGGGATCGCGCGGCAGCATCGATCCTCGAAGCGGGTGACCCACAGCTCACCTCCCACGTACAGCGCGTGGTTCGGATGCACCTCATGGGGCTTCAGCGCATCGTGGTCGAGCCGCCGCAGGTCCACGCCCTCCGGCACGCGCCCCTCCGCCAGCCGGTGCTCGGCCACCACCGCGCCGGCCTCGTCGAGCTCCAGCACCCGGTCCGTGCTCGCACACGACACCACCAGCCCGCCGGCCGGGCGTGGCGTCGCCGAGTGCACCGCGTGGAACGCCGGATCGCTCTGCCGCCGCACCACCCGAAGCGAATGCGGATCGAGGGTGAGCACCTCCACGTGGGAAGGCTGCAGCAACAGCCCCTGGCGATCCAGGCTCGCCGCCGTCAGCTCCTGATGCGACGCCGGACCCGCCACCCGCTGTGGATCCGCCGGGAACGACGCCCGCCGCAGCACCCGCTGCGCATCCGCATCGATCTCCACCAGCTGCGGCCGGAGCGGAGCAGACCGATCGCCCCCCGCCTTCAGCCCCATCGACACGAGCAGCCGCAACCCGCTCACGAGCGATGGGGCTCCAGCCGGGCCACCTCCAGCGCGACGGACTGCGGATCGACGCACGTGAGCAGACGATCCTCCACCAGCCACAGCTCGATGGGCCGCCCCACGTCACCGTCGTGGGTGACCGCCACCGCGCTCGCGCGAGCGCAGCGCACCACCTCGTAGGTGTCGGTCTGCAGATCGTAGGTCACCAGCGTCTGCCGACGGGCCAGTGGACGTGGATCGCACACGAGCACGAGGGGCGCGTCGAGGCAGCTCGACAGCTGATCGTGCCACGCCGGCGCCTCGAACATGGGGTACATCCGCAGCACCACCCGCAGTCCCCGCGCAGCCATGGCGTTCGCGGCAGCCTTGAGGGCCCGTCGCATGCGGGCCTCCGCCAGCTGGCTGGCGTCCATCTGGGGCCACGGCCGCCAGCGATCCAGATCCGCGTCGTGGAACTCCACCTCGCCGATGCGCAGCTTGTAGTCCATCGCGGGCTCTCCCGGCAGCACGTAGCCCGGGTAGAACCAGTTCAGTCCACGCTCCATCGCATACTCGATCTCGAGCAGCATGGTGGTGAAGCCGAGGCTGTGGCTCGCGTACTCGGGATCGTACACGCCCATCAGGCTCTGGGCCGCACGGTGGCCCAGATCGAACCAGCTGAACGCCACGAGACGGTCCCCGTCCCACAGATCCACCTCGCGGGTGTCGAACAGATCGCGCGGCTGCTCGGCGTCGCCGTGCAAGAAGTCCTCGAGGCTCGGAGAGCGCTCCCCCCGCGCGACGGCTCGGTAGCGTTGGTACAGATCTTCGTGCGCCAGGTCCAGCGCAGCCTCCGTGCGCACCTCTACCCGAAACCGACGACGGATCCTCGACAAGAGCTTTCGGCTGGACTTGCGAAACCTGTGGCCCTGCAAGGGCAGCCGGGTCCACAACGCGGTGCGCAACGCACCGTCGAAGAGCACCACCCGACAGGTCATCAAGGTCTGACCAATCCGAAACCAGCCCCGTGCGAGGTAGTCGTCGAGCTCCTTGGGGGAGAGGGTGTCCAGTCGAACCACGCGGGTCGTCACGGTCCCTTCATACCCTCCTTCGGTCAGACGAGGGCGAGGTCTCGTCGCAGGGCCGACGGCTGCTCCAGTGCCAGCGCGGCGATCCGGTACGCCAAGGCCATCGTCGGAAAGTTGAACGTGTTGTCGACGAAGACCGAGGGACGCTGCTGGGTGAGCAGCGCGAGCTGCCCGATGTGCACCAGCTCGGTGGCGGAGTCCCCGGCCACGTGGACCCCCAGCAGACGGGTGCCGTCTGCGGTGGCCAGCAGCTTGAGCAGGCCGCTGTGACCGGAGATCTGCCCGCGCGCGACCTCCGAGAAGTCACACGTGCCCACGCGGATCTCGCCGTGCGCTTCGAGGGCTTGCGCCTCGGTGAGCCCCACCGACGCCAGCTCCGGCACCGTGTAGATCCCCACGGGACAGGCATGTCCGGGGTCCGTGACGGACATCCCGAGGGCGAGCCGCACCGCTCGACGCCCCTGCTCCATGGAGGTGGCGGCGAGGGCCGGAAAGCCGATCACGTCGCCGACGGCCAGGATGTGGGGGATCGCCGTACGGAAGGCGTCGTCCACCTTGACCTGACCGCGTCGGGTGGCCTCGACACCGAGCTCGAACAGCCCCAGATCCGCGACGTTGGCCACCCGCCCCAGCGCCACCAGCACCTTGTCGGCCGACAGCATGGTGCCGTCGTCGAGGGTGGCCACCACGTCGATGGCGTGCCGCTCGATGCTCGTCACCTGGCGACCGGGCAGGTAGCGAGACGCCCCCTGGTCGAGGGCGTCCACCACCACCTGCGACAGATCGGCATCCATGAATCCCAGGGGACGACTCGCTCGGTCCACCACCGTCACCTGCACGCCGAGCTCGTGGAACACGGTGGCGTACTCACAGGCGATCACCCCACCCCCCAACACCACGAGGCGCTCCGGCAGGTAGGGCTGCGACAGGATCGAGTCGCTGTCGAGCACGAACTCGTGATCGATGGGCACCTCGGGCGGTCGGCGAGGCACCGAGCCGGTGGCCACCACGAAGCGCTCGGCGCGCACCGACAAGGCGTCTCCCCGCGGCGGCTGCACCTGCAGCGTGTGCGGATCGGCAAACCGGGCGCGCCCGTGGATCAACTCCACACCGTTGCGCTCGAGCTGGTCGTTCTGCACCCGGACGTGGGAACGCACGATGCTCGTCACGCGTCCCAACAGGGTGGACAGGGGCGTCTGGGCGGGCAGGTCCACCGCGATCGGGCTGCGGCGCGCCTGGCGCAGCTGCACCGCCGTCTCTCGCAGGGCCTTGCTCGGGATGGTGCCTCGGTGCACGCACTCGCCACCCACGTGGCGCCCACGCTCCACCACCGCCACGCGTCCCCCCGCCTTCGCGGCCTGGATCGCGGCCTTCTGTCCGGCGGGGCCAGCGCCGATCACGACCCAGTCGTAGCGCCCGGTCACGCCAGCACCGTGAGCATCGCGCGGATGTCGTCTGCCGAGGCCCGCAGCTTGTCCAGGTCCCCCGGATAGATGTCCAGCTCGTCCAGCACGGCGTCCTCCTCGATGCTGCCGACGTCGACGGGCATGTCGAGCATCTCCTGGGCGAGCAGGCGAGCCAGCCACGTGGTGCACGCCTCCTCGGCCCAGGTCTCCGCCGTGGGCCAGTCGCGGTGCATGCCCACCGCCGCCACCACCGCCGCAGGCATGCCCCACGCCATCGTCACCTGAACGCCGGTCTCCACGTAGCGTTCGTCGAGCTGCTCGATCTGATCCACCTCCAGCAACACCATCGCCCCGATGCTGTGCAGCAGTCCGCACAGGAACACGCTCTCCACCTGCCGCCGGCGGACCAGGCTGATCTCGCGGGCGAAGCCTGCGGTGGCCACGGCGTGGGTCCAGACCGCAGCCAGCTGCTCGGCGTGGGCCGTGGAGGTCTCTCGCGGACGGAGGCAGGCCGTGACCGTGAGATCGGCCATGGTGCGCAGCCCGAGTCGACCGATGGCATGGGTGAGGGTGACGGCAGGCACACGCCCCGCGAACGCCGCGCTGTTGGCGACGCTCATCACGGTGGTGGCCAGCGCCGGGTCCCGCTGCACCAGCGAGGCCACGCGATCCACGCCCTCGTCCGGATCGTTGGCAGCGCGCAGTACGGCGGCCGCGACGTCGGGAAAGGGCGGAAGCTCCACAGAATCGATGCTGACGGCGCTCACGCAGCCTCCCAGGGGATCGGGGCACCGCTGTGACCATCGGCCGGCCCCGGCACGGCTGAAGGGTCGGCACCGCACGGCTATAGGCCCTGCATGCGCGCCCCCCTCTCGCTGTTGCTGTTGGCCTGCTCGGGCAAGCCCACCACGGAGCCTCCGCCCATCCACACCGGCGACACCGCCACGCCCGGCCCCATGCTGGTGGGGCAGCAGGGCAGCGTGGTGCTCGGGTGGCGTGGGCCGATGCCGCAGGAGCCCCTCACTCACTATGCCTTCGCCCGGTTCGCCGAGACCGACGCCGACGTGTCGAACGCCGCCCACTGCCTACTGGTGGGGGGCTGGTGCGTGCGTGACTACGCCGACGTGGGCGAGGTCCTCACCGAGTCCGTGGATCCGGCAGAGGTAGGGGCCGCGCCAGCGCTCGACGCCGGTCGCTCCATCGAAGCGATGGGGGTCCGCCTGCTCGCCGACTGGACCACCGGCAGCCCGGTGTATCGGGGATCGCCGCTGCAGCTGGCCGAGCCTGCCAGCCTCCGGATCGGCGGCGACCTCCACCCGTTCGAGGGAGAGGAGCTGTTCGCCATCGCCGAGCCCCTCGAGATGGCGTCGCCCAACCCGGCGCAGACCCTGGTGGGCGGCCCGGGCGGAGACGTCACGCTGCGCTGGAAGCCCGCAGCCAAGGAGGAGGGCACGCTCGTGGTGCAGACGGCCACCAGCCTCTACACCCTCGACCCGACGGCCGGCAGCTTCGACGTGCCGGTGGACGATCTGGCGCTGCGTGCGCCCTTCGACCGCGGCACCTTCACGCTGTCGCGCATCGTCACCACCGAGGTGGACGCCGCAGGCAACGCCGTGACGGTCCAGACCCGTCGCGACCAGACCTTCGTGCTCGACTACATCGACACCGAAGGCTTCGAGCGTCTCCAGGACGGCATCACCATCGCGCGGAGCTGCGGCGCAGCCTCCACCCTGAAGAAGCCGTTGGCACCCGGGGTCTACCACGGCACGGTCGGCAACTACCCCGACAGCCACGACCTGGGCGCAGACAACCCCTTCACCGGAGTCGCCAGCGCCGGTCGCGACGGGGTCGTGCAGCTGGGACTCCTCGCAGGCCAGACCGTCACCGCCACCTACCGGCAGGGGCTCCACGACAGTGTGCTGTACGTGCTCGGCAGCGACTGCGCCGTGGAGAAGCCGCTGGCGACGGCAGACGACGCGCAAGCTGGCGACGCGGAGCAGATCGTCTACGCCGCAGCCGCCGACGCCACGGTGTTCCTGGTGTTGGACAGCTGGCTCGACGGCGCCTCCTTCTCGCTGGAGCTGGACATCCAGTAGTCGACGGCCTCCATGGGCCACGATAGGCCGCCGGCCATGGACAGAACCCAGCTCAGTTGGGCCCTGACGGCGCTTGCCGCAGGGGTCGGTCTGGTCGCCTTGGTGCTCGTGCTCCGGGGCCCGTCCCCCGCCGAGGTACCCCCGGCCCAGCCGTTCGAGATCCCCGATCTGCCCTCCTACGTGAAGAACGACGCACCTGCGCGGCCCCTCCCCGTGAAGCCCCAGACCGCTCCCGAGGGTGCCCTCATCGAGCAAGCGAGCGGCCTCGAGATCTGGGACATCGCTCCCGGAGAGGGACTGCCGCCCGTGGAGGGTCAGGTGGTGGCCATCGACTACGCCGGCTGGACCGAGAACGGCGTGCTGGTGGACACCTCCTTCCGTGGCACCGATCCCCTGCGGTTCGCGGTGGGGAGCGGTCGAGCCCTGAAGGGCCTCGACGAAGGCGTGCGGCAGATGCGCCCAGGCGGACGTCGGCAGCTGGTGATCCCGGCAGAGCTGGCCTTCGGCGCCAAGGGGATCCCCGGCAAGGTGCCGCCCAGCGCCTCGTTGATCTACGAGATCACGCTGGTGGACGTGCTGCGCGTGCCCGACTCCCCCACTCCCGTGCCCGCCGAGCTGTGGCAGCAGCGGCCCAAGGGCCTGCGGGTCGCAGATCTCGTCACCGGGGCAGGCACCGCCGTGAAGCCCGGTCGCTCGGCGCTGCTGGACTTCACGATGTGGGCCAACGGCGAGCGGATCGACAGCACCCTCGACGATCCGCGGCCCGTCCTGTACGAAGCCGGCGCCAAGCAGCTCTTCGAGGGGTGGGAGCTGGGCATGGCCGGCATGAAGGCCGGTGGGCATCGGGTGATCGTGGTCCCTCCCGAGCTGGGCTTCGGAGCCGAGGGCCGGGGAGAGCCCGGCGAGCCCAAGGTGATCCCGTCGGATGCCACTCTCACGCTGGAGGTCTTGCTCCGCCGGGTGGACTGATCGCGACAATCAACTCCGTTGATTGTCGCGATCGAGCGGAGCGCGCCTGATCCGGCGTTGCAGTGGGACTGGAACGAGCGAGCGTGCGAGCGAGTGCAGGGACTGCTGCAAGTCCAGGCGCGGAGCGGCAACCTGTAGCTTCGCGACAATCAACTCCGTTGATTGTCGCGATGAGTCGATAGATGGGCTGGGCCAAGGAGACGCCCATGTCGCTGCTCTCCCTGCTCTGGGGCTGCGTCTACATCACCGCCCAGGACGAGCGCGCTCGCTACGACCTCGACGGAGACGAGGTCCCTCGACCCCTGGACTGCGACGACGACGATCCCACACGAGGCGGGCCGACCGCTTGGTTCGCAGACTCCGACGCCGACACCTACGGCAACCCCGACATCAGCGCGCAGGCCTGTGATCCCCCCGCAGGGTTCGTCGCGACGAACACCGACTGCGACGACACCGACGCTGGCTCGTTCCCCGGTGCTCCCGAGCCGTGCGACCAGGTAGACAACGACTGCGACGGCGTCGTCGACGACCCCACCTGCATCGTCGACGCCACTCCCACCGGCTCCACGGGCGACACCGGAGCTCCTCCCTGCACCGATCCGCCAGGACTCACCGTCGACGTCACGCCGAAGCTGCTGGAGTCGACAGCCTCCAGCACGCTGGTGGCCACCATCACTGGCGGAGGCTCCCCCGAGATCGAGGTGAGCTGGGGCGACGACACCCCCGACAGCCCCTGGAGCCCACTGCTGACCCAGGTCCACACCTACCAGACCGAGGGCATCCACGATCTGGTGGTCCACGCCCGAACGAGCTGTGGCGAGGCCACCTCCCGGGTGCCGGTGGCGGTGGTGGCGCCTGGTCAGCTCCTGCTGGTGGACACGCCCAGCGACGAGCGGGACGACGAGGTGTTTCCCCCGACGGGGGGTGCCTGGAAGGGTGCCGGCCTGTCGCTGTACGAGGCGCTCGCGCTCTCCCAGAGCCGGTCGGGACGGCAGGCCATCGCCATCGCAGCGGGCCTGCCACCGGTGCAGGTGGGGCAGGGTCTACCGGAGCTGACCGACGATGCGGGCACCTGGATCGGAGCCGCACAGAGCGCCACCCTCGATGGCACCAAGGGTGAGCTGTTGATCCTGCGAAACCCGTCGGACCGCCTGCTGAACGTCACCCTCGACGGGTTCGACACCGCGGTGCGCGTGACCAGCGGAGGAGCCGGCGCACAGCTGCTGTCGCTGCGGATCACCGGTAGCTCCACCGGCCTCGACGTGCGAGCAGACGACGTGCTGATCCGCGACGGATGGCTCGAGGGCAACGGCGGCGATGGCCTCGCCCAGGCCCGCCTGGCCGGCGATCGGATCCGGCTGCATCACACCACCATCGTCGACGGCATCCGCGACGGCGTGCTCGTCGAGGGGGTCGACGTCCGCATCGAGGGCTGCGTGGTGCGAGACAACGCGCGCCACGGCATTCGGGTGGACACCGATCAGGACGTGGCGACCCACATCGGCGACAACACCATCGCGAACAACGGCGGGAGCGGGCTCAAGCTTCGAGCAGGGCGCAAGCAGGTCGATCTGAAGAACACGCTCCTCGTCTTCAACGAGGACTTCGGCGCAGACGGCTCGCAGAACCGCTTCGCCGAGGGCGCTCCAGACCACAACCTGTGGTGGGGAAACGGTCTGGGCGCGTGCGACGGCTGCACCCTGGGTCCAGCTGCGATCGAGTCCGACCCCGCGCTGGCCGACCTCGCCACGGGCGACGTCTCGCTGCTCGCAAGCAGCCCGGCCATCGACGCAGGCACGCCCACCTCCTTCGACAAGAACGGTGCTTCGGTGGGACTGTTCGACGGCCACGCGCCCGACATCGGTGCGCTCGAGCACTGAGCTTCGCGGTCACGACACATCTCGCCCCGAAAACGAGGGAGGCACGTTTCCAAGGGGAACCCCCACCTCGTGAGGTCCCGTGACACGACTCCTGGCTCCCCTCCTCGTCATGCTCGGCTGCACACCCGAGCGCACCACCCTCGTGACGGAGGCCGAGCCGTCCTGTGCCGACGACCAGAGCTCCAGTGGCTCCCCGCACATCCCGGTGACTCAGATGCAGGCAGTCGGAGACTCGATTCTCGGCTGGAACCAGGAGACGGCACAGAGCATCCCCGACGTCGTGGGCACACAGCTCGACGTCGCCATGCAGAACCACGCCACGGGCGGGGCCACCTTGGGGGGAGCGGGCATCGCCGAGCTGTACGAGCCCAGCGCAGACAGCCACGTGCTCGTGAACGGCGGAGGCAACGACTTCGCCGAGGACTGCAGCACCGAGAGGTTGGATCAGCTGATCACGCCCGATCTGGACAGCGGGTGGATGATGGAGTTGGTGGATCTGGTCACGGAGGACGGCGGTCAGGCCGTGATCGTCGGCTACTACCTGCCGAGGGACCGCCAGACGGGGTGTGCTCACTTCCCCGAACTCCAACAGCGCTATCGCGCCCTCGCCGAGCAGCGGGAAGACACTGTCTACGTCTGCACCCTCGAGACCATCACCCCAGAGACCCCCGAGCGCTACGCAGACTCGGTGCATCCGTCTGTGGCGGGCAGTGAGGCCATCGGAGCGCTCGTGGCCGACTTCCTGAGAGGGCCCTGATGGGGGCCACGATGCACGCTCAGGGCAACACGCCGAGGCGGATGTCGGAGATCATGGCCAGCGCCATCTGCAGCTCTTCGACGCTCTCACCCAGCATCTGACGAACGCGACGCCGGGTGAGGGCGAGGGCCTCGGCGATGGCGCGAGTGTCCCATCCGCGCAGTCGAGCCAGGTGCACGAACAACCGAAAGCAGCGCCTGTCCGCCGGCAGCACCCCGAGCACCGCCGCAGCCACCTGCAACAGGAGCGTGAGACGCTCCCGCTCCCCCGGCGGCGGTGGCCACCCCCGGGGCAGGGGTCGTCCCCCGCAGATCGCGTGCAGGCGGCGGGGGTCCACCCGACCGTGCAGAAGCGACGGGTCGTAGAACGGGGCGCTCCGGAAGCCCAGGACGTCGCGGTGGCTCGTCCACGGGGATCCCAAGGGCCCACGCCGCGCGTGGAGACGCGGGGCACGATGCGCCCACGCCACCGCCTGGAGCAGATCGCAGTCCCCCACCGCGATACGCACCGCCGGGCTGGGTCGCAGGTCGATGCCCCACCGATCCAGCGCTCGCACCGTCCCCACCTTGGCGCCGCGTAGCGCATTGCCGATGCCGTGGGTAGACCCCTCCAGCACGACGCGAAGCGCCTCACCTTCGAAGCCGAAGGCCAAGAACGCCACCTCGCGCCGATCCGAACAACGACGCATGCGCTGCAGCACTCCATAGCGGAACATCGCTCCCACCAGACCCATCCTGGCTCCCGCCAGATCCACGACGACTCGCTCCACGGGCATGGCCACCTCCGGGCCGTGCCGAAGCAAGGCGCGATCCGGAGAAAAGCGGAGGATTCACCGTGGCGCGAGTGACGGACGTCCGTCGGTGACGACCGTCGTCAGAGATCCGACATGCGCTGGCCCGCGTGCCACGCCACCCAGGAGCCGTCGTAGGTGACGCGATGCGGAAAGCCTGGCACCTCGGGAGCTCCGTGCTCCGGGTGACCGGGCATGAACAGCTCGACGCCGGCATCACCGAAGCGCATCACCGGCTGCACCGGGCGATCCGCCGGCCGCACCGCCGCCAGGGCCGCCTCCGCAGACGCGAAGGCTGCCAGCTCCCTCAGGGTCCACCAGGTGGGGGGCGCCAAGGGGAAGCCCTCCTGGTCGCGCGCCGCGATCACGGCACGCGGCGACACCCAGCGGCTGTCCACCACCTCGCGCTCGTCGTGACGTGCCGCGGCGTCGGGCGCCCGCATCGCCAGGAAGAGGGTGTCGTAGCGCTTCGGCTCGGCCTCGGGCGTCACCCAGCACGACCACGGACGCAGCTGCTCCAGGTCCACGTGTGCGTCGTGGTCGGCCATCGCCTGCAGCAGCGACACCTCGCCCTGCGCCATCGGCTCCCGCAGCGACGACGCCAGCGCTCCGGTGCCCAGCCACACGCCAGCCTCCTCGAAGGTCTCGCGCACGCCGGCCAGGCCGTGGGCCACGGCCACCGGCACGGGCAGCCCGAATCCCTCGGCCAGCGAGACGCCACCCGCGACCCGTGGGTGATCCACCACCTCGTCGCCAGGATCCACCCGCCCGCCGGGGAACACCCAGGCGAGGGGCAGGAAGCCGCTGCGACGGTGCCGCTGCACCATGAAGACCTCGAGCTCTTCCACGCCGTCGCGCAGCAGCAGCACCGTGGTGGCTCGCCGCACACTAGCCATCCTCTCCTCCCTGCACCGACCAGGCGAGGCCGGCCATCACGCGTATGTCCGGCGCTCCCACACCGCCAGACAGCCCTCGACCCACCGCCAGGGAGGCCGCCAGGCCCGAGCCGAAGCCCTGCCGCACGGACAGCACGCCCTCCACGGGGTGTGCGCCACGCAACCCGGGGTTGCCGAGCCAGTGCTCGGCGTCCACCTCGACGGCCGCCGAGAATCGCCCCGTCACGCCCCACCAGCCGCCGACGCCCCAACGGACCGCCGGAGAGACCTTCAGATCACCGAGCACGTCCCCGGTGCCCGACCGAGCCCCGACCTGCACGGTGGCGGCGACGGGGAGCCCGTCCGGCGCGACGGTGCCGAGCAGCAGCCCACCCACGGTGGCCTCCCCCGCGCCGATCCAGGCGTCGGCGGTGCCGGTGGGCAGCGTGAGATCCACCTGCGCCCCCGCCGCCAGCGGACCCGCCTCCACCACCGCCACCTTCGCCGAGAGTCGGCCGTCCCCCAGGTGGGTGGAGCGGTCCACCGCGAACCCCGACACCCCGAAGTGCACAGGCAGCTCGACCCCCAGCCGCAGCCGCCCCAGGGACACGTGCCCCAGCAGGTGCACCGTTCCCACACTCCCGAGCACCCTCCCCTCCGGGATGGCGCCGTCGTCGGGGCGGTACACGAAGGGGTCGTCGACGTAGTCGAACCAGATCCCGACGCCCCCCTGCGGCGCCACGGTGGCCTCCTCCAGCTCCACCCACGGTCCACCGTCCACCGACGGTGCCATGCGCTGGGCGTTCACGGTCTGGGCCGCCGCACTCCGGCCGACCATCGCCAGCCCGAGCACCAACATCCAGCCCAGCCACGCAGTGCCGGGGCCGGTCTGACACGCACCACCTCCGAACTGCCCAGGTTGCCCGAACGGACTCAAGGTGACCTGTGGAGGTGAGGTTGGATCGCCCGGCAGCGTGGCCGGATCCGCCAGCCCCGTGTCGCAGAAGCTGTCCTCGTCGTCGTCGTCGATGCGGTCGGAGATCCCGTCACAGTCCACGTCGAAGTCCTCCTCCAGGCCGTCGGGGAGCTTGTCGTCGTCGCTGTCGGTGTCGAGGAAGTCGGGCGTGCCGTCGCGATCGGAGTCCACGTCCCCCTCCACCACGTCGGGGACCCCGTCGCCGTCGCTGTCGTCGTCGCGGAAGTTGAGCACCCCGTCATCGTCGGGATCGCCGTCCCCCTCCACCGCGTCCAGCAGCGAGTCCGCGTCGCTGTCGTCGTCGAGGTAGTCGGCAACGGCGTCGCCGTCGGTGTCCACCACCCCCTCCACGGCGTCGCCGATCCCGTCGCCGTCGGCGTCGGCGTCGCGGAAGCTGGGCAGCCCGTCGCCATCGGGATCGGAGGTGCCGTCCACGGCGTCGGCGATGCCGTCCGCGTCGCTGTCGAGATCGGCGAAGTCGGGCACGTCGTCGCCGTCGGTGTCGGCGTAGCCCTCCTCGGCGTCGAGCAGCCCATCCCCGTCGGAGTCGGCGTCGGCGCCCGCGCCGAACTGGTCGTCGATCACGTCGGGAATCCCGTCGACGTCGGCGTCGGCGTCGTCCGCTGCGTCGGTGGGATCCGTGTCCCAGCGATCCACACGCCCGTTGCCGTCGTGATCCTCGGTGCCGTCGGACAGCCCACCCCCGTCGCTGTCGGCCACGCTCGGATCGGTCACGGTGCTGGGATCGGCATCCGCCACGAAGCAGCCCGCCTTTGGATCCGTCCCTGCGAGGGCCTCGGTGCGCCCGAGCTCCGTGCCGTCCGCCACCCCGTCGCCATCTGCGTCGCAGGCGCTCGGATCGGGATCCTCCCCGTCGAGCAAGCCGTCGTCGTCGGAGTCTTCGTCGACGGGATCGGTCCCGGCCACGACCTCCTGCGGGCCGGTCAGGCCGTCGGAGTCTTCGTCCACCACCACCACATCCGTGAGCACCAGCGCCAGATCCACACAGGGCCCGGCGGTGCCGTCGCAGCCCGCCACGTCCTCCCACCCGAGGGTCCAGGTCACGGCGGAGACTGCGGCGAGGCGCATCTCGTCGACGTCTCCCACCCCGAGGTCGGTGGCCAACAGCGCGCGGGAGAGCTGCAGATCCACGAAGAAGAGCCCGGCTTCCTCCACCACCCGCGTGGCCCCCGTGGCGGCGTCGCCGTAGCCCGTGGCGTCGAGGGTCACGAGCCCGCTCACCCACACGCCGGCAGCACCCTCGTCGTTGCCCCACCCCGTGAGGATCCCCTCGCTGCCCTGGACGAGCAACGCGGCCTCGAAGGTGGTGTCCACCCCGTCGGTGTCGAACACCACACCCCAGTCCTGCCCCACCTGGTCCGGATCGCTGCCCACCTGCAGGCGCACGTACACCGTGGACGCGTCGGCAAACCAGGACGCCGCAGGATCCGCCGACGTGCCCACGAGATCCGCCGCCGGATCCCCCTTGCCCACCTCGTCCGACGCCACGTCCTTCAGCGCACTGCCGGACTGCGTGAGGGACTGCCACTCGGAGGCCTCTGGCCAGGTGCCTCCCGCCGCGGCCACCGGTGCGAACGCCACCCACCAAGCCGGCATGGACCCTCCCGTCGACACCCCTTGGTAGCATGCCGCGCATGCTGGTCCCCTTTGTTTGGCTCGCCACCTCTCCGCCCACCGCTCACGCCGCCCCAGCCACTGTCCTGAATCACGAGATCCGCGTCTCCATCGACGCTTCTCGACGCGCTCGCCGACACACCCTGTGGCAAGTGCGGATCGACGATCCCGCGGGCTGCACCAACGGGCTGTCGGCCCCTCCTGGCCTGGCGGGCACGAGCCACGACGGTGCGGAGGTGGTGGGAGATCTGCTGGTGATTCCCCCAGGCACCCAGGCCGGAGCCGTGTTCACGCTGGAGCATCGCACCTCGGAGGGCCGCGGAGCCCACTCGGGCCTGCTGGTGGGGTCGGCGGATCTTCCCGCACAGCACACGCTGCTGGAGGTGCGAGCGCCGCGCACCACGCCGATGACGGTCTGGGCCGATCCGAGCGGCGTGACCGGCAGCACCGTGGATCGCTGGCGCACGGTCACGGTGACCTGGAGCGACCTGCCCGCGGGAGAGCCCGCACAGGCGGCGTTCAGCACCTTCGGAGACTGGAACGCAGCCGCGGACGGTGTGCAGAGCCGGATCTTCGCGAACCTCGGCGGGAAGGCGGCCATGGGGCGAGCGCTCGCCGAGAACCTGCAAGGGTTGGGGATCGCGGGCATCGTGGAGCGGGTGATCCGCCACGTGGACGTGGATCCGGGGAACCTCGGCAGCTGGCGTGCGGCCCGCTCGGCGGGAGAGGTGCGCCACACCGCACGCGGCACCGCCGCAGAGCGCGGCATGGTGATGCTGGCGCTGCTCCGACTGGCGGGCTTCGATGCGCGACCCGCCACCTTTCGACCGGCCTCTCTGCCCGGCGCCATCCCGGTCACGGTGCCCGCCCCCGACGCCTTCACCCACCCGGCCCTGGTGGTGTACCGAGCGGACGGACCCGTGTACATCGATCCTGCAGCCCCGCGACCCACCGTGCCGGAGCTCCCTGCCTCGATGGTCGGGGCCACGCTGTGGGTGCCGGGCAAGATCCCGTTCCACCTCGGGCGCAACAGCGTGGCAGACGGCCACGTCCACCTGTCCACCCACGTGGTGCTCGACGCCAGCGGTGCCGCGCGCTGGTCCACCCAGCTGCACACCTCTGGGGCCGCCACCGAGTTCCTGCGCGATCGCCTGGCCCCCCTCGACGACGCAGCCCGGGCCGAGGCGTTCACGCAGCTCGTGCGGGCGTCGCGCCCCGATTCGGGGGGCGTGTCGACGGTGACCCACCACCTGGGCGACGCGAGCAAGCCGCTGTCCGTGCGTCTGTCGGGCACCGATCCGCAGGCGCTGACCCCCGCCGACTTCGGCCTACGGGGCACCGTGCTGCCCGTGCTCGCACCCGCGCTCACCGCCTGGCTGTCACCTCGCCTCCGGATCGAGGAGACGATGACGGTGACGGCGCCACCGGGCACCTTCGTGCTGGGGGCCTCCACGCCACAGCCCACCCTGACCACCGAGGCCCTCGTCACCCGAACCGTGGACCGCGCGGGAGGGGTCACCACCCTCACCGTGAGCGCCACACGACCCGAGCGACGCGCCACGGCCACCCAACAGGCGGCTGCTCGCGAGTTCCTCGCCCGCGAGGCGGGACTGGGACTGGACCTGCTGGTGCTCCACGACGCCGAGCCCGACACCGTGAAGGCCCTGCGCTCCAGCGACTCCGTGCCCGTGCGCGACCGGCAGGTGCTGGAGGCGCTGCTGCTGCTCGCCGCCGACAACCGCGGCAAGGGACGCCGGCTGCTCAAGCGGGCGATCCGCGAGAGTCGCTTCGGCGATGTCACCGACACCGTGGTGCGCTGGGCCGATCCGCAGGACCCGCGCCCCTGGGACGCGCTGTTCGCCATCGCCAAGGACCAGCCCGTGCCTCGCATGCGCATCGTGCGCGGTCTGCTGGACGCTGGCGCGGTGGGGCGGGCCTGGCGCGAGGCGCTCCCGCTGCGGGGCAGCCCCGATCCCGAGGTCCGGCTGTCGGCGCTGACGTTGGTGGCTCGGCTGCAGGGGCCACGACCCGATCCGCAGCTCGACCCCGAGTCCGCCTCGCTGTGGCTCGATCCGGACGTGCTGCTCGAGGAGGGCCGGATCTCCGCCTCGGAGATCCTCGAGGACACGCCGCTGCCCGACGCGTTGGCGCTGGGACTGGCCCGATCGAGCCTGCAGGTGGGCGATCTGGAGGGCGCGAGGGCCTTGCTCACGGGCACCGAGGGCCCCTGGGCCGAGGCCCTGTCGGCGCAGCTCGACGCGCTGGTGGGGCTGGGGGTGGATCAGGTGCGCGACCGGCTCCAAGCGGCCACGAGCGCAGCCCCCTCCGATCCCGAGGTGAACGCCACCGCAGCGGACGCGCTGGCCGCAGTGGGAGACGTGCAGGCAGCGGCTGCACGGGCACTGCTGGCCGCTCGCCTGGCCGATCGCGACGCCCACCTCTGGGACCGTGCCGCCGATCACGCCCTGGCAGCCGGGAGCCTACCCACGGCGCTGCTGAGCAGCCGGAGGGCCAGCGATCTGGATCCCAGCAGCCTCACGCGCGCCCGACGCTGGGCGACGCTAGCGGTGGCGCTGCAGGACGCCCCCAGCGCCGAGGCCGCCCACCAGCGCCTGGGCGAGGCCGCCCCCAGCTCCTGGCCGGATCTGGGTGCCCGGATGGCCCTGGTGCCGGAGGCGCCGCTGGCGTTGCTGCAGAGCGCGGACCGCGAGGTGCTGGGCGATCCGGCGCTGCTCGCCATGCGCGCCCAGATGCGCATCCACGCCGGGCTGCTCGAGGACGCCGCCCGCGACGCCGTGGTGCTGGGGACCACGCACGGCAAGGGAGAGGGATGGGCCCTGGCCTTCGCGGCCACTGCCGGACGGCAGATCAGCACCCCGCTGATCCGATCGCTGGATGCCTCGGCGCGCACGGACCCGGCAGCTCAGATGACGCGGCTGGAGTACCGCCTGATCTCCGGGGAAGGGGAGCTGCTGGCAGATGCCGAGCGCCTCGACTCGCCCCGCGCCTCGGCTCTGATCGAGGGCGTGCGCGACCCCGAGGCCGCGGCTGCACAGCTCGAGGGCTGGCCCGCACAGGTCCCTCCCCCCACCGCTCGCGCCCCTCGTGGCTGGCGCCGCAACGAGGCCCTGTCGGCCCATCCAGGGGTGGCGGCCTACAGCGACCCGCCTGCCGCCATGGCGGTGATGTGGGTAGGTCGCGCCACGGGAGTGGTTCCCCCGCCGCTGGGGCTGCTCTTCACCGCCAACCCACAGCCCATCGAGACGCTGCCGAGCGGCGTGGTGCTGCGACTCGACGGAGGAACGCTGCCCGTCTACGCTGCCACCACCATCCACGACGGGGCCGAGGTCTTCGGCCTCGGGTTCACCGTGCCCGCCGCGAAGCGCGCTCTGGACGCGGCCCTGGCAGCGCACTAACGTCCGCTGGACACGCAGGCTGCCCAGGAGCTCCCACGTGCTGACCCCGCGCGCCGCCACGGCCGCCACCATGTTCCTGTTGGCCTTCGCCCTCGTGCTGTTCGAGCTCGTGCTCACCCGCCTGTTCGGTGTGGTCCTGTTCGCCTCGCTGGCCCACCTGGCGCTCGCACTGGCGCTGCTGGGCATCAGCGTGGGGGCGTTGCTCCAGCACCTGTGGCCGTCGCTGGTCCCCGACGAGGGGCTCGAAGAGCGCCTCGGCTGGATCGCGCTGGCCATGGCCGCTGCCACGGTGCTCGCCGTGCTCTTCACGGTCACCGTGCCCATCACCGTGCAGTTCGAGGAGCCTCCGGAGCACTACGGAGAGCGCTCGTCGGTCTCGCTGTCGCTGGTGAGCCCCGTGTGGTTCAGCGTGCTGATGCCCGTGCTCGCCACTCCCTTCGTGCTGGCGGGGCTGGCCTTCGCCGGGGCCTTCCAGCGCCGCAAGCACGACATCGGCCTGCTCTACGGCGCCGATCTCGTGGGAGGCGCCGCCGCGGCGGTGGCCTTCGTGCCGCTGCTGTACGTGCTGCCGGGCCCCGACGTGGCCTTCGTGGTGGCACTGGCGGGCTGTCTCGCCGCCATGGGCTCCTTCTGGGCCGTCGGGAAGCGGAGCCTGGCGGTGGCTTGTGGGCTGCCCGCCGTGCTGGCCGTGGCCCTGACCCTCGTGGCCAGCACCGGCACGGAGGTACTGCAGATCCGCTACGCCGCCGGCTACAGCGAGGACAACGTCACCTACACCCGGTGGACGCCGCTGACCCGCCTGGCCGTGCACCAGGGCAAGCGCGGCGACTTCATGGTGCTCGACAACACCAGCGCGTCGGAGATCGTGCAGACCGACAAGCGTAGGCGCATCCTGGGGCTCGAGGCCAACCGCGGCCTGGTGTACCGCTTCGTCGAGCCCCCGGCGCGGGTGGCGGTGCTCGCGGCATCGGCGGGCCCCGAGGTGGCGGTGGCCCAGTCGCAGGGCTTCACCGACATCGACGCCATCGACATCGCGCCCGAGATCGGCGACGTGGTGGCCACCCAGTACGCCGACGTGGCCGTCAACCCCTACACCCAGCCCGGCACCCGGCGGGTGGTGATGGACGGAAGGGCCGCCATCCTGCACAGCGAGGCCCCCTACGACATCATCCACATGGTGCACGCCAACCTGCACTCCTCCGCAGGCCAGCTCGCCAACGCCTGGTCCCCCGCGCTGCTCGAGACCAAGGAAGCGTTCGTCACCTACCTGAGCCGGCTCACCGACGACGGCGTGCTCTCCTTCGGTCGAGGCTCCCGCACCCGCTGGATCGTCAACGCGGCCCTGGCGGCCCTGACGGACATGGGCGTGGAGAACCCCGAGCGCCACATCGTGTGGGTCGGGGGCTCGGCCCAGGTGATGCTCGTCAAGAAGCAGCCGTGGACCGAGGCCGAGGTGGCCAAGCTCGACCGCGAGGTGAAGCGGCGGAAGGGCCAGTATCTCGAGTACGACCCCATCCATCCCGACCCCGAGAAGCTGGCGCGCGCCACCCGCCTGCCCGTGCTCACCGACGACACGCCCTACCTGGACTCTCCGAGCAAGGCCGTTGCGTCCCTCGGCGACGCCTTCGCGCGCTTCGTCACAGGCGACACCGAGGACGTGGCCCCCGTGCAGGTGGTCTACACGTCGCTGGCCCTACAGGTCACCTTCGTGCTGCTGGCCGGCGTGCTGATCCTCGCACTGCCGCGCTGGCGTCGCACCCCCACGGGGCTCGACGGTCTGCAGGGGGTCGGCTGGGGCTTGGCCTACGTCTCCTGCCTCGGCTACGGCTACCTCGCCGTGGAGACGGTCCTGCTGCACGAGCTCGTGCTGTTCGTGGGCCATCCCACCTACGCCATCACCGTGGTGATCCTGGCGATGCTGCTGTTCTCGGGCATCGGCTCCATGGTGGTGGGCCGCATGCGCGCAGAGGATCTGTCGCGCACCCTGACCCGCGTGCTCGTCGTCATCGTGGTGCTCGGAGCACTGCAGGCCTGGGTGGTGCCGTCGGTGCTCTACGCGCTGGCCTTCGGGCTGCCCATCGCCGTGCGAGTTGGCCTGGTGCTCTGCGTGCTCGCCCCGTTGGGGTTCGTGATGGGCATGCCGTTTCCCCTCGCGCTCCGCATCCTGCGCCCCGAGGCTGCAGGCTTGGTTCCTTGGGCTTGGGCCCTCAACGGCTGGATGAGCGTGGTCGCTTCGCTCGGAACCGTGCTCCTGTCTCGCATGGCCGGATACAATGCAGCATTCGGTGTGGCTCTCCTCGCCTATGTGCTCGCCGTCCCCCTTTCGCGCAGGCTTGCTTCAATCGCGTCGGAGCCTGCGTCTGTGAACTGAATGACAATGGTTGAAAGATCCGAAAGGTGTGAGCGACCTAAGAAGAGGATGTGGGCTCAGGCGCAACACGCCCCCCACGCGTGGAGGTCGGGCCGTACATGCTGCGCTTCCTGCTGAACACAGATGCCTTGGCATCCCAGCTCCGTCCGGCCTTCATGTGGCTCGGACAGATCGGCGTGGTGGCGCTGGGCACCCACCTCGCCGCAGATCGGGTCGACGACTACGCCTCGCAGATGCTGGCGGCGAGCCCCATCCCCTGGGCCGATCCCCAGCTAGCCCAGGACGCCGGTACCTGGGTGGCCATCGGACTGGAGCTGGTGGTGGTGGTCTGGGCCGTGTGGACCTTGGTGCATGCCCGAGCCGACAGCCTGGAGCGCGTCGGCGACTGGTGGAAGCGCTCCAGCGTGCACGCGGCGTTGGCCGCCTCGGCCTGGCTTCCCCTCGGCATCGCCGGCGCCTGGGTCGTGGGAATGGCCGTCGAGGACGCCGTCGCCCAGTTGTTCCCCTCTTGGGCCGTGCTCGCGGGCCTGCTGGTGGCCCTGGTGGTGGCCTGGCGACTCACCTTCACGGGGTGGTGGCGGGTGGTCGTGCGCACCCCTCCCGCGAAACGTGCCATCGAGGGCTGGCCCTGGCTCGTGCCCGTGGGGCTCGTGGCCCTGCTGGCGCTACGCTTCGGACTTCCGGTGTGGGGCTGGCTGTGAACACGTCCTTCACCGACATGATCGCCACCCGCCGGATCATGGATCCGCGCACCACCCAGCGCACACCGCCCCCCGGGAGCACGAGCTGGGGGGGAAGCTTCGATCTGCTGTTGGTGGTGGGCGTGATGTTGGCGGTGCTCTCGCGCACGCCCGTGGGAGGCCTGGCCTGGTATGCCGCGAGCCAGCTCTCCTCCGAAGGGGCCGAGCTTCCCTCGCTCACTGCGTATTTCTCGTCCGAGGCGGCCTTCGTGGCGCCGAGCATCGCCGATCTGGAGATGCTGCCCCCCGAGACCTCCCCGCCCGCGGCGGAGGACCCCACCGCGGTGCCCGAGCCGTGGCGAAGTGCCGTGCGCACGTCCCTCGGCCAGGGACTGCCCCCCGCGCTCAAGGCGCAGCTGGTGGAGGAGGGGCGCAAGCCCACGCCCGACCAAGCGCTACAGGTGCTCGACACCCTCTGGGTGGAGCACGAGAACCCGGCTGTCATCTTGGAGATCGCCGCCATCGGCGAGGACCTGCGAGAGCGGGCCATCGCACGGGCCATCGCCGCCGGGGAGTGGGATCCCGAGCGCTACGAAGGCCACCGCCGCTACCTGAGCACCCGCATGACGCGCGAGGCCGACCGCTTCGTGGCCGGCACGATGGCGCTCGCCACGGTGTTGCACCTGGAGTGGCCTGTGCGTGGCTCCTACACCGTCAGCTCCCCCTACGGGTACCGGCTCCACCCCGTGCTCAAGAAGCGCAAGTTCCACAACGGCCTCGACATGCGGCTGCCCATCGGCACGCCCCTCTACGCCGCCCAGGCGGGTCGGGTGGAGCTCATCGGCAACAGCAGCACCAGCGGCAAGTACATCGTGCTCGACCACGGCCACGGCGTGCGCACGTCCTACTCCCACCTCGACGGCCACGAGGTGAAGCGCGGTGACGTGGTGGAGTCTGGCGAGCTCATCGGCACCTCGGGCAACACGGGCATGAGCACGGGCCCTCACCTGCACTTCGTGGTGCGGATCGGCGGCCGGTCGGTGGACCCCGCACGGTTCCGCCCGAAGGACGACGTCTAGCAGGCCACCGACGATGCGCGTGCTCGAGCTGTTCGCGGGGATCGGTGGGTGTGCCGTGGCGCTTGGGGATCGCGCCGCCGACATCGCGGCCATCGACCAGGACGAGGCCGCACACACCGTCTACGTGCACAACCACACACACCCCGCACAGAGGCTGAACCTCGCCGGGGTGAAGCCCCCAGCGCTCGCGGCTCACGAGGCCGATCTGTGGTGGATGAGCCCGCCGTGTCAGCCCTTCACGGTGCGAGGGCGTCAGCGCGACGTGGACGATCCCCGCTGCGGAGCCCTCCTGAACGTGCTCCGATGCATCGATGCGGTGCGCCCTCGCTGGGTGGCGCTGGAGAACGTGCCGGGCTTCGCGGGCTCTCGGGCCCACGGTCGGCTGACGTCGATGCTGCGAGGGGCAGGCTACGGCTGGGTTCAGGCGGAGCTGTGCCCCTCCACCTGGGGTGTGCCCAACCGCCGACGTCGCTTCTACCTGCTCGCACGGCACGAGGGGCAGCCCGCTCCCTTCCCCCCGCCCGCGTCAGCGACGACCCCGCTGCGGGCCTTCCTCGACGATTCCGCGGATCCGGCCCTGGCGGTGTCCCAGGCGCTTCAGGAGCGCTACGCGAGCGCACTCGCCGTGGTGCGCGCCGACGATGCCACCGCGGTGGCGGAGTGCTTCACCTCCGCCTACGGACGCTCGCCGGTGTACGCAGGCTCCTACCTGCGGCAGTCCGGTGGACTCAGGCGGTTCTCGCCGACCGAGATCGTCCGGCTGCTCGGCTTCCCCCGCACGTTCGCCTGGCCCGCAGGGCTTGCTCTGGCCAAGCGCTACAAGCTCGCGGGCAACTCGCTGTCGGTGCACGCCGTGCGAGTGGTGCTCGCCCAGTGCGGCGGGTGATCGAGGCCGATAGCACACCGCATCTGGAGGCCCCGATGTCCTGGTGCCGGCTGTGGTTCGCCCTGGCCCTGCTGCTCGCCGCTCCCTCCCTCGCCGCTCCGGCGGCGCCCGACTGCTCCACGCCCCGCAAGGCCGCGGACTCCCTGTTCGACTGGCTGAGGCCCGACAGTCACGACCCCGCGAAGGCCTCTGCCTGCATGGAGGTGCCCGAGGGCGCCGACGGCGGCGCGCTGGCCGTGCAGCTCAAGCAGGTGCTGGACGCCCGAGGTCTGTACGTGCCCATCCCCTCGCTGCCCGACGACGCCGACTTCACCGACGAGGACGGGGCCGCGGTGGTGGTGCCGCTGCCCGACGAGCTACCCGTGCTCGCGCTGGTCCGCGGTGGCGACGGCCGCTGGCGCTACGCGCGAGACACCCTGGAGGCCGTGCCCGAGCTGTACGGCAGCACCTTCAGCGTGGTGAGCCTGTGGCTGCAGCAGTCGCTGCCCGAGCCCTTTCACCAGCGGATCGGGCCGTTGTATGGCTGGCAGTATCTGTACGGCACCGTGCTGGTACTGCTGGCCTGGCTGGTGGCGCTCATCACCCGGCGCCTGTTGCGCAACCGGGTGCGCCAGGTGCTCAAGCGCGCCAAGCTGCCCCTGTCGGACGCCGACTACAGCAAGACCAACGGTCCCGTGGTCGCGCTGGTGGTCTGCGGTCTGCTCTACCTGTGCCTGCCCGATCTACAGCTCCCCATCGGGCTGTCCGCTCCGCTCACGCGCGTCGTGTGGGTGGCGATGTGGCTGGCGGGAGTCCTGCTCGTCCATCGCGGCATCTCGGTGGGGGCCGACGTGGCGCGGGGGTGGGCGGCGCAGACCGAGAGCAAGCTCGACGACCAGGCGATCCCGCTGCTGCGGCAGGCCGCTCAGGTACTGGTGCTCGTGGTGGGTGGACTGTACGTGCTCGACGCCATGGGCTTCGACGTGTGGAAGCTCGCCGCGGGCCTCGGGATCGGCGGGCTCGCCTTCGCGCTGGCCGCCCAGGACACCGTCGCCAACGTGTTCGGCTCCATCAACATCTTCCTCGATCGACCCTTCCAGATCGGCGACTGGATCAAGGTCGGCGACGTGGAGGGCGTGGTGGAGGAGGTCGGGTTCCGCTCCACCCGAGTCCGCACCTTCTACAACTCCGTGGTCACCGTCCCCAACAGCCAGCTCACCAACGCCAACGTCGACAACCTGGGCGTGCGCCCGCGCCGTCGGATCAAGATGACGCTGGGCCTGACCTACGACACCCCTCCCGACACGCTGGAAGCCTACGCCGAGGGAGTGCGCGCCATCCTCGCGGCCCATCCACTGGTGCAGCGCACCTACGAGGTGCACGTCTACAACCTGGGCGACTCCGCCGTGGAGATCCTGGTCTACTACCACGTGGTCACCGAGGGCTGGCACGAGGAGCTGGTCACGCGCTCCCAGAACCTGCTCGAGTTCATGCGCCTGGCTCAGGACATGGGCGTGTCCTTCGCCTTCCCGAGCACGAGCGTGTACCTGGAGTCATCGCCGGAGCACCCGCTGCCGAGGCGGGAGGAGCGCCCGCTGCCGCAGCTCCGCGACGTGTTCGACAGCTTCGGGCCCGACGGCTCTCGGGCACGCCCCGAGGGGCCGGCCTTCGGGCGCTCCTGGTCGGTGAAGGGGCGCGAGACCGGAGATCGCGGCTCGGCATCCGACGGGGGCTAGGGTGCTCGACGACGCAGACACTCGAGCGCGATTCGTCACCCGCAAGGATCTCCGCTGGTTCTCTCCCACCGTCGGCCCGCGTCTCCGCCCCGTGGACTGGACGGACTGGCGGGTCCTCGCCGACTGGCTCGACGATCGTGGGGATCCGAGGGCGGATCTGCTACGAACCGAGGATCGCCTCGAGCATGGCGAGTCCGTCGACGTCGCAGGTCCACGGAGCGAGCGAGCCGTCTTCGACGCCCATCGACGTGGGGAAGCCGCGCTTCGGGCGGCGGGCCTTCCCGATCGAGTCACCGTGCACTGGCTGGGCGGGTTCGCCGTCGGGCTCACCGTGCGTGGCTCGGCGCAGGATGCGCTGGTCGCCCTCGACACCATCCACACGACGGTGGGCGCCCCTCTGTGTGCCCATCTGGCGTTCACGGGCCTGACAGCCCATCCCCCCCTGGGCCCCGAGGGAGCGCGCGAGCTGGCCAGATCCGACGCCACCGCCGAGCTGTCGGGCCTCGATCTACGCGGACAGCTCATCGGAGACGACGGTCTGGACGCCCTGAGCACGTCTCCCCACCTCACCCGCCTGCGCCACCTGAACCTGTCGGGCCACAACGATCTCTCGAAGCGGGCGCTCGGCATCCTCACTCGGTCGGACACGCTGTGCGGGCTCGAGACCCTGGGGCTGACGGCGGGCCCCATCCACGAGGACATCTCGGCGCTGTTCGAGCCCGGTGCACTCCCTCGCTTGCGGTCCCTGAGCCTGACCAACGCGGACCAGCTGTCCGGCCTCGCCGACGTCGACGCCTCGAAGCTGAGACGGCTGCTGTGGACCGGGCAGAACGGCGTCGCCTTCTTGCAGCAGCTCCTCCACAACGACACGCTCCGCTCGCTCGGGGCCCTCGCCATGTTCGGACGGCTGAGCGATCACGCTGTCCAGGCGCTCGCGGCGTGTCCTCACCTCGTGGCGCTCGAGGAGCTGGATCTCGCCCTCGCGCGCGGCATCGGCCCGGCATCCGCCATCGCCATGGCCCAGTCCCCCACCCTCGCCGGACTTCGGCGCTTGGGATGGCATGGCGTCCCCATCGGCGACAAGGGCGTCACAGCCATCGCCGACGCGGAGCTTCCGAGCCTGGCCGAGCTGGACCTCGGGAACACGAGCCTCACCAAAGCGGGCGTCATGGCGCTCTGCCGCGGCCGAGACCGCCCCGCCCTGCGACGACTGCACCTCGCACGCAACCGACTGGGGCCCGAGGCCATGGAGGTGTTGGCCGCCTCGCCCCTGCTCGCCTCCGTCCAGCAGCTCACGCTGTACATGAACCACATCGGCGATCGCGGCACGAAGGCGCTGGCACAGTCCCCACACGTGGGGCGACTGCTGGAGCTGGACCTGTCCGTCAACCAGGTGGGGGTGCAGGGGATGCGGGCGCTCGGGCGCTCGGGCGCGCTCACGTCCCTGCGCCACCTCGTGATCAGGGGCGACCGCCGCGTCGAACGCCACGCCGGGATCCGCGGGCTGCACGCGCTGCTGACCTCGTCCACGTTGCGCACGCTGCACCACCTGGAGCTTCGATCCTGCGGCTTCGACGATGGCGACGCGCGAGCCATCGAAGGACTCGAGCACCTCGGTCCGCCACTGCTGCGACTCGACCTGGCCCACAACCTGTTGGGTGCGGAGGGGCTACACATCCTCGACGATGCGCCAGCGCTCGACGACGTGGTGGTCGACGTTCGCCACAACCCGGGCGCGGAGGCGCTCCCCACCGCGGACAATCAACTCCGTTGATTGTCGCGATGACAGGTCTACAACCCTAGCTTCCCAGTGACCTCGACCGATCGACGCGCCGCCACCACGCCGCTCTCCAACCGCTTCTCCGGATCCGCAGCCGTCAGATCGCACACCAGGGCGCGCAGGGCGTCGGGCACCTCGCGGCCCGGATCCAGCCAGCGCTGCTGCCGCTTCAGATCCACCACCTCGCGGGGCGACAGCTTGTAGGGGAACGCCGGCTCGCCCGCCAGCAGCTCGTACAGCAGCTGCCCCGCTCCGTACACGTCCCACGCCTGCTCGGGGGTGCTGCGATCCCCCGTGGCCCACTCGGGCGGCATCGTGTGCAGCGAGCCCAGCCGCGAGCCCGGTGCCGACAGCCGACCGAGGCTCTGGTCGAGCGCCAGCCCGAAGTCCACCAGCACCGCGTGGCCCCCACGACCCAGGATCACGTTGGCCGGCTTCACGTCGCGGTGGGCGATCCCGCGCTCGTGCAGGTACCCCAGGGCCGACAGCAGCCCCCGCGCCACCCGGGCCACCAGCGTGGGCGAGGCGGGCCCCGTGCGCACGAACCAGCTGCAGGAGCGCCCTCGCACCAGGTCCATCACCAGCCACGGGCGCGTCGGCCGCAGTGACACCTCGCGGATCGACACGATGTTCGGGTGCGTGAGGGACCGCAGGATCTGCGCCTCGCGGTGGAAGCGACGCGACACCTGCGGCTGCGCAGGCCCCAGCCCGTCCCGCAGCAACTTCACCGCCGCCTGCTCGGTGGTTCGCCGCCCCCGCCGACATCGATAGACCTCGGCCGCTCCGCCTCGTCCGAGGCGGGCCTCCACGACCCAGTCTCCGATTCGCTCCCCAGGCTCCATGGGTGGTTCGCTAACGCTGCGGGACCGGCGCGTCAGGAGCGTGTAACGACAGCTGTTACCGCGCTGGCCGAACCCACTGGCCCACCCGGTCCATCACCCGCTTCAGATCCTGGGGCCGCAGCCACGCCGGATACAGCGCCAGCATCGCCCACGGAAAGATGCCCAGCTCCATGGTGAGCGCCAACAGCAGGTGGAACACGCCCCCCGTCACGATCCACACCCAGTCCAGGTGCCACCGGTTGGCGAACGCACGCAGCCGACCCGGGCGATCCGGGGTGTTGCGGTAGTGGATCCACAGGAGCACCAGCGGGTAGCTGTCCTGGAACAGGATGGTGCCCGCCGTGCCCAGCTGCGTGAAGAAGAAGAACGGCTGATTCGCCAAGAAGGTGAAGTCGTAGCGGCCGATCGCCGGGTCCAGCAGGATGAAGTACAGCGCTGCGAAGTGGCCCATGGGGTACCAGTGCACCCCCGTCTTCTGCACGCCCGCCATGAAGTACATGACCACCAGCTGCAAGATGATCAGGCGCCGCGCCCACGCCCCCACCAGCGCGCCGTCTCCCTCCCACTTCCCGGATCGGATCAGGGCATCCGCCGACCAGCACGCGCCTGCGGGGGCGAAGGTGAAGATCCACAGCACGTCCCGACACAGGGTGTCGATCCCGCGGTCGGCGGCGGGCAGGATGTGGGCGAACTGCGCCCACGACAGCAACAGCACCAAGGCCGACGTGCGCGTGAACAGGCCACAGGTGAACATGAAGGCCGCCACCGTGGGGATGGCATGCAGCAGCTTCGCCGACTCCACGGTGCCCGGCAGCACACGGTAGACCAGCGGCGGCTTGGCTCGTGACAGCGCGTCCGACAGCCCGCCCACGTCCTGCGAGCCGAACAGCGCCACCACGAGATCCAACCGGAAGATCTCCATGAACTCCCACAGGATCACCAGGCCCAGACAGATCCGGACCAACGCCAAGCTCCGAGGGTGCTCCTGCACCGCCCAGTAGGTCACCCATCGATGCCACCGATCCGCCCAGCGCTGGGCCAAGGAGGTGCTCATCGGAGGCGGTCGCGGTAGTGCACGCGAACGAGGCGGTACTCCCGCTCGTCGTCGGGCGGCTTCCAGGGGTAGGTAGACCTGCCGCGCTCCAGGCGGAACCGCACCTGATCGACGTCCTCGAACTCGGCGAAGGCGCGGCGTGCGAGCCACTTCGTGAGGTTGCGGTAGGCCGGTCGGGCCTTGTCCTTCTGCCCGTCCCAGATCCCGCGGATGCGCCGGTAGCGGATGTGATCGGCGTACCAGGTGCAGCAGGGATCCAGGCGCCGAGCGATCATGTGCCAGTCGGGCTGCCCCTCCCTCCTGACCTCGATCACCAGCCGATCCGGACGGGTGGTGGCCGAGGCGAACAAGCCCCACGCTTGGTTCGAGCCGGTGAAGCGGAACACCGGCTTGAACGGCGTCTTGAGCAGCTGGTGGAAGCGATGGGCAGCACCGGTCACGTCGATGAGTCCCTGCTCGAGGGTGGCCTTCTCCACGTCGATGCCCACCGAGCCCAGCACGTCTTGCCACAGCACGATGTCTCGCTGACGCCACGGCTCGGCGACCTGCTCCTCGCTGACGGCGGACGGAATGGGCAGCGCGTAGATGCCGTGGGCCACCAGGGCCAGGGCGATCAACCCTGCCCTCACGTGATCGCGCACCTGCAAGGAGCCTCCAGGGACGGGCCTGTGGGCGACAGCGCCCAGCTCCCCCGATCCGCGCGTAGGTTACCCCCCATCTCGGGGTTCGGTAAGGTCCACTGGGTGGAGGTGGTGTGCTGAGGGGGAGAGCGGCATCCCTGACGGGGCTGACGGTCCTGGTGCTCTGGCAGCTCGCTTGCGGCGGGTTGATCGGGTCCGAAGGCGACATCGGGCTTCCGCTCCACCAGCGCCTCGGCGCACTGTGGGGAGAGATCCCCCTGGAGAAGGATCTCGACGAGAGTGCCGCCATGGCGGCCACGGCATTGGCGGACCGCGTGTCCGACGCCCGCTTCCCCGACGAGACCGCCCTGGACTGCGAGGCCCACGCCGAGCGCTTCACCTGGCTCGCGGCCCGTCACCCCTCACCCTCGGTGCAGACCGCGTCGCTGTGGGCCATGGCGGGCTGCGAAGAGGCGCTGCACGCCCCGGACGCCCAGACCGTTGCTGCCGCCCACCTCCAGAGCGAGCACCGCGACCTGCTCGGTGGCGCGCTGGCCGTGTCGCGGCTGTACGTGGCCGAGCTCGACGAGCAGCACCCCGTGGTCCAAGGCCTGGTGGAGCTGGCCGTGGGCTACGGCGAGATGCCGGTGCGCATCGAGGCCGTCGAGGCCCTCGACGAGCGCACCTGGAGCCAGGAGCCCACCGTGTCGGTGGCGTTCTACGACGCGCTGCTCGCCGACAACCTCCCCTCCCTCACCGCCACCGCCCTGCAGCGGCTGCAGTTCCGCGGCGCGGGGCTCACGGTGTCCGACAAGCCGCGCTTCCAGGCCGCCGCCATGGTGCTGGCGAGCGACATCGATCCGGGGATCCGCGGGTTCGCCGCCCTGGCGCTGGCGCGCCTGGATCCCCGCAACGAGGACGTGCGCGGCCGAGTGCTGTCCCTGCTCGACGATCGTCATCCCTACACCCGCTCCGCCGCCGCCGAGGCGCTGGCCGACATGGAGTACCTGCCCGCGGTCCACGAGCTCATCGAGCGAATCGACGATCAGGAGCGCAACGTCTGGCGCATGTTGCCGTTCACACGCCTCGACGGGGACCAGGACCGTATGCGCTTCGTGGGATCCCATTTCGAGCGCGTCGACGACGCGTACCTGCGTGCGCTGGAGCGCCTGTCTTCGGAGATCGAGGACCCGTACCGGTACCGGGAGATCAACCTCCGCTACAAGCACCTCGACATCGTCGCAGCCACCCGCGACGCGAAGCGCTGGTACGTGGAGACCGGCTCCTACCTGCCGCGACGGGGGATCGACGACGAGGAGCCAGACGCACAGGCCGAGGTCGACGGTTCGGAGGCCGTCGGGGTTGCTGATGACGAGGTCGCAGGGCAGGCTGCGACCGCAGGGGAGGATCTCCGGTGAATCGCCAGACCATGGCCGTGACCTTCGGCACGGTTGCACTACTGATCGTCGGGTTCGTGCTGCTCTACCTCACGCCCACACCCGCGCCCAACCCACCCGCGTCTCAGCCCGTAGCCGGCAAGGCCAAGTCGAAGTTCAAGGCCAAGCTCGGCAAGTCCCCCGGCAAGCTGCCACCGGGTCGGTTGATCCACAAGCGTGAGATCCCCGCCGATCGAGCAGCCGCACCGAGCGGTGCCCCCAACGTGGTGGTGGTGATCGCCTCGACTCAGCGCCGAGACCAGTGGACGGTCTACGACGGCCCCCCCGACACCACGCCCTTCATCGCCGAGCAAGTGTCCGCGCACGGTGTGCGCATGGACGACGTGCTGGCGGTGGGCGCCGATCCACACCCCACCTCCGCAGCCATCACCACGGGTCGGTTGCCGCACAATGTGGGAGCCGTCGAGCCCAGCGAGCGGCGCAACCTGCGCCCCACCGCCCAAGAGGCCGAGCTGTTGGCCGAGCGCCTCGCCACAGCGGGGTGGTTCACCATGGGCGTGACGGCGAACCACCACCTCAACCGTCGCATGGGTCAGGCTCAGGGCTTCGACTGGTACCGCGACAGCCAGCCCTTCTCCCTGTCGCAAGAGCGGCGCATCCCCGCCGCTCAGGTCGTCAACTTCGCCCTCAAGCGCGTGCAGACCCGCACCGACGCCGAGAAGGCGCGGCCCCTCTACCTCCGGCTGGCCTTCACCGACTCCCACAAGCCCTTCACGGTACCCCCCGCCGAGTTCAAGCCCTTCGAAGGGGAAGATCACTCCATCGCCCCCTACCGCGCCACTGTGCGCCGCATGGACGAGGCCGTCCAGACCCTGGTGAAGGGCCTGTCCGCCGCCGGGATCACCCACGAGAACACCCTGTTCGTGGTGGTCGCCGACCACGGCGAGGGCCTGGACATGCCCAAGCACCACCGCAAGCAGCACGGCTTCGTGCTCTACCGCTCCACCGTCCAGATCCCCTGGGTGATGTGGGGCAAGGGGCTGACGGGCGGCGGCAAGGTCGCAGGGCTCGCGTCGCAGGTGGACGTCGCCCCCACCGTGCTGGCCCTCGCCGGCCTGACGGATCAGAGCGGCTTCGACGGGATCGACCACTCCGCCGCGGTGCGCGGCAAGGCCAAGGCCACCACCCGCACCGAGGCCTACGCCGACACCTTGTTCGGCGGGGCCCATCGGGCCAGCCTGTGGACGAGCACCCGTCAGTGCCAGAAGGACTTCGGCAGCACCCATCAGCTCGAAGACGACGACTTCGCAGATGCCTGCTACGACCGCACCGCCGATCCCGACTTCTCGAGCCCCGTCGAGGACGCCGCGATGATGGCTCGCCTGGTGAGCCAGCACGACGAGCTGATGGCCAAGGTGAAACCCCCAGCGGCCGACGTCGGCGCGGAGATCCAGTGACCCCGCAGGACAAGGCCGCTCGGATCCAGGGAATCCTGAACGAGCACTACCCCGAGCCGCCCTTCCCCCTCGACCACTCCGACGCGTACACCATGGTGGTGGCCGTGGCCCTGGCGGCCCAGACCACCGACAAGAAGGTCAACGAGGTCACCCCTCGCCTCTTCGCGCGAGCCTCCACCCCAGCTGCCATGGCGGCGCTGTCCGTCGAGGAGATCCGGCAGCTGATCGACGGGGTCAGCCTGGCCAACCGCAAGGCCGCAGCCGTCAAGGGCATGGCGGAGCAGCTCGTCGCCAACCACGGCGGCACCGTGCCCGGGAGCTTCGAGGAGCTCGAGGAGCTCCCGGGCGTGGGCCACAAGACCGCCTCGATGGTGATGGCCCAGGCCTTCGGGGTGCCCGCCTTCGCCGTCGACACCCACGTGCACCGCCTCGCGGGTCGCTGGGGGCTGTCGGAGGCCCGCAACACCACCCAGACCGAGCGCGATCTGAAGGCGCTGTTCCCCCGCGAGCGGTGGAGCACCATCTACTTGCAGATGATCCACTTCGGGCGGGAGCGGTGCCCAGCCAAGCGCCACGATGCGGGGACATGCCCCATCTGCAGCTGGGCAGCGCCGGGGTGACCGCCCGGAGGTCGCCGCCGCGGCGCCGTGATAGGCATCCGCACAGGTCGCTGTTGGGGAGATCGAGGTGGCGGACCGCTCGCTGAGACAGAGCAGTGCCGTTCGGGCCGTCGTGGTCGTGGCCTCGGCGGTGGTCATCCTCGCTGGCCTCGACGCCGCCGAGCAGATCATCCTGCCCATCCTGCTGGCGGTGTTCCTGTCGATCGTCTCGCTACCGGCAGTGCGGGCCCTGAACCGGCTCGGGCTCCCCAACCCCATCGCCATCGCCATCGTGGTGGTGCTCGCGGCGGGCGTGCTGGTGGGCGTCACCAGCATCTTCGCCGGCACGGTGCGGCAGTTCACCACGAACATCTCGGGCTACGACATCGCGCTACGGGATCAGGCGAACCACTTCCTCGTCCACACCGTGGGAATGTCCCAGGAACAGGCCAGAGAGCAGCTCAACGAGGTGCTGGCGTTGGTCACGCCCGAGGCCGTGATGCGGGCGGTCACCCAGTCCCTGAACCGGCTGCTGGCCGTGATGGGGAGCGTGTTGATCGTCGTGGTGACGCTGACCTTCATCCTGCTCGAGGCCTCCGAGATCGAGCAGAAGATCCGCGTGGCCTTCGGCAACGACGCACAGCCCGCCGGGCCCTTCTCCAACACGGGTCAGCGCATCAGCCGCTACCTCATCATCAAGACCGCCGTGAGCGCGGTCACCGGGATCTCCGCGGGAATCCTCTGCGAGGTGGTGGGGGTGGATCTACCCGTGATGTGGGGGCTGATCGCCTTCATGCTCAACTACATCCCCACCCTGGGCTCCATCGTGGCCGCCGTGCCGCCGGCCATCCTGGCGCTCGTGTCCCTCGACGGCTCCCACGCCATCGCCATCGCCATCGGGTACCTGGCCATCAACGTGACGCTGGGCAACTTCGTGGAGCCCCGGCTGCTCGGCAACAACCTGGGCTTGTCCCCGCTGGTGGTGTTCCTGTCGCTGGTGTTCTGGGGCTGGCTGTGGGGGCCCGTGGGCATGCTGCTGTGCGTTCCCCTCACGGTGATGGCCAAGCTCGTGCTGGACGGCAACGAGGACACGCGCTGGCTCGCCGTGCTCCTGGGCTCCCCTCGCGACGTGCGACGGGTGGCGGAAGAAGAGGGCCAAGGCGATCTGGAGGCCGCCAAGTAGGCGACCGTTTGCGCTGGCCACCAGGCCGGCACAACAACCCTCGAGTGTGGAGAGTGGACGTGGTGTGGATGGCCCTGATCGGAGCGTCGGCCTGGGCCGACGACGACGCCCAGTTGGACGTGGCGCGCGGGTGGTATCTGTGGCGGACGGGCCAGGACGAGCGCGCCGTCTCCCTGGCTCGTGAGCTGGCCGATACGAACCCGGATCACCTCGGAGCCCAGCAGCTCCACATCGCGATGGAGGTGGTGCAGGGCAACGGAGCCAGCATGGAGGCCGCCTACCGCGATGCGTGGGGCATGGCCCCCTCGGATCCGGAGACCCGGGTGGCGCTGGCCTTCGCCCTCGTCCTGCGCAACGACTCCGCCGGCTCCTGGTGCGAGGAGGTCGCCACACTGGTGGCCAGCGTCACCGACGGCGAGCCCCACTACTGGGCCACCGTCGCCGAGCGCCTCAAGGACGAGCGCTGCACGGGCCAGACCGACCACGCCGACGCCGAGCTGCGTCGCATCGCCAAGGAAGGCGGCGTCGGATGGGCGGACGGCGTGTTCGCCAAGATCAACGCGGGCTACCTCAAGCAGGATCTGCCCGAAGACCTCGAGCGTTTGTGGGCGGAGGCCCCTCACCGCCTCGACGAGTCCGTGGCCCTGTGGGCCGACCACGTGGCAGGTCCCGCCCGCGCCAGGTCGCGCAACCTCACCATGCGCGCCCTCGACGATGCCGCCGAGGGCTCCGACGCCATGCTCGTGCACGCGGCCCTGCAGGCCTTCCGGCAGCTCGACAAGGGATCCAAGGCCGACAAGGCAGCCGAGCGCCTGTCCCGCCTCGACCCCGACGCGAAGCTGGATCTGGGCAGGCAGGTGGCAGACGTGCAGGATCCACCGATCTACGACACGATCGACGCCTGCAGCACCGAGCTGACCGCCGAGCGGATCCTGTCCTGCCTGGACGCCATCGACGTGCCCGACGACGGCTCCGTGGCCGCCCACCTACAGGCCCGGCGTCGCGAGGCCTTCGTGGCCGCGTCCGACCCCGAGTCCGCCCAGCAGGCCGCTCGGCTGGCGTGGCTGGCCGACCCTGCCAATCGCTACAACGCGCGCCAGTTCGCTCGGATGACCCTCGCCCTCGACGCCCCCTCGCCAGAGGATCTGACGGAGGTGGTCGAGGCGGCCCAGACCGTGGTGGATCGCCACGGCGTCGTCGACGCCGAGGCGCTGGACGAGCGTCAGCGCCGCTGGGTGGCCCGCGATCTCCAGCTGAAGTCCAAGGTGCTGCTGGCCGCAGGACGCGCAGAGGAGGCTCTCGACGGGCAGCTCCAGGCACTGCAGCTCCACCCCACGCCCACCCGACGCCTCGTGTTCGGGCAGCTCCTGGCCGAGGCGGAGCGCGACGACGACGCCGTGCTGCAGCTGGTGGTGGCCTTGGCTGCAGAGACCGAGGACACCGCTGGGATCCGCGTGGGTCGCGAGCTGTTGACCGAGCTGAACGCGGGATGGCACCCCGAGGGCATGCCCGGCATGCTGCGCGAGGTGGCCCGTGCGCCCGAAGATCGGGTGCCGGCTCACCCGCTCGTGGGGCGCCGCGTACCCGATCTCGACGCCTTCACCCCCGACCCTCCCTCCGATGACGAAGCAGAGGAAGCGGAGGCCCCGCTGGCCGTGGTCGTGGCCACCTGGGCCCCCTTCGAGCCCGGCAGCGAGGCCGCCCTCGAGCGTCTGAACGGCATCGCCCGGCGCTACGCCTCACGAGGCGTGGCCGTCCTGGCCGTGGACGTGGGCCTGGCACCGAGCGACGACGATGACGACGAGGAGACGCCCGCGCCTCCCTCCGAGGGCGAGGCCGAGCCGGTGGAGCCCTCGCTGCTGCAGCACCGCTTCGGCGGAGCGAGCGTGATGCGGGAGCTCCGCGCGGTGGCGCTGCCCACCGTGGCGGTCATCGACACGCGCCGCGGCCGGTTCCGGTCGGTGCTCGCCCCCTACCACCCGAGCACCCTCACCCTCGAGGAGGCACTCGACGAGCTCCTCCCCGAGGAGGAGGCCTCCGAGGAAGAGGACTAGGTCGCGCCAGCGCGGGGTCGCCGCAAGGCGCCCCACAGCACGAGCCCCAGCAGCCACCACGCCGCTGGGGACGACGCGGACGACGCACAGCGACAGCCCGCCACGGCGAGATCGTCGTCTCCCCGCGGGGGCCGCAGCGCGTCGACGTCGCAGTCCAGATCGATCCGACCGTCGCAGTCGTTGTCGATCCCGTCGTCGCACACCTCGGGCACCGCTGGGTTCACCCCCGCCACCGCATCGTCGCAGTCGCCTCCCACCGTGACCGCGTCGTCGGGGAGCACGCACGCTTCGATGGCGCGACCTCCGAAGCCGTCGCCATCCTCGTCGACGTAGCCCTCGGGGAAGGTGCTGGTGTCGAGGCTGGGATCGTCGTCGTCTTCCCGGCCGTCACAGTCCTCGTCGCCGCCGCCACACACCTCCTGCAGGTGCGGCGCCCGGCCAGCATCCAAGTCATCGCAGTCTCGATCGGACGTGGTCCCGTCGAAGCTGCCGTCCCCGTCGCGATCGCGAAGGGCCAGCGGCCCGCCCGTGGCCCCGATGTCGGAGCGCGTCCCGTCCGGATCCGACAGGGTCGGATCGCCGGCATCGAACGTCGCCCCCGAGGGATCGTAGGGGTCGGGAAGCACCGAGCCGTCACAGCGCGGATCGCGCTGTGTCAGCGCCGTGAGTCGGGGATCTCCCAGGAGCGTCGGATCCATGGAGAGGTCGGCGTCCTCCGAGACCACGTCGCCGGGGTCGTTGCCCCAGAGCACGTTGTAGCCCCCCTGGACCGAGGCAGCGCTGTCGGTCTCGATCACCGTGCCACTCAGCTGCTGGTTCGACACGTTGTCGACGAAGAGGTTGTTGCGCAGGGTCAGCGTGCTGTCGCTCCCCCAGCCGTAGATCGCGGAGCCCAGCCAGTGCGCCTGGTTGCCCACGAAGGTGTTGTTGGTCAGCGCCACCTCCGACTCGAGGGCGTACACGCCGCCGCTCACGTCGTAGGCCGTGTTGTCGAGGAGCACGCTGTTCTGCAGGGAGCCGCTGCCCATGAAGAACATCACGGCGCCGCCATCCCCCAGCTCGCGAGTGAGGCTGTCCACGTCGTTGCCACAGAAGGTGGTCCGCAGGAAGTCTCCCTGCGCCTGATCCAGGAACGCGCCCCCACCCCGCTCGGCCTGGTTCCCCACGAAGGTGCTGTCCTGGACCACACAGGTGGAGTCGACGGTGCAGAACAGGCCGCCGCCCTGGGTCGCCTCGTTGTCCTCGACGCGCGTGTCGCGCACGGTGAGGGTCCCGTTGGACACGATGCCGCCGCCCCCCTCGGCGGCTTCGTTGCCGCGGAGCGTGGCGCCTTGCACCAGCACCGTGGTCTGAGCCCCCGTCCACAGCCCGCCACCCCAACCCGTGGCGTAGCCGTCCTTCAGCGTCACGTCGCGCAGCGTGGCATCGGCCACGCCGGCGACCCAAGCGACCTGGCCGCCAGCCCCCTGAAGAGTGAGGTTCTCCACCGTCACCCCCGTGGCATCCTCGATCCCCAGCACCGCCCCTTTCGGTCCGGCCACCAGGTGAGCGGCTCGATCGCCCGTGCCCACGATGCGCAAGCCGTCGAGATCGACGTACAGGTTCACGCCCTCGTACAAGCCTTCGGCGAGCTCGATCGTGTCGCCGTCGCGGGCCTGCTCGGTGAGCACCTCCTGCAAGGACGGCACGCTGTCTGGAGCCACGGGCCACGTCTTGGCATGGGCGACCTGGGATCCCCCCAGGGCGATGAGGACGATCACGCTTCCTCCGATTCGCTACGAAGCATCTGGGTACCGACGTCTCCGACGACCCATGGCGAGGCCGAGCGCCCCCACCCACAGCACCCCCTCGAGGGGCCCCCCGGTGCCACAACTGCACCCCGCAATATCACCCGAGTCCACGGGGCTGGGTCGGCCCGGACACTGCTCGTCCACCAGGGCATCACAGTCGTTGTCGACGAGATCGCAGACCTCGGGGGCGCCCGGGAAGACGATGTCCGACGCATCATCGCAGTCCCCCGTCGGCAGCGGCTCACCCGCGACGCAGGCCTCCACCTCGGATCCGTCGGAGAACCCATCCCCGTCGGCGTCCACTAGCACGAAGATCCCCGAGCCCGTGGCATCCACCGACGGATCCGCGTCGTCGATGGCGCCGTCGCAGTCTTCGTCCACGCCGCTGCACACCTCTTGGTTGCCCGGAAACTGGTTGTCGTCGAGGTCGTTGCAGTCCTCGTCCGCCCCGCGTCCGTCGTGAACACCATCGCCGTCGCGGTCCCGCTTGGCGTGCGGACCACCGCTGGCACCGATGTCGGCAGGGGTGCCGTCCGGATCCACCCAGTCCGGGCCCGGTGAGCTCGTGCCTGCGTCGCTGGCCGGCCCCTCGTCGCTGGGCAGCACGGAGCTCGCACAGTCCCCCGGGACCAAGCCGAGGAGCATGGGATCCGCCAGGACCGTGTCTGGCAGCTGGTCCTGGTCGCCGTAGTCACGAGGGGTGTTGCCCCACATCAGGTTGTGCGACCCCTGAAGCGTGGCCTGGTCTCGGGCCTCCACGGCGCCGCCCCACTCGGCAGCGCCCGTGACGTTGCCCACGATCAGGTTGTTCGTGGCGGTGACGCTGGCCTTGGGTCCGATGGCGAACAGCGCCGCCCCGCCACCCCCGGATGCATTGCTGGCGAAGGTGTTGTTGAGGACCTGCACGGGTGCATCGAAGACATAGATCCCAGCCCCATCGTCGAGCAGACTGTTGAACAGGAACACGCTGTTGCTCACCACGGTGGGCGTGCCGTTGACGAGCAGCGTGCCCCCGACACCGGCCTTCTGCTTGGCTGGCTCGCCGTTCAGACAGAAGGTGCTGCGCCGCACGGTGGCAGCCGCTCCCCCCCACAGCACCAGCCCCGGCCCCCGCTCGGCGACCCCCGCCTCGAAGGTGGAATCCTCCACGACGCAGGTAGAGCCTGTGCCGCAGTACATGCCGGCACCGTAGTTCGCCTCGTTGGCGATGAACTGGGTGTCCCGCACGATCGCCGTGCCCTCGACCCACAGCGTGCCGTCGAAGTCCGAGGTGTTGTCGAAGAACGTGGAGCGCTCCACGGTGACCTCGGAGCCGGCGTCCACGCGCAGCCCGGCTCCCCCCTCGAACGAGGTGTCTCGTCCGCTCTGCAGCCACACGTCGTCGAGGAAGGCCGTGCTGCCATCGCGGACGTGGAGCACTCGGACGCGATCCTCCCCCGTCATGACGAAGCTCTGGAGCACGATGTTCTTGCTGCCCCGCGCCAACAGCATGATCACCGTGCCCGCACCTCCCTCGATGCGGGTGCCACCGGGACCGGAGCCCGCACCACGGATCGTGAGGTTCGAGCGACCGTACAGGTTGATGTCCGCACGGAACGTGCCCGGCCCCAGCACGATCTCGTCACCATCCGACACCAGGTCGTTGGCCACCGTCTCGAAGGACGGCGTGCCCCCTGGCTCGAGGGTCCAGGTCTTGGCAGAGGAGAGCGAACTCCAAGACACCACACAGAGCAACGTCCACATGTACCGAGCGTACTCCAGGGTCACCGAGATCCGACACCCCGCCTGGCAAACCTGTCAACTCCGACGTGCTGCAGCCGATGGGTGAGGCCGCGCACGCGTGACGGGGGCAGGTGCATGAACTTGGTGTTCCGACGACTCGCGGGGACCACCCTCGGACTGAAGCTGCTCATGGCCGGCTCCGGGGCCATCTGGATCGGCTTCGTCTGCCTGCACATGTTGGGCAACCTGCTGATCTTCGCCGGGGCCGACGTCCTCAACGAGTACGGCCACTTCATCCAGCACGGCACCCACGGCCTGGTGTGGGTGCTCCGAGTGGGGCTGATCGTGGCGGTGGTGGTGCACGTGGTCGCGGCCATCGCGCTGACCCGGATCGCCTTGAAGGCACGCCCCGAGCCGTACCGAGCGGCCCCCGATCGCCAGCGGGCCACCTACGCGAGCCTCACCATGCGCTACGGCGGGCCGACGCTGCTACTGTTCGTGCTGTACCACCTGTCGCACTACACCCTGGGCTGGAGCCACCACAGCTTCGTGGCAGGGGACGTGTACGGCAACGTCGTGCGCGGCTTCCAGGTGCCCTGGGTGAGCGGCCTGTACGTGGCCGCCATGGCCGCCCTGGGCCTGCACCTGTACCACGGACTGGCCTCGGCACTACAGACCCTGGGGATCGCCTTCGCGACGGAGCGTCGGCGCCATCGGCTGTCGGGCGCGCTGGCGCTGACGATCTTCGTGGGGAACAGCTCCATTCCCGTCGCCGTGCTGCTCCGCCTCCTGGAGACCCCATGAAGCTCGACGCTCGCGTCCCCGACGCGCCGGTGGAAGACGCGTGGCGCCTGTGCAAGCGGGAGCTCGGGGTGGTGAGCCCGGCCAACAAGCGGCGCTACCACGTCGTGGTGGTGGGAGCGGGCCTGGCCGGCGCCTCGGCAGCGGCGTCGCTGGCGGAGCTCGGCTACCACGTGTCGGTCTTCTGCTTCCACGACTCGCCGCGCCGAGCCCACAGCATCGCCGCCCAGGGCGGCATCAACGCGGCGAAGAACTACCAGAACGACGACGACAGCGTCTGGCGACTCTTCTACGACACCATCAAGGGCGGTGACTTCCGCAGCCGCGAGGCCAACGTCCACCGCCTGGCCCAGACGAGCATGTCCATCATCGACCAGGCCGTCGCCCAAGGCGTCCCGTTCGCCCGGGAGTACGGCGGCTACCTCGCCAACCGCAGCTTCGGTGGAGCGCTGGTGTCGCGCACGTTCTACGCGCGAGGCCAGACGGGCCAGCAGCTGCTCCTGGGGGCCTACTCGGCGATGTCGAAGCAGGTCCGCCTGGGCCAGATCCGACAGTTCACCAGCCACGAGATGCTGGACGTGGTGGTCCACGGCGAACGAGCGCGCGGCATCGTGACCCGCGACCTGCGAACCGGGGAGGTGCGCCGCTGGGCCGCCGACGCCGTGGTGCTCGCGACGGGCGGCTACAGCAACGTCTACTACCTGTCGACGAACGCCAAGAAGTGCAACGTGACCGCCACCTTCCGGGCCTGGCGGCGGGGTGCGGGCTTCGCCAACCCGAGCTTCACCCAGATCCACCCCACTTGCATTCCGCGGGCCGGTCACCACCAGTCCAAGCTCACGCTGATGAGCGAGTCGCTGCGCAACGACGGCCGGGTGTGGGTGCCCGCACGAAAAGGAGACGACCGTCGCCCGCGCGACATCCCCGAGGCCGAGCGCGACTACTTCCTCGAGCGCATGTACCCCTCCTTCGGCAACCTCGTCCCCCGCGACGTGGCGTCGCGCGCCGCCAAGCGGGTGTGCGACGAAGGCTCCGGGGTAGGGCCTTCGGGCCTCGGCGTGTTCCTGGACTTCGCCGACGCGGTGGGGCGCCTGGGCAAGGACGGCGTGGACGAGCGCTACGGAAACCTGTTCGAGATGTACGAGCAGATCACGGGCGAAGACCCGCACGACACCCCGATGCGGATCTTCCCGGCGCCGCACTACACGATGGGCGGACTGTGGGTGGACTACCACCTCATGAGCACCATCGAGGGGCTGTTCGTGCTCGGGGAGGCCAACTTCTCCGACCACGGGGCCAACCGCCTGGGCGCCAGCGCCCTGATGCAGGGCCTGGCCGACGGCTACTTCGTGCTGCCCTACACCATCGGCGACTACCTGGCGCGCATCACGCCGAGCGAGGTGGACGACACCCACGAGGCCTTCCACGGCGCCGAGGACGCGGTCCAGACCCGTCTGAGCCGCCTGCTCTCGGTGAAGGGCACGCGCAGCGCCGACAGCTTCCACCGGGAGCTGGGCACGCTGCTGTGGGACGCCTGCTCCGTGAGCCGCAGCCGCGAGGGACTGCAGGACGCGCTGTCGAAGATCCCCAAGATCCGCGACGCCTTCTGGGCCGACGTGTCCGTTCCGGGCACCGCCGCCGATCTCAACCTGGCGCTCGAGCAGGCCGGTCGGGTCGCCGACTTCCTGGACTTCGCCGAGGTGATGGTGCACGACGCCCTGGCGCGAGAGGAGTCCTGCGGCGCTCACTTCCGGGTGGAGCACCAGACGCCCGACGGAGAGGCCCTGCGCCACGACGACACCTTCAGCCACGTGGCCGTCTGGGAGCACCGCGGAAGCGATCCCCCCACCCTCCACACCGAGCCGTTGGCCTTCCGGGCCGTCACCCCGTCGCAGCGGAGCTACCAATGAAGCTCACCCTCGAGGTATGGCGTCAGACGGGGCCCACCACCCAGGGTCGGTTCCACACCTACGAGGTGGACGACGTCACCCCCCACATGTCCATGCTGGACGTGCTGGACCTGCTCAACGAGCAGCTGGTGGAGCGCTCCGAGTCGCCCATCGCCTTCGATCACGACTGTCGAGAGGGGATCTGCGGCTCCTGCGGGGCCATGGTGGACGGGATCCCCCACGGGCCGCTGTCCCACACCACCCTGTGCCAGCTGCACATGCGCCACTACAGCGACGGCGACCGGATCCGCCTGGAGCCCTTCCGCGCAGCGGCGTTCCCGGTGGTGCGGGACCTGCTGGTGGATCGGTCCGCCCTCGATCGGCTCATCCAGTCGGGCGGGTACATCAGCGTGCGCACCGGTGCCGCCCCCGAGGCGAGCACGGTGCCCGTCCCCAAGGACGACGCCGAGCGCGCCTTCGACGCCGCCACCTGCATCGGCTGCGGCGCCTGCGTGGCGGCCTGCCCCAACGCCTCGGCGTCCCTGTTCACCGCCGCCAAGATCACCCATCTGTCCACGCTGCCGCAGGGGCAGCCCGAGCGCCAGCTCCGAGTGCTGGCCATGGTCCAGGCCATGGACGACGAGGGGTTCGGAGGCTGCAGCAACCACGGCGAGTGCGCGGCGGTGTGTCCGAAGGGAGTCGACCTGGCCACCATCGCCCAGCTCAACCGGGATCACCTGATGGCGCTGCTCGAGCCCTGATCGGCGCGCAGAAATGTACGCCGCAGGCCATGTCACGTGGCGCAGCGTGCACGGGCCAGCCACACTGGGGGTGGAGGGCGAAGATGCGAGCTGAACTGTGCTGGATGCTGCCCTGTGCCTTGGCACTCGCCGCGTGCGAGCCCGCCTCCGATCGGAGCGGCGACACGACGACCACCACCGAGCCTCCTCCCTGCACCACCGACGCGGACATCGTGGCCATCGACGCACCGGTGCTGGGCGAGCAGAGCACCGAGGATCTCCTGTCGGAATACGCCCTGAAGTCCGTGGAGAACCCGACCTGGTTCGACGATGCCGATCGCCCCCTGACGATCGAGTTCCAGTGGACGGGCACCGACGTGGTCCTGGTGACGGTGTCGGGACCGAGCCCCGAGTGCGACGCGGATCCGATGCTCCGCCTCGATCTACAGGTCACGCTGTCCACGGAGGACGGGTTGATCGACGAGCGTCTCACGTCGCAGACCAGCCTCCGTCCCGGGGTTGCGATCAGCGTCGGCGGACGGGTGGATCCGGGTCGCGAGGGCGGCACCATCGACACGCTGGCCTCCATCGCGACGATCTACGACGGCGAGCTGGACGAGGCGTGGCTGGACGTGTCGGCCTTCGCCTTGGTCGACGATGCGTCCGGGGGCTGGCTCACGGCCATCGGACGCACCGAGGCGGTGCCCGGTGGCCTCGTGGAGGCGGACATCGCCCACTGGTGATAGCTCCCCCCAGGTGGGCGGAGGCAGGATGGCGGCGGTCTTTCGAGGGAGCCAAGCCTGGATCACCGGGGGTGGCTCGGGCTTGGGCCGCGCCATGGCGCTGGAGCTGGCCAAGCGCGGTGCCAACGTGGCCGTGTCGGGTCGCCGTGAGGACCGCCTGCAGGAGGTGGTGGCGGAGGTGGAGGAGCTCGGTCGCACCGCGGTGGCGGTTCCGTGCGACTGCACCGACGAGGCTCAGGTGGCGCAAGCGGTACAGACGGTCGTGGACCGCTTGGGTGGCCTGGACGTGGCCATCGCGAACGCAGGCTTCTCGGTGAGCGGGCCCGTGGAGCGGCTGACGGCGGACGACTGGCGCCGACAGCTCGACGTGAACGTGGTGGGGGCAGCCATCACCGCACGCCACGCGATCCCGCACCTGCGGGCCACGCGTGGTCGCTTGGCGCTGGTGGGCTCGGTGGCAGCCCTGGTCTACATGCCGCGCATGGCCGCCTACCAGGCATCCAAGGCAGCGGTGCTGGCCCTCGGTCGCACCCTGGCGATGGAGCTCGCCCCCGATGGTGTGAGCTGCACGGTGCTGCAGCCGGGCTTCGTGGAGTCGGAGCTGGCCCAGGTGGACAACCAGGGGCGCTTCGATCCGGAGCGACCCGATCGCCGTCCGAGTGCCCTGATGTGGCGCGCAGAGCCCGCTGCCCGCAAGATGATCGACGCCGTCGCCCGCAGACGCGTGGAGTACAGCTTCACGGGCCACGGTCGACTGGGCGCGTTCCTGGGTCGGCACGTTCCCTGGCTGATGCAGCTGGCCGGCAACCGTATGGCCCGTCGCTGATCGCCACGATCACCGCGGACCGACGAACATAAAGTACCGGTCCACCAGATCCACAGCGACCTCGAATCCGTCGGCCAAGATGTCGAAGCTGGGTAGCAAGGCGTTGTCTGGAACGTCCACGGTGTAAGGCTGCCGATCCACCACCAGGCCGATGGTCGGATCCGGGTGCACCTCGCCACAGGTCGCCCACCCCACCAGCTGGTCCAGCTCGGCATGGTCGAGCTGTGGGCTGTTGGGAGGCGGCATCGTGTGCATGGCCGCGCGTCGGGCCATGCGGTCCGCGAGACGATTGCCGAACGCTCCTCGGATCAGCTCGTCGAAGTCCACCAGGGCGTCCGGCGCGCCAAACACCGGAAGATCTCCGTGGCAGTCGCCGCAGCGCGCCTGAACGATCGGCGCCACGGTGGCCTCCCACGCCTCCCGATCGGGCACGCAGGAGCTGGGGTCCGACGAGGGCTCGAGCGTCTGCTCACACGGCAGCCCGCCGCATCCGACCGAGGGGGTGCAGAGCAAGAGCAACACGAGGCCTGCCCCGCGGGTCACTCGGCCACCCCGCACAGGCAGCTGTCGTCGGGCCCCTGGGTGCTCGCGACGACGGCGTCCTCGGTGCTGCTCTCCACCGCCAGGCAGTACTCCTCGCACGCGTCCTGCGTGAGCGACCCTCCCAGACCGTTTCCCGAGGAGCAGAAGCACCCCTCGCTCGTCTCCTCCACGTTCTGGAAGCCAGCGTCCACGCACAGACGGTCGCACAGCTCCGGCTCGGCCGAACACGCAGCGACCACCGACAGGGGGACGACGAACAGCAAACGCACGGGCACCTCTCGAGGGACGGGCGCCACGCCCGCCACGACCGCATCCGTGCGCTCGAGTCTCCCGACGGATCACACGACCTTAGAACAGCCCGAGCTGCGCCTGCGGGCGCTTGCGTGGACCCGCCGGATCCCACTCGATCCACCGCGCCCTCAAGCCACCCAGATCCAGCGCGAAGCACCCGTCGGCGTCGCGCAGGAAGAGCACGTGGCCCACCGCTCCCGCCACCTCTCCCTCGATCACCCGATCGTCTTCCACCAGCAGCTCGTTCACCGCCAACGAGCGGGAGCGCACCGCCAGCTCCGGCTGCTGCACGAACACCGGAGGATGCAGCGACGCGTGGTGGTCGGGGGGCAGCACGTCGCTCAAGGACCGCACGGCCTCCGCGACCCGCCGATGGGCCTCCTCGGAGGTCATGGACCCCCGGAGCAACACCGTCTTGCGGGTGCGCCGCATGGTCTCCGTGAACCCAGCCTCCACCAGCAGGTGCTCCATCTGCTTGATCCGCGGTCCGGGCGCCTGGGCCACTCGAGCTGCCGCCAGCGGCCCCTGCTCCACGATGCGCTGGTCGCGCCGGGGGTGGCTCGCCGTGCCCACCTTCAGGCTGTCGTCGCCGAAGCACGCCAGGTACAGGTGGTGGTCGCTGCGGCAGTACCGCAGCATCGTGGCGCTCAGGCGCGGACAGCGAAACCCATTGCACGTCATGCACGGCCGAAACGCATCTCGCGCGCCACATGGATCGCAGCGCGTGCCACGGGTGGCCAGAGCGCCGTCGGGACACCCACGCCACTGCTGTCCGTCGTGGTGACCGGTGCAGTGGCGTCCCGGCAGCACCCGAAAGGACAGGTGCCCCCGCAGCGCCCGATCTGCCGGCTGAAGCGTGCCCGACCCGCTCCAACAGCGCAACAGGACCCCGCCGTCGACCCAGGTCCACCCCACCACCAGTGCGCGCTCGGACATGCCGGCCCGACTATCGTCTACACCCGACGGAAGCCCACGCGATAGCGACACACCCCATCCGCCCGCTCGGCCTCGATGGTCCCGTCGAACCGGGACACCGCGACCGCGAGGATGGCCTCGTCGAGCTCCCGCTCACCCAACGGTGCCGCCTGAGCGGCCTGTAGCGCACCCGCATCGGCGCCCTGAAGCTCCACCACGACGTCCGCCGCCCGAACCTGCACCGTGAGCCGGACCTCCCCCTCGCAGCCCAGGTGGGCCACTAGCCGCGTGAGCAGATGCAGCACCTCGCTCCTGCAGCCCACCACCACCGGAAGCGGTCCGACCTGCGCCTGGATCACCGGCCACCGCTCGGGCTCCCGCGAGGCCCAGCCAGTGATGATGTGCAGCACCTCGCTCAGATCGAAGCGGAGCGACCGAGCCACGTCCACCGCGGGTGGGGGTGCCGAGCCGAAGGCCGTGAAGCCTCGCACCACTCGAGCGATGCGGTCGAGCGACACCTCGGCGTCCTGCATCGCCTCGGCCGCGGGGCCCTCCGTAGGCCATTCTGGCTGTGTTCGCAGGAACTCCAGGTTCACCCCCACCGTCATCAGCGGGTTGTTCACCTGGTGCGCCACCCCGCCCGCCACCAGATCCAGCGCCAGCGTACGCTCGGTCTGCAGCAGGTCCCACACGGCTCCCGACGGCTCGGAGGAGCCAGCCATCGGCCGAGCAGCCAACAGCACCAGCACCCCGACGCACAGCGCGACCTTCGCTCCCCAGGTGGTCCAGTCCGGCGACACGAGACCGGCGAGGACGCCGAACAGACCCATGGCGATGGCCATGGCAGCCAGCAGGGTGGAGGAGGGACGTGTTCGCCAGCGCCACGACCACGCGGCGAGCCCGAGGGCCGCCACCGCACACACACCGGCCACCCAGCTCTCAACAGGCAAGACAGCTCGCCCTGGGCGGTAGGTTACCCTCGAACAGGAACCCAACGGGAGCATGCCCCATGCGGGTCGCAACGCACTTTGGCCCAGTCCTGCTGGGCCTGCTGGCCTGCACTGGCGAGCCCCCAGCCGACGCCTCTCCCTGGGCGCACGTCGTCACCGAGATGCGGCAGCTCGCGCCATGTGCCGATCCGGGCGCTCGCACTACAGAGAAATTCACATCGAACAATGGGAGTCCTCTTCAAGGAAAGGCGGTCTATCGCGCCCATGGCGCAGGCGCCGTCGTGGCCGACTTCACAGGAAACGACATGCTCGACGTTCTTGTGCTGTCGGACAGGACACTGGAGTACTACGTTGCAGACCAACCAGGTGACCTTCGCCGAATGTCCACTGGATGGCACGATCTGCAGCTCGATGTCGACCTGGGATTCGGAGCTGCCGCCGCCGACTATGACGGCGACGGCGATCTAGACGTCTACATTTCCCGGTACGGTTCTCCCAATGTACTGTTCGACAACGACGGGGCTGGCCGATTTGTCGATGTGGCCGAGTTGCTGGGAGTAGACGGGGGGGATCGTCACCGGAGCGCATCGGCCACCTGGAGCGACTTCGACAACGACGGAGATTTGGACCTGATCGTGGCGGGCCACGGGCTGGCTCCCGAGGACGGTACTCCCGTGGAGGACTACGGACCTGGGGATCCGTCTCTGTTGTTTCGTAACGATGGTACCAGCGGCTTCACCGACGTGTCCGATCTGATTCCGCAACGGATTCACCAGGCGTACTCCTTCATTCCCACCTTCGTCGATCTCGACGGCGACGGCTGGCGCGATCTGTTCGTGGCCAACGACTTCGGGGCCAAGCACACGCCGGCGCTGCTCGCCTGGAACCGCCAGGGCACCTTCGTGCTCGACGACGCCGCCGCGAACCTGGATCAGCGGCTGTCGGCCATGGGGGTCGGACTGGGCGACGTCAACGAGGACGGAGTGTGGGACCTGCTGTTGCCGGCGTGGGGGAAGATGGCGCTGATGCAGTCCAGCTCCGCTGGCGTGTGGGTGGATCAGGCCAACGCCCTGGGACTGCTGCCGGATCGCACCGACAACCAGGTGGTGGCCTGGGGCTGCGAGCTCGCCGACATGGACAACGATCAGGATCTGGACGCGATGGTGGTGTTCGGCTTCATCGACACCGAGACCGGTCGCAACCAGCCCGATCAGCCCGACGGCCTGTGGCTGGCGCAGCCCGAGGGCCCGATGGTGGAGGTGGCCGACGAGTGGGGGATCGCCACCCGGGGCTCCGCCAGGGGTGTGGTCACCGCCGATCTCAACGACGACGGCTACCTCGATCTGGTGGTCCCGGATCTGGGTGGCCCGTCGCGGCTGCACCTGTCTCGCTGCGGCACCGAGGGCTTCCTGAAGGTGGCGCTGCAGATGCCTGGCGCCAACCCCGACGCGGTGGGCGCCACCGTGGTGGCGGAGCTACCCGACGGACAGGTCCAGCGGCGAGCCATCCTTTCGGGCGGCACCTCCTACGGCAGCTCGGGCCCGGCCCAGGCGCACTTCGGCTTGGGCAGTCACGCGCACGTGGCGGCACTGCGCGTGCTGTGGCCCGATGGCGCGCTGAGCGAGGTGCGCAACGTGCCGTCGGGGCACGCCATCACGGTGCAGCGGCTGCACTAGGGCCCAGACCGTCGACGCGCACCGCGCGGTAGATGCGCCCCTCGCCGCGCAGCAGCGCCACGTCGTGCACCACCTCGGACGTGATGCGGTCCACCTCCAGCAGGCGCGCGTCGTAGGCGGAGCCGCCTCCTGCGGCACCGTAGGTGATCCAGACGTGGCCGGTGGGCAGCGCCTGCGCGCCCCCCAGCCCCGGGCTGAAGTTGCTCTCGGGTAGATCGTCGAAGCCCCAGATCTGGGTGAACGTGCCGCGAGCGGCGTCGATGCGGAACTCCACCGCGCGGCTGTCGATGGCTCCCCCTCCGACGGGTGGCTCGAAGGCGCTGGCCTGGTGGTTGCCGTTGTCGAACATCAGCACCGTGTCGGCGCTGGTCCAGGTGGCGTGGTGCTGGTGGTACGGCAGCCGAGTGGCGCCCGCAGGCCTCAGCACCCGATCGACGAGCGGCTCGGTCCAGTTGGCGGAGGGCGCCAGGATCCAGTCCAGCTCCCCCGTGGGGTAGGACAGCTTCGCCACGGCATCCTGATGGCGCAGCGACACCAGGACCGACGAGCTGTCCGCGTCGTAGGCCACCGAGTTGGCGTGCCCCCAGTCTCGGATCTCCGTGCCCGCGAAGGAGGTCCACCACGTGCCTTGGACCGCATCTCGGCCCACCCGCAGCGGATCGAGCACGTCCACCAGCCCGATCTCGTTGACCACGGTCCCTGCGTCGTCGACCTCCACCAGCGTGTCGTAGGCCACCCGAGCCGGAGCGGTCTGCCCCGGCACCTCCTCGCTGTCCGGGTAGGCCGGCTGGTCCACCAGCTCGATGCCCAGGGCGAGCAGGTTGCCGCTCGGCAGCTCCACCACGTCGTGATGGAAGGCGGTGTGGTCCACGGGCAGATCCATGGGATCCGCCGTCGGCGTGATCCGGGACCGGTAGCTGCGCACGGACCGCCCGAACAGGTCGATCTGCTCCATCCAGTAGCGGTCCGGCATGTACACCAGGTCACCGCTCGACAGCTGCACCACGTGGTTCACGGCGGAGCGAGCCGCGAAGTACCAGACCACGTCGCCGCGGCCGTCCAGCACCACGATGTACTCGGGTCGATCGTCGGGCTCGGCGTCCACGTGGAAGAGGTCGAGCCCCGGCGTGCGCCGATCGGTGGTGTGCAGCACCTCGAGCCGCGGAAAGTCGGGAGGGAGGGGCTCGGTGGTCACGGTCGAGACCTGCGGCCAGAGGAGCTCGTCGGTCTCGGTGCGCACGGTCACCTCGATCCGATGGTCCGCCCCTGCCCGAAACCCCCACAGATCGATGGCGTGCTCGGTGCCCAGCGGCCCCGTCAGTCGCTGCGTGGCATGGGGGGAGACGATGTCGACCTGCAGCGCCACGTCCTCGACGGAGCGGGCCAGCAGCTGCCCCGCCAGCGGCGCCGCGAAGAAGTCGTTCATCCACACCCGAGGCGGCTCGACGAACAGCGTCTCCACCTCGGGCGCGCACCCCAGGGCCAGCCACGCCCACATCACAGCCCCGTCGCACAGCGGTGGAGGATCCGGTGATCCTGCACGTCTTCGGAGTAGTAGATCCAGGCGGTCTCGGAGGTGACGAGGTGCTCGGGGTCCTTGCGGACCATCTCGTCGTCGGTGCTCACCCGACGCACGAGGGGATTGCTGGGCTCGAGCCCCGCGATCCAGATCTCCGACGGGTTGACCCCGAAGCCAGCGTGCCGCGACAGCTGCATCGACACGTAGGCGCGCCCTGCGACGTGGAACACCTCGGGAGACAGCACCATGGACAGCCCGTCCCGCTCGGGCAGCTGCACGTCGAGCAGTGTCTCGAACAGGCCAGAGCCCTGCTGCTGCATCACGGTGTAGGCCACGGGCATGCCCTCCCCGTCGATGCGCTCGAGCCGCACGGTGCCGAGCAGCCAGTCTCCGAGCTCCTCGGACCAGAACAGCGTTCCTTCGACACAGCCGTCCTCGCAGTCCGTCAGCACCTCGAAGGAGCCAGAGGACCGGCTGTGACGCACGATCTGCCAGCGGGGGGAGCGGGCCGTGAAGACCAGCCAGTCGGTGCCTGGGACGAACCAGGGATTGTGTTGGATCTTCGAGGGCAGGAACACGGCTCCGGCGGTGCCGTCGGCGGCGGTCCACGCCGTCTGATCGTCGTCGTCGAGGTAGATTACGGCAGGCTCGGCGTCGCCGACCTCCAGGCTGCCGATGGCGCCTCGGCCCTCCAGCACCACCTCCGGCTGCCACACCTGGGGTCTCACCTCGACGGCGCGCGTCACCTCGAACACGTTGCCCCAGGCCCCGGTGTAGACGATCTCGGAGCCGCGATCCGTGCGCATCCACTCAGGGCCGTTGAAGACCGTGTCGAAGGGTGCGACGGCGCGGTCCACCACCACGGCGGGCGCAGCTGCTCCGGCGGGCACGTGCGCTCCGAGGAAGAACCCCGTGGCGGGGTCGAGGGTGCCCACCCACACTGCCGATCCGTCTGGCGCCTGCCACGTCACCCTCGACGTCATCGCATCGAACTCGGGGTCCTTGAGGCTGACGTCGGGGTCGGAGATCACCACGTCGTCCACCGAGAAGGGGTGTTGCGAGGAACCCGGCTCCGGATCGGCGCTGCCGGCGCACCCCATTGTGACCGCGCAAAGCGTCCACCCGCGGATGGGACCCATGGCTGCTCCGTGCTGCTGCTATGGAAAAGGTAGCACTCGATGGGAGAACAGGTGGGCGGTGGGCGCTTCGTCGCGACGATCCTCTGCCTGTGCGTATCGTTGGCCTGTGCCGGCCTGGGGAGCCCCTTGGCCCCCGTGATGCTCCAGTCCGGGGATCAGCCTCGCACGGCGCTGGTACACGTGCCCTTCTGGGTGAGCACGCCGGCGCCGCTGGTGATCGTGCTGCCGTCGGACGCCACGAGCCCCTCCCCCGATGCCCTGGCCAGCTGGCAGCCCCTCTTTGGCCAGGACACGGTGCTGGCCTTCCCCACGGGCGTGTCCGTGGGCTTCCCGGATCGCGACGCAGCCTTCCTCCGCACGCTGGTGGACCACCTCGACGAGCAGGTGGGGATCGACCGCAACCGGGTGCTGCTGGCAGGGACCGGCGCGTCGGGCCCGGTGGCATGGTACGCCTCTTGCTTCGACGCCCGGACCTACGCTGCCTTTGCCGTGGCGGGAGCCTCCATGAACGCCGAGCTGCGCGAGCGCTGCGCCCCCGCCATCAAGCGCCCCCTGATCCACCTGGCTGCACCCGATGTGGAGACCCGTCGCTGGCTCCTCGACAGTCGCCAGTGTGGCGACTTCCCCACAGCGAGGCCGCGCCTGGCCACAGGTCCGGAGCAGTGGCGCCATGGTGAGTCCTTCGCATGTCGCACCACCCCCGCGGTGGAGATCTGGTCGTGTGACGACGACTGCGCAGAGCTCCCCACCACCGAGCTGATCGTCGACTACTGGACACGCTTGGGAGCGCTGCCGTGAGCGTGCCGATCCGCGCCCTGCAGACCGCCTTCCGCGCCCTGTGCCTGCCCGCGCCGACCGTGCTCTCCCCCATCGTCAACGACCGGGGAGACATCCTCGATCCAGACCTGCGCGTGTTGCTGCTGATCGACGGCGTTCGCGGCGGCGCCACGGGCACCCGCGACGTGGCGACGTCGCGGGCGGACTTCGTGGACTCCATCAGGCTGGTCCAGGGCCGACGCCGCCACATGCGGGCCATCCGCACCTTGACGGCGGGTCACTGCCCTGCGCGGCTGTACGATCCCGGACCCGCGGCCGACGACCGGCTGCTCGTCTACTTCCACGGCGGAGGCTGGGTGGTGGGGGGGCTTCCCTCGGTGGACCATCACTGCCGCACCTTGGCGGCCGAGGGCCAGCAGCGCGTGCTGTCGGTGGACTACCGTCTCGCCCCCGAGCACCCGTTCCCCGCCGCCGTGGACGACGCGGTGGCGACGGTGCGCTGGGCCCGTACCCACGCGGCGAGCCTCGGCACGCGTCCGGATCGGATCGCGGTGGCCGGTGACTCCGCTGGAGGCAACCTCGCGGCCGTGGCCTGCATGGTGCTTCGCGACCAGGGCGAGGCGCAGCCTGCGTTTCAGCTCTTGCTGTACCCCGCCACCGACATGCGCCGCGTGACCGCCAGCCACCGGGCGCTGGAGGAAGGGTTCCTGCTCACGCGCACCTCGCTGGACTGGTACCAGGGCCACTATGCCCCCGACATCTACGATCCTCGCTGCTCGCCGCTGCTCGCGGAGCAGCACCGGGGCTTGGCCCCCGCCATCGTGGTGAGTGCTGGGTTCGATCCGCTGCGAGACGACGCCGAGGGCTATGCCCAGGCACTGTCGGCCGCGGGCAACGGGGTCGTCCACCTGGCGTATCCGCAGATGCTCCACGGGTTCCTCCAGATGGACGGGGTCTGCATCGCCGCACGCCAGGCGATGGACGAGGTTTGTCGCGCATGCGTGGTCCGCTGGACGGAAACCTGCGCTATCTAGCGAGACGGAGGATCGATGCGCCGCTGGACCCACGTTGCGATGATCTGCGCGATGACGCTGACGGGCTGCGACGACTACCTGTTCGGAGAGCTGGAGGACGGGCCCGACGACGTGCCTGCGCAGACTGGCTACGCCGGCGTCGTGGAGATCGCCCAGAGCCAGTGCCTGGGGTGCCACAGCGCTGCGACCATGCAGGGGGGCCTCGATCTGGAGACCGATCTCCACGCCGCCACGGTGGGCGTGACGGGGCAGTACATCCTACCCATCGTGCTGGAGGGTCAGCCACGCGAGTCGATGCTCTACATGAAGATCACCGACTCCCATCCCGACAACACGGGCACGGACATGCCCCCGGGCTCCGGCGGGATCAGCGATGCGGCCGCCGACGTGGTGTTCGACTGGATCCTCGACGGCGCACCGCGCTGAGGCGCCTCAGCGCGGGGGGCGCGGCGCCAGGATGATCTCCATGCCATCGCCCAGCGACTCCCCGAGGGGCACGTCGCCGGGCACCCGACGGCCGTGGATGTAGAACGCCCAGTCTCCCTCCGGAAGCATCAGGGAGTCCGCCAACCCCGCCGCCAGCCACGACGCGGGCACCGACAGCTGCACGGGGGTGCGCATGCCGCGCTGGGGCTCGCTCATCACCACGATCGACAGCTGTCGCGACTCGCCGCGCACCAGCTCGAGCTGGAATGGGCCGGGGCCGAGCTCGGCCACCGTGGCCGTTCCTTGCACGCCCTGACCGTCGGCCACCAGCCGAAAGGTCCCGATGAGGCGGCCGCTCGGATCGGTGGGCAGCCCCCCTAGCGCCATGGCGGCCCGCATCGCCAGGCTGGCGGCTCGCTCGCCCTCCCGCACCGACAGGCGGGCCGATCGCGACCCACGCGACACCGACACCAGCGTGGGGCCGGAGCTGGGCGGTGACACCACGGCCGTGCGCGGATCTGGCGTGGGTGGCGGACGCTGGGGCGCAGGGGACTCCGTGGGTCGAGGCGGCTCCGGGGTCTCGGCCAGCGCCCGCGGTGTGGGCAGCTCGTACATCTCCGTGGGGGCTTCGTCGCGGCCCTGGCCTCGCGGCAGCTCCACCCCCTCCATCGAGTGGGGGATGCCGGGGGCACCGATGAACGCGCCGGTGTGCCCCGACATCTCGGTGGGCACGTCCTCGTCCTCGAAGTCCAGCGGTCGGGACTCCGGCGACGAAGCGGTGCGAGACTCGGGCACGGGGATCGCGGTCGTCTCGGACGGCATCGCCAGGATCGACGTCTGGTCGTCGGGCAGCTCCACGTCGTCGTCGACCGTGGGTCGGGGAGGAGGCGTCGGATCCGGCACTGGAGTGGGGAGCGGCACGGGTGTCGGCGAGGGATCCGGAGCGGGTGGCGTCGGCGGTGCTCGGCGCGGTGGAGGCTCGGTGACCTCCGAGTCCGAGCGCTGCAGGGCGCTCGAGCGCAGCTTGTGCAGCAGCGCAGCTGCAGGGCGCTCCTCCTCGGCGTCCTTGGCAGCGGACTCCTCCTGGATCCGGCGCCGGAGCATCTCTCGGCGCTCCGAGGGGCTGTCTCCCCCCGAGCGGCGCAGCCGGCGGCGCTTTCGCGGGGTGTCTCCCGACGACGAGCGGCTCGGCGCCTGCCAGCGAGGGGGCTCTCCATCGGGGGCCGCGGGCACCGGCTCCGGCTCGTCGTCTTCGGCGGACCGCGGCGCTCGGTCGGCGGGTCTCGGCTGCGAGGGCGGCGGCAGCACCCGCGGCTCGAACTCCTGCAGATCCGCAGCCATCTCGGCCCGATCCTCGGGGGTGATCATGGCGGTGGCCCCGCCCATCACCGCCCGTCCACGCTTGCCCACTGCGCGCACGTGCGCAACCGCCTCCAGCAGCGACGGTCCCTCCACCTCGAGCTCGCGCAGCAGCCCGTGCAGGTCGTGCACGAAGTCCAGCCCGCTGCCGTAGCGCGTGTCCATGTCGGGCTTCAGCGCGCGCCCGAACACCTCCCGGACCTCGGAGGGCAGCAGATCCCGCCACTGGTAGAGCCGGCGCATGCCCTCTCCGCGGGCAGCCTGCTGGCGCACGTCGTCGGCAACGCCGTCGTAGACCGGCTTGCCCGTCATCACCTCGAGCCCCACCAGCGCCAGCGAGAACAGGTCGGTGGACAGATCCTCGTCGCTGCCCTCCATGCGCTCGGGGGAGGCGTAGCGAAAGGAGTCCTCGGTGAGGATTCGGACGGCCCCCTCGCGCCACGTGGCGAGCTCCACCTGCGGAATGCCGTAGCCGATCAGCTGCGGCTGGCCGTCCGCCTTGAGCACGATGTTCCACGGGTTGAGGTTGCGGTGATTCGACAGGCCGTGCTCGGTGGCCGCGTCGCCCGCCTCGGTGAGGATCTGCGCCACGAGGTAGCACAGCTCGAGAGCCGCCTGGATTCCGGCGACCTCCCCCTCCTCCGCATAGGTGCGCACGACGTCGGCGACGGTCCACACCGCGCCCGTGGCGTAGACGAAGGCACCCATCTCCGGATCGTGGCCCACCATGCGTGCCAGCCCGGTGATGTCGGGCTCCTCCATGAACCCGAGGCTGCCCTGCAGCTCGCTGGACAGCAGGGGATGGGCCGCGTGCAGCAGGGAGTGCACCAGCGCGAGGTGCTTCAGGCCCGCGTCGGACTCGAGCTCGATGATCTCCACCGCGGGCCCGCCGACGATATGCCGCCCCGTGGCGGTCATCCCGTCGATGACGATGTCGAGATTGTCCAACGATCCTCCCCTGGGCGAGGTGCCCCTTAGCGTGCCGGAGGTGTCTGGAGAAGCGCAGAGGGGGATCGAGATGGACAGCGTGGACGCCCCAGACAGCGAAGAGACAGTGGTGGTGGAGCTGTCCTCGGACGAGGAGCTTCCGTCGGCGCTGGACGGGATGGATCCCGCACGGCGAGGCGAGGCGGGCGCCTCCTCGGCCCTGGGTCGCGGTCGATTCAGCGCCCGACCGTTGGCCAGTGTGGCATTCCTGGCGACGGACCGGACCTACTGGACCACGCGAGTCGGCGCGGCCCTGACCCATCGCGCCTGGTCCCTGCGGAGCACGGGCCTCCGTGGGGCTGGGGAGACGGAGCTGTCGGTGCTGTTCCCCATCGGGGGGGTGCATGGTCGACGCGTCTCTCTGACCTCTGAGTGGGGGGCCTGGCTCGGACCGGTCGGACTGCGCGCGGGCCCTGCGGCCCGCTGGGATCGGACGGTGTGGCGCAACGCCGACGTGGTGCTGCAGGACGCACTGCTGGTGGGAGCGAGGGCCACGCTGACGCTCCAGCTGGGTCCGGTGAGTCCGATGGTGGCCATCGAGCCTGCATGGCGTGCCGCGGGAGCACGTGGCTCGGCGACGGCAGCGTCGGCCACCCTACCGGTACTCGGGGACGAGACGGGCTACTCGCTGGGGCTCGGCGTGGTGGGCTCCCGCGTCACGATCGGCGTGCGAGCGGACTGGCGCGAGACGGTAGCGGGCCCCGAGGTGGACGGTGTCTTGAGCGTGGCCCTGCAGCTGTTCTGAGGAGACTCCGTGTGGGCATGGTGGATGAGCGTGGCGATGGCAGGCCCCCCGGCGGGGGTGGATCTCGAGGATCTCGACGCCTGGGAGCAGGGCGCCCGCGCGCTGCGGGACGGGCCCGACGGCTGCTGGACGTTCCGCGGTGACGCCAGCGTGCGTGCCGTGGTGTTCCGCGCCCCCATGCTCTACCGATCCGCCAGCGAGCAGATCACCGAGTACACCGGACCCTTCGAGGGTCACCTCGAGCAAGGTCGGTGGCACTCGTTCACCCACACGCTGACCGGACCTGACGACGACAGCCTCGATCTGGATCCGCAGCTGGTGCCCATGATCGGTCGGCTGAACCGCGACGCCATGCAGACGCAGGAGGCTCCGCCGGAGCCCGAGCCCTCCGAGGGGGGCGTGTCGGTGTCCATCGGCGGCAGCGCCGGAGGCGGCTCCCGACAGGCCGTCTCCATGGTGGATCGCGTGCTCGACGCCATCGATCCTGCCGCCACCACCAGCTACGCCCAGTGGGCGGACAGCCCGCGCGGCGTGACCCTGGTGCAGGACGTACCCCTCGACGAGTCCGCGAGCGCCGACACCGTCACCCTCACGACGTTCTTCGGGGTGCCCGCGGACCGCACCCTCCCGGGTGCCGCTCCCGCCACGTCGCTGTCGATGGTCTTCCCCAAGCGCATGCGAGTGGGCGAGGGGCTGCTGAAGGCGACCCTCAAGGAACCCCAGCTGCACGTGCGCGCCACGGTGGTGGACGAGCAGGCCATGCCCACCGTGGAGCGGCTGTCGGTGGTGGTGGGCGCCCTGGGCTTCACCGTCGGCTACGAGCAGACCCTGCGCTATCGACAGGCCCTGCGCTGCCCGCCGGCACAGATCCCCCCCGAGGATGCCGACCCGCCGTAGACTGCGGCATGGCTCCGGAGCGCCGAGGACGACGCAACGACCCCGATCCGCTGGATCGGGCTCGACGTCGCGAGCCCGAAGAGGAAGAGGAGGTCCAGCAGGAGCCGGAGCGGGAGGGTCCCGGACGGGATCCGATGCAGGACATGCTGGGCAACAGCGGCGTTGCGGCCATCCTCGGCCTGGGTGGTCCACAGCTCGGAGGGGACGACGATCCCGACGAGGCGACCACGGCAGCCGCGGCGACGGATCCGATGGATCCGAGCGCTCCGCAGATCCAGCCCCTGGCGGAGTCCAAGGGGGCGCCGCCTCCACCCCGACCCCGCCTGGGCCCCGCCGACGCGGAGTGGCTGCAGCGCATGCGCGCCGAGGCGCGGGGTGCCGCCGCCAGCAGCTCCAGGGCTCGCTGGCAACCCTCGGCCACGGCTGCCCTCGACGGCGGCGCCGAGTGGCTGCACGCGACCCTGGGCCCAACAGGTCACGACGCGCTTCTTGCCCTGCTGCACCCACCCGCTCCCGTGCTGCAGGATCGCCACGGCCGCGTGCTGCACGGTCGCCTCCGGGCGCTGGCCATCGCACCCAGCTGGCTGGCGAGCCTGCCCTGTGAAGCGGCCACCCACACGCTGCTGTTGGCCGAGCTCGCCGCACGCGGACCACACCTGGAGTCCGGAGCGACGCCATCGAGCGGAGCCGCTGGGAGCCCGCCGTCGACCCCGAGCGACGCCGACGCGCCCGTGGATCCCGAGCTCGTGCGCGCGCTCGCGCAGCTCCTGGACGCCCCGCGCACCCAGGCATGGCTGCCCCCGCTGCGCGACGACGACGCGACTCCCGATCCCGACGAAGATCCGCTGGGCCTCGACGACGTGCTGCAGCAGCTCACGGGAGGTGGCTCGAGCCCGCAGCAGGATCTGGCAGACGCGGCCTGGCGAACGGTGGAGCGCTTGCGGGCGGAGCTGCAGCGGCTGCTGCGACGCGGCCCGGGCCTGGTTCGGGCGGCCGCAGACGCTGCCCGCGCCGCAGCGGTCCCCGTACACGAACCCACGCTGACGGCAGCCGACCACGCGCTCCGGCAGCGCCTGGCCGAGACCCGCGTGCTGCTGCAGGAGATCGGCGCAGCCGCCCAGGCGCGAACGGTGGCCCCCACCGGGCTGCGCACGGGCCTGAAGCGGGCGTGCCGTGCGATCGACCAGGCGGTGGACCAGCTGCTGCAGAGCACCGCCAGCGGCCTGCGGGCCCCCTCCGCAGCAGGGGCGACGGCTGCCCCGGAGGGTCGCGTGGTGGAGGCGCTCGGCGCCTGCGCCACCAGCCTCGCCGCGGCGGACGCCGTGCAGCGACTGGCCGGTGTGCGCGCAGCTGCCACCGGACCGTGGCTGGAGGCGGTGGATCTCGTGCTCGGCGCCGCCACCTCCGATCCCGCGGCGGCGGCCGCCGTGGCGCAGCACCAGGGGCAGCGCGCTTGGCACGCCGGAGACGGCCTGCTGCTGGCCGCCAGCGCGCTGAACGCCATGGAGGCCACACTCGTCGCCGATCCCGCGGACCTGGCGGGCGCCGAGCAGCAACGCGACGATGCGGGCAGGCGATGCGCGGCGTTGAACGCCGAGGCTGCACTACAGCTCCTCGCCCGCTGGGAGCCACCGCCTCCCCGCCCGGAGCCTCGCGTCGATACGACGGGCACCGGAGGGTCCCCATGAGGCGTGTGATCGCACAGTTCCAGGGGCAGGACTCCGCCATCGCCGCGGTCCACGGCATGGTGGCCCGCAGCTACTCGGTGGACGACCTGTCGCTGCGCGCGCTGCGTCCGAGCGGCGACGCCGTGGACGTGCCCATCGGCGTGCAGTCCCACCTGTTCCACGGCCTCGTCATCGGCGGACTGCTGGCCGTTCCCATCGGAACTGCCATCGGCTGGACCACGGTGAGCGCGGACATGGCCCTGACCTTCGGCGTGCTGTCGTCGGGTGCCGGGGCGGCGGTGGGCGGTGCCATCGGGCTCGGCAGCTGGGCCGTGCACATCTCGAAGCGGGCCATCCCGGCCGATGCGAGCAGCTTCGTGGTGGTGGCCACGGTGCCCGAGGGTCGCGCCGAGGCCGCAGCAACGCTCCTGGAGCACCTGGGTGGCGTCGATGCTGCCCCCACGGAGACCTGAAACGCGACGCGCATCGAGCCGAAGGGCCTCCGCAGGAGGCTCCCATGGTCCAGGCCGCGCAGTCCGTCCACGAGGTCCACGAGGCCGAGTCGTCGCCCCCCATCACCGTGCCCGACCGCCAGCCCGGCAAGAGCCACCGCGGGTTCGCCATCGGCATCCTGGTGGCAGGACAGCTCGCCCCGATGCTGGCCTTCCTGCTGGCCATGAGCTTCCTGTACGGAGGACCGGGCACCGGCCCCATGTGGCTGATGGTGGCGGGCGTGCTCCCCGTAGCTGCCGCCGTCTTCGGCTTCGCCCTGTTCCTCGCCGAGGGCGAGCCAGGGTAGCGATGAACGGTCGGTCGCCCACCTACACTTCCTGTGATCCGGGAGGTGCTGTATGTGGATGCTCGCCGCTGCCGCGTTGGCGCAATCGCAGGTCAGCGAGGAGGTCGTCGTGTACGGCGATCCCTTCGCTCGCTGGGACGACGTTCGCTACGAGGTCCAGACGGAGCTGATGCTCCCGCTGGGGATCGAGCTGTCTCGGCGCGACGACGCCACGGTCCGCGCCGAGAGCGTGCAGATCCACGCTGTGCTGCGGTGCAACAAGGAAGCGAAGCTCGGCAAGAAGCGCATGGAGGTGCGCTGCCGCATCGAAGATCTGGGGCTGCAGGCCATCGCCACGCGCTGGTCCAAGCCCAGCGACCAGCCGCTGGTGGCGTCGGTACTCCAGCAGCTCGACGCGCGCATGACCGACGCGGACGTCCAGCTGCAGGTGCGCGCCGACGGAGGCGTGCCCAACGTGGACCTGGAGGGAACCAACGACAGCCGTGACGTGCAGGATCGCGCGGCGGACGAGGCGCTGCGGGCGCTCCTCGGGCAGGTGATGGCGGCCTTCGCCCTGGTGGTGCCGAACCAGGGCACACGCCTCGGTGTGTTCGAAGAGAAGAACCCACCGCTGCTGCGCATCCCTGGCGTGCTGCCGTCGGGCGGCTCCACCCGCATGGTGCACACCGTGTCGCGGCGCGACATGACCCAGATCGTGCAGACCCTGGGCGAGGGAGGCGTGCAGCTGCCGTTGCCCAACGGGCGGGTCCAGAACTTCATCCAGTGCATGGCCGAAGACGATCTGTGTGCCGAGCTGGAGCACGCCTTCCCGAAGGGCAACATGCTCGATCAGGATGCGCGCTACGACATCCGGGCCTCGGGGGTTGCCGCCTACGACCGAGCCACGGGGATCCTGTCGGAGCGGATCTGGCAGCTGCAGGCCCAGGGCCGGGTGATCGGTGCCAACGTGCGGCTTCCGCCCTACGTGAACCGAGGCCGTCTCACGCAGATCGAGCGAGACGCCCGACGAGACGTGGGCCCCACGCGACAGGTGGCAGCTCCGGGACAGCCCGCCCACGGTCTGCCACCGTGGGTCCCCCTCGAGGAGCCCTAGCTCGGCGGCGCGAACCCGCAGACGCCGCACTGCGAGGAGTCCGGCGCGAGGGCCAACGACGCCTCGTGGCAGCCCTTGTGGAAGACGCGTCCACAGCCAAAGCCACAGTCCGACCGCAGGTCCACCGTGACCGGGTTGCCGCAGATCCCGCAGGGCCAGGTGGCCATCGACTCCGCTTCTCGGATCTCCTTGAGGGACACCTCGGGTAGCGCCTCCACGGCGCCGAACCAAGCCAGCCAGCCCAGGAGCACGCCGAAGGCCCCCGCCACCACCGCCCCCGCGGCCGCCAACGCCACGTCGCTCCACAGCGCCCCGAGGGGCACCGCCAGCACGTGGGCCAGGACCAACAGCGGCAGAAACACCCCCATCGCCGTGAGCGGCACCCGCACCGAGCTGCCGCGCCCACCCCAGAGGTGACGGGCCAGCCCCGTGCAGAGCAGTGACAGCCCCACCCCCGGCAGCAGGGCCACCACCGGCCCCGCATTCACCGACAGCGCCCCCGCCCAGCCCAGCGTGAAGGCCACGACCGCCGTCAGGCTACTCCCGATGGCCCAGGTGCCCGAGGCCGGGTAGCCCCGGGCCTCCGGATAGGTGGGGGGGCGCTCCGCCAGCGCCGCCTCACGCGGCGGCTCTGGGAGCAGGTGCAGCAGCTCCCCCGCCACGATGCCCAGCTCCTGCAGCTTCTCCTGGCGCTGCAGCAGTCGACCACGAGCCCGCAGGTAGTAGGCCCGCCGAGTGCCGTCTTCCCAGTAGGCCCCGAGCCCCGCGTCGCGAGCCACGCGCTGCGCCAGGTCCTCGGCGTCGAGGTAGGTCGGCACCACCATCTCCAGCATGCGCGGCTGCAGATCGATCACCTGGACGTGCACCGAGACGGTGCCCGCTTCGCCCGGCACGCTCACCCGCGCATCGCCTCGACGGTCTCCTCCAGCTCCTCGTTGATGCGCTGCAGGGGTTGCAGCAGCCGCTCGAACTGGAGGAACCACCGCAGCCAGGTGTCGTCGCCCTGCTCCACCCCCGGGATCTCGGCGTTCACGCGGCGCACGAACTCGCGGAACTGGTCGATGCGCTCGGTGGTGTCGGGCAGTGGCTCGTAGAAGTCGTGGGCGTAGGTGATGAGCGATCCTGCCGTCCGGTAGAGCACGCGATCGCCAGTGCCCTCCTCGATGAGCACGAACTCGGCGCTGATCAGGGCCCCCATGAACGCGATGAGCCCGATGGACTGCTCCTTGAGGGTGGAGGTGCGGAACAGGTTGGTGAGAATGCGACGGTTGAGCCGGATGAACTCCACCACCCGGGGCTTCAGGTAGCTCTCGGCGGCGCGGATCTGGCGCCCCGCCCGCGGCACCGGGAGCTGCACCTGCACGAGGCGCCCCAAGCGCACGTTGAGGCGGGTGAGCGCCACCGCATCGGCATGCTCCTCGGAGGCCGGCAGCAAGCGCGGTGTCACCTCCTCGAGCACCCGCGCCTCCCGCAGATCCGAGGTATCGAACACCGGCCGCTGAGCATCGGAGTCGGGCCGCTCGATGTGGAAGAGCCACAGGATGTACTCACCGTCCTGCTTGGGCACCTCCAGGGGCACCACCACGTCCTGCGGCAGGTGCACGCCTTGGCCCTGGGCAGTGATGCCGAACCCCGACTTCACCATGGCGGTGTACTTCTTCTTCTGCTGCTCCAGATCCACCTGCAGCCCCTGCACCACCCCGAAGCCGTGCATGAACAGCGCGTGACGCTGCAGCGACCGTCGGTGGTAGGTCTGCTCGTCGGCCAGATCCTGCGCCGTGAGCGCCAGGCCCTCGAAGGGGTTCAGTCGACGGAGGGGATGAGGAAAGGGCATCGGGGAAACCTACCTGAGGGAGTCGTCGAAGCGGATGACGAAGTGGATGTGGGTGGGACGCTCGGCGCTCACCACCTTCACGATGCGCCGCAGCACCTGGACGGCCCGCTCACCGAAGCGCTGGGCGAAGCGCTCGTGGGGCTCCAGCCGCAGCGTGAAGTAGCTGGTGGGCTTCCGAGGCCGTTGGCTCATCAGATACACCGCAGAGGGCTCCGAGCGCGTGTAGCGCTGGGTCACGTCGGTGCCTCCCACCAGCGTGGCGCCGTGGCCCAGCACCGCCTGCCGCGGAGCGCGCCGCTCCTCCACTCGGACGGGCGCGGAGGTGAGCACGCGCACCATCTCCTCGATGCCCGCTCGCGTGCCCCGGGTGCGCATGAGCCGGATCGCGCGCCGCACCAGCTCTCGCTGCTGATGCACGGGCAGCGAGCCGTCCAGATCGAAGCCCACCCAGCTGGCGAGCCAGGGCAGGAACCGGGGGTCCGCCTGCAGGGGATGGGTCAGATCCGGCAGTTGCTCGATCTGCTCCGTGAGCGTGGTCATCACGTGCTGGAACAGGAACAGGAAGCGCCGCATGGGATCGGCGTCCACCTCCACGTCCGTGCCCATTCGCGGCGGGAGCTCACCGCCGCGGTAGCGCTGCAGCGCCGGGTCCTGCGGTCGCTCCAGCTGCCGGGCGTGCACCGGCCCCTCCCCCTGGAAGATGGAGGGCAGAAAGCGCATGTAGCCCCGCACCGGCACGTGCAGGACGATCTCGTCGTCGGCAGAGAGGTTGCGGGAGTCGCGTGCGGCTCCCAGCACCTCGGCCTCGATCTGCACCATGTGACCGGGCACGAAGGTGCTGGCTGGCTGACCGTTGGGCAGCATCCTCCGGCCCTGGATCAGCGTGCGCTCACCGGTGCCGGTGTGGAACACCTCCACCGCCCGCACACAGCCCACGGTCTCCCCTCGCAGCGCCTCCACCAGGCGGTAGGTCACCTTGTTCGCCATGTTGCGCTGCAGGAACGTGCGGGCACTCGCCATGGGGAACTGGATGGTGACCACCTGCTCGAGGTAGCGCAGATCCGAGGACGGAGGCTTCACGGCCAGGGCCGTGACGTCCTTGCGCACGGGGAGACGACGACGACGGCTCATGCCAGGGATTCCTCCGTGATCACCCTCACCTTGCGCGGCACGAACAGATCGTGCTCGTCGAGCACCTGGGTGTGGCCACCCTCCCCTCGCTCCCAGCCCGGCGTGGGGTCGTCGTCGTCGGGATCGATGGCGAAGACCTGCACCTCCGCCACGTGCCGCACCTCGCCCAGATCCGAGACCATGCGGCCGAAGTCCTGCGAGAACAGCGTGCCCTTGAAGGGCCACCCCGCACCGTCGAGCCCGCCCTCGTAGGGATCGAGGAAGCGACGCACCCATCGCTGTGCGTCGTCACGCACCACGAGCACGTTGGCGTTGGGCCGCAGCCGCACGGTCACGGCCACGTCGATGGGCTGGAAGGTGGCCAGTCGCACCTGAGGCTGGATGTTCACCAGGCAGCGCCGCGCCAGGTAGTTCTGCACGTGCTCCTTGAGACCCGTCGACAAGAACGGATCGGGCAGGATCTCCCCCTGGCGACGCATGGGCAGGATCACCACCTCCACCTCGCCGTCGTCGGTCATCGCACCGTCGCAGGCGGCCCGAGCCACCTCGCCGGAGGCCTCCTGCGCGATGATCTCGAAGTCGAGCCGCGTGACGGCCCGGTCGCGACTGGTGAGCACCGACGGCGCCCGCCGGATGATCTCGTCGATGCTCTCGGCGTTGCGCCCACCGTTACCGGGCAGCGCATTGGCCACGGAGACCACATCGGCCAGCCCCTCGGCCACCTCCACCCGCCACGGACCCACGTTGCCCGCCTCGCCGGGCACCACGTGGTACCGCTCGATGGACACGTTGTAGTTGCCGACGGGCAGCATGCGCCCACGGATCCCGTTGCCGAAGGTGAGCGTGCCCTCCACGGGATCGATCACGAACACCCGGTCGTCCTTGGTGGCCGTGAGCATGGAGTTGCCCGGCGCCCGGCGCCATTCCCGGCGCTCGCCGTCGTCTTCGGTGACCATCACGCGGATGTCGCCGAAGCGGTCGGGGTGCGGGAAGATCGCCGTCATGTCGTCGTCGGAGTGCACGTACAGCGGCGACCGGCGCAGCTTGATGGTCTGGTGGGGCGTGCCCACGCCCGAGAACTTCTCCATGCGGAACTCGTGCAGGTTCACGGCCTCCACGGTGTTCAGCATGAGGTGCGACAGGGGCGGGAGCGCCGGCAGCTCCTTGCCCGGGGGCGTGCGGAACAGGGCCCGCAGCCACACCCCCGCCTCCTCGGGATGGGTCACCACCTCGGGGTAGGCGAACTCCAGCACGCCGCTGCGATCGAGCTTGTAGCTGTCGTCGTCGTCGACGAGGCGACGCCAGCCCAGCCGACCGGGCCCCGCCTGCTCGAGCTGCTCCCAGGTGACCTGCACGCCCATCGGTAGGTAGGCCTCCCCACGGCACTTGAACACCATGGCGTGGCGTGCCCCGGCGGGCAGCGGCTTGTCGAGCTTCAGATACAGGGCGGTGTGCTCGGTGGGCTCGGCTTCGTCGCCCACGTCGTCGCGGATGTCGATGAAGGTGTCGAAGGGGTGGTGCTCCGACAGGCGACCCGCCGAGCGCACGATGGCGCGGGACATGCGGCGGTTGTGCTCCCGTACCTCCACCATCGCCGTCTTGAGCCCCGGCATGGGCTGCTCGAAGGCCCCCTTGCCGAGCACGCCGTCCACCCCCATGCGCACGGCGTGCACCACCATCGCCACGGGCATGGGCGGCTTGTCGGGCTCGGTCTGCAGGGTGAGCTGCGCCCGCGTGAGCTCGAAGCGCAGCCAGGTGGTCTCCACCCCGCCGATCACCGAGCGGAACAGGCCCTTGAGGTGCTTCGCCGGATCGATCAGGAAGCGGATCCGACGCCGGGTGGGCTGCAACGCCCCGTCGGGGTCCACGTCGGCGAACGTGAACTTGGAGAACTCCTGCTCGTCGAGCGCGAGGACGCGCCAGGTGTCGGCGGCTCGGTAGGTCAGCTGCATGTGGTAGGCGTCGGCGGGCTCCTCCACCGGTTCCCCGTCCACCTCGAACGACAGCTCCAACTCCACCAGGACGGGCCGCTTCGCCCGGTTGTCGAGCAGATCCGAGCCCACGAACAGCTTCATGCCCATCAGCGGCGGAAGGGTGACCGCAGGCTGGAACGGCATACGCGGCAGCGACGCCGGCTCGATGACCCCCGCGGCACCAGTCTCCGGCCCATAGGCCAGGTGCACGTCCACGGGGCGCATCCAGGTGGCGGCCACCTCCAGATCGGGCATCATCGCGCGCAGGTAGACGGCTTCGATGCGCTCGGCGCGCAGGTTGTAGCCGTCGGTGGCCATGTCGGTGAAGGGCCCGGTGAGCACCATCGACGTGCCCTGGTAGCGCACGCGCTCGGGCGGCACGGCCTCCCACTCCTCCCCCACGCGGAAGCTGAAGCGGTAGCGCGGGAAGTAGGCGTTGCGACCCGCGGGCATGCCGCGATCCACCAAGGTGAGGCGCACCGTCCACCCGGCACGGATGGGCGGCATGTCCTGCACGAAGAACTCGACGTGGCGGCCGGTGGCCCGCACGTCCCAGTTGGTGATCAGGCGCTCCTCTCCACCCCGGTCGTCGCGCCAGGTGATCTCGAGGTCCTCCTGCATGCGCAAGGCCAGCCACCGCTCGTAGTCCACGCGACCGCGAATCCAGTGACGCTCCTTGTCGAGGACCGCCGGGATGGGGAACGGGTCGTCCTGCTGGCCGAAGTGGTCCACCTCGTGCTGGTCGGGCAGGTGCGCCGCGAGCCCCACGTCCACCATGCCGAGGACGGGCTCGGGCTCGGGCTCCACCACCATGTCCACCCAGCCGTCCGCGGTGAAGCGCTGCCACACGAACAGACCCGCGATGGGCAGCTCGTCGTCGTTGGCCGTTCGCAGCCGCACCCGTCCAGCGCTGCGCCCCTCCTCCAGCTCGAAGTCCATGAGTCGGAAGTCGTCGTGGGCCAGGTACAGGAACTGGTACGGCGTGTAGGCATGGGGCCCGTCGGCCGTGGGGTCCATGCGGAAGACCTGTACTCCGCGCCCCCCGCCGAACTGGAGCACCTGCTCGAGCTCTCCCTGGGCCTCCGCGCGAAGCTCTCGCACCATGGGGGTGGGTCCCGCTCGGACGGCCACCACCCGCTGCACCCGACAGTCGTGCACGGTGAGGCGGTCGTTCGTGACGAAGTGGATGGCCTCGGTGCCACCGGCCTGCTTGGTGGACACCCGGGTGAAGGCATCGACCTCCACCGACTCGCGCCCGTCCACGCGCACCGTGAAGGTGACGGGCACCGTGGCGGGCCGCGCGGGCCGTCGCTCTTCGCCGATGAAGTTGAGGAAGTGGACGTAGGTCTTGTCCGGCACGCGATTGAGCCGGAAGATGGTCATCTCCGTCATCCACGCGAAGAGCTGGACGAGGGTCATCCCCGGATCGGCGTCCGACAGGTTGGTCCACTCGGGGCAGTACTGCGGAATCAGCGCTCGTGCTTCGCGGACGAGATCGTCATACCGCCGATCGTCGAGGTCGGGTGGCTTGATGGGCATGGCGGCAGCCTACTCCGCGGAACACACCCGCGTCGAAGCCGCAGCGAGATTTCGCTACAACCTGCACAATAGGCTCGTGCCCTGGGCAACGGGAGATCGGAGTCGCGTGCGGGCGCGCCGAACGCTCCCACAGGAGGGTCGAGTGGAGGGCTCCAAAAAGATCGATCAAGACCGGAGTCCACCGGCATTTCACCAGTACACGAGGAGAAAAACATGTCGAGGCACAGGACGTTCGCACCTCCCGTTCGTCCGGGGCCGGGGAGCCATCGCGCTGGCGAATGACCTGCGAGTGCGATGGTCTGTGCTCCTGGTCCTGGTGGCCGGAGCCGTGGGCTGTGAACCCCTGGTGGTGCGGAGTCCCGTGGAGGTACCAGCTCCGGACTGCGCCACACCGCCGACGCCTCAGTGGGAGTCTCCCTCCCTCCTGAGCTGCCGACCCGACGACGTGGCGTTGGTGGACCGACGTCGCTTCGACGACCTGCAGCGGGCCATCCAGGCAGCACCCGACGACGCCACCGTGGTGCTGTGCCCAGGCACACACCAGATCTCCGTGGAGGTGGTGGGACGACGCCTGCGCCTGGTGGGCTCCAACCTGGACACGACGCTGACGGGCGGCACCTCCCGTGCCCTCACCATTCGCGACTCCCAGGTGGAGCTGTTCAACCTCGGCTTCGCCGACAGCCAGGCCATCACTGGCGCTGGCGTGCTGGCCACCGACTCGGACCTGCACCTGCGGGACGTGGAGATGACCGGGCTGCACGCCACCCAGGACGGAGGGGCCGTGTACGTGGTGAACACCGGCCTGCACGTGTCCTCCTCGGTCTTCAGCTTCAACGACGCAGTCTCCGGCGGCGCCATCGCCCTGGTGGACTCCTGCCTCGACGACGTGGGCTCGGTCTTCGAGGGGAACCAGGCGATCAGCGGGGGAGCGAGCTCCCGCGGAGGCGCGCTGTCGGCGACGTCGGTGGGCAGCCCGATCTGGCTCCGACTCCAGGAGACCCAGCTCACGGGCAACTTCGCGGAGAACCAGGGCGGTGGGCTGTGGGTGGCCGGTCAGGACGGGCCCGACGTGGTGCAGCTGACGAACAGCACGTTCGAGGACAACGAGGCCTTCCGACTGGGAGGCGGCATGGCCCTGGAGAGCCAGGTGGGCCAAGTCGATCTGGTGGACACCATCTTCCGACGCAACGGGTACAACAGCGGCGTCGGTGCCGCCATGCGCGCTCGCATGGGCGTCGAGTCGCTCCTTCGGGTCCAGGGTGGATCCTTCCGCCGCAACGGCTTCGTCGACCCCATCTGGGTGGTGGGGAGAGGCGCCACCGAGTGGACGGGTACCCAGTTCCAGCGAACGCCGAAGGCCTTCGCCTTCGACATCAACCAGCCGCAGGGAGCCTTCAAGGCCACCTCCCTCACGTCGGTCTCCGGCGAAGAGGCCGTCTGGGCCATCACACCGTGCACCCCCAAGAAGCCCGTGAGGCTGTCCGACTTCGAGACCTTCGAGTGCGAGCTCGAGGAAGAGGAGAAGGCGCCATGACAGCGCTCGTGCTCCTGACGACGGCTCTGTCGTGGGCAGTGGACCTGGAGGTCCCCGACGAGCAGAACCCCTTGGCCTGGGCCCGCGCCTGGTCCGAGGTGGTCACGTCGCTGCGCGACGACTCACTGATGGCCAGCCGCATCGCCTGGACCCGCGACGGCACCACCTGGACGCTCACGCTGGAGCACGAGGGCGAGCGCGCCCGGGTGGTGGGGCTGAACCCCGCCAGGAGCCACAGCGGGCGAGTGGAGCAGCTGTACGTGGCCGTGGCGCTCCTGGGACCCTCCCCCGATGCCACGGACGGGTTGGCCGGTCTGCTGGCCGCGCCCCCGCCGCCGCCGCGTCGCGCCGCCAGCGTGCCCGCGACGGACGATCCCTTGCCGATTCCGATCTCGACGGATCTGGAGCCCCTACCGCAGCTGGCTCCCGCCCCGCCGTCGTCCCCCCCGCCCCCGCTCCGGGACCCCTTCCGCACCCCGACACGCCCGCGCAACGTGATGCTCCGCATCGGGTCGTGGGTGGGAGTGGTGGATGCGGGCACCGACAGCTCCGGCGCCCCCATGGTGGCCGTGGAGGGGCTGCGCCGCTGGGTCGCACTGGGTGTGGGCGCGAGGGTGGCCGTCTCCCGCGACGCCGACGTCACCCCGAGGAGCGGCCAGATCGGCGTGACCGCGCGGGTGACGGACACGCGCGTGGAGAGCTCGGTGCACGCCGAGGTGCGCGCTCCGCTGCAGTCCGCCCTTCAGCCCTTCGCCTCGGTGGGGCTGGGCGCTGGTTGGCGATCCCTGGGGGTGGCCGGCACCACTGCCGCACGCGGATGGGTGCCCACGAGCGTGGTGCGGGTGGGACTCGAGACGCGCAACACCACCGTGGGCATTCGCCCCTCGGTGAGCTGGACCCATGACTTCCGATCTCTGGAGCTGAACTTGGGTGGACGACAAGCGCAGATGCGCCTCGACCGTTTCCAGGTCGGCGTCGGCGTACGCCTGGGAGGGCGACGATGAGCGACCAGGAACAAGCGCGCCGGCTGTGCCGGGACCTCGGCGGACCGGAGGTGGACCTCTGGACCCTGCCCACACGCGCGCTCCAGCGTGCCGAGTCCACGGGGCGATCCCTCCGTGAGGCGGCGCTCGACGTGGTGAGCGGCTGGCTCGCCACCCGCGCCGTCGAGGGGAAGAAGGGAGCCAAGGACCAGCTCACCGAGCTGTGGCACGCCGAGGTGCTGCGCTGGTGCGTGTGGAACACCCGCTCGTCGGTGGACGCCGAGGACGTGGCGCACGACGTGCTGATTCGCGCCCTGGGACGACTCGATCGACTGACGCGACCGGACGGCTTCCGCGCCTGGCTGTGGGCCATCACCTGGCGGGTGCTGCGCGAGCACGAGCGGCGCCCCTGGCGCAAGCGGTGGCTGCTCGACGGCAAGGACCGCGACGAGGGCTCGCCTGGCGACGAGTCTGGCCTGGAACATCAGCTCGCCCCGGATGCGGGCATCGAGGGCCGGCAGCGGCTGGGCCTCGTCCACGACGTGCTGCAGGCGCTTCCCCTCCGGGAGCGCACGCTGCTGTGGCACGCCTACGTCGACGGGCGCACTCGTCGGCAGATCGCAGAGGTGACGGGACTGCCCGAGGGCACCGTCAACCGCCAGCTCACACGCGCACGCAAGCGGTTCCGCAAGGAAGCCGAGCGTCGCGGCTTGCAACCGGGCGCCACGCCCAAGCGGGTGAACGCATGAACGACTTCGACTTTGCCGATGATCTGAAGGCGCTCGGAGAAGCGCAGCATCCGAGCGACACCGCTCGGGAGCGGCTTCTCGCACGGGTGTCGGCCACCCGGCGCGCCGAGCCGCGTCGCACCCGAGGACGGCGCGCGAGCGTCACCGTGGCCCTGGCCGCAGCTGCGGCCGTGCTGCTCACGGTGTGGGGCCTGTGGCCGCCCGATGTCGGCCCTGCTCCTCCGAACCACACGGTCGTCGTGTCGCCCGTGCCGTCTGGCATGCCGACGGCGATCGTGGGGAACATGATGCTCAACCACGGCGTCGAGGCGACGGCTGTGTCGGGAGGTGGGCAGGTCACCACCGACGGTCAGCGGACTGAGGTGGACTGGACGGAGGGCGAGATCGCCCTGGACGTGCAGTCCGCGCCCGGGCGCTCGGTCTCGGTGGAGACGGAGGAGGCCGTGGTTCGGGTGGTGGGTACCGCTCTGTCGGTGGAGCGCGGCCCGTTCGGCACCGCGGTGGAGGTCGACCACGGCGAGGTGGTCGTGACCTGCCGTGCCCTGCAGACCCCCGAGACCCTGACGGACGGCGAGCACACGGTGTGCCTCCGCGACGCGGGGGCCGGCCTGGGTCACGTGCTCTTCCTGGAGCGCAACAGCGCGTCCGCCGAGGAGCGCCTGCAGATGCTGGAGCGCTCGCTGGCCCACCCCACCGGCCTCGAGGAGACGCGCCTGCTGCTGCGAGAGCGCCGGATCGTTGCGCTGGTGGAGCTCGGCCGCGTGGACGAAGCCATCGCGGCCGCCAAGGACCTGGACGCCGGCAGCCGCACCAAGCAGCTCCAGCAGGGAGCCAACGACGCGATGGTGACGGGTGGCTGCGCCCAGGCGGATCCCTGGTTGGCCACCCTCGCCGATCTGGGCGACGCCACCGGAGCCCTGGTCCGGGTGAAGTGCTTCGCCGACAACGGTGAGCCCCACAAGGCCCTCGAGGTGCTCGACCGCCTCGATCCCCTCGCGCTGTCGGCCCCGCACCTCGAGCGGTACGAAGCGTGGCGGGAGGTGCTGCGCGACGCCCCGCCACAGCGTTAGGCTCTGCGCCTTCCCTGGGGAGGCACTGTGTTGATGCTGTGGGGCCTGGTACAGGAGTACTGGCCCGAGGTGATGCTGTCGGCCGTGTCGTTGGTCGTCGGGGGCGCCCTGGGCCGCTGGCAGGCCAGCCGGCGCTTCGCCCGTCGCGAGTTCTTCGACCGCGTCAACGTGTCGCTCAACTACGTGCAGGACGGCAAGTTCCTGATCCGCACGCTGCTCGAGCGTGGCTCCACCGAGGTGTTCCGCAACCCCGCCATGGCCCGCAAGGTCGCCCGAGCTGCGACGGAGCGCCACGGAGGGCCCATCCTGGCCTTGCCCGACGACGACTACTGGGTCTACCTCAACGCCGTGCTCAACGTGATCTCGGAGCAGTTCGCGGACGGCTTCGTGCGGCAGGAGTCGAAGATGCAGACCGCGGAGCTGGAGTACCTGCTCTTCCTCACCAGCGAGTACTCCCCCGCCTCTCGGCAGCGGAAGATCCGCGCGATGCTCATTCGCGAAGATCTGCTGATGAACATCGAGGAGGTGCAGCTGCCGCGGTTTCGCAACGCCTACCACCAGGCTCGGTGGGAGTCGCTGCGCGAGGTGCGCGCGGAGTGGGTCGAGTCGAAGGGCCAGACGCCGCGGATCCGCGAGATCGCCATCTGCGTGTGAGCGGGCGCTTCAGCCCGTCAACAGCAGGCTCAGCTCCTGCAGCTTCTGCGTGCTCTTGATGGTGTAGTGCACCTGCACCCGCACGGTGCCCGAGTCGTCGGGCCAGGACTCCACCTTCGTGACGTCGATGCGAGGCTCCCAGCGCAACAAGGCCTCGCCCACGTGATGGGCCACCAAGGTGGCGGTGGCGCGGTTGTTGGGCGCGAACATCAGCTCGTGCACCCGGCAGCCGAACTCGGGCAGCATCTGGCGCTCCCCGGGCTTGGTGCCAAGGATCACCGTGATGGACTCTTGGATGTTGCGCTCGAACTCGCTCATGGCGGTCTTGCCGGTGGCGGGCTCGAAGCCGAAGGGGAACCGCCAGCCCCGCCCGAGGAACTCCTTGCGCATGCCAACTCCCACGTGGGAGCAGTCTACCCCGCCGGTGCCCGAGCACGACCCCGTCCGGGCAACAGCGCCCACAGATCTGCTCGCAGGTGGGCCCACAGCGGCTCGGGGCCGTCGCCACGCGGAAGCAGGCGCTGCTTGGTCTGCAGCACCGCAGCCAGTGCCCGCCCGAGGGCTGGTCGCGCCACGGGGGGGACGGGCCGGCCCATGGCCCGCGCGATCAGCGTGCCCACGAACGCCAGGTCGTCGGGGGCGTACATCCGGTAGACCCGGCGCAGGTAGTCCGCCCGCGCGCGGTCACGGTCGTAGGTGGTCCCGCCCACGGCACAGTGCGACGCAAAGATGATCTGGTCGTCGTCGAGCTCGCGCACGCGCTGGGCCGCCACGGCCAGCCGCCGAGACCAGGGCAGCGGCTCGAAGCTGTTCAGGGCGCGCAGGAAACCAGTGAAGTGGCGGGACTCGTCGGCCATCAGCTGGCGACACAGCGCCCGTAGATCGGAGTCGTCGGTGGCGCGACCGAGGGCCCGATAGAAGCCAGCGGCCAGCGCCTCCACCACGCAGCGCGACAGCAGCTCGTCGGCGGGTGCACGATCGGCGGCACGATCGTGGTGGTAGGGCAGCGTGGAGAAGCGGCGAAAGGCCTCGTGGAAGTCGAAGTCCGGATCGTGCACGGCCAGCCAGGCCCTCAGCCGGCGTCCGTGGCCGCCCTCCTCTTGGGCCCAGCGCCGCACGAACGGGCCGAAGCGCCCGGGCAGCACACGCTCCAGGTAGGCACCGTAGCGCTCCGAGCGCGACTCCAGCAGGCAGGTGGTGCGAACGATGACCACGAGGTCGTCCATGGGCTCCTCCATGGACCCAACCTAGGCGTCGGCCCCGCACGGCTCGCTCACGCCCCGTGCAGGGCCCGTGCAATCCGTCGGGCAACACGCACGGGCGCACTGGCCGGTCAGCCCGAGGGCACCGTGTTGGCGCAGTACATCACCTCGGTGCGGAAGCCCTCCCCCACCTGGATCCGGTGGCGAGACGACAGCACGTAGGCCGTGGGATTGAAGCCCTCGGGGTGACCGGTGAACGACACCAGGGTGTCGGATCTGAGGGCGCCGTCCCCCTCCACCACCGCACGCCCCCGCAGGAACCCCCGAGCGAGCCGGTTCAGCTCCGCCACCGCCAGATCCTTCGCCCAGGTGGCGGTGTTGACCCACAGATCCACCATGCGCGCACCGCCCTCCCAGATGGGCGTGTCGCTCACGGCGTTGGTGCCGCTGCCGATGGTGTCGATGTCGCCCGCGGCCGCCGAGCCCTCCACGATGTCCTTGGTGAGATAGTCCCAGCCCACCACTGTCAGGTTGTCGGGCACCGTGCGCATGGACAGCGTGGTCTCGAGGGTGATGATGCGCTCCCGCGCCACCTCGACGGCGTTGCCCCGGAACTGGGGCTTCACGAAGTCCACCTTGCCGTTGGTGGCCTTCAGCAGGTAGCCGTTGCGAGCCGCCAGGCGACGCAGGAAGTGGAAGTGCGACTCCGAGCGCTGCAGCGTGAAGGGGCGCGTCTCGGTGGTGGGATCCACCGTGCCCTTCTCGCACCCCGCCAGATCGATCACGTCGGTGACGATCTGCTCGTCGGTCATCTCCGGGTACTTCTTCGTGAACCGACTGGAGGCGAGCTTGTAGAGCGGATCCGAGGCCGTGAGCGTGAGCGTGGCCTTGCCCTCCTGGAACACGTGGCGCAGGCCCGTGATGGTGCCCACGAAGATGGGATCCTCGGAGCCCCCGAGGGACAGCTCCACCGACTTGCCGATCTCGATGGCGCCCCACGACGTGCCCCCTTCGGTGTCGAAGGTCACCTCGCAGATCCCGATCATGTCGACGTGATCCTCCACCAGGATCCGCTCCACCCCCTTCGGCTCTCGCTGGGTGAGCTTGCCCACGCCGTCCACCTGCAGCGTGAACCGAGGAGTGTGACGCTCCGCTTCCTCAGCCATGGATCAGTCCCCCGAGGTGTCGAAGCTCACGAACGCATCGCCCAGATCGCCCGAGCCGCCCACCGTGACGGAGTCCTCGGACGCCTCGAAGGAGAAGCCCCCCACGTTGCCGCTCACGGAGTCGGCCGACCAGTCCCCGGGCGCCTGGGCCCGCAGCTGATCACCGAGCACCGCCGCCAGCTCGGACGTGGCGGGGATCACGAGATCGGCCCCCGCAGCCAGCTCCATGGGATCGGCGATGCCGTTGGCCATCGCGATGTCCTTGATCTTCGCGCCCGTCATGGCGGCCACCGACGACAGCGTGTCGCCCACCCCGGTGGTGTAGACGGACGCCGCCGACGAGGCCCCCGAGACGATGGAGCCCAGCCCCGACAGGCTGATGCCGCCACCCGAGCGCGACCCGACGCCCTCGAACTCCTTGAGCTGGATCGAGACCCTGGCCCGCATGGGCGTGCCGTCGGAGCGGAACATCAAGAAGGTGGCGGACACCTTCTCCACCACGCAGTCGAAGGTGAAGCTGCCCCAGGTGAACACGCAGTGCGGGGGCCGCTTCAGCTCGGAGTTCTGCTGGTCGTTGGCGTCCACGCTGCTCGCCAGGAACGCTCGCAACGGTGCGACGTACTTCTCGTGGACGTTGTCGTCGGAGTCCGTGGAGTCGAAGATCAGATCCATCGACACCGTGCTCGGATCGCCGCGCTCGAACATCAGCTGGGGCGTGTTCTGGTCGACCTCCTCGGAGGGCTTCCACAGCGCCTTGTCGTCGAGCTTGAACTCCTTCGGGTTGTACTGGACGTAGAAGACGTCCCCCGAGTCCTTGTTCGTGAAGAACGCCTTTTCGGTGCTAGCACCAGAAGTTTGGGCCATCGGGATCCTCGCGGCGCCACTGTAGGTTGTCGAGCTCTCGAAGCACGGCTTCGAGCACGTCTCGGTGCAGGGCCTGGATGTTCACGGAGCTGTCTTCCGCAGCAGACTCCCCCGGCCCCGGGCCCTGGCCGGCGGAGTGGGCCTCCGACATGCGCACCAGCTCTTCCGCCTCGGCCGCGGAGCGCTCGCGCTCGGCCAGGTTGATCAGGCGCATGAGCTTCTGGGCGATGCCGGCCGTGGAGCTGGCGGACCGAGTGACGACGCGCGTGGCGCCGGGCTGCGACGGGCCTGGTGTGGAAGCGGAGCCGGACGGCTCCTCTCCAGAGAGCGACGTGCGCTGCGGCGTGACGACGCGCTGCGCTGCACGCACGGTGCGCTCGGCGCGCGCCGCGCCTCGCGCGGCTGCGGGCATGGGCTGCGCGTCGTCGGAGGCCAGCGACACCGTGGGCATGGCGCGCGGCGTCCGCGGCGACGTGCGCACGGGGCTCCCAGCCACCGCACGACCTCCGCTCTGCCCCGAAGCGACGGCGTCCACAGCGGCCGTCGGAGCTTCCAGCACGGATCGCACTCCGGCCACCCCGCGCTCCGCCTGCACGGAGGCCGCCTCCCCGGGCTCGCGCAGCGACGCCAGCGCCGGTCCGGGCCCACGGGACCGCAGCGTGCGCGCCCCCGCCATACGCTCGCTGCGGGCAGCCATCGCGCGCGACAGCGCCCGTGCGCCGCGCGGCGTGCGCAGCCCCCGTGCGCTTCCCCGTCGGGCGCCGGAGGAGCCCGCTTCCGCCTGCTCCCGTGGCGCGGGTTCACCCGCTTCCGGGAGCGTCAGGGTGCGCGCTCCTGCCCACGACCGGGCTCCACCGGGATCGGTCGCCGGCGCCTGCACGCCAGAGCCCTCCTCCGCGAGCCAGGTGCGAGCCACCGCCCGCGACAGGCTGCGCGCTCGCACAGGCGTGTGCTGAGCGCTCGTGGGTGCGCGCTCGCCCGCTGCGGTGCGCACCGTCTCGGAGCGCACCCGCGACCGGGTCGGCGCCACCGAGTCCGCAGCGGGTGCCGTGGCCCGGGAGCGGGTGGCGGCGCGAGGCGCGGCCTCGCTTGCTCCGCCGGAGCGGGTCCGATCGGTGCCGCCCACCGGGGCCCCCTCGACGGGGGCGCTCACCGTGTGCAGCGCCGGACGCTGCGACCAGCCTCGGCCCGCAGTGCGCACCGTGCCGCTCGCCTCGGGCGCTTCGTGGCGGCTCGAGCCCGCACGCTCGAGCAGCCGATGCGCCACCGCTCGGCCGCGTCCGCGCGACCCAGCACGCGCCTGGGCGGAACCTGCCTCCCCAGGCGCTCGCGAGGGCGCCTCCAGCGACACCGGCTGCGGTGCCCGCGGGTGCGCGCCTGCGGCCACCGCGGACGGCAGGACGCCAGCCCGGGGGCTGGCCCCCTGCGGCGCCGACGCCCAGTCGCGCGCCGCCGTGCGGGCCACC
>JAHQVJ010000055.1 GCA_019634415.1 Myxococcales bacterium
CAATCAACTCCGTTGATGGTCGCGATCGAGCGGAGCGCGTCTGATCCGGGGTTGCAGTGGGACTGGAACGAGCGAGCGTGCGAGCGAGTGCAGGGACTGCTGCAAGTCCAGGCGCGGAGCGGCAACCGGTAGCATCGCGACAATCAACTCCGTTGATTGTCGCGATCGAGCGGAGCGCGTCTGATCCGGGGGTGCAGTGGGCCTGGAACGAGCGAGCGTGCGAGCGCGTGCAGGGACTGCTGCAAGTCCAGGCGCGGAGCGGCCACCGGTAGCATCGCGACCATCAACTCCGTCGATGGTCGCGATGAGTCGCTGCGCGAGGTGCCTGGCATCGAGGCCGTCGGGCCTCGCCCCCCTGGAGTGCTGGGTGGTCAGCCCACCAGCAAGAGCACGATTCCCACCACCGACGGCACCGTCTGCACGAACAGGATCCGCGTGTTGGCGGTGACCGCACCCACCACTCCTGCCACGGCCACGCAGCCCAAGAAGAACAGCTTGAGATCGAAGGCCATCCCCGGATCAGGGTGTAGCAGGCTCCAGATCAGCCCCGCCGCGAGGAAGCCGTTGTAGATCCCCTGGTTCTGCAGCATCGTGCGCAGCAGCGGGTCATCACGGCGGTCCTTGGGAATGCCGAACACGCGCACGGCCCGTCCCCACAGGAACATCTCGAGCACCAGGATGTAGACGTGCAACGCGGCAATGAGCCCGACGACGACGGTGGCTGCGGTCTGCATGGATCCCTCCGAGGTCGGCATCCTACTTCGTGCAGTCGACCTACGACTCGCGACAGGCCCCAACAACAACCGACGTTCCGTGGGTTGGACGACGCACCGACAGGCCGTAGCCTCGCGCGAGCCCGAGCCGAGGAAGCCCATGTTCGGAACCCGCGCCGATGCCATCGTCGACGGTGTGCTGATGATCAACGTGCTCGCACCGTTCATCGCCACCTTTGCCGCCCGTCTCGCCCGACGGGGGCAGCACCGCCAGCACATGTGGGTGCAGCTGACCCTGTGGGCGGTGCTCGCCGTCAACGTGGTCGTGCTCGAGGTCCACATTCGCCTGAGCGGTGGCTCGGGCAGCCTCGTGGGGGACAGCCCCTACGCAGGAACGACCCTGCTCCGCGGAGTGTTCGCAGCGCACATCCTGCCAGCCGTCGCCACCTACCTACTCTGGGGTGGGCTCGTCTGGACCACCTTCGTGCGGCGCAACCAGCCCCAGCTCGGGGGGCGAGCGAGCCTTCATCGCACCGTCGGCAAGGTGGTCATCGCCGGCCTCGTGTGGACGGCCCTGTCGGCTGGCGCCGTCTACTACTTCGGGTTCGCCGCGTAGCGACCCAAGGCGCGGAGGACGAGGCTATCCTTGGGATCCACCACGGGAAGTTGCATGTTGTCGCTCGTCTGTCTGTTCGCGTGCATACCGGGATCCACCTCCGGGGTCGTTCCCCCGGCCACCACGCCGCCGCCTCCTTCGACCAGCACCTCCACCACACCTCCATCCGACGCGGACAACGACGGGTTCAGCGTGGCCGACGGGGACTGCGACGACGGCGATCCCAACATCAGCCCCACCGCCACCGACATCGTCGGCGACGACGTGGATCAGAACTGTGACGGCATCGACGGCACCGATGCCGACGGAGACGGCTACGCGTCGGAGGCCAGCGGCGGCGACGACTGCGACGACACCGACGCGAAGGTGAACCCCGGTGCCCCCGATGAGCTGGACTGCGTGCCCGACGTCGAGGAGGTGCCGTTCTTCGGCGACGTCACGTTCACCTCCGAGGCGTCGATGGAGACGTTCTGCCAGACCTACAACACCGTCCTCGGCAACGTGACCGTTCGCGGTCGAGACGTGGCCGACGTCGAGGGATTGTCCTGCCTGATCCGGGTCGAGGGCGACCTACAGATCCAGACGGGCACCTCGGTGGAGGAGGCCAGCTTTCCCGTCCTCGAGGAGGTGGGCGGAGAGCTCAGCGTGGACGGGGACTCCCTCGTCGTGGTGGACCTCCCAGAGCTCGACGAGGTGGGTGGCTGGGTCTCTCTGCACCTGGACCACTTCACCGAGGGCCACGAGCTGTCCTTGCCCGAGCTCCAGACCGTAGGGGTCAACCTCACCGTCGTGGCCCATCACGCCGCCGAGCTGCAGCTTCCCGCGCTACGGTCCGTGGGAACCTACGTGGACCTGCAGCTATCGCAGATGACGACCCTGTCTGCTCCGTCGTTGGAGTCCACCGGTCACCTCCTGATCCGAAACGCCCCCTTGGACTCCATCGATCTGGACGCGCTGCACACGGTGGACGACTTCGTGCTGGCGAACACCGACGTCGTGGACTTGGACGGCATCCCCAACCTACGGACCGTCGCTGGCGAGCTCGTGCTCTCCGGCAACGAAGCACTGTCCGACATCCACTCACTGCTCGGGATCACCTCCTTCGGCACCTACCTGTACGTGTGCGGCAACCCCGCACTGTCGGCGAAGCAGATCAAGACGCTGTCGGGACTGGCCGTGGCCGACGGTCTCACCAACATCGACATCTGCGAGCTATAGCCACGGCATGCTCGGGTCTCGCTTCACCATGCACCCGACGGTGCCCGAGGCGCCCGCGCCCACCACGCCCCGTCATGCCGCACGCTTGTTGCGAGAGGCCACGGTGGTGGCGGAGCTCCCTCGACTGGCGCTGGGGCTGAGGCGCCTGTGGGGTCGGGCCCCCACTCCGAGCCTGGTGGTGACCATCCCGGGCTTCAAGGCGCCCCAGGCCACCATGGCTCCCCTGGGAGCCTACCTCCGCCTGCGCGGTCACCGCGTGGTGCCCTGGGGGCTCGGGACCAATCAGGGGGATCCGGAGGGCGATCTGGAGCGCCTGCAGCCACGGCTCGAGGCCTGGGCGAGCGGGGCGCTGCCCGTGGCGGTGGTGGGGTGGAGTCTCGGTGGCGTGATCGCCCGAGAGCTGGCACGCAACAACCCCCAGCTCGTGCACCGGGTGATCACCTATGGCACCCCGGCGGTGGGCGGACCCAGCTACACGCTGGCAGCTCCGTTCTGGGGGCCGCAGGAGTGCGCGCGCATCGCGGCCATCGCCGCGCAGCTCGATGCCACGAACCCCATCCAGGTCCCACTCACCGCCATCTACTCGCGCAACGACCAGGTGGTGGACTGGGCTGCGAGCATCGACCGCCGCTCGAGCGACGTGATGCACGTCGAGGTGGGGTCGTCGCACGTGGGGCTGGGGCTCGATCCGGACGTGTGGAAGGCGGTGGCCTGGGGCGTGGAGACGCCTCGAGGTCCATCAGCTCGCTGACGGCGTTCGGAACAGGTAGACCGCGAAGCCCATCGCGTCGCGGCCCCAGCGCTGCTGCGCCGCCACGAAGCGCCGGCGTGCGGCCACCTCGTGCTCTTGCTCGACCGACAGCCCATGCTCCCGAGCATGTCGGTTCATCGCGTACTGGTAGAGCCACTCGAACTCGTCCCACTCGTCGCGCGAGCTGACCACGCTGTAGACCGGCCAGAGCCCTCGCTCCTCGGCCGCGTCCAGGTTCCCCGCGTGGCTGTTCTGGTGGAAGGAGGGGGTGCCCAGCGCCTCCAGGTACGCCTGCGGAGGAGGCTGCTGCCAGAACCCCTCCCCCACGAGGAGCGCCCCACCCGGACGAGTCAGGCGGATCATCGCGTCGAGCATGTCCTCGTAGCTGCCGAAGGCGTGGTGCGATCCCATGCAGATCGTCAGGTCGAACGCCTCGTCCTCGAGGTCCAGCTCGTCCACCCCACAGCCGTGCCAGGTGACGTCTCCCTCGGAGACCCGCTGTGTTGCGGCGTCGCGGGCCAGCAGCAGCACGGGTGACGGGTCCACCCCCACGGCCCGCACCTCGAAGCGCTCCACCAGGCGGATCAGCGCCTCGCCCTTCCCACACCCCACGTCGAGCACCCGCGCCCGAGGCGGAAGGTCCAGCAGATCGAAGACGCGCTCCATCTTCGCCACGCTGACCGGGCTCCCGTAGGTGTGGAAGCGGTTGCGGACGATCTGCCAGCTATCCGTGTCCACCAGCTCTCCTGAGCCCCCGTGCTCCGCCGGAGTCTACACGAGCGGCGCGCGCATCAACGCGCATCACCGCGCACCGCGAGCGGGCCAGAACCCAGGTCCCACCGTCGCGCAGCCATGGCACGGCCCTTGCGATGGACCTGGGTGAACGGAGGAGCCCCCAATGTCCATTCGCGTCTTGTCCATCCTCGCCCTCTTCGGTGCCCCTGGCTGCGAGCTCATCGAGGGGATCGACGACCCCGATACCCCCATCGACGACACCGAGGACCCCACCGAGGTCGAGCTGCCCGAGCTGTTCGCCAACCTCCCCGGCACCTACCGCGACCTCGGCCCGGCCGTCGTCAACCGGGGTGAGCCCATCATCGACCTCGTGGAGACCGGAGGAGCAGGCGACGACACCGTGGACCCGCCCCGCGACAGCGGTGTGCGCGAGACCGACGACAGCGTGCTCGCCGAGGGCAGCGTGCGCTTCCGGCTGCTGAGCCTCGACCACGCCAGTGGTGACGAGCACGAGATCGAGTACGACGTGTCTGCAGGCGCGCTGTTCGACCTGCACCTGGAGGCCGAGCGCATGGGCCTCACCGAGGGCTTCGTACCCGACGACGCCGAGGAGGGCGGCGAAGACTTCGACGACGTACAGCCCCGCGGCTGGAGCGACGGCGTGGACACCCGGATCCTGCGCACCAACACCACCGTGTGGCCCTACCGCACCATCGGCACCCTGTTCGACGGGGGCGGCGACTGCACCGGCACCCTGGTGGGCCCACGCCACGTGCTCACGGCCGCCCACTGCATCTACAACCGCGACACCGCGAGCTGGAACCTCATCGACTTCAAGCCCGGTCGCGACGGTGCCGGTGACGCTCCCTACGGCTCCGCCGGCCCGATCTGGTACTGGGTGCCCCAGGAGTACATCGACGGCGCCTCGGGACTCAACGGCTACGACATCGGCATGATCATCCTGGACCGCCCCATCGGAAACGGCTGGATGGGCTACGGCAACTGGGCGGGCTGGTGGCTCGACGACCGCAACATCTACATGCGCGGCTACCCCCGCTGCGGTGTGGAGGGCTCCCCGACCCTGCCCGGCGGCGCCACCTGCGACCCGAAGACCCTGTGGGCCAGTGTGAAGCGGTGCGACATGGGCACCTTCTTCAACCTCGACGGCGACAACTGGAACCGCGAGATCACCACGAACTGCGACGGCAGCGCCGGCCAGAGCGGCTCCTCCTTCTACTTCTACCACCCCGACAGCGGGAACCCAGTCTCGATGGGGGTCTTCAGCCGGCACTACTGCCTGGGCGAGTGTGGCCCGGATCAGCAGCAGTTCGACGCCTACCCCAATGTCATCACCCGCATCACGCCGTACTACCGGTGGGTGATCAGCTGGTTCCGCCAGGCCTACCCGAACTAAGGGGCCTTTCCGGCTCGTATGGCAAGGGTGAGGTGCACGATGCCAGCTCCCCCTTCCACGCCGACGAGCCTGGAGGCTGCGCTCGAGCTGACCTGGAACGAGCGCGGATTCGAAGCTCGCATCCCCACGAAGATGCGACGACCGTACCGACCGGTCCCGCCGCTCACGATCGCCCTGCTGGCAGCCTGCGCCCTGTGCGTGTCGTTGGCCTCCGATCATGCCGCTCCCGCCTGGCTCGTGGTGGGGGCGGCACCGCTGTTCGCGCTTCTGATGGGCGGCGATGCCGTGACCGCGCCTCTTCGCTCGACGCTCCTCGTGGTGCACAGCGAGGCCCTCGTCGTCGACCTGCACGCCCGCACCCTGCGCCTGGGCGCACACACCACGCCCTTGGCCGAGGTGGTGGAGGTCCGACTCGACGGACCCGTCCTCCGCGTCACCCGCCGCGGCCTGCCCGATCTGACCGTGTGCGCCTCTGCCGAGCTGCCCCCAGAAACACTACAGCCCGTGGCCCTGGCGCTGCGGCAGTCCGTCATGGCACTGCGCCAGGAGCAGCCTCCCATCCGCCGCTACCACGCCGGACCAGCCATGCAGCTTCCGCGCCGAGCTTCCACGGGACGCTGGGCCCGCCCCGAGGACTGAAGGCACCGAGCGGTCCGGTGCCGTCGCGTCTGATCGAGCCGCAGTTGTCGCGCCCTGAGCCATATTGATACATGTCGGCGTCGGACGGGGGAAATGTGCACATGGGAGCGGTCGAGGATCGAACCGTCCTGGTGTTGACCTCCGTGACCCAGCCCCACGACGGATCCGGCTCCTGGGCGGTCCACGACGAGATGGCCGACGAGCTCATCCACGAGCACGGCGGGATCTCGGTACCTCGTAGCGACGGCGTCCTCGGCGTCTTCGAGGACGCTTCCACGGCCCTGCGGTTCGCCGTCCTCTACCGCGACGCGCTGGCGACCACGAGACCTCCCCTCGCTCCCCGCATCGCCGTGCACCGAGGGGCGGTGACCCTGCACCCGAGCCCCCAGGCCCATGTGGACCGCGGTGCTCCGCCCCTGCAGGTCGACGGCCTGGCCATCGCCATCGCTGCCCGCGTGGTCGCCATCGCCCGCGACGGTCAGATCCTCGCCACCGCGCGTCCGCCTGGGGGGGCCCACGTCCACCACGGCCACTGGCGCATGAAGGGGGCGCTTGCGCCCGTCGAGGTCTACGAGGTCTCGCCACAGGGGTCTCCCCAGCCCCCCGACGACGGCGAGAAGGCCACCCGCGTGGCGTGGAACGCCGATCACTGGGTGCCCGTGCGCGAGGTGCCCCACACGCTGCCGGCGGAGTGGGACACGTTCGTGGGGCGCAGCCGCGACCTGCACACGCTGGCCACGATCCTCGACGAGGGGTCGCGCCTCGTCACCGTCACCGGGATCGGAGGCTGCGGGAAGACCCGCCTGACGACGCGCTTCGGCTGGCAGCATCGAGCCCGTCACCCAGGAGGCGTGTGGTTCTGTGACGTGTCCGAGGCCCGAGACCTGCAGGGCATCGTCGCCGCGGTCGCTGACTCCCTCGGTCTTCGCCTCGACGGGCCCGATCCCGTGACGCGCATCGGCCACGCACTGGCAGGCCGAGGTCGCTGCCTGCTGCTGCTCGACAACTTCGAGCAGGTGGCTGACCACGCCGAGCCCACCGTGGGCCGATGGCTCCACGACGCTCCCCAGGTCACCGTCGTCGTCACCAGCCGACAGGTCCTGGGGCTGCCGTCTGAGCAGGCCCTGCCACTCCCTCCGCTGGAGTCCGCCGACGCCGTGGATCTGTTCGTCGACCGCGCGAGCGCCGCAAAGCGAGACTTCCAGCTGCGACCCGAGGCTCGCCCTCAGGTCGAGGCCCTGGTGCAGCTACTGGACGGCTTGCCCCTGGCCATCGAGCTCGCCGCCGCGCGCAGCCGGGTGCTGTCCCCCAATGCCCTGCTGAAGCGCATGTCGGAGCGGTTCCGCGTGCTGACGTCCAGCGGCACGCGCGTCGATCGCCAAGCCACCCTGCGCGCCACCCTGGATTGGTCCTGGGCGCTGCTGTCGGAGGACGAGCAGGACACGCTCGCGGGGCTGTCTTGTTTCGAAGGCGGCTTCTCGAGGGAGTCCGTGGCTCGCGTGTCGCCGGATGGACCTCGGCGCTCCACCACCATCCTGGACCGACTCGTGGACAAGTCGCTCGTGCGCCGCGTGGGAGCCGATCGCTTCGATCTGTTGGTCACCGTGCAGAGCTACGCCTTCGACAAGCTGGAGGAGACCGGGCAGCGCACGCCGACGGAGTCGCGACACGGCGCCTGGTTCGCCACCCTGGGCACCGACGAGGCGCTGCAGTCCGGAGGCGACGCTGCAGTCCGAGACCTCGACAACGTGGTCGTGGCGTGTCGTCGAGCCGTTCGGCGCAGCGATGGCCCGGTAGCGGTCTCGACCCTGCGCGCGGCGTGGAGCGTGCTCGGGCTCCGAGGGCCCCTCGCCACCGCCGTCGACCTCGCGCAGCACGTGCTCTCGCTGCCCAGCCTGCCGCAGGAGGGTCACGTCCACCAGATCCTCGGAGCCGCGCTGGACGCCCTGGGTCGCACCGACGAAGCGTCTCGACACCTGCAGCGTGCACTCGCCCATCATCGTCGGGAACGGAACGCGGCCGCGGAGGGGCACACCCTGGTCGCCCTGGGCACCCTGGCCCGCAGCCAAGGCCGGCTCCACGACGCCGAGACCCACCTCACCGACGCCATCGCACGCTTCACCGAGGCGTCGGACCCACGGGGAGCTGCTTGGGCTCGGCACCACGTGGGCGTCCTGCGCAGCCACCAGGGCCGGCTGGACGAGGCGCTCCCCCACTTCGAGCACGCGCTGTCCATGCTCGGTGCCACGGAGGACCGACGCGCCGAGAGCCACGTGCAGAGCAACCTGGGATATCTGCACTTCGTGCAGGGGCGCTGGTCCGAGGCGCTCGAGCTGTACGATGCTGCGCTGGCCGCACACCGCGCCCACTCCGATCGCAGCGCCGAGGCGGTCATGCAGCTGAACCTGGGCAACCTGCACGTACACCGCGGCTCCCTGCAGCAGGCACGCGAGTGCTACGAGGCGGGCGCCACGCTGGCGCGTCGCTTGGGAGACCGGCGGACCCTGGGCCGCCTGGTCACCAACCTCGGGCTGCTGCACAAGAAGGAAGGACGACTCGACGACGCCGCAGCCACCTACACCACAGCACTCAAGCTCCTGCGAGAGCTGGGGGACCGGCGCACCGAGGCCGTCGTGCTGGTGAACGTGGGCACCCTGCAGGAGGGGATGGGGCAACACACCACGGCCTGCGAGACCCTCGCCCGAGCCGTGGTCCTGCTCCGAGCGGTGGGAGATCGACGTCTGCAGGCCATGGCCCTGGTGAGCCTGGGGGGCGCCCTCGGCACCCTGGACCACCGCTCGCAGGCCCGCGCCTGCTGGGATGCCGCCCTTCCGCTCCTCGACGGCACGAGCGACGCCCACGCACGGATCACGCTGCACACCACGCGCGCCCGCCACGAGGCGAGCTGGGATGGCGCGGCAGCCCGCAGCCACCTGGCTCGGGCCGAGACGCTGGCGTCGCAGGTGGACGGCGGAGACGAAGGCGAGATCCAGGCGCTGCTGAGCCGCGCACGCGAGGAGGTGGCGTGCCGAACACCCTCGTCCTGACGGACGTCGTCGGCAGCACGCAGGTCGCCTCACAGCTGGGAGAGGCGCGCAATGCGGCCCTGTGGCGCGACCACGATCGGCTCACACACGTGCTCCTTCAGGACCTGGGCGGCCAACAGCTCGGCCGCACCGAAGGGCTGTCGGCCGCCTTCGAGTCCCCCGATGCGGCGGTGCGCTTCGCCCTCGCCTACCTCGACGGTCTCGCCGCCCTACAGCCGCCCCTCGAGGCCCGCGTGGGGCTGCTCCTGGCGCCCGATGCGACGCGATCTGCGCGACGCACGCCGCCCGTGATGGCACAGCTGCTGTCCATCGCCCACGCCGGGCAGATCCTCGCGCTGGGCGCCGAGCTGACGGAGGCTGTGCAGGCCGTGCCCATGCGCTCCCACGGCCACTGGTACTTCGACGCGGCCTCCCAGCCCCTCGAGGTGTTCGAGGGGATCCGAGGCGACGGCCCCAGGGGGCTCCCGCGCGATCGAGACGTCGTCCATCGGGTGATCCGGCACGGCGGCCGGTGGCTCCCCGTGCGCGAGCTTCCCCGCACCCTTCCGCTGGAGCGGGACGCCTTCGTGGGTCGCCGCTCCGACCTGAGCTCCCTGGTGCAGCGACTGGACGACGGTGTGCGGCTGATCAGCGTCACCGGGATCGGCGGGGTCGGAAAGACGCGCCTGGCGACGCGACTCGCCTGGGATGAGCTGACTCGCTTTCCCGGCGGCGTGTGGTTCAGCGACCTGTCGGAGGCCCGCGACGCCGACGGCATCGTGCGCGCCGTAGCCCACTGCCTGGACGTGCCGCTGCAGGCGGATGCCGTGGAGCAGCTGGGGCACGCCATCGCCTCTCGGCAGCGCTGCCTGATCGTGCTCGACAACCTGGAGCAGGTGGCGCGCCATGCGCCCGAGACCCTGGGCCGGTGGCTGTCGCGCTGCCCCATGGCGAGCTTCCTGGTGACCACCCGCGAGGTGCTGGGGATCCCGGGGGAGCTCACGTTCGCCCTTCCCCCCCTCGAGCCAGCGGACGCAGCGGAGCTGTTCGCGACGCGCTCGGCCGAGGCCCGGTCTGGCTCCGTCCACCCGGCAGACGACGACGTGGAGGCGCTGGTGGAGCTGCTGGATCACCTGCCTCTGGCCATCGAGCTGGCCGCGGCGCGGACGTCCGAGCTGTCGGTGGCACAGCTGCGGACGCACATGTCCGAGCGGCTGTCGGACCTCGCGTGGACCGGAGCGCCACTGGACCGCAGCGCCACCTTGCGCGCCACCCTGGACAGCTCGTGGGAGCTGCTGTCGGCGGCCGAGCGCGCCGGGCTGGCACAGCTGTCGACGTTCGAGGGTGGCTTCACCCTCGACGCCGCGGAGACGGTGCTCGACGTGGGCGAGGCGTGGCCTGCCGACGTCGTGCAGCGCCTGGTGGATGCCTCCTTGGTGCGACCTGTGGCCGACGAGCGCTTCGACCTGTTGACGACGGTGCAGACCTATGCCGCACAGCGGCTTGGCGCGCCCGAGCGGGAGGAGGTGGAGCGTCGCCATGGTCGCACCTTCGCCGCCTTCGGGCGCCAGGAATCCGTGGACGCCCTGCGGACCCGCGAGGGCCCCGAGCGCCTGCGTGCGCTGCTGGCCGACGCAGACAACGTGCTGGTGGCCTGCAGGCGCGCCATCCTTCGGCAGGAGCCCGACGTGGCCGTGCCGCTCCTGCGTGCCCTGTGGCCTGCGCTGCACTACCGCGGCCCCACCTCCGTCGCTGCCGATCTCGCCAGGCAGGTGCTCGCGCTGTCCGACCTCACCCCTAGCCAGCGAGCGGCCGCACAGGCCGTGCTCGGGCACGGTCTGTGGCGCCTGGGCGCTCTCGACGAGGCCAGGGACTGCTACGAGGCCGCGCTCCACTGGCACCGCGCCGCGTCGGAGCGGCGCGCCGAGGGTCACATGGTGGGCAACCTGGGCGACCTGCATCGCCTGCAGGGACGGTTCGAGCTGGCCACGGAGCACCAGGTGCGCGCGCTGGCCATCTGTCGCGAGGTAGGGCATCGCGGCGACGAGGGCGCCACCCTGGGCAAGCTCGGTGTAGTGCAGGGAGAGAAGGGCCAGATCGAGGAGTCCGTTCAGCTCCTGGAGCAGTCGCTGCAGCTCGCGCGAGAGACGGGCGATCGGCAGAGCGAAGCAGTCGCACTGGGCAACCTGGGCTACCTGCACGTGCTGCGGCGAGCGCTCCCTCACGCCGAGGCCCACCTGCAGGAAGCCCTGGAGCTACACCGACAGGCCGGCAACCGGCGATTCGAGGGGATCGTGCTGGGCCACCTGGGCATGATCCACCACGACGCGGGGCGGCACAGCGAGGCCATCGCGCGCTACAGCGAGGCGCTGCAGATCCATCGGCACGTGGGCAGCCGGCGGTTCGAGGCCCTCGCGCTGACCAACCTCGGCTCCGTGTGCACCGCCGATGGGCAGCTCGACGCCGCCGAGGCCCACCTGCTCGAGGCGCTCGCCATCTACGACGAGACCCAGAACCCGGGTGACCGGGGACAGGTGCTGCGCCACCTCGGCGTGCTTCGAGCCGAAGGCCGAGACCCCGACGGGGCGCGCGCCTGCTGGGACGACGCCGAGGCGACCCTGCGAGCGTGCGACGCGCAGGTCGGGCTGGGGCTGCTCCACGCCGATCGGGCGCTGTGGGAGGGTCGCTGGGGTACCCCCGCAGCCGAGGCCCATCTGGCCGAGGCGGAGCGAATCGCCCGTGCGCTCGACACGGGGCCCGAGGATCCGCTGTCGCGCGCCCTGCAGCGGGCCAGGATCATGCCCGCCGAGGTGCACGCAGGGCGCAGGGACCCGTGAGGATCACTGCCGCTTGAGGATCTGCCGCGACAGGCCCCAGTCGCCCCGGATGCAGGCCTTCGCATCGTCCACCGCGTGGGCGGTGCGCACGTGGTGGGGTCCGCAGGAGTAGCAGGCACCACGGCTCACGTCGAAGAAGGAGCCCGAGGCGCAGCCCACGGAGCCGCGCTTCGTCGCCCCTCGGTGGGACTCCCCCACCCGGCGGGAGCAGGCGTTCGACGCCGTCACCGGGGCGGCCGAGCGGTTGTAGCCCGACGGGCAGCTGTAGCAGCGCCCCTTGCCCACGTCGAGGAAGGCCCCCCCGGGGCACTGCGTGGGAATCGGAAAGCCCGTGGGGGTTCCCCGATCCGTCGCGCGCGACGTCTGCTCCTGGGCCGGCATCACACAGGCGTTGGACGCGCGCACGTCGGGGTTCAGCGAGCGCTGGAAGCCACTCGGGCAGCTGTAGCACTCGCCGGAGGTGAGGTGCAGGAACGAGCCCGAGGGGCACAGCGGCGAGCCCCTCTTCGTGCCCGCGCGGTAGATGGAGCCCTTGTCGCCGTCGCCGTAGTGCTGCTGCAGCCCGAGCACGTCGTTCTCCGAGATGGAGTTCCACGTGGTCTTGAGGATCGGGCAGTAGCTCATGATGGAGTCCGAGGTGTTCTTCGGCGCGAGGTAGTTCTCGTCACCCGACGCACCCGCCTGGTGCTCGGTGACCACTGGGTGCAGGGCCCTGCACACGAAGTCCGCGCCGTTGCGACGCACGTGGTCGTGGGAGAACCCCAGCGCGTGGCCGAACTCGTGCAGGCCCGACGAGACGACGTAGTCGTCGCTGCTGTCGAACTGCATGGCCATGCCCGCCATCGCCGGCACGGTGTCGCCCTGGCGAAAGGTGGTCTCGGCGTTGTTCACGAAGCGGGTGAAGGGCGACGCGCCCCCGTAGCGCCATGCACGCTGGTTGCCGGTGATGGCCCGCCGGCCCACGAAGGCCGCGGGGTTGCGGCGGCCTCCGTCGTTGACGTCGCCGCGCTGGCTGTTCCACATGATCCGGATCATGATGCCGTCGGCCGCACCTGCGCCACAGGTCCCCCAGCCCGAGAACGACAGATCGGAGAATCGGGAGAAGTTCGCCTCCACGGCCTGGCGGACGAGCTGCATCTTGCGCTGTTCCTTCGCCCGCAGCGCATTCCCGGCGGGCACGGCGTTCGTCCAGCACACTGCAATGGCGCGATCCGTGGGCCACTTCCAGTCTTGTGCCACAGCGGGCCGTGAGATGGCCAGCGCCAGGGCACACCCCAGCACTCCCAGGATCAGACGACGAACGAGCATGGGACCTCCGACGGCCAGTGGTGCGGGCCGATGAGGAACAGTGCGCGCCCGCCGCCTGTCGTGCTCTTGCGGGGTCTGTCTCGGTCTTACAGGCAGTCGTTGGTGGCTGCGCTGCAGATGAAGCTCGACGGACCCGTGTAGTCGAAGGGACTGAGGGGCGCCCCGAAGATGAAGATGTCGTGCGGAACGTTGTCGTTGAAGCCCGAGCCGCCCCAGTCCGTGCTCGAGGAGGTCAGAACCGGGTTGCTTCCCGCGGACAGATCGTCGAGGAAGGCACCGCCTCCTTCCAGGTTGGCGAGGTTTCGGTTCACCACCCCGTCGGTGAGCTCGATGCGTCCCCCTCCTGTGATCGAGATACCGCCTCCGCGGTTGGCCTCGTTGCGCTCGATCTGGCTGTCTCCCTTGACTTCCACGTAGGCACTGCTGGTGTCCAACGCGAGGCCACCCCCCCGAAGACCAGAGGTGTTGCCCGCGACCACAGTGTCGATCAGAACGGCGTCACAGTTGACGGCGAGAATCCCACCACCTTGCGCCAACCCGATCGTGTTGTCCTCGACTGTGGCGCGCGTGAGGTACAGCTCGCCCCCAAGCCCACACATCACGCCTCCCCCTCCCCACCCGCCCGGAATCATCGGCCCGGTGGGATACGTGCTGTTGCCATTGATGCTCGAGTCCGTCGCGCTCAGCGCTCCATCGTTCAGAAAGATCCCTCCGCTATGGATGAAGGATTGGTTCTGGTCGATCTCGGAGTCGGTGATGACGAGGTGCGTGTGGTAGATGGTGATCCCCGCACCGATCCCAGCTGTGTTGTAGGCGATACGCGTACCCGTCACGGTGGGCACTGGAAAGGGGAACGCCTCTCCCTCCACGAACAGGCCTCCACCAGTCCCCCCCGGCAAGGTTCGGTTGTCCAGCACCAGGCTATCGGTCAAGCTGAATAGCTGAATCCCGAGGAGGTTGGACTCGACGTAGGAAATTCCACCCCCGTCGAACGCGACGTTGTTCATGAAGGTGGTGTCGCGCAACGACGCACTGCCCCTTACGTCCACGCCTCCACCGAGCCACATCGCCTGGTTGTTCAGGAACCGGACATCCCCCATGAGACTCGAAGTCGTGAGGGAGGACTCGGGACCCACCCGGACGCCCCCACCACTGCCCGTCGTGGTGTTCCCCGAGATCAGCGCCATGTTCCTGATGTCCAACGAGGCTCCGTTCACGACGGACACTCCGCCCCCTTGAGTGGCACTGGAGTTGCGTGAGACCCGCCCTCCGTCCACCGTCAGCGACGAGCCCTCATCGGTCACGTACGCGGCTCCCCCCTCCGCATCGATGCACGAGTCCACCATCGCCGAGGCCGCGTCCAACGTCGCCTCGCCACCGTCCGAGACATGGAGCAATCCTCCAGGAGACGACACTTTGCAGATCGAGGGATCCCCTCGAAGCTGCGTGTCCACCAGATTCAACTCACCACCCGTGACCACCACCTGGCTGTCGGTTCCGTCGATCACCACCGAGTGCTTCAGGTTCAAGGTTCCGATCAGCTCCACCAGCGACGCGCCACCCGCCTGAATGTTCAGCGTCTGTGTCGGATCTTCGGTGGTGCAGTTGCTATCTGGTGGCGCTGGGGTCACCGTGACGTTCTTCGCGAGCAGTCCCCAGTTCTCGCCCAGGTAGTTGTCTGGGAGTGCATACACGGTATCGGCAGGAAGAGCGGCGCCGAGGGCCGCGGCAATGGAGGAGAACTGGCACCCAGCCAACGGCTGACTGGCGAGCCCCACACGCCCAGAGGCATGGGCGGGAGCGTTGAACGACAGAGCGAACAGGCTCAGGATGCAGACGCGATACGCGGATGAATACATGCAGGCTCCAACAACGCCTCGATGCGTTGGAGCCGAGCTAACTGTGGTGGGCCACACTCCATGCAAACCGTGCAATTCAATCAAGTATTGTGCATGACGATCGAAGTCAGAGCGGATGGACCTCCAGGGCGAGGACCCCGATCCGCAGCTGCTGCGTGACGACTCGTCGCTCCACGATGGCCTGCGCCTCCGACACCCCCAGGCCAGCGAGTTCCTTGCGCAGCCGATGGATCCCCACGTGCACCTGGTTCTTGGTGGCCCGGAGCATGCGCTCCACGTCGTCGGCCCGGCGCCACCCTGCCTCCGCGTCGCCGAGTCCCTCTGCAACGTCCTCGAGCCTGGCGCGAGCCAACGTGAGCAGCAGGTAGTGGTGCGTGCGCGCGGGCAGCGGGTGAGCCGTGCCCGTCAGGTGCACCGTGAGCTCCACGTACTCCTCGTCCCGGCTCACGCGAAAGCTCAGAGCCACCTCGTCGAGGCCCGGACCGTTCGACGACAGGGCCTCCGTGGGAGCGAGCTGCTCGGGCAGCTGCAGCACCCAGTTCGTCCCCTGCACCGTGATCTCCGCACCGTCGTGCACAGGCGCGTCGTCGCATTGCCAGCCGGTCTCGCCATCCCGCAGCACCAGCAGCTGCGGATCGTCGGGGCTGGGCAGCGCCAGCAGATCGGGATCGCCCTCCACCACCTCGTCGCCACACGTCGCCGAGGGCGCCGGCGGGCCCGTGCTCACGATCTCCCAGGCGTCGTCCGTGCCTCCGAAGATCAGCCGCGCTCCCACGGTCAGCGACACGCGCGCTCCCGGCTCGAGGGCCGTCCCGTCGAGCTGCGTGCCGTTGCGACTGCCCAGATCGCGCACCTGCCAGGTGTCGGCGTAGGTGATCAGCGCGTGCTCGCTGCTGACCTCTGCCGAAGGGAGCACCGTGTGGTTGGTCCTGGAGCGTCCGAAGCGATGGGGAGCCCGGAGTGCGACGACCTCGCCGGTACGCACGTTCTTCAGCACGGCCATGGCCCCCTTGTATGCTGCCCCGGTGGGGGTGCGCGATGTTGATGAGCGGGCTGCACGTGGGCAGGTACCGCCTGGAGCGCCTCATCGCGGAGGGAGGAACGTCCGAGGTGTGGTGCGGACGCCATCGGGTGCTGGGGAGCCGCCGCGCGCTGAAGGTGCTGCACCCCGACGGGCCACCGATGGACCAGGGCACCGCCGAGCAGGCCGCCATCCGCCACCCCAACGTGCTGCCCGTGGTGGAGGTCGCCCGGTTCGAGGAGCGCCCCGTGCTGGTGATGCCCCTGGTGGAGGGTCCATCGCTGCGCCAGCAGCGTCGCACGCTGACCCCGAGCGAGGCGAGAGCGGTGTTCGAGGGGATCCTGGCAGGGGTCGAGGCCGTTCACGCCGCGGGCCTGGTGCACTGCGATCTGAAGCCCGACAACGTGCTGCTCGTGCAGGAGGGCGACCGCATCGTGCCGAAGGTGACGGACTTCGGCATCTCGGTGCGCCAGGGAGGTGTGGTGGCCCCGGGCTGGGGCACGCGCGGCTACGCCGCCCCCGAGCAGCTGCGCGGCGAGCCGCCCACGGTGGCCAGCGACTTCTACGCCCTGGGCGTGCTGCTGCACGAGCTGCTCACGGGCAGGCGTCCGGCACCCGCGCTGGCCGCCTCGATCGAAGCCACCTGGGGAGACCTGCTCCGGGGGCTGCTGGAGCCCGATCCGGCCAAGCGCACCCGCGATGCAGCCACCGTGCGCACCCAGCTCGCGTCCACGGGGGTGCGGCTGCAGCCGCTCCGGCGCTCGTCGCTCGCGCTGGAGCTGGGCGCTGCCGCCCCCTCCGAGGTCACCGCCCCCACGGCCGCCGCGCCCGGCTCACGCCCTCCGCCCGGCTGGCTGCCGGTGCCCGACGACCCCTTCGTGGGGCGGTCCGAGGCCATCGCGGCACTCACGGCCGCCCTGGGTGAGCCCGGCGTGGTCACGCTGACGGGTCCCGGCGGCGTGGGCAAGACCCGCCTGGCGCTGGAGGTGGCCCAGCAGCTCGGCGTGGCCTGCTTCGTCGACCTCACCGAGGCCCGCACCCGCGACGAGGTGGTGCGTCGCGTGGGGGAAGCGCTGCAGGTCCCCATCGGCACGACCCCCTCCGCCGAGCGCATCGGCGCGGCCCTCGCCGGACGCAGCGAGCGGTTGGTGGTGGACAACCTGGAGCAGGTGGCCCAGCCGGCGGGCGAGCTGCTCGCCCAGTGGTGTGCCGCGGCGCCCGCGCTGTCGGTGCTGGCCACCAGCCGGGAGCGGCTGGGCATCGACACCGAGCGGGTGCAGCCGGTGGAGCCCCTGTCCCTGGCAGGCGACGCCGTGGACCTGCTGTGCGTGCGGATGGCAGCCCTCGGGGTCGCAGACGAGGTCCCGCGAGACGTGCTGCAGCGCATCGCGACCCTGCTCGACGGGCTGCCTCTGGCCATCGAGCTCGCCGCCGCGCGCGCTGCCACCCTGTCGCCCCGGGAGCTCGAGGAGCGCCTGTCCCACCGCTTCGACGTGCTGGTCTCCCGAGACGCCTCTCGGCCCGACCGCCACCGCACGCTGGAGGGCACGCTGGACTGGTCGTGGTCGCTGCTCACGCAGCCCGAGCGCACGGCACTGGCGCAGCTGTCGGTGTTCGAGGGCGGCGCCACGCTGCAGGCCGCCGAGGCGGTGCTGCAGATCTCGGAGGAGCGAGTGGAGACCGTGCTCGCCGGGCTGGTGGATCGCAGCCTGCTGCGCACCCACCGAGCACCCGGCACCGACGAGCCGCGCCTGAGCCTGCTGCGCAGCGTGCACGACTACGCCCGCGATCGGCTGTCCGAGCAGGACACGGGCCTGGCCACCCAGCGACGCCACGCAGACTGGTTCACCCGCGACGCCATGGAGGAGTCCTTCATGGTTGCCGGGGGCGTGCAGCGCACCTGGCAGGTGCGTCTCGACATCGACAACCACCTGGCTGCGTTTCGGCGCGCCGCGACTTGGTCCGACGGCGCCACGGCCACCCGCGCGGCCGTGGTGCTGGCGCGGGTGGGGCGGGAGCTGGGGCTGATCCCCCAGCTGCTCCCCCAGATCGAGGCCCTTCAGTCGCTCCCCGGAGCCCCGCGCGCTCGGGTGAAGCAGCTCCTGGGCTACGCCCATGCCATCCTCGGGCGCACCGAGCCCGCGGTGTCCTGTCTGGAGCACGCCATCGCGCTGGCGCGGCAGGACGGCGACGAGCGCCTGGAGATGCTGGCCTCCCTGAACCTGGGCAACGCCCTGTGGATCACCCATCGCCCCTCTCGCGCCCGGCCGCCCCTGGAGCGCGCGCGCCAGCTCGCCCAGCAGCTCGGCAGCCTCTGCTGGGAGGCCTCCGTGCTCTCCGCCCTGTGTCCCCTGGCCTCCAAGGAGGGAGACGAAGCCGCGGCCATCGCGCTGGCCGAGCAGGGGCTGGCCCTGGTGAAGCAGGTGGGCGACCGGCAGCGCGAGGCCATGCTCTTCAACCACCTGGGCGTCAGCTACTCCCGCGGCACCGACCACGCGAAGACGCGGCGGCACTACGAGCAGGCCCTGGCCATCCACCGCGAGCTGCACAACTCCTTCGGCCAGGCCTGGGTGCTGCAGAACCTGGCGGCGCTCGACGTGCAGGAGGAGCGCTACGACGAGGGAGCCAACCGGCTTCAGGAGGCGTTTCGGCGCTTTCGCGAGGTGGGAGCGGTGCGCAACATCGCGCGGCGCCGAGACCTGCAGGCGGGGATCTGCTGGCACCAGGGAGATCGAGAAGGGGCGCTTCGGGCGGTGGCGCTGGGGGAAGCCACTCTGCGAGAGCTGGGCGACAAGCAGGGACTGGGGTTCGTACTGCTGGCGAAGGCTCGCTTCACGTACCAGGTGGGCCAGCGCGAGGCGGCCCGAGCGGCCCTTGGGGAGGCGACGGACCTCATCGGCCACCTGGAGCTGGATTTCGTGAAGCAGCTGTTTGCAGAGGTGGAGGCCACGCTCACCACGAAGGTGTAGGACTGATCGCGACAATCAACGGGTTGATTGTCGCGATCGAGCACGCGCGCTCTGGGCAGCTCGTCGGAATCAAGGACACCCCAGGCTCATGCTGCAACCTCCGCCCTCAACCGCTCCGCGAGATCGGCTCCTCGTGCTCCGTCATGACCTCCGCTCCCAGCACGTCCGCCAACGCGAAGACCTCACTGCGCCCAGGTGCATTCGGATCGACGAGCCACTCTGGCGATACCGCGGCCATGATCGCGAAGCCCGCGAAGCGTAGTCGCAATGAGCCGATCACGGCATCCCCCTCCTGGGCGGGCATGCGGATCTCTTCCCCTGTAGTGGGATTGGTCACGACGACGTCGTCAGTTCAGAGCGCCACGCCCTCCACGGCGGACGTCCATTCGTCGAGGGTCGGTGCAGGGTCTCGATAAATTATGATTTCAAGAGGCATTTGACCGGCTCATTGGTCATCATGAATACCGCGGGCGATCTCGACTCGGCAAGGCACGCAAGGTCGAACCCTACTGGTCACACCTCGGGCGTCTCCGCGGTGCGAGTGAGCTGCTGCAGCTCTGGCGGCACGTCCGTGCTCTTGCCGAGCTCCAGCCGCTGCATCTGCTCCAACACCGCTGCCAGCTCCTGCACAGCCGCCTGGTCTGCGCCAACGTCGATCACCACCCGGTCCCCCGTCAGCCGCGAGCACACGTCCAGGCGCGAGCCGTGCAAGCGCAGGCGGCACTGCGGCAAGAACAGACGATCCGTGTGCTCGCCGCGCACCACCGTCAGCCACCCGCCGCTGGCGTGGAATCGAGCCACACAGCGAGCTCCCCCCGCCTCGGCCAGCTGGTCCACCACCGCGGTACCCCCTCCCGAGCGCAGCACGAGCAGCACTCCGATGAACAGCGCCATGCACGTCCACCCAGAGCCTGCCCACACCACCATGCCGAACGTGCCGAGCAGTCCCAGCCCCGTGAGCCCGACCAACCACTCGAGCGGGCTCGACCAGTCCTGGTACTCGAACGTTCCACGGCAGCCTGTCTCGTCGTACTCGAGCGTCAGCACCACCACCCCACCGTCGTGCGAAGATACGACACTGCTGGACCGCTATTTCCGCGTCGGTCCGTGCCGAGGTAACTGTGCGCACCTTCTGCACCTCGTGCTTGAGCGCCGTGCTGGCGAGCGGCTGCCAGCCCACGTGCGATGCAACCGTGCAGACCGACGACCCCACACTGAGCGACGTCCTCGCCACCACCCTGGCCGACTTCGCCGCGGCCATCGCGCCCGCCGAGGTGTGCCTGTCCCGCGTGAGCACGGGAGCCGTGCGCAAGATCGGTGGTGAGGCCGCGGGCCGCTACAACCCCGTCTCCCGGGGGATCCGCGTGGAGCCCACCGATCCCGGTATCGCCGAGGAAACGCTACGCCACGAGCTGTGCCACGGCTGGCACACCCAGGTGCTCGGAGGGTTGCCGGCAGCCGACCTGTTCCGCATCACCTCTCCCTTCCAGCCCTACAGCCAGCTCACCGACGCCGACCGCTGGTCGGAGCGCAAGCACACCCGCGAGGCCTTTGCGTTCACCTGCCAGCTCGATCCCGTAGTCTCCCTGGGGTTCGCCAGCGACGAGTGCGGCTCGGATCCGGCAGGCGAGACGCTGCGGTACCTGCGGGACGAGGTCTACGTCTCCGTCGACGCACCAACGCTGCGCGTACAGCCGGTGCTGGACATACCGCTGAACGTCGACTCCGCCGTCCGGGGACTGTCGTCGGTATCGGAGTTCGCCCCAGGTCACCTCGACATCTGGTTCGACCACGACGGAGCCTCGGTCCTGGCTCGCTACCTGGATCTGGCCACCGGGGTACTGCACGAGACCACGGGGCACACGCGTGACCTGCCCCGCCTCGACTCCCCTCGCCCCGCCTCACCGGCGTGGGTGAGCGACGTGCTCGTACGAGTCGGCGGGCGCCACGGCGACACCGAGGTGGCGGTGTGGACGCTGAGCACGCCCCGTGGCCACACGTCACACACCTTCGCGCGGCTGGATCCCCACGCCCCGTGGCAGCCCGTCCGGGGCGCCTGTGCGCTGTCGGACGATCCGGTCGGAAGCCTGTTCTTCCTCGGCAGCAGCGGCACCGCGCTGTGGTCGATCTCCCTGCAGCAAGGTCGACTCGTGGTCTTCGATTGGTCGGCGCTGCGCTGAAGGCGCTACGAGACGCCGTCGGCGCACCAGCGCCCCGCACGGTCGCGCAGCCACGCCATCGCCTCGTTGTAGAAGCGGGAACCCACCGACACCCGGGCCACGCCCACGCTCGCCAGCTCCTCCACCGTGGGCCCGCCCGGCAGCGCGAGCACGTTCACTGGCGCCTCGAGCGCAGCCACCAGCGCCTCGATCTGCACCAGGTCGACGAGCCCCGGCGCATACAGGACCTGGGCCCCTTCTGCCTCGAAGGCCTTCAGTCGCTCGATCGTGTCGCCCAGATCGGGCCGACCGTGAAGGAAATTCTCGCAGCGCGCCGTCAGCACGATGCGGTCGCCCGCTGCGCGGACGGCGGCGCGGATCCGCTGGACGGCAGCGTCCCGTGGGTAGATGGGGTCCCCCCGATCCCGCGTGAAGTCCTCGATGGAGCACCCCGCGAGCCCCGCCTCGATGGCGCGGGCCACGGTGCGCTCCACGTCGGCGGGCGTCGGTCCGAAGCCATCCTCGAGATCACCGTTGACGGGAAGCTCGATGGCACGGGCCAGCTCGGCGGCGTGGGCCAGCGCTTCGTCGGCGGAGACTTGGCCATCCACCCGACCCAGCGTGCCCGCGTGGCCCGCGCTGGTGGTGGCGACGGCCTCGAAGCCCAGCGACTCCAACAGCTGGGCCGTTCCCACGCTCCAGGCGTTGGCGAGGCGAAGTGGATCGCCCTTGCGATGGAGTGCCAGGAAGCGTCGGGCGATGGTTGCAGACATGCGACCTCCAGCCGCCAACGTGCCATGGGGCCCCGCCGCGCACTGGCCGGAATCGGAGGTCAGCTGGGCTGAAGCGCCTTCCAGAACACCACCTTGTCGTCGCCTGGGCCGAAGTACTCGCGAATGCGCGCTTCCTCGACGTAGCCCTGCTTCGGGTAGAACTCCCGGGTCCTCGCATACTGGTCGGTGGAGGAGGTCTCCACGAGGATCACGCGGGCGACCTGTGGCCCACGCTCCCGCAGCATCTGCTCGATGTGACGCATGAGCGCACCACCCACGCCCTGCCCCTGGCACCTCGGCGCCACCGCGATGAAGAACACGTTCCACAGCCGGTCCGAAAATGGCTGAGGCGCAACATAGGCAGCGCCATCCACACGCCCATCCGCCATTTCGTACACGATCCAGTGATCCTCGGGGGCAGATCCGTCCACCGCTGCCGGCACCATCTCGTCCACGAAGCCCGCATCTTGCTCGGTGAACATCTGGGTGTCCACCGCCAGGCGCCGGATGGCGCCCACATCGTCGAGGGTCGCAGGGCGAATGGGCATCGGAGATCTCCACCACGGGACTGGTCCGTATTCGGCTGGGTCCTCTGTGCCAGGAGGAAGGTGTGCAGCTGAACACCGAGCTGTGGAACCGAGTCCTGCGGGAGCCGCGCGATCTCGATCTGCGCGCGGTGCTGGCCGACTACCTACTGGAGCACGGCGAGCCCCACCTCGGGCGATACCTCGCGCTGTCCGTGGAGGTCGAGCGACGCGGGCCACGCTGGGAAGGCTACCCCCAGGCCCATGCCGAGGCGCAGCGCCTCCTGCTCGATCACGCCTCCACCTGGCACACACCGCTGCGCGACGCCCTCGGATCGGACCGGTGGCCCGAGGACATCGACCACTGGGCGGGCCTTCCCCACACCGTGAGGCTTCCCCATCCGCTGCTCGCAGAGCGAGGGGCGGCCCTGCTCGACGCCGCTCCGGTGCAGCGGTTCACCGTCCAGAGTGCACGCACCGACGTCCGAGGGTTCCGCTTCGCCCGACACGTCGATCTGCTGGGCGACATCTGGGCCGACGAGGCGCTGGAGGTGCTTCGACGGGAGGATCTCGATCACCTCGAGGGCTTCGGCCTGTTCAACCAGCTGGGCGCCGGTCGACTCGCCATCATGCTGAGCCTGCTGGAGGGAGTCCCCCTGCAGTCGCTGGAGCTGAACGGCGTCCGACCTGCCCGCACCGGCGCCCGACGTCTCGCCCAGAGCCCGCTCCTACCGCCCCTCACCACGCTCGGTCTCGCCACGAACGACCTCCGGCCCCCAGACGTCGAGGCACTGTTGCAGGCGACCCCTCGACTCACCACCTTGGACCTGTCGGGGAACCCCGGGCTGGCCGGCTCCATCGGTGAGCACCTGGCCGCCTCCCCCGCTCGGCCCACCGACCTCCACCTCCGCTCCAGCTTCGGTCCCAGCGACGTGGACCCACTGCTCGACGCGCTGGGCGCCTCCCTGGACCGGCTCTTCGCGAACACGCCTCGCGGAGAGCTGCTGCCTCGTCACCTCGAGCGGATCGGCACCTGCAGCGCGACCACGCTGGAGCTGGGCAACGCCCGCCTCGGACCGGCTGGGATGGCCGCCCTGTGTCGTGGCGGCCTCGCCCAGGTGGTTCACCTCGTGGTGCGCAGCAACAGCCTCACGGACGCGGGGCTCGACGCCCTGCTCTCCGCCGATCCCCACAGACTCACGACCCTCGATCTGTCCAGCAATCGGCTGACGGACGAGGGGATCGCGCGGCTGGCGCGCTGGCCCGGGCTTCGGCACGTCACCTCCCTCGATCTCACGAACAACCGACGGCTCGGGATCGACGGAGTCGCCGCACTCGTGGCCTCGGAGTGGCTGCAGCCCACGCGACTGGTCGTGGACGTCACCGACCGACTCAGGGGCACCACCGCCACCGATCAGCTACAGGAGCGCTTCGGTGACGGCCTGGTGCTTCGGTACTGACCCCACGACCTCGCCCTACACCTGTGGGAGTCGACGATGACGCCGTCCGAGTTCGACGAGCACGCCGCAACCGCCCAGCAGCTCCTCCACGAGGGCGATCCGCAGGGAGCCGCCAAGCAGCTCCGGCTCGGCTGGCAGGCCGAAGGCCTCGACCAGGACGCCGATCGCATGCGCACCTTCGTGCGGATCGTGCGCAGCCTCGGGGAGCACATGGCGCTGGCCGAGCTGGCAGATGCGGCGGCGCGCACCCTGGCCGATCCCGAGCCCCAGGCGCTGTTCGATCTGGGCTTCCAGCTCGTCGACGTGGGGCTGCCCGGGCCTGCCATCCCCGTGCTTCGCTGGCTCGATCGGCTGGCGCCAGGCTCCCCGGGCGTGGTGACGGAGCTCGCCGTGGCCTACGAGCGCACGGAGCGCCACTCCGCCGCCCAGGCCTTGCTGCTCGCCAACCCCACCCTGCTGCAGGGCGACTTCTGGCTGCGGTACCTGCTGTGCTTCAACGCGCTGTCTGCCGCCGACCTGCCGACCGCGCGCAGCTGGGCGGACCGCCTCGCGCCCGAGGAGGGCGACTCCCACATGGCCCGGGCCGCGCTGCGCATGCACGACATGCTCGCGCGGTCCCAGGCGGCCGAGCCCCTCACCCCCCTCGACGACCGTGACCTGCGGGGCTGGCACTTCGTGATGAACGGCAGCGTGCTGCTGCACCTGTCCCCCTACGGCTTCGACGAGGGCATGCGCGGCCGCTACGCCTTCACCCAGGACTCCGAGGGTGCTGTGCTGCGCGATCTGCGACGTCTGCAGCAGGTCCTGGTGGCGGCCGACGCAGTACCCACCGCCCTGCTCCCCTTGCCCGATCGCAGCAGCCAGATCGTCGCCCACACCCTGAGCCGGCTCCTGGAGGTTCCCGTCGCCGACCTCGCCGACCTCGCGGAGTCGCGCCCCGAGGCCCTCGTCGTCGCCTACGACACCGACCCCTTCGACGACGCCGACCTCCTCTCCGCCGCGGTGGCGGCGGGCTGTCCGATCGTCGCCCGCGGCGCGCGCTGGACCGGCCCGCCCGCCTTGGTGCCTCGCTACGTCGGCCTGCTCTTCCAGATGCTGGTGGCCCCCTGGGAGGAGCGACTCGTGCTGGATGACGACGGGCAGAGCACGCGCCAGGCCCCGTCGGAGGAGCCCACGGAGGTGTGGGTGCAGCGGATCCTCGACGCCCAGATCTCCGACACGGCCGACGATCTTGACGCCGTGCTGGCACTGCTCGCGCTGGGAGGCTCGCCGGGCGATCTCTGGTACACGGGTCCCGTGCGCTCCAACCGGTTCAGCTAGCAGATCCCCGCCCTCACAGCACCTCGGCGCAGTCCACGTAGGTCCAGGCCGATCGGGTCACGCGGTCGTCACGCGCGACCTCTTCCTCGAGCGTCCGCCCCTGGTCGTCTCGCACGTAGGTGGTGGTGATGGTGCTGCTGAACGTGGTCTCCCGCACGATCTCGGCGAGGCCCAGATCATCGTAGGTGTAGGTCTCGACGATCTCCCAGGGCTCCCCCAGCGGCGCGTCGGTGCGCACCAGCGTCACACGACCCATCGCGTCGGTGTGGGTCTCGGTCAGCTCGTCGTCCACGCCGTCGGCGTCGACGTCGGTGATCACCTCGACGAGCCCAGAAGCGTAGGTCGTCCGTCGCTGCCAGTCCAGGGTGCCGTCTTCTCCGTCGTCGATGTCCCACGTCAGCGGCCGACGAGACGCATCGTAGGTGTGAAAGCGTCGTTCGGGCTCGGCCCCCGACTGCAGATAGCGCTGCTCCTCCGGATCTCCGGCGGGCGTCCACACCAGCGTCTCGAGGTCCGCCTCCAGCGTCCCGTCGCTGTCGGCATCGAACTGGAAGGTGGAGATGATCCCGCTGGCGAGCACCTCGTCGGTGAGCCCACTGCCCTCCGCCAGCCCGTCACCGTCGAGGTCGTACTGCGCATCGGTGGTGCGCAGCTCCTCGCCGAAGGAGATCTGCAGCACGATGTTGTCCACACCGTCAGCAGCACTGTCGGAGGCGTCGAGCAGCAACTCGCCTTGGTCGTTGTAGGCCAGCCGCTGCAGCGCGTCCGCCAGGCCGTCCTCGTCCTGGTCCTGCTCCACGAGGGCGCACAGCACCGCCGTGTTCCTCGTGGTCTCCGGACTCGGGTCCGGCGTCTCGGAAGGATCGGACGTCTCCGGCGTGGAGCCACCGCCGACGCAGTGGGTGAGCAAGAGCACGAGTGGAACGAGGCGGCGCACGGAACCTCCGGGGCGCTCGGTGCGGAGCAACTGGCGTGCCAGGGCATGACGTGCCCGGTCGCTGCATCATCGATGTGCGACTCGTGCGGGCGCGCGCGGAGGCGCACCAGTCGCACGTCGTCCGCGTACCTCACCCGGCGTCGTCCTCCCCCCGAAGCCAGATCCGCACCACCGCACCCCCGCCCTCGCGCGCCTGAAGCTGAAGCGTGCCGCCATGGCCCGCCACGATGTCACGCGACAGCGCCAGCCCAAGGCCCGAGCCTCCGGATCGCGTCGTGAAGAAGGGCACCAGGGCGTTGGCCGAGGCCTCGGCGCTGAAGCCCTCGCCGCGATCCGCCACCACGAGCTCCCAGCCGTCCTCTCGCCGGCCCACCGCCACCTCCGGCTCCGGCGAGCCCGCCTCCCGCGCGTTGCGCAACACGTTCAGCAAGACCTGCTCGATCTGGGCCGGATCGAAGCGCCCCTTTCCTGGCGCCACGTCGCGTAGCACGAAGGGCTCCACCTGCTGCAGCCGCGCCAGGAAGCTCGCCCAGTGCACCGGCTCGGGCCGCGGCGGAGGCAGACGCGCCAGCCGCCCGTAGTCCCCCAGGAACCGCGTGAGGTGCTCCACGCGTGCGTCCAGCGCGTCCATCGCCGTCGTCAGTCGGTCGGCGTGGGTGGGATCTGCCAGCATCCGTCGCACCGAGCGCAGGGTCGACGCCATGGGCCCCAGGGAGTTGTTCAGCTCGTGCGACAGCGTGCGGAGCAGGGTGCGCCAGGCATCCATCGAGGCCGTGTCCACCGCCTGGGTCACCTCGCGCACCACCCACAGCTCGTGGGGCTGCAGCCCGATCTCCACCGGACGACGCACCACCAGGAACGAGGGCGCGCCCGACGCCTGTGGGTCCACCACCAGGCCCTCCCGAGCTGCCTCGAGGGCACGTCGCAGCGCCGCCGGCCCCTCCGTCAGCTCCGACCCCAGCAGGCGCCGCGCCTCGTCGTTGGCCAGCAGCACCGCACCGTCGGGATCCCGCAGCACCAGGGCGTCGGCGGTGTTCGACAGCACCGCCGTGAGCAGCGCCCGGTGCTCCTGTAGGGCCCGCACGTCCACCGTGGTGCGGTGGATCTGATCCGCCCCCACCACCGCCACGACCGCCGCCACGGCCAGCGCAGGCACGCTCGCGAGCACGTCGGCCACCGATCCCGCGCCGGTGCCCCAGCCCGCCAGGGCCACCGCCCCGACCGCGGCCAGCATCGCCGCCCAGGCCGTGCGCGCCGTGGCCGCGGGCGTGCTCGGCACGATCAGCGGGTAGGTCGCCACCACCACCGGCGCCCAGGTGAGCACCGACACGTCACTGCCCAGCTGGTAGGCCCCCAGCGCCGAGAACCCCGACAGCGTGGCCGACGACGCCACGTAGACCCCCTGGGCCCACATCCACACCCTGGCGTCACGGATGTGTCGGATGCGGCAGACCAGGGCCAGCACCCCCCACAGGCCGGCGGAGATCAGGTCCACGTCGGCGCCCAGGCTCCGCACCGATGCCACGCCGCCCCAGGCGAACCAGGCCAGGCCCGACATCGACAGCAGCGTGAACGCCACCGCGTACACCACCGCGATCACCGACAGGCGCTGGCGGGCGCGGTGCTGCACAGGGGGCGTGCCCAGCTCGTCCAGCAGATCCGTCCCGAGGCGCATGAGCAGACGGTAACAGGGCCCGTGCGCGGACAGCTGTCCGCGGGCCGCACGGACACTCGTCCGTGCCCCCGATGCTGACAGTCGCTGACGCATGCTGACCCGACCACCGAAGACGTCAAGACACGCCTGGCGTATTCATGCGCGGCGGGCACGGGCCCGTCTCTGCAACTCCCTTCCGTGCGCGGACCACCTGCTCCGACAGCTCCTTGTCCCGACAGGCGGTGTGCCTTGAATCCCCATCCCCTCATGTTTGGGGCGCCTCGTCGGCATGCGAACCGGGGCGGGTGGCTCCGCCGCACCCGTGGTAGCTGGATACGCCACCGCGGGAGGCGGCGATGTGGTGGCTGATGGCATGTGGATGGCTCGGAGCCACGGCGCCGCAGACGATGACGCTCGAGGGCGTGCAGGTGCAGCTGCCAGGGGGCTTCGAGCCACTGGAGGCCGAGGCGCTGGAGGCGCGACTGCAGGCGGCCCACTCCGCAGCACCGGGCCAGTCCCACACCCTCGCGGTGCAGCGCAGCGACGACCTGGAGGTGCAGCTGCAGCAGAGCCTGCAGCCCGGCGCCTCCGCCCTGGGAGCCACGCCCGCCGCCGTGCTGCAAGCGGTCGAGGACGACCTACGCGCCGCAGCCACCGACGGCGACGTCGTGGCCATCGAGCGCGAGGGCGGGCGCGAGCTGTGCGTGTCGGCCACGACCACCCACACCTGTGCCTGGTTCGGCGTGGACGAGGATCGGCAGCTGCAGGTGCTGGGGATCACGTGCACGGGACCTGCGCGGGGCTGCGCCGAGGTGCTGGCCACGCGCGCCTACGCGCCAGGCGTCACCTTGCCCAGCGACGCCTCCCTGGTCGATCCCAGCGCCCTACCGGGACCCGGTGGTGCGGTGTTCGGCGTGGAGCTGGGCAGCTCGCGCGAGGCGTTCCGTGCAGCCTGTCGCGAAGCCGGGCACACGGTGGACGCCTACGACTGGTCCACGGAGCCAGCGGCGGTGCGAGCGTGGGTGGAGGCCGGCCGCGCCTCGCGCTGCAACGGCCTGCCCGTCGCGCCCACCCTGGGCGCTGTGCAGACCGCCTCCGCGGTGTTCGAGGACGACCACCTGTTCGGGCTCACGGTGCACCTGCAGGCGGATCTGGAGACGGTGCAAACGGCCTTGGCCGAGCGCTACCCGCTGGCGGTGCAGGGGGCGAACCAGGTGCTGTTCGTGATCGACGACGCGGCCGCCGACGACGAGCTGGTGAGCGTGACGCTCTTCGCGACGGAGTCACCCACGCTGACGTTCATGAGTCAGCGCGGATACGCGCGCGAGGAGCGCTGAGCTCGGCGCCCAGGAGCCGGCGTCTATGGGAGTCCAGCGCTCTTCAGGATCTCCTCGTCGGTCAGCAGGGGCACCACCACCCCGAAGTGCTCCTCGAGCGGCCCCACCACGAGCTCGTTCGCGAACAGGCCGCTGAGCACCGTTCCGAGGTGGCCCGTCGCATCCAGCAATCCATTGTGAGGCTCCCCTCCCACCGAGAACACGTCGATGGTCTCCGTTCCCACGAGCAGCTGCCCCTCGTCGTCCATGGCGTCTCCGATGGCGCGCACGGCCACCGCCGTGTCCGCCACTCCGACCCGGCCCGGATAGTCCGTCTCGAGCGCTCGCAACGAGGCATTCACCTCGGCGATGGCCGCCGAGACACGAGCGCGACCGTCCGCATCGGGGAACGCCGCCAGGAACTCGGGCCGCACGAGATCCTCGTCACCGGGGCTCGCGGGATCCCCGATGGTCGTCACCAGCATCTTCACGTCGCCTGCCGTCAGGACCGTCTCGACGATCAGCTCCAAGCCCGCGCTCAGGTTCGCCAAGCGCTCCTCGAGCGCCACGTCGTCCACCGCCCCCGAGTAGATGTCTTGGTATTGCCCGTTGGCGGCGCTGAAGTCGTTGTTGCCGATGCGCATCACCGCGATCGCCACCTCCCCTCGGGACACCTGCTCCGCCAAGCCCGTGTGCTGGCCCGTGCTGATCAGGGTCTGGATCCGAGCGCCGCTGCGGGCCCAGTTTCGCTCGTAGCCGCTGCGCCGCGGCTCCTCGCGCTCCCCCCAAGGTCCCAGGTCCACGTCGCGCAGGGACACCAGCAGCTCGGCCCAGTTCGACGTGGTCTTGGCGTAGGCCCCGCCGCGGTTGTCGTCTGCCGAGTACTCATCGCTGTCGCTGGCACCGAGGATCCCCAGAAACACCGTGGACGGTGCGGTGGGCGTCGACGTGTCGGCGGTGGTCGTGGGCGACGAGTCCACCACATCGGTGTCCGGCGCCACGCGGGTGTCCGAGGGAACCGTGGGCGATGGGTCACTCGGGCTGTCGCAGCCCAGCAGCCCGAGCCACATCCACGACCATGACATGCTCCCCCCGAAGCGGCGTCCGATCACCGCTCTGGAGCCATCATGCCACCCCGTGGGTGTCCGCCGCTCACACCCCACTCGATCTCAGGGGGAAGCTGCCTCGCCCTCGACGAGGCGCCGTCGACGCTCGTAGAGGCCCTGAAGCATCGGGCCCAGGTCGTCGCCTAGCTCCTCTGCCCGCTCCTCGAAGAACGCGATGGACACGTCGACCTGCTCCAGCTCGGTGTAGGGCCTTCCCCCCCAGGCATCCATCAGCGTCTGCGTTCCCTCGTCCATGCGAAGCTTCCAGCGCTTACCGAGGTTCCGCTGATCGCCGATCTCCACGTCCCGCGGGGTGTCGGCTGGTGGCTCCTCAGGAGCCTGCCGCGCCGGACCTCGGGGTACCCGACTCGGATCAGGCGCCACAGCGACCGACGCGGCCGGAGGAGACGGCGAGGTGAGCCGCCCGACCAGCACGCCGGCTCCGAGCCCGACGAATAGCGCAAGCAAGACCCGTCCCGCCACGTGCACCTCGGACGAACCCACGGATCCTACCCCGTCGAGCTCGGCAAGGTCCACAGCAGTTCGACCGCGCTACTCCGTCGGATCGGCGACCCGTCCCAGGAACAACAGCGCTCCCGTCGGACGGTCCACGATGGTGACCAGGAACGGCCGGTCCACCGTCAAGCTCGCCAGCGGAGCCGCCGACTCGCCCATGATCACCGCCGTCGCGGCAGCCGCCTCGGCCCCCTCCTCGTTCACCGCGAGGAAGCCCTGATGGATCACGTCGGTGATGGCGAGCCCGCCGCCCTCCGAGATCCCGTCGAAGTTCGCGGCCCCGAACGCGTCCACCATGCCCAGGGACTGCAGTGGCTCGACCAGGTCCAGCGGTGACTTCATCTCGAACTTCGGAACCGCCAGGCTCACGTCGTGCACGGTCATCGCCTGCACTGCGGCGTCGTAGGTCGCTTGGTCGAAGCTGGCCTCGATCTCCGCGAACCGGTCGGCGTCGGGCACCAGCAGCTGAAGCGCGACCTCCTCACCCGAGAACGGCAGCTCCACGATGGCGAACCCGTCCAGATCCGCGTACGGCACCCGCAGCGTGCCGTTCATGGTGTCAGCCTGCACGGTGCCGCCACCCAGCGTCGTGAACGGCGCCGGAGCCGTCTGGCTGGCCTGGAAGGGTGTCACCCACGAGCCCTTGAAGTAGATCGCGTTGGTCAACACCAGCCGGGTGCTCGACTTGATGGCTCCCGCCGGGATGAGGTCCTCGATGCGGTCGGAGGTCATGTCCTCGACCCAGTCGTTGATCTGGGTGCGGGAGGCCTCGGGATCGGCAGCGAAGTCGAGCAGGTTCATGCCCGCGCCGTAGTTCAGCGCCAGCACGTCGAGGTAGTCGGGCTCGAACGCGTAGCCCGTCTGGCCCCAGGTGGTGTTCACCACCCGCAGGATCGGCGGCTCCCCTTCCTGCACCCGAGCCTCGCCGCGGGCCTGCAGGTCCAGATCGAGGCGGTTGAACGCCTGGTGCAGCGTGGGCTCCGGCAGGTCGAACTGCAGCGCCTCGGCCATCTGTTGCTCGGTGGTGCCCTCCGCACCTGCATAGGTCATCGCGAGCGCGATGGAGATGCTGTGGGGCGACAGGAACAGGTTGTCGGCCTGGTCGGAGACCCCGTGGTAGAGGTCGAAGGCGAAGCGCCGGTTCGACTCCGTGAGCGACGCGAGCTGCTCGTTGGTCACCTCGGGATCGAGGTCGCGGTCGAGGTTCGACCGAACCGGCTCGCCAGGCTCCGACGGGCTGCCGCAGGCCACCATCGCGAGTGCCATCAGGAAGGGAGTGCGCATGTCGTCCTCCAACCGGGATTGCCCCGGCATCGTGCCCACACCGAGAATCTACGCGCCGCCTCCCCCGTCGACCACGTCGAACACCTGTCGAATCGCACATTCTGGGGTGCGGTTTCGTCGCCTGTGCGCGATTCCGCATGATTCCGGACCCATCACCGACTCGATAGCGGCATCAGCTGCACATTCACGGCCGCTGCGACCTCCGGCTCGCTGGCCGCCACGATGGACCGCACTGCCCGGAAGTACTCCAGGTGGAGCGCCTCGATGCGCACCAGATCCGCCCGCGACACCGCGAACACGTTGAACGAGAATCGCCCTTGTCCTCCCGACTCGATTCGCTCGAGGGCCGCACGGGCCCAGTGGGCCTGCAGCCGCTTGCCGGCATCGGGTGTCTTGCGGGAGTCGAGCGTCGGCTCGGCCACGATCTCGTAGCGATCGGCCTGCCAGCGGATCAGACCAGCCGCGGCCAGCTGCTCCACGCACCGGGCTTCCACGTCGGCAGGGATCCCGATCTGGCCTGCGATCCAGCCCGGCGCATGGGTCGGCAGTGCGCGATAGCTGGGCAGACTGAGCACCACCAGCACTGCATGAGACCAAGGCTCCAGGACCAGCACCTGCCGCGCCAGCTCGTAGCTCCTCCACGGCGGGGCCACCGAGGGCAGCAGTCCAGGATCCACGAACCCCTCCAGAAAATCGAGGAGCCGGTCCGTCATCGCGTGGACGAGGTCCAGGAACTCGTGGATGCGGGGCTGAGCGGCCCCCCTCAGCCACCTCGACACCGCGTGTCGGCTCACCCCACAGCGCTCCGCCAGCGTGTTCACCATGATGCCGCCGTGCAGCTCCTGGAGCACTCGCGTCACGCCGTCGTCCGTCCGCAGATCACCTGCCTCGAGCCACCGGGGCGGCGACGTGAAGAACGCCTCGAGCCCCCCTTGCACGTCCACGCCCACCACGTGCGCACACCGAAAGAACTCCGACGCCCGACACCAGCGCCGACCTGCCTCCCAGGTGTGCACCACGTTGGTGCGATACCCGAGCCTGCGCGACAAGGCGAGCTGTGAGCGCTGGCCCCGCAACACCCGCACCCACTCCCGCGCGATCGTCTTTCCGTCCATGCATGCAGATTCACACATCGAGTTCGAACGCGCTTCATGAAACGTGCGATTCCACAGGTAGCCGCAGTAGCGCAGCGCGGCCGTCCGGTGTACCCATGATGAGGGAGGCGACGTGGTCCGAGGGTGTCTGCCGTTCGTGGTCGCTTCAGCGCTGGTCGCGTGCGAACCCGGGGGCACCCGACCGGGGATCCAGATCGGGCAGGAGAACTCCACCTGCACCCTCGAGCACCAGGCCCTCGGCCTCGACGACCCCACGCCCCTCGACTTCACCCCTCGCGACGTGCTGCCGGAGACGTTCCCCGCTGCCGTCCTCGACTACGAAGACGACGTGCCTCCCACACTCCTCACCCTGACTGCGGTGTGGCAAGCGGCCCACTGGGTCGACTTGGCACCCATGGATCCCGACAGCACGACCCCGTGTCCCGACGACGGCCGGCTCGAGACCACGCTCGAGCTGACTGTGCACACCGAAGACGGAGCCGTGAGCGAGACCCTGGCTGCGATCGGCACGTCGCAGCGAGAGGGACAGCGCATTCGCACCCTTGGTCAGTCGCAGCTAGCCACGTCGGGGGTTCGCGAGGTCCTCGATCTACCGGAGCTCGCGAGCCTGCGCGCTACCTGGAGCTTCACCGACGACGGGTCCCACACGGGCACCATCCGAATCCAGCACGAGCTCGACGGCGAGCAGATCCCCATCGCGAGCTGGACCAGCCCCTGATCGAGACCTCCCGACTACAGCATTCGATCGACTACGTGGATTGGCGCTGCAATGCTCGGATCGGAGTGCATCGCCAAAGTGCACTGCGGGCCACACGTTGGAGGTTTGATGTCGATTCGATTCATGTGGACGACCTTGGTCGGTCTGGGGGCGCTGTGGCTGGCGCCCGCTGCCGCCCAGGCCCAGAGCACCTGGTACACCCTCGAGAACGTCGACACGGGGTTGTGTGTCGACGTGCCTGGGTTCTCGCAACAGAACACCTGGGTGCAGCAGTATCCGTGCAACGGCGGGAACAACCAGTACTGGCGACTCGTCCCGTCGCAGTGGTCTGGCTGGTACAGCATCGAGAACCTGTCCAGCCGCAAGTGCCTCGACCTGCCCGGGGGCGTCGGGGACAACGGGGTGAACATCCAGCAGTACACCTGCCACGGTGGATACAATCAGCTGTGGTACAAGTGGTCACACGGCAACGGCGGGTTCAGCCTGATCAGCTGCGAACGCAGTTCGCGGCCAATCAGTACAGTGGCGGCGGAGCCGGCACGAGTCTGATCAACGCCACCCACAGCAAGTGCCTCGACGCAGCGGGCGACGGACCTGGCTACAACCTGGTCCAGTGGACCTGCCACTATCTGGACCACCAGCGCTTCGAGTTCGGAGACATCGCCCTGCACATCAGCCACTGATGGCCTCGACGCGGTCGGGCGTCAGCTGCGTGCGCGTCCGATCCCGAGTGTCTCGGCGATGTTGGCTCGGTCCACCAGCTTCGGCACCACGGTGCCGTCCGTCGCCGTCAGCAAGCTCGTGACGCCAGGTCCGTGGCCTGCCTTGAAGCTGTCGGCGTGGATGATGATGCCGATGATCACCCCGCCCTTCTTGGTGGTCCAACCGTGGGTGGCGTGGTGGTCCACGATCGCCACGAAGTCGCCGAGCCGGAGGTTCGTGAGGCCGTGCTCCTCCAGTAGCTCGGGATCGGCGGTCTGGATGTCGTAGTCGCCCGTGAACGGCGTGCTGCTGCCGATGCCCGATCCCATCAGGCCTCCCGGCACGATCGCGGCCACCGGCACCTCGAGCTTGCCATCGACTTCCTCGATGCCCATCTTGGCGAGCAACGCGGGGTCCAGGTTCCACGGCTTCACCGTGGGGTAGTCGAGCAGCGCCAGACCTGGGCCGACGGAGCGCACGAGCAGCTTGTCCTCGTAGGACATCCGCTCGAGCACGTCGTCGGCGAAGTCCATCATCACGGTCTCGATGCCCCCGTGCTTGCCCGTGACCACGCCGACCTCGCCCTTCGCGTCCCCCGTCAGCACGCGCACCTGGTTGCCCACGCAGGCGAAGCCCTGCAAGGCGAAGTTCGGATCCTTGCGACCGCCGGTGCCGGCAATGGCCGACACGCAGGGTTCGAGGTGATCCGCGGGCCACCCGAAGCAGGAGTCGCCGACCTTGACGTTGTACAGAATACCGCCCGTGCGATGGCTGAAGAAGGGCTGGCCTTCGTGGGACACCTGCCAGGAGCTACCCGTGGGGTGCCGGGGCTTCGCGGGAACGGCCATGTGCGGGAGACGGTCTTCGTTGGTGCGCATGCGCCCCCTTAGGAGGTACCTCCCTCACACGCCACGAGGCCTGCCATGTCGCGCACGCGAGAGGGCAAAGACCGTTCGGCTGATCCGGATGCGAGCGTTCGGTAGATACCGATGGGAGGTCCGCCATGGCCCCGCCTACCGTGCATCCGGAGGTTGCAAATGAGATCGATCCTGCTCGTGATGGTCGGCTGCGCGGGGGTCCCGGAACCAGACGTGGAGGCGATGCCTGCAGACGAGGTCACCCCCGAGGACGCCGATGCCGTGGACTCCGAAGACCTAGGCGAGGTCCTGCACGACCGCGACCTGCAGCCCTTGTGGGACGCCCACTGCACCTCGTGCCACCAGTACGGCGGCGGGGCTACGTTCCTCCCCCTCACGGATGCGTTCCCCCTGCTCTCCCAGCAGGACTCCACCCAGACCGACCTACCGCTGGTCATCCCAGGCGACCCGGAGAACTCCTACCTCTGGATCAAGCTCGCGGCGGCAGAACGCATGCAGATGGAGCGAATGCCGCTCTACTCCCCCGTCCTCGACGACGCCGACCTGCGGTTGGTGAGGGCCTGGATCGAGGCAGGCGCCCAGCGCTGATCCCCCGCAGTGGCACTCAGCAGCAGCAACATCTCGGGGCGGACCCATCCTCGACGGAATGTGGTACAAAACCCGCACGAGGAGGTTCCGAGGGTGCAACTCCTGTTTGCAGGAATCCTGTGGGGTCCGATCGGAGCACTCACGGCCCACGCCTCGTGCGATCGCGTCGACCCGACTGCTCAATGGTGGCCCTCGGGCATCTCCGAGAGGCAGGCTGAGGCCCGTGTGGCACACACCTGCGCGAGGCTGCTCGAGAACCCGAAGGCCCCCCTGAGGTCCGTTCGCCGCAGGCCAGGAGGGCGCCTGGTCGTCGCACGGGCCGCGGTCCGCGCTGGGCAGCCCGCGCTCGCGCTGGAGAGCTACGGGGATGCGTCCGAGACACTGGTCCGCACAGGCTTCGACAAGCGACAGCTCGTCGTCGAGCTCGGGGCCGCGAACCTCCCCGACACCGAGGATCGGTGGCAGCAAACTGCGACCATCGCCCTCACCATCGTCCGGCAGGAGTTGGACCCACTGGGAGAACCGGTCCGCAGGCAGCGGGAGATCGGGGTGTACGGGGAGGGCTGGGATTTCGGACTGGAGCACAAGGACGCACGGTCGATGCGCATCGACCTCCAGCGACCCAGCGACAGCTCCACGCAGGCTCGAGTGAAGACGATTCTGGCAGATGTCTTTGGCGTCCGCGCCCAAGCGATCGGCTTGGAAGCGTGGTCGAGTAGCAGTACGACGCTGTCGTCGACGTTCCTGGTGGGACCCGTCCTCGACCTCTTTCGCGAGCCGAACCAAGGGGGATGGCAGTTCTACTGGGACTACACGAAGGTGGAACTCGACCTCGTGCGCACGAACGACCTGCTCGCGCAGGCCCAGCACGACCAGTACAAGGGCTCACCGGAAGCTGCGAATCGCTTCATCAGGGACTCCCTCGATGGCGTCAGGCCGCCAACCCAGCTCTGGCAGACCACCGTTCAGATCCGCGGATCCAGACGCCACGAAGGGTTCGCCGAGATCCCCGAGATGCTGGCCGAGGCCATCCGACGGCTGTTCGACCAGACTGGCTACCAAGTCGCCGAGCCTGCAAACGATGCGAAGGGCGGCGCCGTTCACGAACGGGAGATGCGTTGGGTCGATGCGATCCTCGACGCCATCGAGACCGGCGCGCTCGACCCATGACAGGCGCTTGGAGCCGGGCGGGACTCTCCGGGTGCATCGCTCTGACCATCGTGGTGATGCTCCTACTCGGCGTCGGAGCCAGCCGTGGCGGAACGACCACCTTGCTCTTCGGCCTGATCCTCGCGTGGTCGAGTTGGGTCACCTCCATCGTGCACCTGGAACGTTCGGGATCCCCCCAGGACTGTCCCACGACACGCGTCTACGCCTTGGCCATCGCGAGCTGCGCCGTCACGTTGGTTGGTCACTTCGTAGGCCGCGCCATCAACGATCAGGTCATCCTGCACTCGGCCAACCTTCTGCCGCCTGCCTCGTTCGGTGCCTCGTACCTATGGTGGACGGTGCACACAGAGGATCGCTCGGCGGGCCTTCGGCTACACCAGGTGCTCGATCGCGCCGAGCGCGACCGCACCCTTCGGGCTCAGTCACGCCAGAGCACTCGGGAGCGACTGCGGAGCAACTCCTTCCACGTGACCGAGCTACTGTATGCGCTGTTGCCCCCAGACGAGCTGCTCGCCCGAGTGGCGAACCTCGAGCACGGCGACGCATTCCTTCGGGCCCTGCGGCAGGACACCGCGCCGATCGAGCTTGCATCCGAGCTGGCTCAGCTCGTCGAGCGGCAGTATGGCGACTACACCGAGCTCCTTCGCCTGCTGGAAGAAGCGGCACCAGCATCCATCGACCTCATCACTCGCGTCGACCCCCTGACGGGTCAAGCAAGCCCGCCCGCAGATCTCCGCTAGCTCATCAATTCGAGGCATTCGGAACCAAGATCTCGCTGGACTGGGGAGGGCCGTGCGACACATCGCCTTCGACCTCGACGACCTGCTCTTGCCCGATCCCACGGAACCCCGCTTCGCGACCGAGCCCCATCGCTGTGCAGTGCTCGCCTGGCTTCTGTCGGCCCCCAGGTTTCGCGTGGGCACTCGGACCCTGCTGGAAGACCTGCAACGAAGAGGGTGGCGCATCTGTGTGTACACCAGCTCCGCACGTGACGCTATCTGGATTCGACTTGCATTCCTCACCCACGGGATCTGGCTGTCCAAGGTGGTGAACGACGCCGTGCACCGTTCCCGTCTCGGCCAGCACGCCAGCAGGACCGTGAAGTACCCGCCGGCCTTCGACATCGACGTCCTGGTCGACGACTCCATCGCCGTTGCCGAGCAGGGTCGTCAGTTCGGATTCCAGGTCGTCCAGATCGACCCCAGCGACGATCAGTGGACCGCACGAGTCCTTGGTGAGATCGGCTCCAGCTGAACGCTCACAGCCACCATCCACTCCGTGGATGGTGGCTGTTACTCGCGCACGATCTGCACGAGCGTCTGGCAGTAGGCGTAGAAGCGGGTGTGGTTGGGGCCCTGCACGAAGGCAGACGGGCCGAAGCTGTAGGTGCTCCCCTCGATGAGCTCCAGCCGATTGACCAGTGGGATCACCTGATCTTGCACCTCGGCCAGCAAGCCTCCCTCGATGATGCCGGCCGAGCCGTCCTCCTCGTAGCGAATGCCGGCCGAGGTCTGCGCCGAGCTGCCGAGGCGCAGCGACAGGGTCGCCGTGACCACCGCTACCTCGGAGGGACCAGCCACGTACGAGTCGGTGAAGCAATCATCGACCCAGAAGCGAACACCATCGCCCAGCAGCACGTCGGCAGTGTCCGAGCCATAGGCGAACAGCGTGTCCACGACGCCAGAGGGGCCCGCCTCACCTTGGGCCCCATCGGCCCCAGCGGGTCCTTCTGGCCCAGGCTCCCCGGGCTCGCCCTGGGGTCCCTGCAGCCCCATGGCACCTGGCTCCCCCCGGGGTCCCGTCGCTCCCGTCGACGTCTCGCACCCTACGATTCCTGCCAGCACCAGCACCATCGAAACCCGTCCGAGCATCCGAACCTCCTGGCGGTATGTCGCCCGCCCCCAACAGGTCACACCAATGCCCAGCACCGACCCTTCCGCTGCCTTCCCGTCCCTTCCGCGCAAGCCCACGGCCGAGCATCAGCGACTCGATCCGATGGCGTCGGCATCCTGCCGAGTTGGCGTGTTCCCAGGCATTTCGATGTACGCTGAGCGAGGAGCACCGCTCCGGAAGGCCCGCAGCCGAAGACGAGGGCCCAAGGAAACGGTAGCGCGACGGAGTCGCGCGGGATTCCGGTTGCATCGTTGGAGGTCGCGTTGGACTCGAATCCCTATGCCCACAGCGAGGTGGACGACATAGCCAGGCGGCATCCAGGCGCTCGTTCCTTGGACCAGCTCCAGCTCGTCGTCACTGCGTTGCTCGGCCTCACCTACGGCATGATGGTGCTCTCCTTGGTCTTCGTGGTGCTCGCCGTCGCCATCGGAGGCGAGGGGGACCTGCCTCCCACCCTGGCCCTGGCCATCGCGTTGTGCTGGCTGTCGATCGCCTTGACCGGACTCGCCGCGATCCCCGCCTGGGCGATGTGGCACTACCGCGCCGCCAGCAACCTGGTGGCGCTGGGCCGCACCACCCCGATGACCCCAGCCGTGCACGCCCTCGCCTGGTTCGTTCCCATCCTCAACCTCTGGTGGCCCTACCAGGCCATGGTCCAGCTCCACACGGGCTCGAACCCGCGCTATACGAGCGACGCCATCCCGATTGCACCGAACGGAATGGGGCTGTGGTGGGTGCTCCACCTGATGGGCAGTCTCGTCAACTGCGGCACCGGCTTCGTCGGGTTCCTCTTGGGTATGCCCTTGGTGGTGATCGCGGGGATCCTCTACCTGCGATTCATGCGTCAGATCACCACCATGCAACACACACTGATGCAGCAATCGCCATGACGAGCCTCAGGGGGAGACGAGGCCCTTCACGTGGGCTGCCCCCACCGGCACCCGCACACCCGCCGCCCGAGCAAAGTCCCCCACCGGCCTCGACACTCCGCCCAGGCACTGCGCCAGGAACTGGGTGTCGATGACCCACTGGGCCGTGCGCGACGCCTCCGCTCGCAGGCGATGCCCCTCCTCGGGGTGCTGCACGAAGGTGACGGTCTTGCCGGCGGCCACTGCGCGCTCGACGAAGGGCTCCACCTGCCCGATGGGCATCCGCGCGTCCTTCACTCCGTGCCAGACGAGGACGGGCCCCGCCAGCCGATCCACGTGCTCGTCGGGGGAGCGCGCCGCTCGCTGGCGCTTGGGGCCGAGGGATCCATAGGACCACTCCCCGCCCGACGTGCGCCGAAGCAGCGATCCCGAGGCGGCACCTGCAATCCCGCAGGCGAAGCGGTCGGGATCGGCGGTCATGGCGCGCAACGCGCTGTAGCCCCCGAAGCCGGCGCCGCGGACCGCGACGCGATCGGCCTTCGCCCAGCCCTGAGCGATGGCCCAGTCCAGCGCGTCCATCAAGTCCTGGTGGGTGCCCCCTCCCCAGGCGCCCTCCCCCAGCGCCCGAAAGGCCCGACCGAAGCCCAGGGAGCCTCGATAGCGGACGGACAGCACGGCATAGCCATGGCCGGCGAGCCACTGCTCGTTCGAGTGAGACCTGCGACCTCCTCGCCTCCAGTGATCCTGGACCTGCACCACGGTGGGCCACGGGCCGAGCCCGAAGCGCTCGGGATCGGGAAGGGTCCAATGGACCGTCAGCGACACACCGTCCCGACTCGGCACCCTCGCCGACTGCAGCGGCCACTTCGGCTTCGACGACGCTTCGTCGTCGAGCTGCACGAAGGTGCCGGCGCCCACGTCCCAGGCGTACCAGTGAGGCGCTTCGTAGAGCGAGCCGGCATGCACCACGCAGTGCCGATCCGCATCATCGCACCCGCGGACCAACGCGTACCCGTCGAACCGGGCCACCAAGGCCTCGCGGGCCCCGTCCGGGCCCACCTCGATCCGCCATCGATCCGTGTCCACGGCGCCCCAGCGCAGCTGCCCCGCCTTCACCTCCACCCACACCACGTCGGCACCGTCCGGCGCCCACACCGTGCGGCGCTCACCCGTGTCGACGTCGATGGCCTCGAGAATCCCCCAGTGGTAGAGGAACATCTCCTTGCCGTGAAGCCGAGTCGAGGCCAGCTGCGCGTCGGCGTAGTGCTCCAAGTCATCGAATCGGGCCAAGACTCGGGTGGATCCGTCGGGTCGCACCGCCACGGCGCGACGCCCCACAGCGAACACCTCTTGGTCCGGCGTACCCACCCACCGCCGACGGTGCTTGGACAGCATCAGGGCCTTCAGCCGGCCGTGCTCGTCCGTCACGGCCTCCGGCGTCTGCTTGCCCTCCCACAGCACCGTGCGCTTCCGCGTGGACAGCTCCAGGCGCGACACCCGACTGCGCCACACCCAGCGCCCCTCCGAGACCTGCACCTCCTCCGCCACCCCGACCTCCCCCGAGGGCTGCACGGGCGTGAGCTTGGTGCGACGGTCCACCCGCTCCTTGGACGTCAGCACGACCACGTCGGGGTCAGAGGTGCGCATCACCTGGTAGACCGCGGGAGCATCCAAGAGCCGACGAACCGCCTGCGTGCCAACGTCCACCGCCAGCAGGCCCGCAGCATCGTCGGCCTCGTTGTTCGAGGTGGGACCGAGCGCGACCAACACCTCACCAGGACGACTGCTGAACGACACCCTCGCCTCGAAGTTGTCCGTGGTGAACACCACGCGGGAAGCACGAGGGGCATCGGTGGGTGCGACCCGGAGCTGCAGCCCACCGTCCACGGGCATCAACCAGGCGTAGGCACTCCCATCTGGAGCCACCACCACCGACAGCGGCTGTGCACCGAGCGCCATCGCCCCGAAGAGCTGCCACACGAAGACCATCGTTCCTCCAATCGGGCGGGTTGGACACGCCCTCGCGAGAAACGACGGACCACCGGGTCGTCGTGAGTTGTCGATGAAGGTCTGGGGTGAATCGAGCCCTCATCGCGCCAATCGACGGGTTGATTGTCGCGATCAGCCGACGGGTCGAGCCCTGCCATAGGTGAGCCAGCGCCAGAGTCGCTCCAGTGGCCCCATCGAGAACACGACGAGCCACAGGTTGGCGAAGACGAGCTGCAGGAGGATGACGGCGAGCACGATGCCGAGCAGCTCGGGGCGCCCCAGCTGACCGAACAGCCCGCCCCCCCAGTGCAACATCACCGACGTCACCAATACCGTCTGCATCAAGTACAGGGTGAGGGCGAGCCGACCCGGTGCCGCGAGCGCCCGTAGCAGGAAGGGCACTCGGCGCGTCAGCACGATCACGGCACCCAGGTAGCCGCCCGCAAGGGCCAGCTTGGAGAAATAGCTGACGACCCACATCGCCACGCCCAGCGGGCTGTAGGGATGAGACCCCGTCGCCACGAGCACTCCCGTGGTCCCGATCTCGAACAACAGCCCCACGGGCAGCGCGACGAGGACCAGGCGACGCGGCCACGGCGAGTCCTCGTCGAATAGACCGCTCTGCAGGGCCGCCATGCCCGCGAAGAACATGCCGCCGACCCACAGCAAGATGCCTCCGAACGGGTAGTTCAAGAGCACCATCGCCAGCCAGGTGACGAGCCGAAACCCGCCGGACCAGACCCACGGCCCCTGCCCGTAGGCGCCGATCTCGAGCGTGCTCGCCATGGCGAGGGGATCGGTCTGGCGAAACGCCTCGTGAATCCACGGGGGCAGGCTCTCGGGAAGTGCCGCCAGGGCCTCGGGCGGGATGTTCATCGGGGGCGGATCGGGGTCCCAGAACAGGGCACCGAGGGCGAGGTTGCTGGACTGCAGGAGCCAGCCCGCACCCAACAGCACGGCCGCGAGCTGGAGCTTCCGGCGAGCTGGCCAGCGGTGGGCCCAGAACACGACGAAGCCGACCGTGGCATAGACGAACAGGATGTCGCCCCACCACAGCAGCGCTCCGTGGATGGCCCCGAAGACCGCGAGGACCAGCAGACGTCGAACGTAGATGCGGTTCACGGGCTGGCCGCGCGCGTCCAAGCGGGAGGTCTGCAGCTGCAGGCCCATGCCGAACATCAACGAGAACAGCGCGATGAACTTGCCCTCGCACAGCGCCTTGGTCCCCGCCCAGATCAGCGTGTCGGGCAACGGTGCTGCGGCCTGCGGGTCGGGCGCCATCGCCCACACGATGGGGCCCGACATCACGGCGATGTTGACGAACAGGATGCCGAACACCGCCACGCCACGGAGCACGTCCAAGGCGAGGATGCGGCTGGAGGCGGCGACGGGACGGGCGGTCTCGGACATGGCAAACCCAAGTGACGAACCGGAGTATACGCTGGCGCCGGCCCTACGGTCGGTCCGATGCGTCTGCTGGATCCCGCTACCGAGAGGTACTGTTACGTCGCTTGATTCACGACGTTACGCGGAGACACCTCGGCTCCGGCCTACAAAGACAGGGCCTGGCCACCTGCGTCGTCGGGCAGGGAGGCTCCATGCGAACGCTCGTCCTCGCAAGCACGCTGCTGGCGTTGGTCGCCTGTGACGACCGGCCGGACACCGACGATGGGCCCGCCATCTTCGACACCAGCACCCAGACCACGGCATCCACCCCCGACCCGCCCCCGCCCGTGGATCGAAACGCCCCGGCGTACTGCGGCGAGCTCGAGGAAGACACCAACGGCGACGGCGTGGTCGACCTACGCTCCCAGATCGCCTTCAACGCGCTCGACGAAGTCCTGACCGTCGACGCGGCACACGCTGCGGACGGGTCGCTCTTCCGGACCGAGCGGGTGCGGTACGAAGACGGGCTCCGCAAGACGGACCTCGTCTCCGTGGACGGCAACGGGGTGGTGACCTCCACCCTCACCAACCACACCCACGAGGAGCACGACCTGATCGTGTTCCTCGACAGCGACGTCGACGCCGACGGCAAGACCGACATCATCCTGTGGACCGAGACGCAGACCCCGCAGGGCACCCCGCTCGAGCAAGTCTACGAGTCTTCCTTCAGCGCCGACCATCGACTCACGTTCACCTACGACGACGAGGGGCGCCCCGCCACGCGCAGCGCCGACGTCGCGCTCGATGGCACCATCGATGGGACCTGGACCTACGGCTACGAGCCCAGGTTGCACCTCCGCTGGATCGACGATGACGGAAATGGCTACGACGACTTTCGCTACGAGACCCACTTCGACCACCAGGATCGCGTCATCTACTGGCGCAAGACCGGTCCGGATGGCGGAGCCTGGTCGGACCAGATCACCTTCGTCTACGACGAGACCGGGCTCGTCGAGGAGTTCACCGACAACCACACGGGCCGTCTGTATGGCTCCACCTACGTGCGAGATGCACAGGGTCGGGTGATTCGGCGCGTCGACACCGGCGCCGACGGCACCCCCTTCGCGACCTCCACGTACACCTACGGCCCCTGCCCCTGACCCCTAGCCGCGTGTTCCAGGGGCTCGTCGGCGGCCCGACCCGCTGAGCGCGGGCCGGGCGCTCGTCGCTACCCGTGGTGACTACGGCCCCTCGAAGGCGCCGCGATCGAAGTTGTTGTTCCGGGGGGCCGGGAACGAGTCCACCGGACGAGCATCCCCTTCGATGTCGGAGTCGATGAACCCGTCACCGTCTGCGTCGATGCCGCTCGGGCACCGGTCGACGGCATCCGCCAAGGGGGCCACGAGCGACGTGTCCAGCTCGAGGTCGTTCGGAGCCCCCCGAAACCCAGGAGGGTTGGCGGAGTGGCCGACCATCGCTCCCGTGACGGCCTGCACGTTGCTGCAGGTGGCGACAATCGCGCTGGGGTCGTCGTTGAAGAAGTTCCCCGACCACACGATCGAGTTGTCGATCGTGCCGGTGCTCCCGATCTCGTAGTGGATCGTCTCGTCCACGGAGTTGCGCGTGAGCGTCGTGAAGTCGAGGTTCAACTCGCCACCCACCACGGAAGCAACGCGCTGACCGAGCACAGCGTCCGAGTGATCGGACACCACCGTCGTCGCCAGGTCCAGGGTGCCGCCGTTGACGTGAAACGCATGATCGTTGGAGTCTGCCCGGTTGAGCTGCACCCAGGTCCGGTCGATCAACAGGTGACCATCATCGAGGTAGGCCGCGCCTCCGAGCTCGTCTGCCACGTTGAGCCAGATCGTGGAGCAGGACACGCACCCGTTGTCGCCATCGGGAAGTCCCCTGATCACCAGGGACCCCTGCCGCATGAAGATACCGGCTCCGTCTTCGGCCGTGTTGTGCCAGATCCGACCATCGACGAGCTCGATCTCGTCCGTCGTGCTCTCGGAGTCCACGTAGATCCCGCCACCCCAGATGGCCTCGTTGGACTTCACGTTGAGGTTCAGCGCATAGATGTCGCTCTTGTCCGTCGGATCTCCACCGATCTGGATGGCGCCCCCCGTCTTGGTCGACGAGTTCTCGGTCATGCGGACGTCCAGGAGAATGCTCCCCTCGGCATCCTCGAAGTATGCGGCGCCACCCTTCGCATTCCAGCTGTTGGCGATGTCCCTCGCCTCGTTGTACCGAAAGATGGTGGGCCGACCCACCTGGCCAGTGATCGTGAACTGTCCGCCGATGTAGATGGCACCGCCCGGCCCGTCATCGGTGAAGTTGGACTCGAAGACGTTGCTTCCCAAGTACACCGTGCTGTCGGGCTCGTCGGCACCCTCCGCGAAGAGCGCTCCGCCACCCGTCTTGGCCTGGTTGTCGTTCAGGGTCGAGTGCTGAATGTCGACCTCGGACGCGAAGGACGCGAAGACTGCCCCGCCCTCGAACGGCGTCGCACGGTTCTCGGAGAACGTGCAGGACGAGTCCGACGAACAGGCAGCATCGAGCTCCGCCAATGGATCGAGGTACACCGCTCCTCCTCGTTGGGCGATGTTGTCGTGGAACCTCGTTCCGTTCTCCAGCACGAGGATACCGTCGGCCAACACGTGAGCTCCACCTCCGAGCGTGGCGGTACCGCGCGTGACCAAGACGTTGTCCAGCGTGACGGTGGAGTCGAACCCGACCGCGAGCGCACCCCCGTTGCCGGTGGTGGTGGACCCAGCGAGGTTCTGGTACAGCTCGAAGATCACGTCCTCGAACTTGATGACCGTGTTCGCACCCGTCACGATGGGTCCCCCGAGTCCCCCAGCCCCGTTCCCGGTGAGGGTGGCGCGGTTCGCCCCATCGACCTGCGCCACAGGATTGCCGCAGGTCGCAGTACCCGTGCGAAACACGATGTCGTCGGTGATGGTCACGTCGGACAGCACGATGGTGCTGGACGACTTCAGGTTGATGACGCAGGACCCTCCACAAGAGGAGATCGCGGTGGCGATGTCCACGCAACCCGCACCTGTGGAGACCTGGGCCTCGGTGGCATGCGCCCTGGGCGCGACAGCCAGCAGGACGCTGGCAACCAATGCATACAATGACAACTTGACCAATTGGCCCTCCTTTGAACAACCACAGACCACTCGTCGACCACACGGCCTGAAAGTGATCTCACGAGGGCGGTAACTTCACACCTTTGATCCAGCATATTGATGATCATAATTACGATATGAGGAACCGCCGCATCGTGGCGGCAATTCGCTCCGACACGTCGAGCCGCCGCGGATCGGTCCACGATCTCGCCCAGTAGCGCTTGCCATTTTTGCGACAATTGTGCAGTTTGTGCAGGATCGCCATCCCTCGCGGGTGCTGCCTCACCGCACGCGACGCTCCAGCGACAGCCCCAGGCGCGCCATGCGGCGGTACAGCGCCTGACGCGACAAGCCCAGCGCCTCCGCCGCCTTGCTCACCACCCCGTTCGCCTCGCGCAGCGCCGCTCGGATCCGCTCCGCCTCCGGCCCCCCCAGCTCCGGAGCGGGTGGTGCCAGGCCCAGATCCGCCACCCCGATCCGCTCCGACGTGCGCGTGAGCACCGCGCGCTCGATCGCATTGCGCAGCTCCCGCGCATTGCCGCCCCAGGGCTGCTCCCGCAAGGCCCGACGGGCCGTTCCCTCCAGCGCCTCTGCCGACAGGCCGTGGCTCGCCAGGAAGTGATCCGCCAGGGCATCGACGTCTTGCGGTCGCTCCTGCAGCGGCGGCACCGCCACCTCCACCACCGCCAGCCGGTAGTACAGGTCTTCGCGAAAGCCACCCGCCTGCACGGCCCCCAGCAGATCCACGTTCGTCGCCGCCAGCACCCGCACGTCCACCCCCACCTCCGCGTCTGCCCCCAGGGGTCGCACTCGACCGGTCTCCAGCACCCGCAGCAGCGCTGCCTGACCCTCCGCCGACAGGTTGCCGATCTCGTCCAGGAACAGCGAGCCCCCGTCCGCCTGACGGAAATGCCCCAGCCGCGCACGGTCCGCACCTGTGTAGGCGCCCCGCTCAGCCCCGAACAGCTCTCCCTCGAGCAGCGTCGCAGGGATCGCGCCACAGTCCACCGCCACCAGCGGCCCCGCTCGGCCGCTGTTGGCGTGCAGCACCTCCGCCAGCCGCTCCTTGCCCACCCCCGACGGCCCCGTGATCAGCACCGACGCCGTGCTCGGCGCCACCCTGAGCGCCAGGCGCACCACGCGCTGCATCTGCGGGCTCGCCCACACCAGGCCCGCCAGGTCGGCGTCCTGTAGGCCGTCCGCCGCCGCGCCGGCCTGTCGCTCCAGCAACAGCTGACGCACCCGCCCCACCAGCAGCTGGTCGTCCCAGGGCTTCTCCACGTAGTCGTCTGCGCCCTGGCGCATCAGATCCACCGCCATCGCCAGGTTCGCCCAGGCCGTGAGCAGCACCACCCGCAGGTCCGGATCCAGGCGACGCAGCTCGGCGAACAGTGCCCGCCCCTCCTCCCCCGAGGTCGCCCCCGGCCGGAAGTTCATGTCCTGCACCACCACGCCCACGCCACCCGCCTGCACCTGGCGCACCGCCTCGGCCGGCGACGCCGCCACGCGCACCTCCACGTCGTTCACCACGAACATCAGCTCCAGCGCGTCGCGCACCGCTGCGTTGTCGTCCACCACGAGCACGTGCATGCCCAGACGGTATCAGAGCCTCCCACCGGACAGCTGTCCGGCCCTGGACCCGGACGCCCGTCCGGATTCCGGTCCATCCGGGGCGTCCCATCGTCCGAAGCGTTGGCACGATGCCTGCTTTCAGGGCCGCCACAGGAGGACCCATGCGACCTGTGATCGCCCTGATTCCACTCTTGTCCCTGGCCTGCAGCGACCCCAACCGCGAGCCCCTCACCGAGGGGGAGCTGAGCTGGGAGCCCTGTGCGCTGCAAGTCGACGACAAGGGCCCCACCACCCAGTGCACCACCGCCCAGATGCCCCTGTGGTGGGACGAGCCCGACGCCGACCAGATCGAGCTGTTCGCACAGCGCCACCTGTCGAAGGCCGGCGACCAGGTGCTGTGGCTGCTGCCCGGCGGGCCGGGCCAGACGGGTGCGGTGCTGGAGGGCTACCTGAAGACGCTGTCCAAGGAGCTCGTCGACACCGACATCTACCTCTTCGAGCATCGAGGTGTGGGGCGCTCCACGCGCCTGTCCTGCCCCGACCAGGAGGACCCGGCCAGCGACGGCGGCATCGACGTCACCACCGAGGAGTGGCCGGACTGCCTGGCGGCTGCCGAGGCCGAGTGGGGCGAGGATCTGGCCGCCTTCTCCAGCGCCAACGCGGCCGACGATCTGGCCGAGTGGATCCGCCTCACCGCCCAGGGCCGACCCGCCTTCGTGTATGGCGGCTCCTACGGCACCACCCTGTCCCACCGCTTCCTGCAGCGGCACCCCGACCTGGTGGAGGGGGTGATCCTGGACTCTTTGGCCCTGGACGTGGACCATCGGGTCTACGACATCGAGTTCGACGCCGTGGCCCGCGGGGTGCTGACGCTGTGCGGCGACGACGAGCGCTGTGCGGAGGCGCTGGGCGACGACCCAGAGGCCAAGGCGCTCGAGGCCATGGCCTCCGTGACCGCCGGGGAGTGCGACGCCATCGACGCCACCACCCTGCGCCGCGGCGCCGCCGCCTTCACCAACGACGCCACCCTGCGGGGCTTCGCGCCAGCCCTGTTCGCACGCGCCCTGCGCTGCACCGAAGACGACGCCATGGACATCGAGCGACTGATCGGCCTGTTCGAAGACCGCGAGCCTCACTACACCGAGACGCTCTACAGCCCGATCCTCTTCTCCAACATCGAGCTGTCGGAGCAGTGGCCGGAGCCCTGGCCCACCCTCGAGGAGCTGCAGGCCATCGAGGCCACCACGCTGTTCAGCTTCGGCCTGGGCCCCATGCAGCGCCCCTTGCTCGACATCTGGCCGCGCTACCCCTTCGACCACGACACCGACAACGCGCTCGCCCAGACCGACACGCCGATCCTGATGATGCACGGCGACCTGGATCCGCTGACCCCCACGTCCCGCACCGAGGACGCGCGAGCACACTTCGACGGCCCGGGCCAGCACTTCGTCTCGTTCCCACAGGGCACGCACATCCTGCTCGGCTCCACGCCCTCGCGCCGCGGGGACTGTGCCACACAGCTGCTGATGGACTTCCTGGCCGACCCGCTCGCCGAGCCCGACGCCTCCTGCGTGGAGGACGTGGATCCGGTGGACTTCGACGGCCAGCCCGTGACCAGCTGGCTGCTCCTGAGCGACTGCAGCCGCTACGGAAACGGCTGCGGTGGCCGCCGCTCGACCCTGCTGCTGCTGCCATTGCTGGGCTGGATGCTGCGCAGACGACACACGTCCCCAACGAGGGACGTATGATGACCATCCCGGTGAACCCCCCACATCGAGGTGGTCCTGCAACGACCCACGACCCAGCAGGTGGACGACACGAACTGTGCGCGAGAGCCAATCCATCTCGCACAGGCCATCCAGCCCCACGGTCACCTGCTCGTCGTCCGCCCGAGCGACCAGGTGGTGCTGAGATGTGACGTCGCGGCTCGGGAGCTGTTCGGAGCGGATCCGATCGGCACTCGGCTCGACGACCTCTTCGACACCCCCGTCGGGCCGCTGCTGGCGCGGCGCCAGCCGAGGGCCCACGGCCCGCCCGTGTCGTCGGGCATCGTGGAGGCGGCGGGCACCCGGTGCACCCTCATCGCCCACGAGCTCGACGATCAGCTCATCGTGGAGCTGGAGCGCGGCACCGCCGAGGCGGATCCCGGGTGGTGGGCGCTGGTGGACCACGCGGTTGCCAGCCTCACCGCCTGCACCGACGAGCCCACGCTCTACCGGACCGCCGTGCGCGAGCTCCAGCGCATGACCGGGCACCACCGCGTGATGTTCTACGTCTTCGACCCCGATCAGCACGGCCACGTGGTCGCCGAGGAGAGCGCCGACGGCGAGCCTCGCTTCCTGGGGCTGCACTTCCCGGAGTCCGACATCCCGCGCCAGGCGCGCAGGCTGTACACGCTCACGCCCAGCCGGGGGATCGCCGATGCCTCGGCCGATGGCGTGCCCCTCTCGCCCCGGGCGGAGCGCCCGCTGGACATGACCTGGTGCCAGACCCGCGCCGTCTCCCCCATCCACCTGGAGTACCTCCGCAACATGGAGGTCGCTGCCTCCTTCTCGGCCTCGGTGGTGGTGGCGGGCGAGCTGCGCGGTCTGGTGGCCTGCCACCACGATCAGGTGCTGCACCTGCCCTACGCCAAGCGGCTGGGCGTGGGGGTGGTGGCGCGGACCATCGCGCAGCAGCTGGCCTCGCTGTCGGCGCGTCGAGCCCACGCAGAGCAAGGAGTCCGCGAGGGCGTGGAGCTGCTGTTCCTGCGGCACTTCGTGACGGCCGACACGCCGCTGGCCGCCATGCGCCAGGCCTTACCCGACGCCGTGCGCCTGGTGAACAGCGACGGCTTCGTGGTGAAGACCTCCGCAGGCCTGCTGCGCCACGGACCGCTCCAGCCGCCCGAGGCCTTCGTCGACGCGCTGGCCGCCGTGGCCGAGCCAGGCACGGTCTGGGCATCGGAGCACCTCGCCCACGACGCGCCCGAGGCCCACGCGGCCGCCGAGGGAGGCGTGGCCGGTGCGCTGGTGGTGCCCCTGCAGCGCGGGGGCTGCATCGCCTGGCTGCGTCTCGAGGAGCTGCAGCACGTGCAGTGGGCCGGCGAGCCCGACAAGCGGATCGACGCCACCACCGGCACCCTGCGGCCCCGGGCCTCCTTCGCCAAGTGGGAGCAGCTCGTGCGCGACCGCTGCGTGGCGTGGTCTCGCACCGATCGAGACGTGGCCACCGTGCTGCAGCGCGCGATGGGACACCGCCTCGGGCATCCCGACCACAGCTTCGAGACCATCCTCGATCGCATGCAGCGGTACGTGCAGCAACTCAAGGTCACCAACGTGCAGCTGCGGCGCTCCAACGCCGATCTCGAGCAGTTCGCCTACGCAGCTGCCCACGACCTGCAGTCCCCGCTGCGCACCATCAAGGGCTTCGTGGACATGATCGACCACGAGCGCCGCACCGGCACCGCCACCCTGCCTCCGGAGCTGGAGCAGTACTGGGCGCCCATCGGTCGAGGGCTGCACACCATGCGCGAGCTGCTCACGGGCCTGCTCGACTACAGCCGGCTCGGCAGCGCGCAGCTCGACGACACCCCCGTTCCCCTCGGGGACGTCCTACACAACGTGCGCCGCTCGCTGTCGGCCGATCTGTCCGACGACGACGCGACGGTGGTGGTGGAGGAGCTCCCCTCCGTGGAGGGGTCGCGCGTGCAGCTACAGCGACTGTTCCAGAACCTGCTCGACAACGCGTTGAAGTACCACCGTCCCGACGTTCCTCCACAGGTGCACGTCACAGCCGAGCGCCACGGCGATCGCTTTGCGATCGACGTGCGAGACAACGGCCAGGGGATCCCACAGGACCTTCAAGCCAAGGCCTTCGAGCTGTTTCGGCGCCTCCACCGCGACGATGCACGGGGCAGCGGGCTAGGACTGGCCATGGCCAAGCGGATCGCCGAGCGTCATGGGGGATCCATCGAGGTGGAGTCCGAGGTAGGCGTGGGCTCGTGCTTTCGGGTGTGGCTACCCGCCCTGGAGGAGGAGTGATGCCCGACGTGCGCGTGCTGCTGGTGGAGGACTCCGAGGTGGAGGTGGCGCTGCTGCAGCGCGCCGCCCAGATCGCCGGAGTGACGCTGAACATGCACGTGGTGACCACCGGGGAGGAGGCCCTCGAGCAGCTGCAGGCCTGGTCCAAGGCAGCCACCCCCACCCTCGTGCTGCTCGACCTCAACCTCCCCGGCATGGACGGCCAGGCGGTGCTCGAGCGGATCCGGCGAGACACCTCCACGGCCCACCTGCCGGTGATCGTGCTCACCAGCTCCACCTTCGATGGCGACGTGCGCCGCTCCTACGAGCTCGGCGCCAACGCGTTCATCAGCAAGCCCTTCGGGCTGGACGAGACGGTGGCGATGGTCCAGAGCCTACACGACTTCTGGCTGAGCCAGGCCGCTCTGCCCTGACGGTCGTGCGCGCGTCGAGACGCGTTGCAGACCGTGAAACACCGCCATGCCGAGCACCATCGAGGCCACGAAGACCAGCGGGGCCGCGGAGGCCGAGACAGCGGACACCAGCCCGGGTCCCGGGCAGTAACCCCCGAGCCCCCATCCCACGCCGAACAGCGCCGCTCCCACGAGCAGTGGCCGATCCACGTCGGTGCGGTCGGGGATGCGGAAGACGTCGGCGAACACGGGCTTCGCTCGACCCGTCACCAGACGCCAGGTGGCGAGGTGGGCGGCAATGGCACCCGCCATCACCAACCCGAGACTCGGGTCCCAGGGACCCAGGAAGGTGAGGAAGCCGATCACCTTGTCGGCGTTGGTCATGCCGGCCAGCCCCAGACCCAGCGCAAAGACGAGGCCGGTGGCGAACACACCCAGCAGGGAGACGAGCTCGCGCATGTCAGCCTCCCACCAGGGCGGAGAACGAGGGGGCCAGCGTCGCGGCGATTCCCCCGGTGAGCATGAACGTGAGCACCGCGGCCAGCGACCGGGTGGAGAAGCGGGTGAGCCCGCACACGCCGTGGCCCGACGTGCAGCCATTGCCCAGCCGCGTCCCCACACCCACCAGCACGCCAGCCACGGCCACGGCCAGCAGCGTGCGATCGGAGGGGGAGACCACGACCTGCGGCTGCACGGTGAGCAGGATCCCTCCACCGCAGCCCATGCCCAACAGGAAGGCCGCCCGCCAGCCCCAGTCCGACGCCACCGGCGGCAGCACGCCGCCGAGGATGCCGCTCACGCCCATCACACGCCCGCGCAGCAGCAGGAGTGCGGAGGCGGACAGTCCGATGAGGAGCCCTCCCGCCAAGGCGGACAGCGGGGTGAAGTTCACGATGGTCATTCGGCCTCCGGCGTCGCAACACGTTGCACCACCCTGCGACGAAACAGGTCCGTACGGACCTGAGCCGCGGTGGACAACCAGCATGAGCAAGTTCCGGGCCAAGCGGTGGCCGTTACAACCTGACACCAGCTGTCGACTGGAAGTGGCGACGAGCCGCGTAATCCCTCTGTCAGCACGGAGGCGTGATGGCGTCGGCATCGCTGGACATCGATCTGTTCTTGGTGGACGCTCGGTCGTCCCCAACTCCCCGCAGGCTCGGCGCGGCCCAGGTCGCTGCGGTGGTGTCGGGTGTGGTGCTGGCCACGGGCGTAGCGGTCTTCGGAGCGCTCCCCACCACCAGCGCCCGCATCGGTGCCTACCTCGTGGTGCTCGGGTTGGTGCTGCTGCTGGAGGCCAGCAGACGGCGCGCGCGACACCGAGAGTGGCAGCGCTTCAGCGACAGCTTCCTACGGCGCAAGGAGGCGGTGGTGCAGTCGCTGCGGCGCGTGCGGGACGGGCGCATGGCCTACGCCTGGGGGCGCGCCGTGGGCCGCGCGCTGGTGCGCCATCGGCACCTGCCCGACGTGCCCGCCCCCTGGAGGCGCCGCACGCGGGCGGAGGGGGTGGTGGTGTGGCTGTCGATCCAGCTGCCCCACGTGCCGCGAGAGTTCCTCCAGGGGCTGGAGGGAACGGTGCGCCGCCATGCCGACCAGGTGTGCGACGACGACGGCTAGCTCGGGGCGGACGTGCGCGACAATGAGCGACCTTCGGCCAGGGAGTCCCCATGGGCGTCGTCAGCTTCCTCGTGTACGTCGTGCTGCAGCTCGCCTTCGTCCCGTTGTCCATCTTGGGCGGAGTGCTCGTGGCCTACAAGCAGATGGTCGTCAGCAGACGGCTGGGGGTCTCATCTTCTTCGAGGTCGACCAGCAGACCGTGCAGGACCACAAGCGCAGCGCCCTGGCCCAGGCAGGCATCGACACGACAGACACGCGCTTCGTGGTGGTGGACTTCTCCGAAGACGACCTCTTCGAGAAGCTCGTGAGC
>JAHQVJ010000056.1 GCA_019634415.1 Myxococcales bacterium
CCCCGATCGCATAGGTCTGTCGGCTCGCCATCGAAACCTCCAGCCGGAGGGCTAACCTGCACCCGCTGCGAGGAGGTATCTTCGAGCGCCATACTGAAATCTTCTGGTGCCATGCGCCACTGCGTTCTCCAGCGTCGTTCTAGGCGTCCCAGGGGTGGTTGGCATCATCGTCCCCGCCATCTCGGAGCCTGCGGACCACCGCCAACACGACAGCGTCCAGCGCATGCAGGGCGCCCACCAGCAACAAACACCACAGGCCCATCAGGTGCATCAACGTGATGGGGCCCCCGTGAATCTGGACGAAGAGCAGGGGCACACTCAGGGCGCCAGCGCACAGCACCACCGTCAAGACCCGCCACATGCGAAACGCTGCTACCGGCCACATGATCACCGCGGCAACGAGCCACTCCACCGTGGTCGAGAGCCAGACGAATCCGAAGACCCCTGGGGCATTCCTTCCGACACAGGCATACGTCCCACGGTCCAGCAGCTGGTCACACAGGCCCGGATCGTCCCGCCAAGAGCTGACCATCGCGAGCGTACAGAGGGCCCAGCCCACCACCATGATGGCCAAGTGCGCCCATATGCGGACCGGACGAGCCAAGATCGTCATCGCTTCGATCCATGTCTTCGGCTGCGGCAACGGACTCGAACCGCCTGTGGCCCCGTGGGAACCAGCAACACGGCCAATCTCCACGCACGCTTCGCATCGACGTCGTACACAGGGGTACATTGCCATGGAGACGGTCGTGAGTGCACCAGCTGCAGACAGCTCTCGGTCACGAGGTTCGAGGTGACTGTGCGGCTCCTCGTGACCGACCTCGACAACACTGCTTGGGACTGGGTCGAGGCCTGGTACCACCCGTTCGTCGCCATGATGGGCCGAGTGGCGGCGATCACGGGTGTGCCCCACACAGAGCTGTACCGAAGCGCGCAGATCGTGTTCCGTCGGCACGGTACATCCGAGTACGCCTTCGTTCTGGAAGAGATGCCGTGCCTCCTCGAGCACTACGGTGGTGTCGTGCACTTGGACGAGCTCCGCCCAGCCATCGAGGCCTATCGAGAGACACGCGAACGTGTGCTGGTCTTGTACCCTGGCGTCGTTGAGACCCTCGCCACCCTGCGTGAAGCTGGCTGCCAGATCGTGGCCTACACCGAGAGCTTGTCGTACTACGCTAGAACCAGGGTCTTCCGCACCGGTCTGGCGCCACTGCTGGACCGTCTCTACTCGCCCCCCGATCACGACCTTCCTGATCACCGGGAGCGGTACGACAGTGCGTACGACGACCGAGCCGCCGCCAGCTTGGACCGCCGGGAGACGCCCGAGGGCCAGCTCAAGCCCAGCACGAAGATCCTGCAAGGAATCCTCGATGACTTCGGGGTCTCCCCACAGGAGACCGTCTACGTCGGCGACAGCCTGATGAAGGACATTCACATGGCCCAGAGCGTGGGCGTGCACGACGTGCATGCCAGCTACGGTTGCAGACACGACGACGACGCCTACGAGCTGCTTCGACGGGTCACCCACTGGACTGACGAGGACATGGAACGACAGCAGCGCATCCGCTCCATGGGAGCGGTGCGCCCCACGTACGTGGCAGCGGGGGGATTCTCCGATGTGCTGGATGTCATCGAGGAAGTCAGCGGCCAAGGTGCTCGAGCACCGGGATGGTGAGAGACGAGACGAAGTCTCGAGGGCACGTCCAGCCCACGACGTGGCACGCACGAACTGGAGAGGGTGAGGTCCGTGCCTCAGCGGGGCAGAACGACCTGGAGGTTTCATGCTCACGCTCACGCTCGCCCTCGCTCATGCCTCGCCGCCCTCGGGTGCGCAGGATCTGTCCAGCGACTTCCACGCCGAGATCGAGGGGGCTCAGACCTGGAACGGCTACGATCAGCTCGGACACGCGCTGGCCACCGGTGACCTGAATGGCGACGGGCACCTCGACCTCGTGATGTCTGCGTATCGAGGCGAGTTCGTGCACATCCGGTTCGGGCCGCTCGCGTCGGGCTACGACAACGTCGCCAACTCGGATGCCTACTTCCAGGGCCTCACCGGCGGGGGCGAGGCCGGCTGGGCCGTCGCGGTCGGCGACCTGACCGGGGATGGCCAGGACGACCTCATCGTGTCGGAGCCCGTGGCCAAGGGGGGCGCAGGACAGGTCGCGGTGGTCGCTGGACCGCTGCAGGACGGGGGCACCTGGTACGACATCAACAGCCCCGAGGTGGCCTTCGTCTTCGAGGGGGTCGGGGGACTCCGGCCCTGGTACGCCGCCTGGGAGATGGCGGTCGGAGACTTCGACGGGGACGGCTCGAACGACCTCGCCCTCGGCATCTGCGCCGCGGCCGACGAGGATCCGGAGCTCGGCGACCCCCAGAAGCGGCCGCTCGGCTTGGTGGCCCTCGTCACGTCCGACGACATGGTGCCGGCCAGCCAGGGACACACGATGCTGGCCACCGACAGCACGAGCTTGGTGTGGGGGATGGGCTCGACGGGATGCGCCATCGACAACGCGGGCGACACCAACGGCGACGGCATCGACGACATCGTCGTGGGCTCGTACCAGCTCGGACTGTCCAGCCCCAACATCCCCTGGGTCGGCGCTGCCACGGTGATCGAGGGACGAGAGGGCTGGCAGCCGGTCTACCGACTGGCCAGCTACCTCCCGACCGGCCTGACGCTGAGCGTGCTCCCGGGCTTCTACACGCTCACGGGGCCGGCGAGCTCGGGCCAGCAGGTCGGGTGGAGCGTGGCGGGTGCAGGCGACGTGAACGGCGATGGCTTGGCCGACTTCCTGGTCGGAGGTCCGGGCCACCGCACGCTGTCGGGGAGCCGGGTCGTCGACGCACCAACAAGCACCGAAGGTAAGGCCTACCTGGTCTACGGGGCTCCCGACGGGTCTGGCTTGGTCGGCAACTCCGAGCTTCAGGTCGTGGCGGGAGCGGTGTTCGAGGGCAGCCACGACGACCACCTCGGGATCGACGTGAGTGGCGCGCCAGACATGGACACGGACGACGCGCCGGAGCTGCTGGTGGGCGGCCTGGGCGGCGCCGGGTACCTCTTCCTGGGCACGGCGGACCCGACAGACACCACGTCCTATACCTGCACCGCGATCGGTGGGTGCACGGCCCAGGTGCCCTCGGGTCACCTGTCGGGCACGCTGGACCTGAGCGCGGCCCAGGCGAGCTTCTCGGGCGCATCGTCGGTCAACCAGGCAGGCTCGCCGGGCAACTTCGCGGGCAAGGTGCTCCTGGGTAGTGGAGATCTCACGGGGAGCGGGACGCCGTCCATCATCATCGGTGCCCCGGCCGTGGAGCGCTACGGCCCGTCGAACGACGCAGGGCATGTCTACGTGATCGAGACTCCCTGAGCCCTCCGTCGGCGCATGATTCGTCTGGGGTCACGCCATGATCCGACGCTTACCGGGTGCTTACGACGAAGGCGCCCGTCCTCCATAGGCTTCCGGCCTGGAGGGATGCAGATGCGTCAGGGATGGGTGCTCGGGTTCGGATTGGCGTTGGCGTGCTCCACCGTGGCGGTCGCTGAGCCGAACGAACCACCTGGGGAGCCGCTCAGCTATGCGCGGGAGGTCGGGCGAGAGCTCTTCGCGCGCGAGTGGATCGCGGACGACCCTCGCTCTGCGGGTGGACGCGGGCTTGGCGAGAACGCCAACGCCGAGTCCTGTGTGGCGTGTCACTCCCTGGGTGGCGCTGGCGGTGCGGGTGGTCGGTCGCGCAACGTCGGGACGGTGGGAGACCTGGCGAACGTCTTTGGTGGAATGCAGGCGACGATGGTGCCCCAGGGTGTTCTCTCGATCGGGCGTCCATGGGATGGCTCCACGATGGGCTCCCCGCGCAATCCGCCGGCGCTGTTTGGCGCGGGGCTCGTCGATGCGGTGCCTGAGACGGCGCTAAGAGCGCTGGCTGCACGCGAACATGCGGCGCACCCCGCGATCTCTGGGCGCGTCTCGGAGACCGAGGACGGTCGGGTCGGCCGCTTCGCGTGGAAGGGCCACATCGCCTCGCTCGAGGACTTCGTGGCCCAGGCGTGCAAGGTCGAGCTCGACATCGTCGTGGAGCGCCCTGGGGAGCCGGAGCCCGCAGCGGATCTGCGTGCCGAGGAGCTGACGGCCTTGACGCAGTACGTGGCCGAGCTGCCGGAGCCCCGGGAGGTCGCGGATCAACCGCTCGCGCGGAGGGGGGAGGCCGTCTTCACCGAGGTGGGGTGTATCGCCTGCCATGTGGAATCGGTCGGACCCGCCGAGCGTGTGTTCAGCGACCTGTTGCTTCACGACATGGGCGAGGCCCTGTCCGACGCCGGCTTCGGCTACGCCGAGAGCGCACCGTCCGAGCTCGTTGCCGTGGCGCAGGAGTGGCGCACACCTCCGCTGTGGGGGGTGCGCGACTCCGCGCCGTACCTTCATGACGGGCGTGCCGACACGTTGACGACCGCCATCGAGCTACACGGCGGAGAGGCCGCCTCCGTGGTCGCGAGCTGGCGCGCACGGAGTGACGAGGATCGCGCCGCACTCGACTCGTTCCTGCGCTCGCTCACCGCTCCAATGTAGCAGGCACGCACGAATCCGAGGTCGACGCCTCGAGCTCCCTCGGTCAGTCGAAGTACTGAGAGGCAGAGACCACGCAGGCCGTGCTCCCCACGATGTCGAGGGACTTGTACCGGTCCTCTTGCGTGGAGAACAGCACGGTGCTGTGCCTCATCTCGTCGAAGCCTCCAGCCTGGAGCGCGAAGGCACGAAACGTCATGGACACCACGTCCGTTTCGAGCTGCTTGGTCAACGCGGGCCCCAGCTGTGGCATGCGCACCTGGGCTCCCATGGGAGCGTACATCGTCCACTCCTGCCACGAATCGGGCCAGCTCCCGGCATGCAGCTTCAGATAGGCCGTCTCGTAGGGGATTCCGTCGCAGGATGGCTTGGTGTCCAGCCACAGAGGCTCCACCTGTCGTGCAGGCAAGTCGTGCACGAGGGCGGACAGTCCAGACGGATGATCCGCTTCCGTGAAGGCCACCACGACAGACTCGCCGTTCTTCGGAACGTCGTCCGACGCGGTGATGCGGCAGGTGGAGAGCTGTTGGCCCGACACCTCGCGGCGTTGCTCGAGCTCCGCCAACCAGCGCTCGTGGAACGTGCGGTCCACGGGCTCCGTGGCCTGAAGCTCGCCCGGTCCACTGAACACGCCCCAGTTGACGGAGGCGCCGTACTTGGTCTGGCCACGAATGCCCATCACGCGAACGGCGTGGTAGCCCTCGGCATCGCTCACCGCGTAGGTTGCGGCGATCTGCCCAGGATCATGGTTCCAGGCATCGAGCGTCACCTCTGCCCACCCCTTCGGCGGCTTCCCCGTCAGCTCGATGTCACTTGCATGGACGAGCGAGGTGTTGCTCCCCGCCCACATCAACACATTGAGTCCTCCATCGATGGCCCGAACGTAGTTGCTCACGTTGTGAGTGCTCTCGAAGGGAACGTCGCCGCGAATGGCGACGGAGTGGCCGAGCCGGCCGTGGGCCTCTGGCCCGTAGGACTGGCCGTGGTCTTCCACCTCGAGGAGGACCTCCCCCTGCTTTGCAGAGGACAACGCACTGGAGTCGAGCCACAGCTCGTCCCCATCTTGCACGCCTCCAATGGTGTGCAAGGTGCCTGGAAGATAGGCTGTGACGTAGCCTCCGATGGGCACGTTCCCGAGCACGGTCACGCCGCTCGCGTCCACCATTCGCGAGCCCGCGAAGGTGCCATCCACATCGGACAGGATGATCCGCTGGTCCGGAATCAGACTGGCCAAGTGCACGGTGACGGTGCCTCCCTTGCCCGTCCACGCGATGCCCGTATCGGCCGTCATCGCGGTGGACTCCGTCGGAGTGGTCGGTGTCTCCTCCGTGTCGGAGGTCGAGGTGGAGGGCAGAGGCGTCTCCTCCACCGGCGGGGGAGTCGTGGGGGGCGTGCACGCTCCCCATGCCAGCACCATGAGTGTGAGCGACTCCAACCCCATCGGTTCCCCCTGGCGAGGCGAGAGGCTATCAGCCTGGGCGTTGTTCAATTTCCACAATGACCCATCGACTTCTTCGGCCGCTCTGTTGGATCAGCTGTCGCGCACTCTGCGGGCGACGGCGAGGGCCGTGGCCATACCCAGCCCCAGGACGGACAGCCAGGCGAACGCGTCGCCCAGCCGTCCGTAGAGGGTGCGCACCCCATGCACGGGCACCGAGGCTGCGATGGAGGCCAGGGGACGCTCCGGCTCGAAGCGGTGGCTCGCCAGCACCCGGCCGTAGGGATCCACCACCGTGGTGAGTCCAGCACCTGCCGGGCGCAGCACCGACACGCCCTGCTCGATGGCCCGTATGCGCGCCATGTCGGCGTGCATCTGGGCGATGGCGCTCCAGTCACCGGCAGGAACCACGAGCAGATCCACGTCCTGCTCGCTGGCCTGCGCCACCAGTGACGGAAAGTCTGCGTCGTAGCAGATCACACTGGCGATGCGCCCGATGGGGGTGTCGA